>JAYFMV010000010.1:0-26236 GCA_042408245.1 Potamolinea sp.
CTGAAGATTGGTCAGGAATATCGTTGGCAGTTAGCGGTGAGATGTAATTACCTGACCTCAGACCAGTCAGAAGATACTTATGTAGAAGGTAGGCTCAAGCGAGTCCTACCTCCTCCAAATCTGGAAAGTCGCCTTCAGCAGGCAAACCCTCAAGAACGTGTTGCTCTCTATGCACAAGCTAATCTTTGGTATGAGACGTTAGGAACACTTGTGGCTCTAAGACGCGATCGCCCTAATGATCCAATTCTGGCAGAGGCTTGGAATAAACTTCTCCGGGTAATCGATCTGCCGAAAATTTCCGCTGCTCCTGTATCTCAGGGTACTCAAAATATTAGTAATTAATAAATATTAACTGTTATGTGGCAGATCAAGCTTGGTTGTTCCCAGTTTTCCTGGGCTCGCTCACTAAAACTAGCTTTGATTACAGGTTTATTTGCTTTTGTCCAAGTTCCTCAAGTTATTCTCGCCGAAGGAATTCCACAGCGTTGGGAAGCAACAGAATACCAACCACAATCTGGTATTGGCAAACCTAGGCGGATTATAGGCGCAGGAACGCGCAATACAGAAACCTCCCCCCGCAATGGAGCAAGACGCGGTAGTAGCTGTCAGTTTACTGAGCAACCTCCTCTAACAGCCTTAGTACCTGAAAATGGCTTAGGGGTAACAGTATCTGCTCAACCAACTTTTTATGTGTATGTTCCTGCGCGATCGCCTCAAGCAACACCGCTACAAATCGAGTTTCACCTCAAGGATAAAAACGATATTGATATTTATCAAACCAGTTTCCAGACAATTGGTAAGCCTGGTATTGTGGCTATTACCTTACCTACTCAAGCGGGATTGCTACCGTTAGAAATCGGTCAGGATTACAAGTGGACTTTTTCAGTTGGGTGTTCAGTAAATGACCGATCAACGGATATTACTGTAGGAGGAGTGGTTAGAAGAGTTGAACTTAATGATACGCTCAATAATCAGCTAAAACAGGCTTCTCGACAAAAGCAAGTTGAGCTTTATGCGGAAGCGGGAATTTGGCAAGATGCTTTAACTACTCTAATTCAGTTAAAGCGCGAGAATCCTACAGATCCAGAGGTAATTTCTGCTTGGACAAAGCTATTGAGTTCTGTTGATTTGAAGGATCTTACTCAAGAGTTATTTGTACAAATTCCGACCACTTCTGAGAGTCAATTAACATCTACTCAAAAGTTCTATCAGACACCATAGGTTTCTACAATTATTACCACTAATCTATAAGTGGTAAAGAAACCCCAAATAAACCTGATGGATATTATCCAAATTCTCAAACAAGACTATCAAAGGTTCCCCGCTGACCAAACTTACAGCATCTATGCCAAAGATGTCTTTTTTAAAGACCCCATGAATGAGTTTTATGGCATAGAGCGCTACCAAAAAATGATTGGGTTTATTAACCAATGGTTCGATTCGCCTAAACTAGAGCTTCACCATATTTCTCTATCTGGTGACACGATTAAAACCCGTTGGACACTCAGTTGGACAACTCCTCTACCTTGGAAACCTCGGATTGCGATTCCAGGTTGGAGCGAATTAAAGCTGAATGCTGAGGGATTAATTACTTCTCACATCGATTATTGGGATTGTTCACGCCTTGATGTCCTGAAACAACACCTATTTGCTCTCAACAAAGGATGACGTATTCTCGGCAGAATTTAGCTAGAGTAAATAAATGTTAACTTTTCTCAGGTAGGCTTGACGATTGATGCGCGTAATTTTGATGACCGGCAAAGGGGGAGTGGGAAAAACCTCTGTAGCTGCAGCTACTGGCCTACGTTGTGCGGAACTAGGCTACAAAACCCTCGTTCTCAGCACAGATCCAGCTCACTCCCTCGCAGATAGTTTCGACATTGAACTCAGCCACGACCCCAAATTAGTCCGTCCTAACTTGTGGGGAGCAGAACTAGATGCTCTCATGGAATTGGAAGGAAACTGGGGTGCTGTGAAGCGTTACATTACCCAAGTTTTGCAAGCCAGGGGATTAGATGGGATTCAGGCCGAAGAATTAGCTATTCTTCCTGGTATGGATGAAATTTTCGGACTCGTGCGCATGAAGCGTCATTACGATGAAGCTGAATACGATGTTTTAATTATTGATTCTGCGCCGACTGGTACTGCTTTAAGACTCTTAAGCTTACCAGAAGTAGGCGGTTGGTATATGCGTCGCTTCTACAAACCACTGCAAAACATTTCAGTTGCTCTCAGACCGCTAGTTGAACCTTTATTCAAACCCATTGCTGGTTTTTCCTTACCTGATAAAGAGGTCATGGATGCTCCCTATGAGTTTTATGAGCAGATTGAAGCTCTGGAAAAAGTATTAACTGACAATACTCAGACTTCAGTGCGTTTAGTTACCAATCCTGAAAAAATGGTAATTAAAGAGTCGTTACGCGCTCATGCTTACTTGAGTCTCTACAACGTCTCTACCGATATGGTGGTTGCTAATCGGATTATTCCTGAAGAAGTAACTGACCCTTTCTTTAAGCGTTGGAAGGAAAACCAGCAACAATATCGTCAGGAAATTCAGGAAAATTTCCACCCTCTACCTGTTAAAGAAGTACCTCTTTTTTCAGAGGAACTCTGTGGTTTAGCGGCCCTAGAACGCCTGAAAGAAACACTTTATAGTGGCGAAGATCCCACTCAGGTTTACTACAAAGAAAATACTCTCAAAGTTGTACAAATCGAAAATCAGTACAGCTTGGAATTGTATCTACCGGGAATTCCTAAAGACAAAGTTCAATTGAGTAAAACTGGCGATGAACTGAATATTAGGATTGGCAATCATAGACGAAACTTGGTACTACCACAAGCCTTAGCTGCACTACAACCTGCTGGAGCTAAAATGGAGGAAGATTATCTAAAAATTAGGTTTGCTTAAGTTACTAAATGCTTCTGTCATCTCAAATTTTTGTAGGAGCGGGTTTAGGAAAAAAATTTAGGTAATACCGACAACTTTAAATCAAAACCCGCCCTTACTTCTTCCTCTCCTTGTTATATCAAGTTCGCTACAGATCATTCCCGTAAAATTTAACCGCAGATAGCGAAGCATTAGCGAGTCTTGCCTGCGGCACGCTACGCGGTTTTCATGCCCAAAGGGCTGTACGAGCGTCTGCACGCAGATAAACGCAGATGCAAACTAAGATTTTTTTACTTTGGAGATGTTTGTGAACATGAACTTAGAGGAACTAATTTCTAAGCTGCACTGGCATAATCAAATAAATCATCTTCAATCCACCTACAGGTGTTAGAATTACTGGGCTATTAATTGCATTCATCTGCATCTGAATATCAGAAGTAGAAATTGCCTTTAATCCATCTATCAGATACTTAACGTTAAAAGCAATATCCATGCTTTCACCAGAAATTTCTGCGGAAAGTGATTCCTGTCCACTACCCACATCTTGAGCTTCAACTGATAGCGAAAGCTGCTGATTAATGCTGTCAATACTGAACTTAAGAACATTATTTTTTTGGTCAGCTAAAACAGCAATCCTTTCCACAGCACTTAGTAACTTACGCCGATCAATTGTTATTTCACGCTCAAACTGACGCGGAATTAACTGACGATAAGCTGGGTACTGTCCTTCCAGAGTTCGACTCGTTAAACGGTGTTCTCCTATTTGGAAAACAATTTGACCTTGCTCAAAATTTAGATCAACTTTATCGGTAGCTTGACGCATTCCCATCATACGTTCCAGCTCTCGCAAAGCTCTTGCTGGTAAAGTAATCTCTAAAGGAGAATTATCAGTAGCTGTTAGCGAAGGGGTAGCGAGTCCACGAGCATCTTCTTCCTTTTCCTCTTGTTCTGTATTTTCATTTGTAGTTTGTACAACGGCTAATCTGTGCCCATCTGTAGGCCGCAAATTCTAGACTATCTTGTTGCATTGTCAGGTGAACTCCTGTCAAAACTTGCTTAGTTTCGTCAGAACTTGTAGCAAACAAAGAACCCCGCAAACCTTCTGTTAAAGCTTCTACTGATAAATGAACAGCCACAGGGGACTCAATATGTGGTAATTCTGGAAACTCTCCAGCACCCATTCCTCGCATTTGGTAACGTCCTGAACTAGACGTCAAGGTGACAATCAAGGACTCACCCTCTGCGTCTTCCCTGGGTTTATCCTCCAGAATAATTTCTCCCTCTGATAGACGGGAAACGATATCGTTTAACAGTTTAGCTGGGATAGTGATTTCACCACCAATCTCTACTGTCGCAGGAAAGCTTGTCTGAATCCCCAGACTAAGGTCAAAACCAGTTAAGTTGACCCGCTGATTTTCTATATCTGCAGCTAATCTGACATTCCCTAAGACAGGATGGGTAGGACGAGAGGGAACCGCACGACTCACCAGTGAGAGATTGGTATTTAGGTCACTTTGGGTACAAACCAGTTTCATAGAAATTTGAATATCTAAGTGTTACTGTACGGCTACTTGCGGAATCTAAGCAGACTTTGTCGCTTAGGTTGATTCTCCAGAGCTTTCCTAGAATAGTTCTGCGATGGTTTCTGGTCAATGTCTGGGTTAATTTCTACACTTGCGGAATTACTGCTTGAATATCTTAATGCTCTTGATGGTGATGTGTGCTTACTATTTTCCGACCTAAGCCACTTCTGATCTACTGGATATTTTGTAACAAAAGTTACCAAGTTCTCGTTGCTTGTGGAAATTGTGGACAAATTTGGCAAACTCGATTGATATTAAATGTTTGAAAATTTATAGCTTGTGGAAAAGCTGTGGAAAAAAAAACTCGGTTTTCTACCCAGTGTTTATCTAGGATATACAATTGAATTTTTCAAGGCGTTTATTTGAAATCCCTAGAACAGTAGGGAATCCAGAGTTACAGAGACAAGGGAAAATTTAGTCCATTTTTTTCTGTTCAGTGGAAATCTTAACTGATCTAAGTGAGTTTTCCACAGTTTTTCCCAAGTAGGTTCTACTGAGAATCATTACCTACAAGTTCTTATAAAGAAAAATTAATTTGTCTTGTGCAAATACCTCTTTTATGATGTTTTGTGCAAGTTTTTGAAGCTTTCAATGTTAATTTTGGCTTCTGCTAGTGAGATTAATGCGATCGCTCAACTGACGCAGAGTTTGAGCTAGATTGTCATCACTTTCCCTTAACTGAGAAATCTTGTCGCAACTGTAGAGCACTGTAGTATGGTCTTTCCCTCCAAACTCCTCACCAATTCTCGGTAAACTCAAATCAGTATGCTGCCGCATTAAATACATAGCGATTTGGCGAGACCAACTAATTTCGCGCTTTCGAGAGTTACTTTTCAAATCTTCAATAGAAACATTAAAAGCCTCTGCCACAGTAATCAAAATTGTCTCTGGAAAAACCTGTACTTTTTGTGATGGTGGATTCAAAATTGGTGCAATATTTTCCACAGTCATAGGCAAACCAGAAATTGAGATATAAGCCACAGCTCTAATTAAAGCTCCCTCTAATTCTCGAATATTAGAAGTGTAATTAGTAGCAATATATTCAACCACTTCTCGGTGTAGACGAATATTTTCATACTCTGCTTTTTTCTGCAAAATTGCCATTCTTGTTTCCAAATCTGGAGGCTGAATATCGGCAATCAAACCCATAGAAAATCTAGAACAAAGACGTTCTTGCAATCGAGGAATTTGATTAGGAGGACGGTCAGAAGCTAAGACAACTTGCTTACCAGCTTCATGTAAAGTATTGAAAGTGTAGAAAAACTCTTCCTGGGTGTATTCCTTGCCCTCAATAAACTGGATATCATCGACCAAAAGTACATCAGCAGCTCGATAATGTTCCCGAAAACTTTGCATACTATCTTTACGAATTGCTGAAATCAAGTCATTAGTAAACTGTTCAGTAGAAACATAAAAAACCTTACAATTCAGAGAATTTTCTAAACGATAATGACCAATCGCCTGCATCAAATGAGTTTTACCTAAGCCAACTCCACCACACAAAAACAAAGGATTAAACTCACGTCCCGGAAATTCCGCTACTGCTAAAGCAGCAGCATGAGCCATGCGATTATTTGGCCCAACAACAAAGCGAGAAAAAATATACTTATGATTTAATTCTGGGGGTTTAAAAGGATGGTTAGATGTAGTTCCTGAAGCGCTAGCAAGTACTGGTAGTGACCAGGAAATCTCTCCCTCAGTTCTAGGAGAATCATCCTCCCCTGTAGTAACTATGAGATGAATTTCCACTGGCTGACCTAAAATATCATGTACAACATCAGCAATTGTTTTAATGTAATACTTCTGTAGCCAATTTCTCGCAAAAGGATTAAGGGTACGAATTACTAAACAATTATTCTCCAGTTTTTCAGCACTGGTAGTCTGAATCCAGGTTTCAAAAGTAGGTCGGCTAAGTTGTAACTGTAGACGTTCTAATACCTGGCTCCATAGCTGTTCTAAAGAAGTTTCCACAGGCTTTTTTTTGATTAATATAGGCTTAGGTGCAGAGTCTCTTAGCTTCTTCTGAAAAAGATAAGCTGTTTTAATGTTCTGTACTCTAGGGATCTTTATTTCATTCGCTCATGACTGAATCACTACAAATTGCTCAGTTAGGTAACCCCATCTTACGGCAGCAAACTCAGCTAATTGATAACATTCAAGAAGAATGCTTACAAGAGCTAATTGACAACCTCATTGCCACTGCTGCGGCATCAAACGGTGTCGGAATTGCTGCACCTCAAGTATCTCAATCTTGTCGTTTGTTTATCATAGCGTCTCGTCCCAATCCGAGATATCCTAATGCACCAACAATGGAACCAACTGCGATGATTAATCCTAAAATCATTGCTCACTCTGCTGAGATTGTTAAAGGTTGGGAAGGTTGTCTGAGTATTCCTGGAATTCGGGGGTTAGTTGCCAGATACCTAGCGCTTGAGGTTGAATATACCACTAGGGATGGTAAGTTGCATAAGCAAGAATTAACGGATTTTGTGGCAAGGATATTTCAACATGAATATGACCACCTTGAGGGGATTGTTTTTTTGGATAGAGTGGAGAGTACAAAGGAGATGATGAGCGAACTGGAATATCAGCACCAAATTGTTCAGCAAACTTGAAAGTTTCTGTAGAAACCTACATTCTTCCCAATACTTGAATACTGAGTAATTTTGTAGGCTTGGTTGACCTCAAGAAACTCAAAGTAACCTAGGTCTATTAAACTACATCCTTTCCAGCACTTGAATACCGAGTAAAGATAGTCCTAGTTTCAGAGTTTTAGCTGTTATATCACACAGAGCCAGTCGAGATGAACGTATGGGTTCCTCTGCTTTAAGTACATTACACTGATCATAGAATTGATTGAACTTTTGGCTCAGTTCATACAAATATTGACAAAGGCGATTAGGTAGTAAATCTTCCTCAACTGAGCTAACAACTTCACTCAGTTGTAATAGATGCTTAGCTAGCACTAATTCTGTTTCTTCCTTCAACAGAAGTTTGATATCAGATCCTAGCTTTTCAAAATCAATCTCACCTTTGCGGCTAATACCCTGAATCCGAACATAAGCATAAAGCATATAAGGTGCCGTATTACCTTGAAGGGCTAACATTTTGTCATAGCTAAAAATGTAGCTGCTAGTGCGGTTTTGGCTCAAGTCAGCATACTTAACCGAACTAATACCAACCACTTGTGAAACATGAGCAATAAATTCTTCAGTTTCAGAGCGATTGTCTTCCTTTAATCTGGATTCTAAATCTACACGAGCCCGTGAGATCGCCTCATCCAACAAATCCCGTAACCGCACTGTTTCTCCAGAACGAGTTTTCAGTTTCTTACCATCTTCTCCCTGTACTAAACCAAAGGGAACGTGTACTATTTCTACGTCATCTGTAAGCCAACCAGCTCGTTTTGGCTACTTGAAAAAATTGAGCAAAGTGATTTCCTTGTCCAGCATCAGTAACATAAATAATTCTCTTGGCTTCATCTTGCTGAATTCTGTAGCGGAGCGCCGCTAAATCTGTTGTAGCGTAGTTATAACCACCATCAGATTTCTGCACGATTAAAGGTAAAGGTTCCCCAGCTTTGTTAGTAAATCCTTCCAAGAAAACACACTTGGCCCCAGCGTCTTCCACTAACAATCCCAGCTTATCCAAGTCTTCTACTACAGATGCTAAGAATGGGTTATAGAAAGATTCCCCTCTTTCTGTCAACTTCACATTCAACAAGTCATATATAACCTGAAATTCTCGACGCGATTGTTCACACAATAATTGCCAAGCTCTTCGAGTATCTTCTGTTCCAGCTTGCAGTTTAACTACTTCTTTCCGCGCCGTTTCCTGAAACTCTTCATCAGTATCAAAGCGCTGTTTTGCTTGTCGATAAAGCGTAACTAAATCCCCTAAATCTAAAGCATTAGATGTTGTCAAAGCTGCTGGATATTTTTCCCGCAAATAAGCAATCAACATTCCAAACTGCGTTCCCCAATCACCCACATGATTCAGTCGCAGTACTTCATGACCCCGCAATTCTAAAATCCGGGCTATGGAGTCTCCAATAATGGTTGAACGTAGATGTCCTACGTGCATTTCTTTGGCAATATTGGGCGCTGAAAAATCAACGATTACACGTTGGGTTGTCTTAGCTGGTTGAACGCCTAAATGTGGATCGATTTGAATATTACTTAACTGTAATTCTAGGTAAGCTGGTTCCAAAGTTAAGTTGATAAAACCTGGCCCAGCAATAGTTGGTGTCTGACAAATTCCTGTTACATCCAGATGCTGTAGAATTTTCTCAGCAATCACCCGTGGCGGTTGTCCCAACTTTCTTACTCAAGGACAGCGAAACATTGGATTGATAATCACCAAATTTGGGATTACTAGCGGGTACTATCATTGGATCTACCCCCACTATATCTGCACCGAATGCTGTAGTTAATGCTTGAGTAAATTTATCTTTTAGCTGTTCAATAATGGAGTTCATAGCGAGGGGTAAGGCTGTCTCGATAAAAGTTTGTCTTTGTTGTGTAGTATGATTGTAGTCCCAAGAACATGATGTGCCGATAAAACCACTAAAGTCTCACGCCAACTAAGTTAACGAATTAGCGATTTTATCGGTTTTATTGGGATAATTTCCCTAAAAAATCCAGTTTTTAATCACGTTTGTCCAGTTTCATACTCAAATCTAGCCAAGTCGAGCGCGTAATAGGGGCGCTGCTGGAAATGAAGTCTACACCAGTTTCAGCCACGGTGCGGATAGTTTCTAAGGTAATGTTGCCAGAAGCCTCGATTTTGATGCGGTTATTGGTTTGACGAATCAACTCTACTGCTGGGCGCATCAGATCAGGTGACATATTATCCAGCATGATAATGTCGGCACCATGCTGCAATGCTTCTTTTACTTGGTCTAAAGTTTCTGTTTCTACTTCTATGGTTAGAGGATAGGGGATTTGCCCTCGGATTTGTCGAATCGCTTCAGCAATCCCCCCAGCCGCAGCAATGTGATTATCTTTAATCATCACTGCATCATCCAGTCCCATGCGATGATTGATTGCTCCTCCCACTTGAGTTGCGTACTTTTCCAGCAGTCTCAAGCCAGGAGTCGTTTTGCGAGTATCCACCAATTTCGTCGGCAAATCAGCAATAGCCTGAGCATACTTATGAGTGAGTGTGGCAATTCCACTCAGACGCATCACCAAGTTTAAGGCAACCCGTTCTCCCATCAACAGCGCGTCAAAAGGGCCAAGTATGCGAGCAATCACTTGTCCTGGATGGCACTGATCACCTTCAGCAGCAACAGGTACAAAACTCACATCATTATTCAACAGCTTGAATACCCGTGCCGCAACTGGTAAGCCCGCAATGACTCCAGCTTCCTTGGCAATCCACTCAGCTTGTCGAACACCAGCATTTCCCTGTAGCAAGCTTTGAGTCGTGCGATCTCCTCTACCGATATCTTCCAGCAACCAGCAATGCAAGAGGGGATCTACCAATAACCAAGGTGGTAAGGCGGCAATGATGCTCACAGCAGCGTTTCTCCTAAAGTTTCATCTGTCCTGATAGAGATAACTTAGCTCAGACAGCGCTCTAGGATTGAATTTCAGTTATCCGAAAAAAAACTTTGCCAAAAGTGTTGACACCTCTGGGGAAACCCTGTACATTGATAAATGCGCTCGAAACAAAGAAAACGTTCAAAGCGCCCCGAACCTAGACAAATCAATAGTTTGAAAGCTTAAACACAAACCTCGTCTAAGTAACTTCAAGAAAGGTTGCCGAGATTTCTCGGTGAACCAATTATAAATGAAGCCGGAACGAAAAAAGTGTCCGGAGTCACAAACTCAGTTCACAAAATGGAGAGTTTGATCCTGGCTCAGGATGAACGCTGGCGGTCTGCTTAACACATGCAAGTCGAACGGTTGTAGTAATACAGCAGTGGCGGACGGGTGAGTAACGCGTGAGAATCTAGCTTTTGGTCGGGGACAACCATTGGAAACGATGGCTAATACCGGATGAGCCGCAAGGTAAAAGATTTATTGCCAAGAGAAGAGCTCGCGTCTGATTAGCTAGTTGGTAAGGTAAAGGCTTACCAAGGCATCGATCAGTAGCTGGTCTGAGAGGACGATCAGCCACACTGGGACTGAGACACGGCCCAGACTCCTACGGGAGGCAGCAGTGGGGAATTTTCCGCAATGGGCGAAAGCCTGACGGAGCAAGACCGCGTGAGGGAGGAAGGCTCTTGGGTCGTAAACCTCTTTTGTCAGGGAAGAAAAAAATGACGGTACCTGAAGAATCAGCATCGGCTAACTCCGTGCCAGCAGCCGCGGTAATACGGAGGATGCAAGCGTTATCCGGAATTATTGGGCGTAAAGCGTCCGCAGGTGGTTGTTCAAGTCTGCTGTCAAAGAGTGTGGCTTAACCACATCAAGGCAGTGGAAACTGAAGAACTAGAGTGCTCAAGGGGTAGAGGGAATTCTCGGTGTAGCGGTGAAATGCGTAGAGATCGGGAAGAACATCGGTGGCGAAAGCGCTCTACTGGAGAGCAACTGACACTCAGGGACGAAAGCTAGGGGAGCGAATGGGATTAGATACCCCAGTAGTCCTAGCCGTAAACGATGGATACTAGGTGTGGCTTGTATCGACCCGAGCCGTGCCGAAGCTAACGCGTTAAGTATCCCGCCTGGGGAGTACGCACGCAAGTGTGAAACTCAAAGGAATTGACGGGGGCCCGCACAAGCGGTGGAGTATGTGGTTTAATTCGATGCAACGCGAAGAACCTTACCAGGGCTTGACATGTCGCGAATCTTCTCTGAAAGGGAAGAGTGCCTTCGGGAGCGCGAACACAGGTGGTGCATGGCTGTCGTCAGCTCGTGTCGTGAGATGTTGGGTTAAGTCCCGCAACGAGCGCAACCCTCGTCCTTAGTTGCCAGCATTAAGTTGGGCACTCTAGGGAGACTGCCGGTGACAAACCGGAGGAAGGTGGGGATGACGTCAAGTCAGCATGCCCCTTACGCCCTGGGCGACACACGTACTACAATGCTACGGACAAAGGGCAGCAAGCCAGCAATGGCAAGCCAATCCCAGAAACCGTGGCTCAGTTCAGATCGCAGGCTGCAACTCGCCTGCGTGAAGGAGGAATCGCTAGTAATTGCAGGTCAGCATACTGCAGTGAATCCGTTCCCGGGCCTTGTACACACCGCCCGTCACACCATGGAAGCTGGCCACGCCCGAAGTCGTTACCCTAACCTTTCGAGGAGGGGGATGCCGAAGGCAGGGCTGGTGACTGGGGTGAAGTCGTAACAAGGTAGCCGTACCGGAAGGTGTGGCTGGATCACCTCCTTTTAGGGAGACCTACTTCCATGTACCAAGAACTCTGTAAAGAGAGAGGTAAATGAGAAGACATCCCAAGGTCGTACGAGATTGAGTGTAAAAAAGCTTTCAAACTAGATTTGGTTCGGGAAATGGGCTATTAGCTCAGGTGGTTAGAGCGCACCCCTGATAAGGGTGAGGTCCCTGGTTCGAGTCCAGGATGGCCCACCTACCGTTTACAACTTCAGCACCTTAATTTGCTGAGTAAAAAAGCAAATGAGAATGCTGGGGTAGTACTCCAGTACATGAACCTTGAAAACTGCATAGTAAAGAGAAAGAACAAGCAGGTAGAACCGCTAATGAGGCTTACTACGTTGAGTAGTGAAGTTAAGCAGTTTATCCAAACAGAATTAGCGCGAATTGTGGTCAAGCTACAAAGAGCTAACGGTGGATACCTAGGCACACAGAGGCGAAGAAGGACGTAGCGACCGACGATACACTCCGGGGAGCTGGAAGCAAGCAATGAGCCGGAGATTTCCGAATGGGACAACCCCAAGTACTCCTTAGTGAATCCATAGCTAAGAGAGAGCGAACCCAGCGAACTGAAACATCTTAGTAGCTGGAGGAAAAGAAATCAACAGAGATTCCCCTAGTAGCGGCGAGCGAAGCGGGAAGAGCCTAAACCAGAGGTTATATACCACTGGGGTCGTGGGACAGCGACATGGAATCGTAGAAGCTAGACGAAGCAGAAGGAATGCTGCACCAGAGGGGGTGAAAGTCCCGTAGTCGAAAGCCGCAAGATACTAGCTGAATCCCGAGTAGCATGGGGCACGTGAAATCCCGTGTGAATCAGCGAGGACCACCTCGTAAGGCTAAATACTACTGTGTGACCGATAGTGAACCAGTACCGCGAGGGAAAGGTGAAAAGAACCCCGGAAGGGGAGTGAAATAGAACATGAAACCGTAAGCTTACAAGCAATGGAAGGACGATTCAACGTCTGACCGTGTGCCTGTTGAAGAATGAGCCGGCGAGTTACAGGGAGTGGCTGGTGAAAGTGAAAAACTACTAGCCCCAGCGAAAGCGAGTCCGAACAGGGCGCATATAGTCACTTTTTGTAGACCCGAACCCGGGTGATCTAACCATGTCCAGGATGAAGCTTGGGTAACACCAAGTGGAGGTCCGCACCGACTGATGTTGAAAAATCAGCGGATGAGGTGTGGTTAGGGGTGAAATGCCAATCGAACCCGGAGCTAGCTGGTTCTCCCCGAAATGTGTTGAGGCGCAGCGGTTGAGATTTAAATCTGGGGGTAAAGCACTGTTTCGGTGCGGGCTGCGATAAGCGGTACCAAATCGAGACAAACTCTGAATACCAGAGGAACACTCAACCAGTGAGACGGTGGGGGATAAGCTTCATCGTCAAGAGGGAAACAGCCCAGACCACCAGCTAAGGCCCCCAAATGATCACTCAGTGATTAAGGAGGTGGGAGTGCAAAGACAACCAGGAGGTTTGCCTAGAAGCAGCCATCCTTGAAAGAGTGCGTAATAGCTCACTGGTCAAGCGCTCCTGCGCCGAAAATTCCTGGGACTAAGTGGTCTGCCGAAGCTGTGGGATATATTTATATATCGGTAGGGGAGCGTTCTCGTTGGAGAGAAGCACTAGCGGCAAGCAGGTGTGGACTGGCGAGAAGTGAGAATGTCGGCTTGAGTAGCGCAAATATTGGTGAGAATCCAATACCCCGAAACCCTAAGGGTTCCAGAGCAAGGCTCGTCCGCTCTGGGTTAGTCAGGTCCTAAGGCGAGGCAGAAGTGCGTAGTCGATGGCTAACGGGTTAACATTCCCGTACTAACTCTGGTTTGTGCAGGGGGACGGAGAAGGTGGTGACAGCCGGCGATTGGTAGTGCCGGTGCAAGTTCTCAAGGCGTTGAGGAGTGGAGAAAACATTCCGAGCCGAGAAGCGAGTCCGAGGGGATACGTCCTCGAAGTGGTAGCCATCAAGCTTCCTAGAAAAGCCCTAAACACGTTAAACCAGAATTACCTGTACCCGAAACCGACACAGGTGGGGTGGTAGAGAATACCGAGGGGCGCGAGATAACTCTCTCTAAGGAACTCGGCAAAATGACCCCGTAACTTCGGGAGAAGGGGTGCCCACTTTCATCGGTGGGTCGCAGTGAAGAGTCCCAGGCGACTGTTTACCAAAAACACAGGTCTCCGCCAAGTCGTAAGACGAAGTATGGGGGCTGACGCCTGCCCAGTGCCGGAAGGTTAAGGAAGTCGGTCAGGGCTTGCCCCAAAGCTGGCGACCGAAGCCCCGGTGAACGGCGGCCGTAACTATAACGGTCCTAAGGTAGCGAAATTCCTTGTCGGGTAAGTTCCGACCCGCACGAAAGGCGTAACGATCTGGGAGCTGTCTCGGAGAGAGACTCGGCGAAATAGGATTGTCTGTGAAGATACGGACTACCTGCACTTGGACAGAAAGACCCTATGAAGCTTTACTGTAGCCTGGAATTGTGTCCGGGCCTCGCTTGCGCAGGATAGGTGGGAGGCGTTGAACTATCCCTTGTGGGGGATAGGGAGCCAACGGTGAGATACCACTCTGGCGAGGCTAGGATTCTAACTTTCACCCGTCATCCGGGGAAAGAACCGTTTCAGGTGGGCAGTTTGACTGGGGCGGTCGCCTCCTAAATGGTAACGGAGGCGCGCAAAGGTTCCCTCAGGCTGGTTGGAAATCAGCCGCAGAGTGCAAAGGCACAAGGGAGCTTGACTGCAAGAGAGACACCTCAAGCAGGTAGGAAACTAGGCCTTAGTGATCCGACGGCACTGCGTGGAAGGGCCGTCGCTCAACGGATAAAAGTTACTCTAGGGATAACAGGCTGATCTCCCCCAAGAGTCCACATCGACGGGGAGGTTTGGCACCTCGATGTCGGCTCATCGCAACCTGGGGCGGAAGTACGTCCCAAGGGTTGGGCTGTTCGCCCATTAAAGCGGTACGTGAGCTGGGTTCAGAACGTCGTGAGACAGTTCGGTCCATATCCGGTGCAGGCGCAAGAGCATTGAGAGGAGCCCTCCTTAGTACGAGAGGACCGGGAGGGACGCACCGCTGGTGTACCAGTTATCGTGCCAACGGTAAACGCTGGGTAGCCATGTGCGGAGCGGATAACCGCTGAAAGCATCTAAGTGGGAAGCCCACCTCAAGATGAGTGCTCTCACTACAAAAGTAGGTAAGGTCTCAGGTAGAACACCTGTTATTCGGCGCTAGGTGGAAGTGCAGTAATGTATGCAGCCAAGGCGTGCGAACCGACCGAGGGCTTGACCTCATACCCTTAATTCAACTTGTTCTTTCTCTTTACTGTGCAGTCTTGAGGGTTTTTCCTTCCTGGTGCTTTTGGCGCAATGGAACCACTCCGACCCCATCCCGAACTCGGTTGTGAAACGTTGCTGCGGCGAAGATACTTTGGGGGTAGCCCCACGGTAAAATAGCTCGGTGCCAGGTCAATACTACAAAACAAGCCTCTTCCTACTACTAGGATGGGGCTTTGTTTTTTTTTATTTGAAAGTTTTTCATCAAAAAAATAGATTCAAATCATTAAAGTCAGGAAAAAAGTGTTTTAATCAAAGTGTTTTAATCACAGAAAATCTCAGAACAAAGGGGCATATGCTCGAAATACAAGAGAATAGCGGTGTAAGACGATTAATTACACTCAGTTTCATTGCCGAAGGGAAGATTTTCTATATAGCAAAAGATTTTGTGGAAATCTCATACCCTACTTACACCAGTATTCAGATCGGGGATGAGAGCCACATAGAGGAAGAAGTTTTTGGAGCTTTAAATCACAGTTGTGACCCGAATGTATTCATCTTGATCAAGAGTACAAAAGAGATATATCTTCGTTCTCTGCGTGATATTCAAGAAGGGGAGGAATTAACTTTCTTCTACCCCAGTACAGAATGGGATATGTCCCAACCGTTCATTTGTTTGTGCCAAAAAAAACCATGTTTGAAGTCAATTTCGGGTGCAAAACATCTAAGGGCTGATTTGCTGAACAAATATCAACTCAGTGACCATATTCTTGCCCGACATAGGCTGGGTGAGCCTAATGTAACCAAACAAAGCCTATGCTAGTTTTGGGTTGCACATGGAAGCATAACTCTGCCACAAGAATGGGAAGCATAAACGTGCCATTAACTCAAGGTCCGATAAGCCTTTATACGACCTATCAACCCTTTAGTTAATTAAACTGATTGCTTAGAAGGGACAGAGGTCAGTTCATCCTAACCTCTAATCCCAACCCTTTATTTAGTTTCTGAGAACTCAGCGTCAATCACATCATCGGAAGAGCCACCAGGAGCCTTTTCAGAACCTCCAGCGCCTGCACTTGGGCCAGAAGAACTAGCACCATCGGAAGCCGCAGCACCTTGTTGATACAGGTTAGTGCTGATGCTGTAAAGAGCCTGCTGCAACTCAGTAGTCAGAGTCTTAATCCGCTCGTCATCTTCCTTCTGAACAGCATCCCTTCAGATCTTTAATCAGCCCTTCTACCTTCGTCTTGTCAGCCGCGGGAACTTTGTCACCAAGCTCGCTAATCTGTTTCTCTGCCTGGTAGGTGAGAGAATCAGCTTGGTTCTTGCGGTCAATTTTCTCGCGACGTTCTTTGTCAGCAGAGGCGTTGCTTGTCGGCTTCGTTAACCATCCGCTCCACTTCGTCTTTAGGTAGGGTAGAAGCGCCTGTAATGCTGATCGATTGCTCCTTACCAGTACCTTTATCCTTCGCTGTGACGTTAAGGATACCGTTAGCGTCAATGTCAAAGATCACTTCAATTTGGGGAACACCACGGGGTGCTGGAGGAATACCATCTAGACGGAAGGTTCCAAGACTTTTGTTATCATTGGACATCTCTCGCTCACCCTGGAGAACATGGATTTCCACATTGGTTTGTCCATCCACAGCAGTTGAGAAAGTTTCCGACTTCTTGGTAGGAATAGTAGTGTTGCGAGGAATAATCTTAGTCATAACACCGCCCAAGGTTTCAACACCCAGAGACAGTGGTGTGACATCCAGGAGTAGGATATCTTTAACTTCACCAGCAAGAACACCAGCTTGGATAGCGGCACCTACAGCTACCACTTCATCTGGGTTGACGCTTTGGTTAGGGTCTTTACCAAGGACTCGCTTGACCAACTCTTGAACAGCAGGAATCCGAGTAGAACCACCAACTAAAACTACCTCATCAATCGCGCTCTTGTCGATTTTGGCATCACGCACCGCATTCTCAACGGGGATACGGCAACGATCGATTAAGTCAGCGCAGAGTTCCTCAAACTTGGCACGGGTTAGAAGCAAATCTAGGTGTTTTGGGCCATCCTGGGTAGCCGTGATGAAAGGTAGGTTAATTTCTGCTTGGGTAACGCTAGAAAGCTCAATCTTCGCTTTCTCAGCAGCTTCTGTCAGGCGTTGCAGCGCTTGCTTGTCCTTGCGCAGATCAATACCTTCATCTTTCTGGAAAGTTGCAGCTAGGTAATCAACTATTTTCTTGTCGAAGTCGTCACCACCCAAGTGAGTGTCACCAGAAGTTGCCAACACTTCAAAGACACCATCGCCAACTTCCAGGATGGAAACGTCAAAAGTACCACCACCCAAGTCAAATACCAGAATGGTTTCATTGCTCTTCTTGTCTAAGCCGTAAGCTAGAGAAGCTGCGGTTGGTTCATTAATAATCCGCAAGACTTCAACGCCCGCAATCTTCCCAGCATCCTTGGTGGCTTGACGCTGAGAGTCGTTGAAGTAAGCAGGAACCGTAATCACTGCTTGGGTAACGGTTTCTCCGAGGTACTTGCTAGCATCTTCTACCAGCTTGCGTAGCACCTGAGCAGAAATCTCTTCTGGCGCAAACTGCTTCTTTTGAGCTGAGCAGTCTATCTTAACATTACCGCCAACATTGAGTACTTTGTAAGAAACTTCAGTGGCTTCGTGAGTAATTTCGTCGAATCTACGTCCAATAAAGCGTTTGACGGAGTAGAAAGTGTTTTCGGGGTTCATCACCGCCTGACGCTTGGCGATTTGACCGACTAAGCGATCGCCATTTTTCGCATAGGCGACAACTGAAGGTGTGGTGCGAAAACCTTCTGCGTTGGCAATGACGGTAGGTTTACCACCTTCCATTACAGCGACGCAGGAGTTAGTTGTACCTAGGTCAATTCCAACAACTTTTGCCATATAGAGTGTTCCGGGTTCGTTTAAGTACAATACTGAGCGGGCAGGTAAAACTGAATCTTGAACTATCAGGTAGTTCAATTAGCAGCTTTTGTGAGCTTCAATATAATTTGCGAAAGCTACCAACCTCTATACTGAACATTGTTACGCTGTTTGATGAAGGGGGGTTCCCGAACCTGAGTTGGGACGGTTAGCGATTGAACGCTCTAGCCACTCTTCTTTAAGCAAGCGCAATCTACAGCTAATACTTTTGATTGCTTTCACTGTGTCTAATGTATAAGAGTTATCGGCTTCACATATTGGTGCGAACCGTAACACATTAGTTGTGTTTGCCGTCTTGAGGCGGGTTTGGAGTTAAAACAGACAGAAAAGTTGAGCAGATTACCGCATTTGCTACCGATTCTTGAATCAAGGGAATCCCATACCCTTTCTAGTATCTAGAAGCTGAAAGCCACCATTGACCGTCATGAAGTTATCGAAGCTACGGGTAAAACCATTGGGCTAGACGTGGGGTTAAAAGAGTACTACACCGATTGGGATGGCGTAATAGTTGAGAATCCTATTTGTTCTGAGCCACCTTCACACTCTGCCTTTTTGTTGTTGAACTTCCAGAAGAATATGGATATAAGCCTTAGTCATGCCTAGCTATGCCAAATCCTTAAAGTTGATGCGTGCATTGAATCCCAAATATGATATTACTTACCGATGGGATAATTCTTTTAAATTGTTCAGACAACACAAGCCCATACGGTTGAGAGCTTTAAGCAATTTCAATCTGGTGTGAAGCTGGCATGAAGCTGGTGTAAAATTTCTACAAAATCATTCAGAAATTATTGCCATCCTCTTTTAGATAGAAAATAATGGAAATTAACTGCACCGATAAATTGTCTTGACTCTGTCGTGAGTACTCAGAGGAGTCAAGTATTGCCATCATATCCTCTGGCAATTGTTTTTACTAGAAAAATAACTTTTCATTCTTAGTGGCGAAATTTTCGTCATGAATTACTGTCTGAAAAATACTGGATGTAATTATAGATAAACTACAAAGTTTTTCGGGAGACGCTAGTCTCTCTCGAAGCCTAATCTAGTCTTTTTCTAGTAGCAATAAATGCTAGCAATTCCAGATAAAAAAACGTTGGGTCCTTTTTTGTCCCTATATCGAGTTAGAAAAACTCTTTTAGTAATGTTAATGAAGCTAGGATTTAGTAATAACTTGTTCGGCATAGTCAATGTAATTCAAGAAAAATGTCACCATGTTTATGATAGTGCATTAGCGAAAATTCAGGGTAAAGTAGATGTACCTATTCCTGTTCTGATTGAAGCCTTGAAGGATGAAGAGGGAGAGATTCGTTGGTACGCAGCTTGGGCGCTATCGAGAATCGGAGCTGAAGCTAAGTTGGCTGCAGATGCTCTGATTTGAAGCCTTGAAAGATGAAGAGAGGAGAAGTTCGTATTCTTGCTGCTAAAGCTTTGTCATCTATGGCTTCAGAAATTGAAATTCCTGTCTCTGTTTTAGTCAAAGCCTTAGATGATCAGGAAATATATGTGAGAAATTTTGCAGCCAGATATTTGGCAAAGACTACTAACGAAGTGACCAAAAATGCTCAGCAGCAAATCTCTGAAATTAGCCGATAAAAAAGGTAAACATCCAGAACTTGTGACTTTGGGTTGAGAATCTGGCTATTCTCTAGGAGAAAACTATGGCTTCCAACTGAGTAAAATAGAAAAGCCAGATTGCCGCAAAATCTAATCTATGGTTTCTCTATCTCCCAGTTTGCAAGCGAGACTCTCAACACCACTCAAAATAGGCTCTTTGGAAGTTAAAAGCAGAGTCTTACAATCACCCCTGTCTGGTGTGACGGATATGGTGTTTCGGCGCTTGGTGCGTCGCTATGCGCCAGAATCGATGATGTACACCGAAATGGTCAATGCCACAGGGCTGCATTATGTCAAAGAACTGCCTAAAATTATGGAGGTAGACCCCAACGAAAGACCAATTAGTATCCAACTATTTGATTGTCGCCCAGATTTCCTAGCAGAAGCAGCGGTGATGGCTGTAAAGGAAGGAGCCGATACTGTTGATATTAATATGGGTTGTCCTGTTAACAAAATTACCAAAAATGGTGGTGGTTCTTCCCTATTACGTGAACCAGAAATTGCGGAAGCGATTGTACGAGCAGTTGTTGCTGCTGTTAATGTACCAGTTACGGTAAAAACTCGTATTGGTTGGACAGATAAAGAAATCAATATTCTGGATTTTGCCAAGCGTATGGAAGATGCGGGAGCGCAGATGATTACAGTACATGGACGCACCCGTGCTCAAGGTTACAATGGCAATGCTAGGTGGGAATGGATTGGAAGAGTTAAGGAAATTCTCTCGATTCCGGTAATTGGGAATGGCGATATTTTTTCTGTTGAAGCAGCGGTGAAATGTCTGGAAGAAACTGGTGCTGACGGGGTGATGTGTTCGCGGGGAACGTTAGGTTATCCGTTTTTGGTAGGAGAAATTGACTATTTCTTGAAAACGGGAGAACAACTAATACCACCAACAGCAGTAGAAAGGCTTCAATGTGCTAAAGAACATTTGCAAGCGCTCTGGGAATATAAAGGCGATCGCGGAATTCGTCAGTCCCGCAAGCACATGACTTGGTATGCTAAAAATTTTGCTGGTGCTGCTGATTTACGTGGAAAATTGGCTGTAATTGAAACTCTTGATCAGGGATTAGAGTTAATTGATCAAGCAATTGCGAGACTAAAAGAGGAATCGCCGGTCAGTAGCTTATCTTTGGCAATTTAGTAGTTGAAGTTTTTAGCAAAGATAGTGATCTCCGGTCAATCGCGCCACTGTGAATAAAATTAGTAAACTTCTGGATTGTCAACGCCCCGGAGTTAGGTATAGTAGCGATTTGCTGGCTAGCTGGCAAGTCGATATGTTAGGGTAGTTAGCGAGTATTATGTTCCGTGGCAGTATTTCTGTTGGGTTTTTACAGGCGTCTCTCCGGATCTAATCTCTGCATCATTACGATTCTGGAGACCTTTCTATGTCAGTTTATGTAGGCAACCTCTCCTACAAAGTTACCGAAGAAGACCTCAGCAGCGTTTTTGCCGATTACGGAACTGTCAAGCGAGTTCAAATTCCTATAGACCGTGAAACTGGTCGTCTTCGTGGCTTTGGTTTTGTAGAGATGTCTTCAGATGCTGAGGAAGATGCAGCTATTGAGACTCTTGATGGTGCAGAGTGGATGGGTCGTAGCCTTAGAGTTAATAAAGCTAAGCCTCGTGAAGATAAAAAACGGAGTCCCCAGTCTCGTAGTTACTAAGCTTTGATTTCCAAGCTTTTCACTTTAGTCTATTAGACTAAACCAGAAAAGCAAAAATTGCTCTCGATAAATTTTTGCAGTGTAACTGGATTAGAGTTAGGTGAGCATGCAGCTAAGATCGCTGTTGTTTGTTTCTAGCAACTGCAAATCCAGAATTGCTGTGCTACCGATGTCACAAGAGATGCAATTGGTTCAGAGAAATCATTTAAATTATATTGTTTGTTCACGCTCAGGAGGATATAGCATGACCCAAGTGGTTGTAGGCGAAAATGAAGGGATTGAGTCCGCGCTGCGACGCTTTAAGCGTCAAGTTTCAAAGGGCTGGAATATTTGCAGATATCAAACGTATGCGCCACTTTGAAACACCTATTGAAAAGAAAAAGCGCAAAGCTATTGCTAGAAGACGCAAGCGCAGATTCCGTTAGTTTCTAGAATAATAAATAACCCTGTAAGAGTATCATTGAAATCTCTACAGGGTTAGATAAATTCAGTAATAATCACTATTTACAATAAGCCAACAAAGTGTAACGGACCCTGTCCGCTGATTAACTCCAACACCAAAGCCAGAAAGCCGATCATCGCGACACGGCCATTCCAGACTTCGGCCGCTGTTGTCATTCCCCACTCCCAGCGCTCTTGGGGATACATCTTGACTTTTTTCGACGGATGTATGACCTCTGATAGCTTACGACTGGGAGCGTGGAGTGCTTCATCTACCAAAGTCGCTAGGGAATCGATAAAGACAGGGTGGGTATTGAGTGCGGGTATACGGTGGAAGTTGTGAATACCTGCTTCTTCTGCTATTTCCCGATACTCAATATCAATCTCTTGGAGAGTTTCGATGTGTTCGGAGACAAAGCTAATCGGTACCACCAGCAAATCTTCAACACCTTGCTCAGCGAGTTCTTTGAGCGCATCTTCGGTGTAGGGTTGCAGCCATTCTACTGGACCGACCCGACTTTGATAAGCTAGGGTGTGAGGATTAGGGCGATTGAGAGTACGCATGATTAGGGAGGTACAATCCTCAATCTCTTGCTGATAGGGGTCTCCAGCTTCTGTAACGTAGCTGACGGGAACGCCATGAGCGCTGAAGAAAAGGTGAACCGAGTCGCGATTGGGGAACTGTTCCAGTTCCTGAGCGATTAACTGGGACATTGCTTCCAGATAACCTGGTTGCTGATACCATGAAGGAATGACTGTATATTCAATTTTGTTGAGGCTTGGGTCTTCTTCCCAAATTTTTTCCAGCAGACGGAAACTAGAACCGCTGGTGCTGATAGAAAATTGGGGATAGAGAGGGAGAATCACCAGACGCTCAATTCCATCGCGCTTTATTCGGGCGATCGCTTCTTCGGTGAAAGGATGCCAATAACGCATTCCTATGTATACTCTGGCATCATGTCCTTGTTGTTGCAACTGTTCCTGAAGGGCTTGAGCTTGCGCTTCTGTGACATGACGCAGCGGTGATCCTCCGCCAATTTGTCGATAGTTTTCTTGCGATTTTTTCGCACGTAGCGTTGAAATTAACCAAGCAAGAGGGCTTTGCAGCCAGGAAAACGGTAATCTAATGATTTCGGGGTCAGAAAACAAGTTGTAGAGAAAAGGACGAACATCGTCTAGTTCATCTGGCCCACCTAGGTTAAGCAATAATACCCCAACACGACCCATATTAATCACACTTTCCCCAAAGTTTTATATTTGTTACTGATTTTAACAATATATCCTTTTAATGGTTTGAATTCGCATTAAGAAACACAGATTTTGATCAAGGAGTCAGCAATGTCATCAATTTTCCGGACTTGGAGTTATCAGTATCAGTGGCTGTATGATGGAATTTCTCGGATTGCAGCCCTAAGCGTTGGGGGAGAAAGGCGATTGCGTCAGCTACCTTGGCGCGGTTTAACGATTTCCTCAGCATCTCAGGTATTAGATCTGTGTTGCGGCTGTGGTCAGTCAACTAAATTTCTGGTGCAATATTCCCAGGATGTCACAGGATTAGATATCTCGCCAGTATCCCTGGAACGTGCAAAGCGAAATGTTCCCCAAGCTAAGTATGTGGAAGCTTTGGCGGAAGATATGCCGTTTCCAGATAATCATTTTGATTTAGTGCATACAAGTGTAGCAATGCACGAGATGACTTTTTCCCAATTAAAGCAAATTCTCAAGGAAGTTTACCGAGTACTAAAGCCGGGTGGAGTTTTTGCGCTGGTGGATTTTCATAAGCCAACAAATTTTCTATTTTGGCCAGGATTAACGGTGTTTTTGTGGTTGTTTGAAACAGAAACTGCTTGGCAATTGTTGGAGACAGATTTGGTTAATTTACTTAAGGAAGTGGGTTTTCAAACTTGTGCTTCTAGTCTTCATGCGGGTGGGAGTTTACAGGTAATTCAGTCGAAAAAATAAACAGTTTCAGATACAGAAAACGTTGATGAAGAGAGTAGGCGATAGCGCAGCGCAGATCGCTCTAAGAAGTTATCCAAAAATTAGAGAGGAGAAAAAAACTGCAGATGAATACAGATGCTTTTGTCGTTACTGAAAGGACTCTTCGGATAGGCTCTAAGTTTCTTCTGGCTCATATATAAAGGTTACCTGTATTAATCACAGGTTGGGTATTTTGCTCTGAGGTTAAGACTACCAATAAATTGTTGATCATCGCAGCTTTGCGCTCATCATCTAACTCAATAATTTGTCGCTCACTCAAGTGCTTCAATGCTTGATCAACCATCCCCACAGCACCTTCAACAATTTGTCGTCTTGCATCAATAATCGCCTTAGCTTGTTGACGACGCAACATTGCTTGAGCAATTTCTGGAGCATATGCTAAATGAGAAAGTCTTGCTTCCAATACTTCTACTCCAGCAACTTGAAGTCTAGCTTGCACTTCTTTTTGCAGTTCGTTGGCAATTTCGTCAGGAATCCCTCGTAGTGATGGAATAGAAGCTTCATCAGGAGTGTCATAAGGGTAGCGGATTGCTAAAGCACGAATTGCTGTTTCGCTTTGGATAGCGACGAATTGTTCATAGTCATCGACTTCAAACAGAGATTTAGCTGAGTCTATTACCTGCCAAACTACTACAGCTCCGATCTCAATAGGACTACCCTGAGCATCATTGACTTTGAGTTGTTTGCTGTTAAAGTTGCGTACCCGCAAGGACACCCGCTGTTTAGTTGCAAAGGGGTTAGTCCACCAGAATCCTGCTTGACGCACACTGCCAATATAACGCCCCAAAAAGACGATTACTCTCGCCTTGTTTGGCTCAACTGTAAAAAAGCCCAAGGCCAATACAGATGCTAGTCCTAGGATAATTATCCCTAAAATTAAGCTTGGGCTAATTAGCTGTCTCCCTTGCCAAGCTAACCATCCCCCAATACTAGCTATGACTAGCACAATACCAAGATCGCAAACCCATTAACTTTGAACGCAGGAACTTCTGTGACTCTTTCCATAATTTCCTCCAAGTCGGGACGCTTTGATATTGAAATGATATCAATATGACACAAAAAAGGCTAATGAGTTGCCTACCACATTGGCAAATAGGACACAGACGCAGACTTGATATATAGCACTAGCGCGACATATGTTACTAGCGCGACATATGTTACTAGCGCGACATATAGCACTGGCGCGATATATGTTACTGGCGCGATATATTGCACTAGCGCGATATATGTTACTGGCGCGATATATTGCACTAGCGCGGTATATTAGACAGACGTAAGGCCTTGCTTCCCTACGAATGGTGGTTCAAAAAGAAATTTGCGTTAGAGATAGGCAAAGCTTCAGTTATTAGGTTGTTTCTTCAGTTGTGCGACTTGTGTTTCTAGCACTTTGACACGCTCCCCAAGTTCAACCACCAGGGTAGCTAGTCGTTTAAACATGAGGTCTGAGGAGGAAACTTGCCTATTGGTTCTAGGGGGAACTGGGAGTGATGTTTGTCTATTGGAACTTGGGGTTTGGGAGGTTAATTGACTCGTGATTTGAGATAGTTGAGATTCAAGGCTGTTTATTTGCGAGTGCAGTTGCCAATTTTCGCCTTCCAGTCGAGAGAGACGAGATTCCAGGGAAGCTGTTGATTGAGCTAGTGTATGACGCTCGAAGATGACGAATGCAAAAATTAGGGACAGGCAAATTATGCTAAGTTTTTTGAGCATAAAGGGAAAGATGCAATTGCTCAAATCAGGCGCTATCAATTGTTTAATTAAAGCAACTCAATAAATTCCAATAATCTTTCTAAAGGTTGACAAGCTATCTTATAAATAACAGACGGCTAGCTTAGCAGAAACGTCTGGCTTAAAATAAGCTGACTTGACTTAATGAGTGCGCAATTGCCATGAGCTACTTCCGTCCCGCTATTGATGACATGACAGGTTACGTTCCCGGTGAACAACCAAAACCAGGGACTCCAATTATCAAACTCAATACTAACGAAAATCCTTATCCGCCTTCTCTCAAGGTAATGGAAGTTTTACGCAATTTAGATAGTGAATGGCTACGACGCTATCCCGATCCTTATGCGAGAGAATTTTGCCATGCGGTAAGTGAAGCCCTAGGAGTACCTTCAGATTGGGTAATTGTGGGGAATGGTAGTGACGATATGCTTAATCTACTGGTGCGTGCTTGCGCTGAGGGAGGCGATCGCCAGGTAGTTTACCCGATGCCAACCTATGTACTGTATCGTACCTTGTCAGCAATGCAGCCTGCGGATGTGGTGGAAATTCCCTATCCTGTGGATTTTAAGCTACCACTTGAGCAACTAATTGCTGCTAATGGTGCGATTACGTTTATTGCTTCTCCTAATAGTCCTTCTGGTCATTGTGTACCCCTAGAGGATTTGCGTCAATTAGCAAGTAATGTGTCAGGGGTATTAGTAATTGACGAAGCTTATGTAGATTTTGCTGAATTTTCTGCTTTACCTTTGGTGCGGGAATTTGAGAA
>JAYFMV010000011.1:0-35560 GCA_042408245.1 Potamolinea sp.
GCCTTTTAGTGGAAAGTCGCCTCCGCTTACTCCGTCGCACAGGCCCCGTCCATGACTTTGAAAAGCTTCAGCTTATCCATAAGCAAACCTTTCAATGACAAGCTTAATTACAGAACGCATTGCTAATATTCGTCAACAGCTACCAGCAAAAGTTCGGCTGATAGCTGTCAGCAAACAGGTATCGGTGGAAGCCATGCGAGAGGCTTATGGGGCTGGTATTCGAGATTTTGGCGAGAGCAAACTTCAAGAAGCAGAAGCCAAAATTGCCCAGTTGCAAGATTTACCAGATATCAATTGGCATTTAATTGGGCATCTCCAGAGCAACAAAGCCAAAAAAGCTATAGAAAAATTTCAGTGGATTCACTCTTGTGACAGTCTAGACTTAGCACAGCGACTGCATCGATTAGCGACTGAAGAGTCTTTGAAGCCGCAAGTCTGTCTCCAAGTCAAAATTGTGCCAGATCCCAGTAAATACGGTTGGAGTGTACCGGAAATGCTAGCAGATTTACCAGCCCTAGATCAGTGTGATGGGATACAAATTCGCGGGCTCATGACAATTCTTCCCCAGGGATTATCCCAACAGGATACTCTGGCAGTGTTTGAGCAGACCCGCGAATTAGCTTCAAAAATCCAGCAGCAAAACTGGCCGAATCTTCAAATGCAGGAACTCTCGATGGGAATGTCAGGAGATTACTCGCTTGCGGTACAAGCAGGAGCAACGATGATACGACTGGGACAAATTATTTTTGGCGATCGCGCAAAGCACACTCCTCTAAGCTGATCGCACAGCTTAACTAGGAGTCAAGGCATGGGCTAATATATGGCCAGTGACACTTTATAAAACAGGACGGGGTAGTTCATGATAGGATGATCTCTCTTAAAGTTGCTTAGCATTTCTTGCTGTATTGTTATTAGGAACCTGCTTTTAGGAGGCTGATGTATAATTTAGTCTTAATTTTGCTCAGATCTAATCTGTAAAAATTGTAAGTGGGCTGAAAGTAAGAGAGCTATTTTCTGTTGTTTTTAATCTAATATTAAGCAGCTATTAAATATCGCTGCCTCAAAGAATACCGATCATCAGGTTTTTAGCTTCAAACTCAAGTTGTGATGGAGAGTTCGCAATGAACAACCTTTTTACCAAACTACGAGATTTCGTTGGTCTCAACGAACAACCGGAATACGAATACGAATACGAAGACGCGGATGGAGATAACTACCAAAACCTCTATCAACAAGAACAGCAAGTTCCAATACCACCGCAGCAGCAGCAAGAGGAAGAGCGTCCTCGGCGACGTGGTAGGGAACGTACAGTTGTAGGAACAGATGCAGGAGTGGGAGCAAATTCAATGAATAATGTGATTGGTATGCCTGGAACAGTTAACGGTCTTTCAGAAGTAGCAGTAATCGAGCCACGTTCTTTTGAAGAAATGCCTGCTGTAATTCAGGCACTGCGAGAGCGTAAGTCTGTGGTACTAAACCTAACAATTATGGACCCAGACCAAGCGCAACGAGCAGTAGACTTTGTGGCTGGTGGCACCTACGCCATCGATGGACATCAAGAACGAATTGGCGAAAGTATCTTCTTGTTTACACCAAGCTGTGTTCAAGTCAGCACCCAATCTGGTGTTGTTCATGAAGCACCTTCACCACAAATGCGTAATCCTCGTCAAGCTGCTCCCGCTCCAGCTTGGTCCTCTGAACAGGAACGGATGGCTCAGTAGCAATTTGAGATTTTAGATTTGAGATAAAATCAAAAATCCCAAATCTAAAATTCATGTGAACAAAGGGATTGAAGCTGTAACGAAGTTGTTAGACAAAACTATACAATTATCAATGTTTTGTCTAACACAAGTTGTGTTAAACTGGTAATAATGCTAAAACCAAGCAAAAAAAATTAAGGCTTGAGACCCTGTACAAAACTTTTGAGAGTAGTCCTGCCTAAAGCCAGGTGATCGAGAAACCCAGAGATCTAAATAGGACTGAAAATAACGGATTAAAGTAGCAAAGTTTCTCAAATTTTTCAGCAAGTCGGGACTTAAAATAGGGTAAGTTCTATCCGAATTTAAGCCTGTGGACTGGTTAGTGCCGACACTGCCAGGTGGAAGCAGGAAGCAATCCGGGCAATGTCTAATTTTGTCCAACAATGTTTAACTTTGTCCAAGTGTTGTAGAACGGGTGTTAAAGTGTCAATCAAACTTGGGATAGTTGGTGGTGGGGTTATGGCAGAAGCTCTCTTATCCCGCCTAATTGCTCAAGAACTTTATCACCCTGACGAAGTTCTGGTAAGTGATCCACAAGCACAGCGACGTGACTTTCTGGTGCAGAAATACAGTGTCAATGTGACAGCAAATAACCGAGCCGCTGCAGCGGCCTCGAATGTTTTGTTGTTGGCGATTAAACCTCAAGTGTTTAAGGCGGTAGCGACAGAATTGTTACAGGCTAATAGAGAGCATCCCCAAGAGGGAAAACCTCTTCCTGTGGTAATTTCAATTTTAGCAGGCGTGTCTTTGAGCCAGCTAGAAGCAGCTTTTGGTCATCAGCCAGTTATCCGGGCAATGCCCTAATACCCCAGCAACCGTAGGTGCAGGGATGACAGCGATCGCCTCTGGAAAAGCTGTCACTCCAGACCAGATGGAACAAGCAAAAGCCATCTTTCAAGCAGTTGGCGAAGTAGTAGAGGTGCCAGAAAGCTTGATGGATGCAGTGACGGGTCTATCAGGTTCTGGCCCTGCTTATGTGGCAATTATGATCGAAGCCCTTGCAGATGGCGGTGTCGCTGCTGGCTTACCGAGAGCGATCGCCTCTCAATTAGCCCTCTCTACAGTACTGGGAACGGCTCAACTGTTACAGGAATCACAACTACACCCCGCTCAACTGAAAGACCAAGTTACAAGCCCTGGTGGTACTACTATTGCTGGGATAGCTCAGTTGGAGCGTGCTGGTTTCCGCTCTGCTCTAATTGAAGCAGTAAAAGCAGCTAAGGAGCGTTCTCAACAACTAGGTCATTGACGTAATCCAGCACTGAAGGGATCTTGATTGGAATTGCCTTCCTACCAAAACATCTTGGAAGTTGAGAGCCACCGTCTTTTAAGCGGTGGATGAAAACGACTTCAGGGCTTTAGCCCTCTGTATCCTTATTTGCCTCCTATGAAACAGGCTATAATTTTATAGGAGGTAAAAGCAAGTGTTAAACCTGACCTACGAATTCAAGGTAATCCCAACGCCAGAACAGGTTCAGCTTATCGAACGCACGTTAACGGTGTGCCGGAAAGTTTGGAACTTTGCCTTGCGTGAACGAAAAGATTGGTCGAACTCTCGTAAGTGTCAGATTAATGCTTGCTCTATTTCTGGAGAGTTCATTATTCCTGCCGACACCCCCTATCCCAACTATGCCCAACAATGCAAATCGTTAACTAAAGCCAAGACCGAATTTCCAGAACTGGCAACGGTTAACGCCCAAGCCTTACAACAAGTCCTCAAGAGACTGGAAGCAGCTTTTGTTGATATGAAGCGCAAGGGTATGGGTTTTCCTCGATTCAAGAACCGATACCGGATGCGGTCATTCGTGTATCCTCAACTGGGCAGGGGGCAGCTTCTCTTAGGAAACCAAGTTAAGTTGCCTCAGTTAGGGTGGTTGGAATATGTCAAGTCAAGAGAAATACCAGATGGGTTTGTAGTTAAACAAGCTCGAATCATTGGTAAAGCATCTGGCTATTTCATCCAATTGGCGTTGGAATGTGATGTATCTGTTCCTGATGTCATGCCTCATGGTCATCCTGTTGGAATTGACCTGGGGTTAGGCAAATTTGTCGCAACTTCTGACGGACTCGTGATTGATAGACCCAGATTTTTAGGCTTGCTGCATCGGAAGCTGAAATTGCTCCAACGCAGACTTAAGCACAAGAAAAAGGGGTCAAATAATCGTCACAAACTCAACAGGAAGATTGCCCGGTTGCATCAGCACATCAGTGATACCCGCAAGGACTGGCACTTCAAATTAGCCCACAAGCTGTGTGACGGTGCTGGGATGATATTCGTTGAGGATATCGACTTCCGAGTATGGGCAAAAGGGCTGTTTGGGAAACACACCCTTGACGCTGGTTTTGGGCAGTTTTTGTCCATCTTGAAGTTTGTGTGCTTCAAGCGCGGCGTGTACTTCGACAAAGTAGATAAGAATTACACCTCACAAGTCTGTCCTCAATGTGATGCACACACAGGCAAAAAAGAACTGTCTGACAGGGTTCACGCTTGTCCTGAATGTGGGTACACAACACATAGAGATGTAGCAGCAGCACAAATTGTCCGTAATCGTGGACTGTCTGGGGTGGGACGCATCCTGGACGAGCAAGAAAATGCCTGTGGAGACGGTCTGGGGGGAACGGGAAACCGTTTACTTAAGAGTCCGAGAAGCAGGAAGAAGAGTGGAGAGGCGTGTCTTAAGACCGCCTCGTAACATCCTTCAAGAATCCCCTTGATTTAATCAAGGGGAGTACGTCAAGATGAATCTTCGTTAATTACTGTTAGCTTCACTGGACAATGGTTGACCAATTTGAGGCTCTGTACCTGCAAGGATACGCTCAATATTGCTGCGGTGTCTGAAAATAACATACAAACCAGCAACACAAGCAAATATCTGATAAGGAAGCGGTTGTCCCAGGAGAATCATCAGGAAAGAAACGGCGATTACGCCACTAATAGAACTCAGGGAGACAATCCGCGACAGCGCCAAGACTACCGCAAATACTCCCAAAGTTCCTAAACCTACTGGCCAAGACATGGCGAGTAAAACACCCAAACCTGTAGCAACAGATTTGCCACCCGTGAAGTTAAGCCAAATTGATTTACTGTGACCTAGTAAGACTGAAAATGCCGCAGCAGCAACTAACCAAGGTTGCCAATTTGCAGGAATCAAAGCAGTTGTGTTCAAAGCATAGAAGCCATTTACAAGAGCGATCGCGCCCACTCCCTTGAGAGCATCAATTAGTAAAACCATCAGTGCTGGCCCCTTTCCCAGAGTCCTGAGAACGTTAGTTGCGCCAGTGGAACCAGACCCCTGCTCCCTAATATCAATTCCTTTCAACAGCCTTCCTGCTAAATAACCAGTAGGAAGCGAACCTAACAAATAAGCCGCAATTAAAAGTAACCCACTCAAAGCAAACTCAAGTACCATTTAGACCTCCTAGATTATTTTTCAGCAATTAGCTTTGTGGATTTTTTGAGATCACAAAGTCCAATAAGTAATCTTTTAGCTAATAGCTAACGTCAATAATCGTAAGTGGACATTTGTTGAGGATCGGGAGCAAAAGCCAACCACAGAGGAAATTGCAACATTGACAAACTAATCTGATCTTCTGTCTCATCCACAATAATCAACGGTAGCTGCTTTTGAGTAAGCAAACGGTCAGCCTTTTGTACGAGGGCTGGAGCCTCCTCAAACAACACCAAACCCCGTTCTGGGCCAAAATCACTACGAGAGATACCCAGACAGTCCTGTAAGCCTCTGCGCCATTCTCCCAGTCTTTCTGGAGAATTGGCAATAATCAGAGTACGCAGGCGATCGCCGTAAAGCGATCGCATCACAGAAATTGTCGCTGAGGCAACCAAAATATTTTGTAAGCGGCTACCCATAGTTTTGATGGCGCCACGGCCACCTTGAGTGAAGAACCAATTAGAAACTCGTTCCGCGTGAATTGGCTCAAAAGTACGACGCAGTTGCCAGGGGGGGCCGTAGTAATCTGGAAGTGTGCGGTATTGATCCAGAATTTTGCGAATTTGCCTTGCTTGCTCTTGAAATCCCTGTTCGGCCAATTTTGGTGCTTGAGTTTTTTCTGGCGATCGCGATTCTTCCACAACTGGCTTTGGTGGTTCTTGAGGTGGGGATAATTCTAGTTGTTCGGCCGCGCTAGCCAAATCTTGTAAACTTCCCACCAAATAATCTTTAAAGCCCTGGACTCGAATCGCCAACTCTTGGGAAACACCAGCGAAACTGGTGCGCATTTCGGCACGAATGCGTTCCCGACGCCGTTCTAGTTGTTCAACGGAAATTTGCAGGGCCTGCTTGCGTTGCTCTAATTCGCTCAAACCCTCCTGTACCATACGTTCTACGGCGGCTTGGGTTTGGGCCAAATGTTCGGTAAGAATTTGGCTTTGAGTTTCTTGTAGAACAGCAATTTTCTGTCTCAAATCCCGTTCTTGACGCTCCAAGTCAGCCACTGTTTGAGCCAATTCTTCAACTGCTTCTTGCTTGTCATCTCTTGGCTGCATTAGTTCAAATAAGGCAGTTTCTTGCTCTAATTCTTTCAGTTTTTCAACACTGTCCTCATAGTCATCTGGTAATGGCAAAAGTGTCAATTCATATGTAGGTTTTGGCTGATCTAAGTTATCTAAATTATCAGAAACATCAGCAGTGGTAGCTGGTTCTTGTTCAATAACCGCGCTTTCTTCAGGTGCTGGCTGTTGTTCTGGTTTTTGGTCGGTGGTTTGGGATTCGTCTGAATTCATCTAACAACTAAAAATAAAAAAATAATAACCCAATTTCAGCAATCAGATTTTGGGGCAACGTTGTTCCAGGCAAGTTTTTAGCATTTTCGGGTCAAACAGCACTGGTAGGAAGTGGATGCTTTTGACTTCTTTGAAGTAAAACAAAATTGGCAGCGATGGCCAAAAAATTCGCCAATTAATCCAATCTTGATAGGGAAAACGTCGGATCATCGTCTCAGAGCGATAGACATCCAAGGCTGTTTCAGTAAATTCCAGGCGAATTGTTACCGCTTGAAACATCAGAAATAATCCAAAAATCCCGATTGCTAAACTTACCCAGATTTGGATGAACAAAAGCGGCACAGCCGCAAATACCAAAACTAAGGGTAGTGTGTAGCTAGGGGAGAGTTTAACGGTTTGATTAGATGTAGCTTTATATGCTGCAGAAGTCATTTTGCTTAAATTCCGTTAGTTGACATCCTCCCCGACGTGTTCGCGTAGCGTTGCCGCTCTTCCTACGCACGGGGATTCCTAAGACTCACGACTTAGGTTTCTGTTTCCTAAAATAATTACATACATTCTAAAGCGTATCTAGCTCATGACGATTTCTGCGAAACCATCAAAGCCCGTTGAGTACCGCACTACCCGTTCCTGGAAACATAATCCAGGTCAATAAAAAGTTGAAGATAAAGATTGCTAGCAAAGCGGTGACGACAGCGGTAGTTGTCGATTGACCAACTCCTTTGGCGCCTCCGGTTGTCGTTAATCCCCAGCTACAACCGATGACAGCAATCAACACGCCAAAAATAGCGGCTTTAATCGCAGCAGAACACAAATCCCAAACTCCCACTAAGTTACGAGCCGAATCCAGAAATACTGTTTCCGAAATATCGTAGATATTCGTCGCTATCAACACTCCTCCAGTCATACCGATAATAATCGAGAGAATCGTCAAAATCGGCAGCATCAGACAGCAAGCCAGAACGCGAGGAATTACTAGGTAATCAATTGGGTCAGTTTTGAGCATATAAAGAGCATCAATTTGCTCTGTGACTTTCATTGTGCCAATTTCCGCAGCAAAAGCTGAACCAACTCGTCCAGCTAAAACCACTGCAGTCAGCACTGGTGCAAGTTCGCGGGTTAAAGCTAGGGCCAGAACTCCTCCTACAGCCGTAGTCGCGCCAAAGTTGATGAACTCCCGCGCTACTTGAATGGTAAATACTGCACCGACAAAAGCAGCAGTAAGCAGAGCAATCAGCAGTGATTCTGGGCCAACTGCAGCCATTTGGTCGAGGGTGTTACGCCGATGGATCTTTCCCGTGAGCAGGTGCACTATCACTTGTCCACCTAAGAAAATTGCCGCAATCAAGCGTTGAGTCCACAAACCCAAGCTGGAACCACCAGTAGTCATTTGTTGTTTGTTGTTTGTTGTTTGTTGTTTGTTGTTTGTTGTTTGACCAATAACTAATGACTACTGACTACTGATTACTGACCTTATTTTCTTTCATTGGATTCTACACGGAAGCGTTCCACAGAGGTCAGCAAGTCGCGTGCAACACCCACAAGGTTGCCAAGAGCACCGGATACCCGTTGGGCTTCCTGGGAGGTTTCTTGGGCTGTTAGTTCCACGGATTGCATTACCTGGGCGACTTGACGAGAAGTTTCTGTCTGCTCTACGGTGTCAGCAGTAATGGAACGTACTAGAGCGTCAATGCGTTTTGAGACTTGAATAATTTCTTCAAGCGATCGCTTGGCCTGTTCTGCCCGTTTTGTACCTTCAATTACCTGTTGGGTGCCTTCGTCCATTGCAGTCATTACTGAGCCGGTTTCGCTTTGGATTTGCAAGACAATTTGTTCAATGTCCTTGAGCGCCTTCGCTGCTTTATCTGCTAACTGTCGCACCTCATCAGCAACGATCGCAAAGCCTCGGCCTGCTTCCCCAGCTCTTGCAGCCTCAATACTGGCATTTAGAGCCAACAAATTGGTTCGGGAGGCGATCGCAGAAATCGCTGCTACAATCTTGGAAATTTCCTGAGAAGATTCTGCCAGTCGCTTGACTTTTCTGGTAGTTTCTGCTACTGTTTCTCGGATTTGTAAAATTCCCGCCACCGTAAGTTCTACAGCTTCGCCCCCTTTGAGAGCAGTAGCCGAAGCTGTGCGTGCCACATCTTCAGCATCTTTCGCACTATCAGCGACTCGTGAAATCAGGTCGGTCATCACCTGAACCGAGTTGAGAGTCACAGCCAGTTCTTCTGCTTGCCGCAGGGCATCTGAGGCTAAGTTGCGGGCAAAAATTTCACTTTCAGAAGAGCCTTTATTCACCTGACGCGCCGCCTGCGTAACCTGTAGTACAATTTCCCGGAGGTTTTGAATTGTCAGGTTAAACGAGTCAGCGACAGCGCCTAAAACGTCAGCAGTTACTTCTGCTTGTACCGTCAAGTCACCACGTGCAGCGCCTTCCACATCATCAAGCAAGCGGATCACCTGGCGTTGCAAATCTTCTTTCGCCTGTTCTTGCTCTTCGGCTTTCCGTTGCGCCTCGCTAGTAGTTGTCAGGATCACCCGCGACATCTGATTAAAAGCAGTTGCCAACTGACCGAATTCGTCCTCCGAGTAAACCGTAGCAGTAGCACTGAGATTACCTTGACAAACAGCATCAAACTGTGCTTGCAAGTCTTCTGTTGCACGGCTGATCTGCTTGGTGGTTATTCTCCCCAAAAACAGAGTTGTACCAAAACTAGCCAGGCCTGCACCCAGAGTCATCACCCAACTGGTATTGCGCAGACGGGACATCACCAACTCATTTTCTTTAGCTTCCGTGCTCGCCGTAGAAGCCGACAAAAAGCTCACCAACGCCACTACCACAGCAGAGACAACCCCAGCCGAAATCGCGGTAATCCACTGTTTTCGTTGGAGAGAAGCATTTTCAAAGGGAGCTAGTACACCTTGTTCAACACTTACGACCGGTTCATTGTCAGTCTCCTTAGTTTGGTTAAATATGGGGATTGATTCTGAGCCACCATTAGCGCTAAATGTCTCATTGCTACTGCTGGTGCGATGACCCGGACGGGATGATGAGCCGCGACTTGCTTTATCTAACCTGTCGCCCTCGCCATTGTCGCTCTTCCCCAAGCCAGCCATCACTCCCCCAACGGCCCCACTATTGCTCAAGACATCAAAATCAGACGAATGGGATCTTTCGGGCGAGCTTTCTTCTTGAGCGCCGAGAGCAAAATCAGGGATTTCACTTAAATCATCGTCAAATACGTCAAAATTATCGAGAAAGCCTCCTGTTGGGCTTTGACTGCCTGACAAACTACCCTCTGCTGATTCAGTTACATCGTCAATCGCGAAAGTTTCATTACCGAAGGGCGCGTCAAAGCTGTCTAAGTCAAAGTGTTCTGCGGAACTGTAACCATTCTGGTCATAGGTCGATTCAAAACTCTGGTCATCATCAAACGAGTCGCTGTTGACAAATGATTCAGTGGAATTAGACCTAGGCCCGCTTAAGTATCCCAACTCGTCTCTATTGGTTGGGAACTGATCCTCAAGCTCATCTGAACCCATCAAAAACGTTTCGTCATCAAAAACGGGGTAGCTGGAGTTGTAAGGATCGTCCTCCTGGTCGTTTCTCAAGGGAGGAATCGACGTTCCCTGATCGGACAAATCGGCATCAAAAGGCGATTCTCTGTCCAAATGATCGGGAAGAGCTTGATAAGAGCTGGGCTGGCCAAAGCTGCCAGTTGAAGGCAGTACAAACGTCGCTCCTGTATTCTCGTCAGTAGCATCTGGATAGAAATCTTCTTCCACATCATCGAAAGCAGCACCGTAATCAGGGTTGGCATCTCCTGTAAATTCACTGAGTTCATTTGAGTCGATGTGCAACGTCTCAAATGCATTCCCGTTGTACTCCAGTTGATCAGCAAAGGCAAAGGGATCTTCATCAGCATCATCATGGCTGTGGTTAGTCGCCCCATATGAATTTGCTGAACTCTCAAAGGGATTACCAAAAGGCGTATTAGACGGCGATGCCAAATCATTAGCTTGCGGGTCGTCCAAATCCAGGTGTCTTAGGTCAAAATTGCCTACTTCCTCTTCATGTGATCCCACTTCTTGCCAGTTTTCAAAAGTCGGTGCTTCATGTAAGTCACCAGTGATATCAGCATCTTCATAACCAGCCTCGAAATCTTCTGACGAGGAGACTTGATCTCCTGAATTCGCCCCACTGGAATATTTAGTGGCGTCTTCTATGCCATTATTTGCATAATTAATAAATTCGGGTTCCGAGGTCAGATCTCGTACTCGCTCGTACTGTTTCCTCGCCACATCGTACTGCTGCAGACCATAGCAGTAGATATGACCCCCCAAAAGACGAACGCTTGGGTCGTCGGGAAAATCTTCAATCAACCGTTCAACAATCGCGGCGGCCTCTTGGTATTTGCCCTGCATATAGGCCTTCTCCGCTTGTCCATATTTTTGCGCGTAATCCGTACCTGATGCCATTTACCTGCTCCCGATTGTCAAAGGAAAAAGTAAAAATATGCTTTTTACCTTATTGAGATGAATGTTCCTATTAGATTAATTTAAGTTCAAGTTGCCCACCGTGCTGAGCGGATAATTTCCACCTGATTTAGCAGTCGCAAAAATCGATTAGATTCTTTTCCTAACAACCACTCGCCCAGCACAAAGGGTTCCATAATACCCAGAATATTCGTTGCAGGCTGCATCTGCTCGATATCGAGCCAGGCCATACCCACAATTCTGTCAACCGCCAAGCCAAGCATCGTGTCATTGGATGGATCTTCGACAGCAATGACTGGAATTTCCGGTCGATCTGTATTCAACATTGCTGTATCCCCCAGAAACTGACCGAGATCTGACACCCAAATCACTCTTCCCCGCATATTTAGCGTCCCCAATAGCAAAGGGGAAGCATTGGGAATTGGAGTAATGCGGTCTGGCGGTTGCGAGAACACTTCTTTGATACCTGTAGCAGGTAGGGCAAATTCAGTACCGGATGGTACATAAAACCGCAGGTGCAGTTCCCCTTCAGGACTTTCGAGCTCCTGAAATTCTGGGGCTTGATCTTGACCAATGCCAGGTAAAAAGTCCGGATTACCAACCATTCCCTTTAATACCTATTACCTATCCTCGGAGTAGCTGTTTAACCGTTCCAATCAGCTCTGTTGGCTGAAATGGTTTAGCAATATACGCATCTGCACCCTGTTTCATACCCCAGTAGCGGTCAAATTCTTCGCCTTTTGAAGAACACATTACTACCGGTACATTCTGAGTTTTTGGGTCTGCCTTAAGACGACGGCAAAGCTCATAACCATTCATCCTAGGCATGACAATATCTAACACTACTACGTCAGGTGTCAACCGCTGAATGTGTTCCAAGGCTTCCACACCATCACTTGCAACATCGACCGTCAACCCACTTCCTTTAAGGAGGTCTGAGATCATCTGCCTTTGTGCGAGGCTGTCTTCTACAACCAGAACTGTACTCATAACTCCCTACCTCACTCACTCACCGATGACCGGGGTGAACTTCAAACCTGACCTTGCTCTTCATGCTTACACCTGTTAATTATTAAAGTATCGCTCATCCTCCTTTAATCCCTAAGTCATATCTTCAAATCTTGCGCTTCTCCCTGTTGCTCTTGAGAGCGAAGAAAGGAGAGTAGGGGACTATTAGCTCGCAAGACAAGCTCACGCAGAGGCTGACTTGGTAACATCCGTTTCTTCTATTTCATCTAACCCCTCGCTCCGAGAATTTTCCTGGTAACATCTTTCTAAATCGCCCGGACCAATATATTTTTCTAATAACATCAACAGTTCACTAGCTCCAAACGGCTTTGTCAAGTAGTCTGTTGACCCTACCATCCTTGCTCTCACTCTGTCTATAAAGCCATCTTTCCCCGTCAACATAATAATAGGGGTCTGGCGAAAAGCTGTTGATTTTCGCAGCATGCCACAAATCTCGTAGCCATCCAACTCAGGCATTACCAGGTCACAAAGGATCAGATCCGGTTTGAGTTTGAACACTAGCGTCAGAGCCTCTAGGGGATTCTGAATCGACGTGACTTCATAACCCTTAGCTTGTAGAATATACTCCACTGTCTTGCCAATCGCTAAGTCATCATCAACACAGACAACGCGAGGTACTTGGGTAGCTGCCTTGTATTCCCATTCTCGCCCCATGGCTGGTGTTTCTTCTGTAGCCGAAAGCAGCATTTGAACCCAACCGTGTTGTATGTAAGGATAAATCGCTCTTGCCACAGTAAGTATGTCTCGGTTGAGATAGCGGGACAACTGGCGCAGCGATGTTTTCCCATCCGCCCACTGGGTAAGCGTTCTGAAAGAGTTTTCTGGTAGGGAGGCACGTAACTGCGCCTCATCTGTAATTATTGGGTACTGATTAGGAGACTGAATGTGAGGATGAAATTGCTTCCACTCCTGCACCTGTTTCATAATCTTGGTGACTAAGGGCGCAATCTCCAAAGTTGTCAGTTGCGGTGCCAGGGCCGGGCCAACCTCAAAGACAAAATATCCATTGTGTAGGGAAAGAAGGTCAAACAAGGTTTCGTGCACCATGCTTTGGATGATGCTACGCCCTTGCGCAGGTGTTAAAACATGGTTTTCTAGCAGTGCCCACAGGTAGCCGTATTCTGGCGCGTTTACAGAAGCAATTGATGGGAGTTCGAGATTGTCCAGGGCACTGCTGGCTTTATAAGGACGCAAATAGTCCCGCAGACGCGATAGACTCCCCTCGCTGTCGGCTGCATAGGCAATTTGCCCGTTGTGGAAAAAGACAAACCAAAAAGGGCCTGGGCGTCTTCTTGGTCTAGCTTCCTGGTAGGAGCGGCCAAAGGCAAAGCTTTGAAAGCTGATATCACCACCTGCGTTTAATGCATGGGAGCCATAAGCTTCAACCAACAGTTCCCCTGTTCGCTGACCTAATTCGATCAGTTGCAGGATGCTGCGGATATCAATTTCATTCAAAGTTCCCTGCATTTAAGGAAAATTTTCTCCTATAAACCTTTTAATCTATCTGAGAATCGGCTTGGTCGCTGTTTTTTTTAAGGAGGCTTCTAGACTACTGTCTATCTGCAACCTTTACAGCTTCACCACGACCAAGCCTCCACTTCTCTAAGCGTAAATATCGTGAATATATTTATTGTGCCAATTTTTGTCCGCTGTTTTTACAAAAAAAATGGGTTTGAGGTCCCCGTCCTTCGCTTGACGGCTTTTGTTTTTTTTAGGCTCGAAGAAACTCTAAAGTGTAATTGTTTTTCATTTATTTTGTGTGACAGATACACTAAGTATAGTGGAAAGGTAATCAACCACTTGAAAAACCTAGCTGTCGAAAGACAAAGCGCCCAAGCTTGAAAATTGAATCTATGCGGTTCTACCATTTTTTCCCCGCCTTCCGTTAATTACCCCGCCCACTCTTTATTTTATAATTTTCAATGGCGGTTAAGTCTAAACCCAGTCCTTGACAATAAAACCAAAAAATCCGAATATAACAAAAGCGGTAATGCACGCTTAAATATAAGAAGCGGAATTTTTATTGCCCTGATCTAAGGTTGGGAAATTGAAAAGCGCCTCTTATGGACTACGGGAGTGAGCAACTGCTCTGAAGCCCTGAACTAGGAAAAAAGCTTTGTCCCGTAAAAAAAATCGATACATTAGGCGGCGGTGGGCCCACATCGTTGAGTTAAACATAAAATGCTTGTGGAGACGGTCTGTCTTGGTTCAAAAACAGTGTTTTTGGCGTCGGTTAGAGTCATTGAGACAGGAAACCCTGTTCGCGAGACAGGGCATTCCCCGCCCTCAACAACCTTAAGCAAGGAGAGCGGGTAAAATGTCCAGTTAAGACTGACTACCCTCTGGATAATCGTTGGTTTATTCAAGGATTTGGCACAAGACACGTAAAGAGGACCATCAGCGTGCTGTATCTAGCAGAAGTACAAAAGCAGAAAAGTGGTGGGTTTCTGGGCGGTGAAAAAACCGTACTCAAATTGCTGGCTTGTCAGCGGAGTGACCAGAATTGGACTGCTGTGCCTAGTGACGAAATGGTTCCTGCTGATGAAGGCAACAACTTGAAAGAAGGTGCCTTGGTAATCGTCAAGCTGGGTGGAAACCGACAAGTCCAGGGGGCAATTGAGCCAGCAGGGGGCCAGCTAGTCAGAGATTTACAAAATTTCTCTCGTCAACTGGAAAAGTCGAAAAAACAGGAAGAAGAAATTGAACTGTGGAAGCTGTCTCTAACTGAACAAAGTCAAGACCTGAACCGCCGAGAAATGGAATTGGCGGCGCGGTTGGAGTCCATGGAAAGCATGGAGGAAGACTTTGAACGCCTAGAACAGCAACGTCAAGAACTTGACCGAGTTAAAGAGGATACAGAAAGACTCACAGAAGAGTTTGAGCGCAAAAGTCAGGAGTTGGAGGGAGCTTGGGATCATCTGCGAGGCGAACAGCGACGCTTAGAGGAACAAAAAGCTGATTCTCAGTATTCCCGTGGTATAGATGAGAGCCAAGCAACTGCAATTCAGGACTCCCTAGAGCGCATCTCAACAGCAGTTGCACCCACAGATTCTGTGCGAGAACAACTGAATGTGGCTTTTGAAGTGGTCAATACTCAGCATTCTCTGCTAGACAATCACTGGCAACAGTGGGAGAAACAACATGCCCAAGCTCTTGGTTTACAAACAGAAGTTGACCGCCAAGGCGAGGAAATTAGAAATCGCAAGCAGGAGTTGCAGCAAGCTCAAGCGTCTTTAGACCAGGCTAAAACTGAGTTGAAGGTGCAGCGCCAGTCTCTGGAGATGAAGCAGGAGTCAGCACATATGCTGAGTCTACAGCTTGGCACCCAAGAGGAGTTACATCAGCAAGTTTCTCGTCTGGCGGCGACTTCTTCTAATGTCAAAATTAGTCAGAGGGTTGATCTAGAAGCGCTGGAAAGAATGGCCCTGGGCGAACTAACCGAGCTTGTTCAGAATTTGCAGCAAGATTTGGAACGGGTTGTGCACTTTGTCAATGATCAGGAGGAAGAACTAACTTTCCAGCGCCAAGCTGTTCAAGAATTACAAGAAAAGATTAACGCTGCTAGCGAGTATGACCGCATGGCGATGGAGACAGAGCTAGCAGAAGAGCAAGACCGCTACCAGATGCTTGATGAAACTCTGGTGGGTCAACGCCGGAATCTACGAGAGCGAGAAGAGGTGCTAAATCAACACCAGCGCGTGTTGCGGCGCCGTCAAGGCATTACCGAAAGCAATAGCTCAGATAACCAGAAAATTGACCTGGGTCCGGTTTTGATCCAGATAGAGGCTCAACGACAACAACAGGAACAAGAACTGCAAAAACTGGAAAGCCAGATTGCGCAGATGCGTATCAGCATTAGCCAAGCTGAGGAGATGATTCGTCATCGCTCTGAAAGCCATCAGGTGTCTAGCGGCGAACTGCAAAATATTGAGCAGAACTGGTACGTAACCAGGGAGTCGCTGGCTCAACTTTGGGGTAAGGTGAATGTTTATGAAGATACTCTACAGCCAAGTATGGATGGCCTGAATGAGATTCAGCAGAAGCTGGAGGCGATCGCCCAGGCTCTGACTCAAATTCAAGAAATTGGTGACAATCAATTACAGGCGATCGCTGATATGCGGCAAACTATCAATAGTTTGATACCGTCTGCAGAGTTTGCCGCATCTTGATTTGTCAGTTGGTAGGGGCGGGTTTTGTCAATAAATTATTGGTTAGTAGCAAAAATTACCTCCTAAACCCGCCCTTACAGTGGTCAGTTGTCAGTTGGTAGGGGCGGGTTTTGTTAATAAATTATTGGTTAGTAGCAAAAATTACCTCCTAAACCCGCCCTTACAGTGGTCAGTTGTCAGTTGGTAGGGGCGGGTTTTGTTAATAAATTATTGGTTAGTAGCAAAAATTACCTCCTAAACCCGCCCTTACAGTGGTCAGTTGTCAGTTGGTAGGGGCGGGTTTTGTCAATAAATTATTGGTTAGTAGCACAAATTACCTCCTAAACCCGCCCTTACAGTGGTTAGTTGTCAGTGGCTCAAAACCAAACGAAGGGCAAATGAAAAAAAATATTGACAAATTGACCTCATTTTGTGAAGCAAAGGAAGACGAGCCAGTTTCCTTCTACTTCAACTGTCGCTGCTTTGGGAAAGGATGAGGTGCGGGAGCGGTTGGGAGCGGTAATCAAGGCGGTAATGGCTTCGATTTGCTCAAAGCTGGGAGCCGCTTGTTGGACATCCTCAAGAAACTGTCGGATCACGCGGCGTTGTAGGGCTAATGGAGCCTGTTGTAACACAAGGCGATTCAGTCGCGGGGGTGTATCAGGTTCAGCCTCGCTGACGGATTCCCTAGCTTGCTGTAACAGTTGATGGGCCGCGTTTTCCAGATATTCCACATCGGCTCTGAGCAGTTCCGCCGTTTGGGCTAAAGCTTTCTCAACTTTTGGGTTGAAGTTTTGCGCTAAATATGGTAATAGTTCTTGGCGAATGCGATTGCGAGCATATTTTAAATCTTGGTTGTAGGGGTCTTCCCAAATCGGTAGGTGTTGCTCACAGCAAAACTGCAAGGTTTCGCTACGGGTAACTTCCAGAAGTGGGCGCACTAGCTGTATTCCAGTGGCTAGGGGACGTTTCCAGGTGAGGGAACTCAAGCCATCGGCACCGGCACCCCGCATGAGGTTATAGAGAAGAGTTTCGGCGCGATCGCTCTTAGTGTGACCTGTAACAACGTCCTGGTAGCCTTGGTTCGAGGCAATATCAACTAGGGCAAGATAGCGCCAATGGCGTGCTGCTGCCTCACTGGCGGTAACTTCCGGGGCTGTTTGTAGATAAAACGGGAGCGCCCAACTTTGAGCAAGTTGCTGAACGTGAGCAGCAATTCCTCTGTCGAAATGCCAGCGATGATCACAGTGGGCGATCGCGATTTGCCATTCCCACTTCGGTTGCAAATCTAGCAGTAATTTCGCCAAGCAGAGGGAATCTTGCCCGCCGGATACCGCCACTAATACGCGCTGATGCTTTGGCAAAAGTTGCTTTTGCCGCAGGATTTGATGTAACCGCGCATGCAGAGGCGTCCAGCTTGGTAGATCAGACATTGCTAGGCCGGACTTAATCAATGCTGATGATTTTGCCAGCTTGGTTGATTGATATCTTGCCAGACATCATCAAGTAGCGCATCATTCTCGTTTTCGTCCGACTCATCGCTCAAGGACATTTCGGGAAAATCAAAATCGTCATCCATTGCTGACATTGTGCCAAAATCTAGGTCATCGTCACTCACAATCGACATTTCCTCAAAAGGAAAATTGTCATCGCTGCTAACAGTCATCCCACCAAAATCAAGATCGTCGTCGCCGTCTAAAGACATTTCCGCCAAATCTAGCAACTCATCGTCGCTTGGCATTGGTGCGTCTACAAGCTCCAATTCCTGATCGATACTTTGAGAAAGTTCTCCAAGATCAACATCAAGATTGTCCTCTAAGCTTGTTGCCATCTCATTGCCAGCCGGCATAAAGATGACTTCTCGTTCCCTCTCAATAATGACTACATTTGGTTCTTCTTGTTGAAGATCAAAATCACTATCTACTGGTGTTTCTAGTGAAAACTCATCCCCAAGAGACATGGGAAAATCTTCCATTTGTAGATCATCCTGGGTGTCAAGCAGGGAGTCTTCCAAACCGAAATCTGGTTCAGTGTCTAACAATGCTGCAGGTGTGACATCTTCCGCTAAGCTTGCTGCATCGAAGGGAGATTCTTCCAAGCCGAGATCAGGTTCGGTGTCTAACAGTGCTGCAGGTGCGACATCTTCCGCTAAGCTTGCTGAGTCGAAAGGTGACTCTTCCAGACTAAACTCATCCTCGCTTACTACTGGTGTTGGAGGTGCTACCTTGCTTTCAACTTTTGGGGAAGGAGGCTTTTTCTCCTCCTCATCTGAGTCTTGGGGGCAAAATTCCAGGCTGATTCTCACCCTACCTTTTTGCCAGCCACCGGCAGTAAATCTTAAAACTTCGCAAGGGATACCTTCTGTGCCAAACCAGGGCATCCTTTTCTTGAGTCCAGCCATTTAAGTTATATTCCAACTGAGTCCGCATGGCTTCTGCAAATTCACCTACTCTGAAGGTCCGGTGCCCAATTAAAATCAGAGCAGATTCATCAATTGACAGAACTTCACCAATAGCCAACGGCTCGAACTTATTATCCACGCCGAATTTCCCCGATAAACTTTATAGTGTTCTTTTCAATTACAGTCAGCTTGGGTCAAGAAAAGGCTGAAGGCTGAAAGCTGAAGGATAAACAATACTGGTAGCCCATTTTCACGTCAAGCCTTGCGGAAGATACCAGAAATTCATACTTCATACTTTCTACTCCTACTTCTTTTGTCAAGAATTGGCTTCGTGCGAAACACACTCTAAACCAAGTGGAACGCTTAGAAGAACCAGCCGTAAGAATGTAATCCTTTGCCCAACAGATTCACCCCAAGATAGCAAATCCAGACTACTACAAATCCTGTTGCAGCCAAAATTGCTGGTTTGCGTCCTTGCCAGCCTCGTGTAATGCGAGCATGAAGATAGGCCGCAAAAACTAACCAGGTGATTAAGGCCCAAGTTTCTTTAGGGTCCCAACTCCAGTATGAACCCCAAGCTTCATTTGCCCAAACAGCACCAGCGATAATCCCAATCGTCAGCAAGGGGAATCCCAGTCCGATGATGCGATAGCTGATGTTATCTAGGGTATCGGCAAGATTGAGGCGTTGGGGTGAGAGAATTTGAGCAGAAGTTCCAGAAACAGATGACTCTGAGGTACCCGCTGCATCTAGTACTGCTGTTTTCAGAGAACCGTTATTCTGGGCAAAAAATGCCACTGTTGAAGCATTGTTGGCGGTAAGCTGTTGCTCTTGCTTCTGTTCTTTGTATTGACGAAGATTGATTGTGCCGTCTTTGCTACGATATCCGCCATTACCTACGGAACTACCCCGCAGTTCGACATTTTTGCCTCTTGTGACGACTAAAAAGGCGATCGCCAACAGTGAACCTACCATCAGTGCTGAGTAACTCAGCATCATGACGCTGACATGCATCATCAACCAATTGGATTTGAGTGCTGGTACCAAGGGTTCTGATAGCTGCATTCCCGAAGGTAGAGTCAGGGCTGCAAAAGCTGTGATTGCCATAGCCACAGGGGAAGTCGCTACACCTACCAAGCGACTGCGACTCATGTTTTCGGCAAGTAGGTGAACGGTGGTAATCCCCCAGGTTAGGAAAAATAGGGATTCGTAGAGGTTACTGAGGGGGAAGTAACCTGCTTCTAGCCAACGGGCACCAAGTAAAGTGGCCATGCAAAGATTTGCGATCGCCATTCCTGTTGTACCGAAAGCCCAGAGGTAGGGAATCGAAGGAAAAGCCGCTCCCACCCAGTAAATCAACATTGTTAGAAAGAGGACAGCAAAGGAGATGTTATCCAAGCTGTTCTGAAGTGTAACCAGATCCATAAAATTTTCTTTGAACTCAGTTTTTTGAATATTAATTGAAGTGTCAATCTTATCGTAATCTTTTGCTTGCTTCTCCGGAGACCGAAACACCTCATATGTAGGTTAAGACAATACAACCATAATTCAGTCATCAGCCTCACCCCATGACGATTATTACGATTCGCGAACAGCAGCAAACAGCAACGGGATTTGAGGCGATTCAGTCCGTTTCAGGGGGGAGAGTATCCAATTACGATTACTGACCCCTTTACTCGCCCAGAGGAAAAGCAACTTGAGTGGTATTTTGAAAATTGGATAGAATATCCTTTTAGTAACGAGACTACTGCTGCACAAATTGCGCAAAATGTCAATAATTACGGAGAGAAGTTATTTAAACAAGTTTTTCAGGCGAATTTCCAAGCTTACAGCGAATACGACAAGCTACGGCGGAATTTGAGCCAGGTACAGATTGAAATTGAGAGCAACAAGCCGGAATTTCATGCATTGCACTGGGAAGCGATGCGAGATCCGGATTTACCAAAAATTAGGGTTTAAAGCCCCGTCCTTCTAGGACGGCTTTTTCTGTGCTGTGCTATAATATTTATATTAAACACAACGACGTAAAATGCTGGTATTTGAAGCAAAACTTGAGGGAGAAAAACAACAGTATGAGCGGCTTGATGAAGCTATTCGTACTGCGCGTTTTATCCGCAACTCTTGCATCAAATACTGGATGGAAAACCAGAAAATTGGGCGCTATGAACTGAGTGCTTATTGCGTTGTTCTGTCCAGGGAATACCCTTGGGCAAACAAGCTCAACTCAATGGCACGTCAAGCTTCTGCTGAACGTGCTTGGTCGGCTATCGCTCGGTTCTACGATAACTGTAAAAAGAAAGCTGCAAAGATTGGTTTTCCACGTTTCAAGAAGCATCAAACACATGGTTCTGTTGAGTATAAGACCTGTGGCTGGAAGTTGTCGGAAGATAGAAGAACTATCACTTTCACTGATGGTTTCAAAGCGGGAAGTTTCAAGCTGTGGGGAAAGAAAGGTGACTTGCACTTCTATCAGTTGAATCAAATCAAGCGAGTTCGGGTAGTCCGTCGCGCTGACGGGTACTACGTTCAGTTTTGTGTTGATGCTGAGCGAGTCGAGAAAAGAGAACCAACGGGCAAGACCATTGGGTTGGATGTTGGACTTAATCACTTCTACACCGACTCGAATGGGAATACGATTGAGAATCCTCGTTATCTGAGGAAGTCGGAGATTGCTCTCAAGCGTCTTGGCCGCCAACTTTCTCGTACTCAGAAAGGTTCTAAGAATAGAGCCAAGAAAAGAAACCGTTTGAGCAGGAAGCACCTCAAGGTAAGTAGGCAGCGTAAGGATTTTGCTGTGAAGTTGGCAAGATGCGTCATCCAGTCTAACGACTTGGTTGCCTATGAAGACTTGCAGGTGCGAAACATGGTCAGAAACAGAAAGCTGTCGAAGTCCATCTCTGATGCTGCATGGTCGGCTTTCCGAAATTGGTTGGAATATTTCGGTAAGGTGTTTGGTGTGGTAACGGTTGCCGTTCCACCTCACTACACCAGCCAGAACTGTTCTAGCTGTGGGGAAGTTGTCAAAAAGTCTTTGAGTACAAGAACTCATAAATGTCATCATTGTGGATTTGTAAAAGACCGAGACTGGAATGCCGCTATCAACATACTTGAGTTAGCACTTCGTACCGTGGGGCACACGGGAACGTTTAACGCCTCTGGAGACATCGACCTCTGCATTGGTGAGGAAACTCCTCAGTGTAAGCCGAGTCGCGGAAAGAGGAAACCCAAGAAGTGATTCTTGGAATCACCGTGGCTTCAGCCCGGTGAGGATGTCAACACATAATTCACTTTGATAAGCTGTTCAGCCTTTAAATCACTTATTCTGATTCGCTGTCAATATTTGGGTGTAAGGGTTTGGAGGTTTTACTCATACCCCGTTTAAATGCCTAACAGCTTACACATGGAGCACTGCTGAAATTTGCGGATCTGCAGTCGGGTGCACAGAAGAAGCAGTACGCTTATCAAGCAAGGTATGGGCGATCGGATTTGCAGCCTTATGATGGGGTGAAAGCGTTTCTGTTTCTGGAAGAGGAAACCAAGGGAAAAGCAGATCCTGTGGAAGCGACGGAATTGGCGGCTTTGCTGACTGGTAAGGGAATTGGGGTGTGTATCCTCAATGCTTGTCAGTCGGGGAAGCAAATCTCTGTGGAGGAACCTAACCCCCCGGCCCCCTTCCCTACCAGGGAAGGGGGAGAAATACTTTCTTCTCCTGATTTACTCCCCTCTCCTGTTAGGAGAGGGGTTGGGGGAGAGGTTCTTGACGACTCCAAAGAAACCAGTCTCGGTAGTCGCTTGATGTCAGCGGGAATGCAGATGGTAGTAGCGATGGGATATTCCGTCACAGTCACCGCTGCACAATTGTTAATGAAGACAGTTTATAGCCATTTGTTTAACCAGAAAAGCTTCACTGAAGCCTTGCGGTTAGGAAGACGAGAATTGTTCAACAAAAAAGGACGAAAAGCCTATTTCAACAAGTCGATAGATTTGGAAGATTGGCTGCTTCCTGTAGCTTATTCCAGTCAGCAAGTAAATCTGAATTTGCGGGCATTTTCACCGGAAGAAGAAGAGCAATATTGGGATAAAAAGGCTAGTAAGTATGTGTTTCCTCAGCCTACTTACGGATTTGTTGGGCGAGATTTGGAGATACTGAAAATTGAGAAAGCTTTGCTGCGACACAATGTATTGTTGTTGCAGGGAATGGGAGGAACAGGCAAAACCACACTGCTAAATTATCTGCGGGAATGGTGGCAGACAACACATTTTGCTGAAGATGTGTTTTATTTTGGTTATGACATCAAAGCTTGGACATTAGAGCAAATTTTGTTTGACATCGGTAAGCTGGTTTATAAACGCTTTGAACAAGCGAATTTTCAAGCAATGAACCAGAGAGCGCAGATGCAGAAGTTAGCGGCAAAACTTCGCTCTGAATCCTATATTTTGATTTTGGATAACTTGGAATCCGTAACTGGGCAACCTCTGGCTATTCAAAATACCTTGACACAGGAAGAACAAGATAAGCTTCGGGAATTTTTGCAGTTGTTGGTAGCTGGAAAAACACGAGTAATTTTTGGTTCCCGCAGTGGTGAGGAATGGCTGCAAGAAACTACTTTTCAAACGAATATCTATCCGTTGCAAGGGCTAGACGAAGAAGCGCGTACAGACTTAGCTGAGAAAATTCTCAAACGTCATGTAGCAGAAAAACGCATTCCTACTATTCGGGAAGATGCAGATTTTAAGCGACTAATGAAGTTACTGGAAGGATATCCTTTGGCGATGGAAGTGGTGCTAGTAAATCTGAAAAAGCAATCGCCATCGGAGATTTTGGCAGGATGGCAAGGGGCGAATATCCCTGATGTGGAAAGTAAAGATAAGACGAAAAGTATTGTCAAGTGTGTGGAATATTCTCACAGCAATCTTTCGCCGGATGCACAAAATTTGCTGTTGTGTTTGGCTTATTTTAGTGGGTTTATTGACAGAAGTGATCTTCCCAATTTTGCCAAGCATTTACAAAAATTAGAGCCATTCCAAGCTTACGCCTTCGATAAGTTTGATGATGCTATCCAAGAAGCGATTAACTGGGGTTTGCTCTCTCCGATGAACTCATCTTCTTACTCCCCTCTCCTAGTAGGAGAGGGGCTGGGGGAGAGGTTATTAATAATTCAACCGATTTTTCCCTACTTCTTGAAGATGAAATTACAGACTCTCGATGAGTCAATTCGTGAAGCTTTGCGAGAGGGATTCAAGAACCACTATTTAGGTTTAGCAGGTGCTTACAAACAGTGGATGGAGTCCAAGGATGCACAAGAGAGAAACTTGGGTATATTCTTCTGTGACAAGGAATATGAAAATCTCTACACAGCCCTGGAAATCTGCTTGGAGAAGCAAGCAAGCATCAGCATTTTCTTCTGTTTAGATAAATATTTTGTGTTGATTAGCGATAAACAAAAGAATTTGCAGCTAGCTAAATTTGTCACTCAAGCTTTGGAGAAGTATCCACCTACATTTCTGGAGGGTGAACTAGGTTATCAGGTGTCAATGGCAATTGATAGACTCGCCAACTGTTACTTAAACACAAAGCAGTATCAGTTAGCCAAACAGTTCTATCAGAAAACACTGGAAATATACCAAGCAGACAGTCGTACAGAAGAGAGAGAAAAACAACTTTGGATTGCTCGTACTTACCACAACTTAGGAATGGTAGCCCAAGATTTGCGGGAATTTGCCGAAGCTAGGAGTAACTATCAACAAGCTTTGGAAATCTACATTGAGTTTGGCGATCGCTATTCTCAAGCTAGTACTTACTATCATCTTGGTAGGGTTGCCGAAGAATTAGGGGAATTAGAGGAAGCGAAAGCCAACTATTTGCAAGATTTACAAATTACAGTTGAGTTTAATGATGAACATGGTTTAGGTATTTCCCTGAGAAATCTTGCTCGTTTTTATCAAGTCACGCAAGACGAGAATCTGTTAACAGAAATAGCGCAAATTTTGGGGGTGACGGTGGAGGAAGTTAGGCAAAAGTTCAGGGAAGGCGAAGATTAAATTTACCATAAAAAATCTTGTAGGGGAGAAGCATTCGGACGCTCAATTTTGTCATTAAACCCAGATTTTTTCGGATGATTGAGGTACAAAGATCCCCGACTTCTCAAAGAAGTCGGGGATCTCAAGACACAGGTTGTACTTCATTCGACTGCAAGCCGCTATAGATTTAGGATTACCCGATAGTTGGTCGCCCAAATGCTAGGCTAATGCCACGCTTCGCTAACGCCCCCTACAAATAATCAATCAATCAATGAGGACTTACGCACAGACACCGTATATGGTAGGGGCGCACGGCCGTGCGCCCCTACAGATGGTGCTATAAAGATCAATTTGCGTAAATCAATCAATAATCAATCAATAATCAGGAATATGATCAACTAATCAGGATCGACACCCAAAGACCGTAAATGTTGGGCTAATTGTTCGGCCCGTTGTCGTTCTTGTTCTAACAGCGATTGTGTTTCCTGTAGTTGAGACTCTGCTTGTTGAGCGCGTTCCGTCCCTGTGAGGATAACATTTCCTTCCCTATTGCACCAACGCAGCCAGACATCCTCTCTACCTTCAAACACCCCTTCCCATAATGTTAAACCTAACCCCACTTGTTCCAGCCATGTTTGTGTCATCAAAACATAGCTTGTTCCCTGTAGCTGGAAAATCTGCAAGATTGATTCTCCTAACTGTTTGATCGGGTCGAATACAACATAGTAACTCACCCGCATTCTTTCATAAGCTTTCAGTTTGCTGGTTAACTCATTTCCTTCACGGTTGGAGACAATTTCAATCGCCACTTCTGGTGGTTTACCAAACTCCCAGATAAAGTAAGATCGGTTTTGCTTTTCCCACCAATTATCAGCCACCTGTACATCCAAACTGAGAAACACATCGGGGACAATTGGCGGTATACGATTTGAGGAAAAGACACCTACATTAGCTGCTACCAAAAACGGACGAGAGTTACCAGGACCAGTCCAAGAACTGTAAAGTGTCGTTGTCAGGAAACGTTGTTGTTTTGCAGAAGGAAAGTTATCGACAGGAGTATCATCTTCAGTGACAAGGTGACTGATTTCTGGAGACGGGATAGATTCAGTCGTTGTAACTTCATAGGTATACATGATTTGTTCCCCCCAAACTAAAGGGTATTACCCAAACAGTAAAACAGTAACAGGTTAATTTCCTGATACTTCCTTCCCAGAATCATCAGTCGGTTCTGTGTAATCGCAAAAAATATTGAGTCCGATTTTCACAATGTAGAGCACAACAATAGTAGCAATAGCCGGGTCAATCGGAAAACCACCCGTTCCTACTAAACCAATCAAATAAATAACCAACCCAGTAAGTAAAGGTGCACTTCCTGGATTTTTCGTATATTCCTGAACCTTGGTGCGAAAACTATCATCTCCGCAGATTTACTGACGCAAATTCTTGAGTGTTACCTCTCGGAGAGAATGGCCATAACCTCGCGGTTGTCCGTACTTCTCCACCAACAACTCATCAAAAGCATTATCAAAACTGCCATCATGTTTTTCCAGAGTAGCTAAAGCCTTTTGTGCTGCAATATCTCCCTGCAAAACCTGTCGATATGAACTAATTTCCTCAACGCTTAACTCAACATCCATACCAAATCTCCTCTTGTCACTATTCCCTACCAACCTCAACAAGTTCCCAGCATACTAAAACAGAGGTACACCCAAATCTCCCAGCAAAACCTCAGCGTACCTCTGCGTAAACCTCAGCGCCCTCTGCGTTAAAAAAAACATCACCTCAAGGACACTGAGGATGACGGCCACCATAATTACAAATAAACCGAAGTTGCTGGTTATTCAAATTCTTAACCTTAGCAAAATTAACACCCTTAATACGGGCTGCAGAAGCAACACCAGGAAGCATTTCAATAAATTGATTCGATTGATTAGAATTTGCCGGTGCAAAAACCACACCCTTAAAATCCGCTCCTGCTAAATTCGCACCTCGCAAATCCGCAGCACTCAAATTAGCATTTTGCAGCTTCGCATTTTGCAGCTTCGCATTTCTCAAATAAGCCCCAGCAAGATTAGTTGAACTAAGTTCAGCATCTTGCAGATTAGCGTTGCTAAAATTAGCTCCCATCATGTCAGCACCTTGCCAATTCGATTCAGTCAAATTAGCAAAGGAAAAATCTCCTCCAGCCGCATTTACCTGTCCCAAACGCGCCCCATGAAGATTAATTCTCGCTAATTTTGCTTCTCCCAAATCTGCACCAGTGAGACTCGCATTCTCTAAGTTGGCTTGACGCAAATCAGCCCCAATTAATTTGGCGCTGCTGAGATTTGCACCAGCCATTTGACTGTTGGATAAGTTAGCTTTGTTCAAAGTTGCCCGAATAAAAGTAGCGCGATTCATAATCACGTTATTCAGTACCGCACCGGTGAAGTCAGCTTCTTTCAAATCAGCATTACTGAAGTCTGTAATCCAATCGTCAAAGGTGCCAAAACGTCGATCTTCTCCTACACCGAAAAAGCGACTGTTGCGAAAACTTCCTCTATACAAATTTGCCGACTGGAAGTTGACTCCAGACAAGTTAAGATTATCCAAAACCAGAGTAAATTGAGCGGCACCTTTGCTAACTTGACTTAAGTTTGTGCGACTCAGGTCAGCATTGTGGATTTTATCTGTGTAAACTGTAAGAATCTTGGCGATCGCTCTACTTGTCGCTCGTAACCGCAAAGCTACCACTTGCTGTTCTGCGACCGTACCTTTACGTCTTAAAGTTTCTTGGTCATTTTGTAGAGATTGATTCAATCGTTGTACAGCAGGTAATGCTTGTACACCACTACTCACCAAGGCTTGTTGGATCGCATCAATCAGTGCTGGTGTTTTCTCCTGTCCTAGCAAATCTACCAGAAAAGGCACGGTACGCGAATCATCCAGCCTGGCCAATGCTAAGATTGCTCCTTGTCGCTCTTCTACTGCAGTCGCAGATTTAGTGCTTAATTGCTTAACCAGCGCCAGAAACACCTGATTATCCTGCTTTTTGAATTCTCGTCGGTTGGCCTGACTTTGAATATAGACTTGGGTACCGACAAAGGTTCCCAGGATGGAAGTCATGCCAGAAACAGCGATAATCAGTAGAGTCAGCCCTGGATGAGAGCGCATCCACAACCAGAGATTCAGTGGACGCCGAGAGGGTTGCTGCGATGTCAGAACGATGGTGGTAATGTTCCTCTCGCGTCTGGAATTTCTTGAGGGTTCTTCCTCTGGCCAAGGATTTTCTACCTCTAGCGTCACTGAATTTCCTTGTCCAGGCGATCGCCTTCTCTGATAGTCTTCCAGATAGGGCGAGAAAGTCTCATTCCCATCCAAGACATAGGTTCCAGACAATTGGTCATGAAATGTACGCCGTCTGGAGTTGAACAAGCCACTAGCACTTTCTGCCAATAACATCAACCCTGCCAATCCTAGCAAAATCCCGCCGTCTGGAAACGCACCAGTATAGCGCCACAGTAGGTAAGCAGTTCCCACTGGTAAACTCCAGCGCCCTAAGCCCTCTCGCCAAGCTGCACGCAGTAAACCAGGTGCATCGCCATCTCCTGTGACTACACGAACGCCAAACCAACTTTTAGGGGTGGTTTGGCCTGTTTTTGCCAAAAGATAGATTTGCCAGCCACCTACTACTACTGGCAGTACTAGCGCACCACACCAGAACAAATTTGTCAAGGGTGGTATCTGTCGAGTCCCTGATTCACGCAAAGGTTGTGCTAAGGTTTGGGCGATCGCCTCTTCAGTGGAGGCTAAGACCGGGTTAATGGGCACCGGTTCTCCCTTGAAATGCTCTTTGGCATAGGAACCAATGCTGTATGGCACAAGCGCACTCGCTGCCACTAGGGCGACTTCTACCACTACAGCCGCGCAACGTCTGGTAACAAGTGGTAGAGTCAACCGCAGTCGCAGCGGAAACAACCGATTCCCCTCTTGACTTCTGGTTCTTTTTATGCTGGGGCTAGTCATGCTCAAATCTCACGCCACGAATTAGGGTATGCTCTTACTTTGGGGACTGGGGTGTAAGGAAAAATTTATACACCAAGTACAGTATGCCTCCTAGTATGGCAAGACTGATAAGTGAACCGACAAGTTGTAAGACGCTGTTGACCACTGTAAAACCTAGGCTTATCCCCATAACGGCTACAGCAGCCTTCCCGACGGGATTGAGTCCGTTAAACCAAGTTTTCAGTTGATTTAATGCTGACTGATCAATGGGCAAGTTTTTGAGATTGTCTCTGAGGGATTGTCCAATCTGCTTGGCTTGGGATTGCCAAGGGTGTTCTTTTCCTAGTTCCTGGTCTCTTTGCTCGTAGTTGCGATTTTCTTGAGGATTCATCTGAGATTTCCTGCTTGGGACGACTAAGACTTCATTTTTACTGTAAACGTTGCAAGCTGTCACTTAAGAAAGTTTTGAGTGCTGGGTTTTGAGTTTTCACAAGGGGAAACTTCAAAGTTGGAAGCTCAGTCTCTTTAGATCACAGAGGAAAACGAGCTAGCGGTTTTAACCGCAGTCAATCAAGATGGGTTAAAATTAAGATGTGAGTAGGAACAACTATCTACGTTTTGAAGCATCCTAGTAGGTCGAAATCCCGGCTACTTAGTACGCCTTTGAGGCAACACAAAAAGAGCAAACAAAGGCAGGTTGTGGAGCGTACCGAACTGGCTGAGTGATGGACTCTGAAAACTAATGAAAACTAAAAGTAACCGCAATTGCAATACCTTCGGGTAGTTGTTTTGAGCGCCTAGAGGTGAGTTGACAACGCCTTTGAGGTTCAAGTTCTGGACCATTCAAGAATCTCAGCGTCTTTAGACCTGAGAGTGTCAATTCTCTGGATTTTGAGTGGGAGTAATCACTCAATATTTTCCTACGTGACAGTTGGCAAAGAGGTACAAACACCGCCTCAAATCTTGAGGAATTTGGGACAATTGTATTAGGAAAATCCGCATAAAGGTTAGGGAAGATTTATGAAAACATCTAGATTCTGGATGGTGATTCCCACAGCCTTAGTTGTACTCTTAGCTAATGTTGGTGTAGCTCGCTCTCAAGCAACACAAATTACCCTGGGATTGCGGTCAGAGCCGGTGGTAGTCACGGGGACTTCTGGAGGATCAAAAGTAAGCAAAAGCTGTGGGATGATTTCAGCACAACCGAATTATGTAGTTAGCTTGACCAATAATTTCAATTATTTGCGCTTCAATGTGAAAAGTTCTGGAAACCCTACATTGTTAATTGAAGGGCCAAATGGCAGTTTCTGCGTACCAGCAGATAAATTCTCTGGGGGAAATATCCAAGCACCGGGCTTTTGGGAAAAAGGCATCTACTCAATTTATATAGGCGATCGCGCAGGAGGTCAGCATCCCTATACTCTCTCTATCACTCAAAAACGTAGCTAATCTTCAAGCTGTCTAACAGAAACTTCCACCGCTTCCACATCAATCGTCCCAGGAGGAGTTAAGCGCTGGAAACGCGACTGTTCCACCTTCAGAGGTTCCCCACAGTTAGGACACTGACACTCGGTTTGATTAAAACCAGTGAATTCGTATGCGCAAACTGGACATTTGTCTTCAACCAGATTGCGTCGCAACCACCAACGAAAGACAAACCAGCCAATCACGGGTGAAACGATTACTAACCCCACCAAAATAAAAAAGCCATTAACTATCCAACCCAAGCCAGTCGCTGTTAGTAACAAAACGGTGGCTAAGAGAGTGAGCCAACAACCTACACCGGAGAGGTTGAACTGAGCAAGTTTAGGGTCGTACTGGTTCACGGTAGCCTTTCAAATACATGACGCTAGATGATATTTCCATCCTAGTCCAGATTCGTCTTGACATCCTCCTCTGCTGGATCAAGGTTGAAAGCTTACAGCGCTTCTCCTACCAATAAGGTACAGATTTATCTGCGTTTATCTGCGTTTATCTGCGGTTGATTAACTCTTAAATCTATTGAAAACCGCTATAATTTCCCAGCAACTGTTTTAACCTTACAGTAAGAGCATCCTGACCAAACAAAGCCAAACACTCGTGACGCAACCACTCACCATCACAGCGCTTATCCTCCCCCTTGAGAATTTCAATACAAGCAACAGCAACAGCTTCAACGTCTCGGTGAGGAACTGACCAACCTAAGCGTCCATCCTGTAAAGGATCAGCAGAACCATCAGCATCACCAGCAAGGCACCGGCTTACCACAAGCCATCGCTTCTAGATAAACTATGCCAAAACCTTCTTGAGAAGGCATGATATAAGCATCAGCAAGCTGGTAATGTTCTACAAGGTCAGAACTCTGCACAAAACCAGCAAAAATAACGCGATCGCTCACCCCCAAATCTTGGGCTAGTTGTGCTAATCTCGGTTGATCGTCGCCACGACCAATTACCAGATATTTCACATCAGAAAAAACTTGCGCGATCGCCGGTAAAGCGCGAATCGTCACATCCACACCTTTGTAAATATCCACAGACCATAGCCGTGCTACAGTCATCAGCACTCGTGAATTAGCCAAATTATATTTCTCAATCAAGGCTTTTGACTTAGTACCAGGAGTGAAAATATTTCCATCCACCATACAGGGAAACATTTGCACCTTTTCTGGAGCGATGTCATTAGCAGCACACAGGCGATCGCGACTATAGCGGCTAATTGTCCAAATTCCTGTAGCTGCTTTCAGCGCCTCAAGTTCACGTACTGGTAATCTGTACCAAACTTCCTTACCATAAGTCAACACTGTATAAGGAATACCCAGCCACTGACAGATAACTTTAGTTAGCGGTGCTAGTTTAATATGACCACAGAAAACATGACTGGGACGCTGTAGCAAAAGACAGCGAAAAATCGCCGCAGCTAACCTTAAACGTCCTAAGAAAGGAAACTGAGTTTTTAGGTAATGAAATTTCAGGATGTGGGAATCAAAAGGATTTTCACATTCAGAACTATCCTTAAGTAAAAACACCTCAGCGGTATTACCATTCTGAGGTGTTAGTGAAAGATATGCCTGCAAAATATTTTTGACATAAGTTTGAATACCTCCTTCTCGCTCAAAAACTTCCAGAAAAAGAAAAACTAACAACTTAGCAAACCTGTCATTCGATTTTGGATTTTGGATTTTGGATTTTGGAAAGCAGTCCCCACCCATGAATTTTGCTTTAAATAAGGAAAAATTTTTGTTGTTGTCAGTCTTTAAATACGTTTGCTTTTGACCAATTTTATCTCGGCAAATTTTAGATGTGTTTCAATTAATTAAAGATTGCTGGAAATTAACAGACAGTTTCTCCCATCGTGACAACGTTCATAAACAACTTTATCCGCAAGGCGTCTTAGAAGAAACCAGCCATAGCCACCTTCACAAAGGGTACCTGGTGCAGGTTCTGGTAAAATATCTGGATTGAAAGGTTTTCCATAATCCCAGATTCTGATTTCTATTAGTTTGTCACGAATTGCTAACTCAATCTCAATAGTTGTTTCTGATGGTAACTCTTGATGAGCGTGGCGGACAGCATTAGAAAATCCTTCAGCTAGAGCTAGGTTCAGTCTATAAAATTGTCGCTCTGAGCTGTTTATATGGGAAATGTAATTTAAACATAATTGCTCAAACCATTTCTGTACCTGTGCTTGGACGGTTAAATCACTGTTGACCTGAAGACGCTCAAATTTTAGCATTCCTATTTTCGACCCTTGTTGACCCCACCTTACATCAGTTCAGTAAGATTGAGACTCAGGTATATCACCCATAGTTTCCCTTCGAGATCTTATAACAAGTTTCTCACCTATTAATCAGATCAATATCAATAAGTTGGAGTGATATGAATCCAGCCTGTTCTTTAAACTCTCACCAAGATTATTTTTAGCAATCTAGATCTTAAGTAAGTGGCGATGGTATTGCGTAGAATCCCTGATATTTTAGTAGCTCGGCTTCCTGTCGAGTAGTTTTATCTTATTGACATCCAGTTACCATTCGTCAAGGTAAGAGTGCTAACCGAGTACGAGTTTATCAGGTGGTCAATCCTGATGATGGTCGCTTTGAGGTATTTCAACAATGGTTAGCGGCAAGTAATCAGCTTTTGGATATTTCCGAACGGTGGAAAGATACCAGTGTGAAACTTGTAGATAGAACGGCGGCTTTCAGTGAAAATACTGAGTATGTTCAGCTAAGTATGTTTTTTCTGTGAAGCTAAATTTGTTGTTTCTGTGAAGCGACTTGGCGTTCAAATACTTAATGGTAGGATTTTCGCAAGGATGCGTAAACGTCCAAATCTTAAACACACTCAGCACCTTGCTATCGCTCAGGATGACAGAATTACGTCATGACAGTCATTAGTCAAAGGACAAAGGACAACTGACAAAAAACCAAAAAAATTGACGCCCGTCGGTGTATTTTTACAGTACCTCAGTACAACAAACACACTAACAGGCGTCAAGAAAAAGGAATTAGCAGCTTAAAATAAACCCAATGTGAAAGACTTATCAATTGGGAAAGTTGCGCCAACACCTAGCCAAATGGTGAACAGGGTGCCAAACAAGAACACCGCACTCGCTAATGGACGACGGAAGGGATTTTGGAATTTGTTGACGTTCTCAATAAAGGGAACGAACATCAAACCCAGAGGAATTCCAGCCATACAAGCAATACCCAACAATTTGTTAGGTAGAACACGCAAAATTTGGAAAACTGGATATAAATACCATTCCGGGAGGATTTCTAGAGGCGTTGCAAAGGGATTTGCTGGTTCACCAACCATCGCTGGATCGAGCACAGCCAAACCAATACAAAGCGCGATCGACCCCATAATTACCACGGGGAAGATATAGAGCAGGTCGTTAGGCCAAGCAGGTTCGCCATAGTAGTTATGGCCCATACCCTTGGCAAGTTTTGCACGTAACTCTGGATCGCTTAGATCCGGCTTTTTAACAGTTGACATCGTTAGATTATTCTCCTTAATCAACAAAGCGGTTAGCTTTTAGTTAATTTACAACGGACCAGAAATACCCTGCTTGCGAATCATGATGAAGTGTAGCAGCATGAAAACCGCAATAAACCATGGTAAAACGAAGGTATGCAGGCTGTAATAGCGAGTCAGAGTACCTTGTCCAACACTTGTACCGCCACGCAGTAGTTCAACAAGTGAAGAACCGACAATGGGAATCGCTTCGGGGACGCCAGACACAATCTTGACGGCCCAGTAACCGACCTGATCCCAAGGTAGAGAATAGCCGGTAACTCCGAAAGAAACCGTAATCACTGCCAAAATTACACCAGTTACCCAGGTCAACTCACGGGGCTTTTTGAAACCACCGGTCAGGTAAACCCGGAAAATGTGCAGAATCATCATCAGCACCATCATGCTGGCAGACCAGCGGTGAATGGAGCGAATCAGCCAGCCAAAGTTGACTTGAGTCATCAAGTACTGTACCGAAGTAAAAGCTTCAGCTACAGTTGGCTTGTAGTAAAAAGTCATTGCAAATCCAGTGGCGAACTGGATTATAAAGCAAACGAGGGTAATTCCACCCAGACAGTAAAAAATATTAACGTGAGGGGGGACATACTTTGAAGTAACGTCTTCGGCAAGTGCCTGAATTTCTAGACGCTCTTCAAACCAGTTGAAGACTTTTGAGTCGGTTATCTGTTTGGAAAACATGAAGCCAGAATCTCTAAAAAGATATTACTGTTTTTGGTGTATTTTAACCCCGATAGGCATTTTGTGCCGTTGGGGAAGATGTGATTGCAGTGACGTTCTCCTCCGCCCGAGCTTGCGCTATAACGGGAGCTTCTCAACCTTACGGAATAGAGCTTCGCGTTTCAACCGGAGTCTAACGACTTAACCGTCCACGCGCAGCAACGATGAGTCCCACCGTTGTTGTGTAGCGAAAATCTACACAAGTTATTTCCTAGAAAGTTTTACACGACCCTTGCGCATCGAGATCTGACTCTCTACTTCTGGATGAAACCCCTACTTTCAGTTGTCAAGGTACAAACTGTTTCCAGAGTTTGCGCCCATTTAAGGGTAAGAGCAATCTTATCAGTGGTGAGCTGATAGAATCTATCCAGACATCCGTAGTGACATCTCCAACACCAACTGAGTACATTATGGTGTTGGCTTCGTCGAGCTCTTTCGCTCCGCCCGCTTCGCTATCAGAGACTCCTGCTACCGCATAGGACATTAGCTGAGCTTTATTGACGACACGGGATGCCCTTGGGCGCCGGAACAATACAAAAAGTTTTGTCCACCCCTTGTACTGCTAGAATTTTACCCGCCCACAGATAGGACTACAAGTAGTCTGTCTGAGTACAGTATGGTCTTAGGCTTCTGTCGAAGAAGCTAAATTTTAAGCCTTTCTGGTTTTTTTAACCACAAACGGCTTCAGGTTAACTGCTCGAAAGATAATCCTTTCTTAGCTGTTTTTGGCCTCATTTTTCGCATCAGTTTAGATGCTTTGGCTGTTTTGAGAGTTATCGCCAGCTCTATTGCAATTGTATCACATTGCCATCGTCGTAGCTCTGTAATTGATCCCACACTTAGCAGCAGTGTGCTTTCTTGCTGGAATTTTGTAACATATCTTGCAAGGGCTAGACTTGGCGAGGCAACTGATTCTTCTCTATTGAGAACAGGAGTGTATTTTACGCACTCTTTTTTTGCCGTGCTTCTGCCAAACTGGGAATTTACACCATCAAAAAAAGCTCACACTAAAATTTTAGTTAATCATGCAAAAACGCGCTTTCTGGGTCGGATTCTTACTGATTTTCCAAATCCTTTTCTCCTCCTTTTACTGGACACAACCTGCTGCTGCATTTACAGCAGAGCAAAAGCTTTTTTCCCAAGCGTGGAAAATCGTCTCTCAATCTTATGTAGACGATTCCTTTAACCATCAAAATTGGTGGTCACTGCGGGAGAAAACTTTGAAACAGAGACTGGACAATCGCGAA
>JAYFMV010000012.1:0-27995 GCA_042408245.1 Potamolinea sp.
CAATCCCCAATCCCCAATCCCCAATCCACATTACCCAACTTTAATTTCATGAATCACCATAACACCCCTAAACTTACCCTCCGCAGTAAATCCTTGACTGGTACGCACACAAGTATTTTCATCAACCAAATTTATCGTTTCAAGACCAAGTAGTATCCCAGTTGCTTTATCCCAAACCCGAAAAATAATCAAATTCTCCCCGACTTCTTCAGCAATTAAAGTGTAATTACAAAAAGGAGGATCAGAACTCTCGAATTTTATCTTTCCTTCACCAGCAACTAAACCCAAAAAATTTTGCTCAACAGTCCTACCATCAGCAAATTGATAATTATTAGTTTGAACCCATTGATTATCAACAATCTTTTTGGTCAAAACACCTTGGAAACGCTCAATTTCTTTACCATCAGCATCCAGACGTATCCAGTTACCCTGCCAAACACCCAGGTGCTTAGGAAATACCTTAAAATTCTCTAGATATGCCGTATCAGCTTGATGCATAAAAACTCCTTTAGTATCACTCCTTAAAATCTACCACCTACAAATAATTTAAACCAGCCCCGATTAGTTTGAGGAACAGTCACCAAATTCTTGAGTCACCAGTCTATTAGTGTTAACCTGCGGATGACCAATTTCAGCCAAGTAAATGAGTTAGCGATGCTGCGAGAACATTTCTCGATACTAACTAGCTCACTATCTCAATTTGCCGTTAATCTTGACTGAAGTCAAGACAAAATTTGGAGTGAGGATATATGTTTCGTTTGCTTGACAAGCACCAAGGATTTATTCGCTCGGTGTTGTGGCCAGTTTCTTTAATTTCCGCTGCTTTGTTTGTACCCTTTGTATTAGCAAAAACCTTGCCATCTCGTTCTGGAGTAACAACATCAGCCGGCAAATCATCTCCTTCTTCCCAACTTTCTTTTCTACAAACTCCAGAAAAACTCTTAGCAGAGAGGGAATGGCAACATAATTTAGTAAGCCAAGGACTCTCCTACAAACCCCGCCCAGAAAGCACAACAAACAAGACAGCAACTAAATCTAGCACAACCAAAACTCAAACATCAAAAACTCAAGCCACTGCAGCCAAAACTGAGACCACACAATTGAAATCTTCTGTCACTAAAACTAATAATTCGCAGCCATCAAAACCTAAAAAACAGACACCAGCTTCAGCACCTCCTAAAACTAGCAAAACTCAAAATTCTAATAAAGCACCTGCTCAACCTCCACAACCTTCTAAAAATGCCCCAGTACTAGAACTAAGAGTAGCTGTAGCTAATGGAGAAAGCTCACTGGTAGTTGGAAGTTCAACATCCGCTGAAATCGTAAATTCTCAGGGAAAAATACTAGGAAAAATTGCAGCCAATGAAGGAACAAATGTGCAACCAGATGGCCAATACTTACGCATAGGGAAGTGGCAAACTCCTGCAGGCGTTTGGCTGAAACCAGCTAAAGGAGGATTCGTTTTCGTCAACAATAATTGGTATCGCGGTGATATCTTACTTGTTTCCCAAGGTAATAGTTTATTGGCAGTTAACTACATCGATCTTGAGTCTTACATTGCCAGTGTAGTAGGAGCCGAAGTATCTCCTAGTTGGCCAATAGATGCATTGAAAGCTCAAGCAATTGCTGCTCGTTCTTATGCTTTAGTTCACTATATTCGCCCAGCCCATGATTTATATGATTTGGGAAATACTTGAGCGTTGGCAAGTCTACAGAGGTGTCGGTGCTGAGTGGAATACGACTCATCAAGCAGTTAAAGAAACTCACGGAGTTTTTCTTAGTTATAAGGGTGGGGTAGTTGAATCTATGTACGCTGCTTCTGATGATATTGTGAAAGATGTCTTTGGTGGTAGAGGAATGAGTCAAACAGGGGCTTTAAAGTTAGCAGAGCAGGGTTACAACTATCAACAAATTTTAGGTAGTTATTATCCTGGTACTTCTTTAGCCTGGATGGACACTAAAACATCTGATGTCGATTAGGAGGGATGATAAATTTGTATTGTTAATCCTTCGATTAACCCGATTATTAAGGCGGGAAAATTAGCTGCACCAACCCGTAAGAAGGCTGTTACTTGGTAAAATCCTGGACAGCTTAACCCAATTTCTGCTGGGGTAACTTTAGCTAGTGTGGGACTATAACTAAAGATACCCGCAGCTGTATTAACTAAAGCATTACCCAGCTCAACTTTGGGGCCCAAACCATAAGGTTCAGCAAAAAAATTCACCTCGATCAATAAGCATAAAGGCATGAGTGCGATCGCCCCCGAATCACCAAATTCAATTGTTACCCGTACCTGAAATGCTTCGTCCTCCCTGAGAATGGTATTTTGTGACTCGGTATTGGGATCAGTGGTGAAAACACTTAGATGAGAAAGCTCGCAGGCGATCGGGGCAATGTTGACTTGGGTACTCTTCATTGAGTCTCCTCACTTTGCCCAATCCTCGGATAGCCAAGGGGAAGCACTAATATCAAGTAAGTTTGAATACCTATTTTATCACCATTGGTCAATCATTGCTTCTCTTTTTAGATACAGTTAAACTTTGTCTAGCAATTCATAAATTTACTATAAAGTTAAGATTAATTTTTCGCTAAGTTACGATCTGCTCTATTTCTCCAGATTATATTTTTAATAGTAAAAAAAATCCAGTTCTTCTGTACTTAAGAAGCTGTTTTTTGCTCAAAAATCGTTTTTTTAGCTGTTATTGCTTCTCTAGTAACCAAGACTGCTTAAATTTACTGTTTTTACTTGTAACTACGGTAGTCTCAGCCATTAATTTCAACCTATCAAAATTAAATCAACTAGGTATTTTCACCAAAGATCACCTACAACCCAAGCTCAACCCTCACTTTTACCAAATAACTACCTCCAGGGAGGGAAAAACGCTAATTCCAGATAACACTACCTGAAGAGAAAAATTAAGATCGCGAAGACAGACCTTAAATTGTCATATCCAAACCAGAACCAGATTGCACTATGAACCGCCCAGAATATCGTATTCCTGAAGAAAAAACCCAGGAAGTTTTTACCCTGGCTGCTCAATTGTATGCTCAACATAACCAAAGCTATTCTGTAAAAGAGCTGATGGAAGCTGGGGGAGAAGCACAAATTCCTCCAGAGTTTATTGAAAAGGCAATTAATCAGATTCAATTGCAGGAATTTTCCAATCAAAAAGCTTTGGCCAAGAAACAAAACAACCGTTCTAAGCTCTTGTTTGGTAGTTTATTAACAGGATTACTTGCGGTAGCTGGCTTTTATCTTTTGACAAGAAATACACCAAGTCAAGCAGGAGTAGGAGCAGCTAATCCCAATCCGATTCAGAACGAACCAATTGCTACTAATCCGGTGGGAGGTAACTTTAAGTGCGCTAATCTAAATCTTGTGGGAGCAGATTTAAGAGGTAAAAATCTTCAAGGAGCTGATTGTACCAAAGCGAACTTGAAAAGTGCAAACTTGAGTGGTGTAAACCTGCAAGGTGCTAACCTCAGCAGTGCTGATTTAAGCAATGCTAACTTGCAAGACGCAAATCTCAAACGTGCTGATTTGGCGAACGCTGATTTGAATAGCGCTGATTTGAATGGTGCTAATTTAGAAGATGCCAATATTAGCAATGCCGATTTAAGAGGCGCTGATATAAGAAATGCCAATCTCAATCGAGTAGATACGGCTAACGCCAAGTTAGAAGGTGTTAGACAATAAAAGTTTTGCCAGTGGGGATGACCTAAATCACAGATAAAAATCATCCCCATTTGCTTTCAGTATCCCTTTGTAACTGTATCCAGTTGATGTGAGTAAGCTACTCGTTTAACCTTAGTATTGAAACTGCCATCAGGATACAAATTGATTAGCCTAAATCCTGGCTCGATAATGTGTAAAGCAAAAGTTTCGCTTTCAGGTAGAAATTGAATTGAGGTTGAGGGACAACCTAAATAGCGGACATTACCGCGTTTGAAGTCAAATTCTTGATGAATATGACCAAAGATCACCATGCGTACCTGCGGATAGCGGTCAATCACTTCAAACAATTGTTCAGAGTTCTGTAGAGTACTACTATCCAACCAATCGGAATTCACCAAAAAAGGAGGATGGTGTAAGCCAATTAAAGTTGGTTGTTCTGTTTGCTGTAATTGATAGTCTAGCCAAGTCAAAGTTTCTGGTGAAATTGCACCAGATACGTGTCCTTCAACCGCAGAATTAAGCAGTATAAAATGCCATCCTCCTGCTTGAAAAGATTTTTGGGGATAAATTGGAGCTTGATGCAATATTTGCTCCATCACTTCAGGTTTGTCATGATTCCCTGGAAGCCAGTAGGTAGGGATTCCCAAAGGTGTCAATAAGTCTTGCAGACGATGATAAGATTCCGGCTTACCATCTTGAGACAAGTCTCCCGTCAGCAGCAGTAAATCTGGCTGAGGAGAAAGTTTTTCTAATCGTTCCAGAACTGCATCAAAAGACTCCGCAGTGGGAAGTCCCATTAATTCTTTGCTTACATTGGCAAACAGGTGAATATCTGTAATTTGAGCAATCAAAAGTGGAGAGGTATCGATCATAAGGCTCACAGGAAAAAGGAATCCGACTCACTACCGAAACAGAACTATGGAGAAAATCTACTCAACCCAGATGGCTACTTTAAAAAATAGGCAGGAATACTCTGGTAATTGCATATCAATCTATGCTTACCGAGCTGAAATAATAGCGGGTTCATAGAATTTCAACTGTATTTACACGTAATTTATACGAACTTTTGTGATAAGCGCCACATTTTTTTTAGTAATCCTAATTAAACTTGCCCTTTTGGCAAGTAGCTAGGGGATGTGGAGCGCCGCAAATTAACCCTCCAAAAAAGAAAATAGTATAAATTTGCAGGTTATGGTATATTATGAAACTGGACTGATGGCGGCATAGCCAAGTGGTAAGGCAGAGGTCTGCAAAATCTCCACCCCCGGTTCAAATCCGGGTGCCGCCTTTTTCAATGATTTTTGACAAGCATTTTGTTCACCCTGAGCAATTTCTTAAAAACGTAAACGGATAGTATAATTCGTCAGTTGTTGTCCGGGGTCAGAATTTCATGGGTCGCGCTGAAAAAGTTGTACTGGCATATTCAGGCGGAGTTGATACCTCCGTATGTATTCCCTACCTGAAAGAAGAGTGGGGCGTTAAGGAAGTAATTACTCTAGCTGCAGATTTGGGTCAAGGAGATGAGCTAGAGCCAATTCGAGAAAAAGCCTTGAAATCCGGTGCGGTGGAATCTCTCGTAGCTGATGCTACTGAGGATTTCGTCAAAGACTATGCGTTTCCATCAATTCAGGCAAATGCTTTGTATGAAAACCGCTACCCTCTTTCCACAGCTCTTGCTCGTCCGCTGATTGCTAAATTGTTAGTAGACGCGGCAGAAAAATACGGTGCGGATGCTGTAGCTCACGGTTGTACCGGTAAGGGGAACGACCAGGTACGTTTTGATGTTTCCATTATGGCACTTAACCCTAACTTGAAGGTCTTAGCACCAGCAAGGGAATGGGGTATGAGTCGTGAAGAAACAATTGCTTATGGTGAGCGGTTCGGGATTCCGTCACCAGTGAAAAAGTCCTCGCCTTACAGTATTGACCGTAACTTGCTAGGTCGTAGTATTGAGGGCCCTGGCCCTCTCGAAGATCCAAACTTTGAAGCGCCAGAAGAAATTTATCTGATGACTAAGGCGATCGCGGATACTCCTAATGAGCCAGAATATGTTGAAATTGGTTTTACTCGTGGTCTTCCTACTAGCTTAAATGGTATTGATCTCGCTCCAGTAGCGCTAATTACTCAACTTAACCAGTTGGCTGGTAATCACGGTGTCGGCCGCATTGACATGGTGGAGAACCGTCTTGTAGGTATCAAATCAAGAGAAATCTACGAAGCACCAGCTTTGTTAGTTTTAATCAACGCCCACCGCGACTTAGAGAGTCTTACCTTAACTGCTGATGTCAGCCACTACAAGCGGGGTATTGAAGAAACTTACAGCCAAATGATCTACCAAGGTCTATGGTATAGCCCGCTCAAAGATGCTTTGGATGCATTTATCCAAAAAACTCAGGAACAAGTATCGGGTACGGTACGAGTCAAGTTCTTCAAGGGTAACGCTACGATTGTTGGACGGAAGTCGGAGAATTCCCTCTATAGTCCTGATTTGGCTACTTACGGCGCTGAAGATCAATTTGACCACAAAGCAGCCGAAGGATTCATCTACGTTTGGGGATTACCCACTCGCGTTTGGTCACAGAAAATTAGAGGTTGCTAGTTAAAAATCCCACCCCTTGAAGGGGTGGGACTCTTGGTCTGCTGACAGTTTTGGCAAACTAGCTCTTATGCTTAGTCTTCCGAGACTCCAACCACGCGGGAACAACCATCCAGGCAATTACTATAACAAGAGCAAGAATCGCAAATTTACCTACCCAAGAAACTAATTGTTCCAGAGGTATCAATCGTCCCAAAAAGAACGATAACGTCACCATCACAGCGGCCCAGAGGGTACCACCTGCTAAATTGCATATGATAAATTGCGGGTAAGGCATTTCGGCAATTCCCGCCATCGGCCCCGCAAAAATCCGCAATAAGGCGACAAATCGCCCAAAAAATACCGCTCTAGCAGCATTTTCACTAAATTGGGTTTTTGCTTCTAGCAGTTGTTCTTCACTAATACGAAAAAAACGACCGAATTTCAGCAAGAAAGGCCAACCACCCACCCTACCAATCCAGTAGCCAAAATTATCGCCAATTACAGCACCAGCGATCGCAGTAGCAAGCACTAGCCAATAATCTAATTCACCGCTACCAGCTAGGAAACCACCCACCAAAGTAATCGTTTCCCCTGGTATCGGAACCCCCGCACTTTCGATGGCAATTCCTAAGAAAACCGCCCAGTAGCCGTATTCCCTTGCAATTTCCTGGATCGTCTCCAGTGATAGAAGCTCAAAAGACATCCAGCACAGCCTTTACAAAAATTCATCGCCTCTTTACATATTGGCGCGATCCCAGGAATTGTGTCAATTAAGTGGGGATTTGGTAATGGGTAATGGGTAATGGGTAATGGGTAATGGGTAATGGGTAATTGGTAATGGGTAATGGGTAATGGGTAATTGGTAATGGGTAATTGGTAATGGGTAATTGGTAATGGGTAATTGGTAATGGGTAATTGGTAATTTGTCCCCTGCTCCCCTGCTCCCCTGCTCCCCAAATCATGTGGGAACAAGTTCACCTGGACGTAGTTTCGCCCACTTTCCAGTTTCTTGTTTAAAGCTGAGACAACCTACAACATCCCATTCCATCTCGACGTAATCCTCCCTCGGACGGATATTTACATTGATACTGGGTTCAGTTGCTTCAAAATCAGGGGTTTCTGTCAGGTGCGGCACCTGATGCTGCGTTTCCACAGCATGATAGGTGGTGCAGCAGTCTACATAGTGGCAGTTAATGCAAATACACATTGCCTAAACTCTGAGTCCTTTCTGTTAATCTAGCTCAGACAAGCCAACAGTAAACGAGCTTTAGGGTTGATTTTTGTTGCAATGTGCGATCGCTCTCTTTCTCTACTATCTCCCCAAACCTGGCCCTTTAGCCTAGAACTACTCCCAGAATCGGCCTACATGGTAGGTGGTGCTGTACGGGATGCTTTACTAAAAAGACGTTCTACATACCTAGACTTAGACTTTGTTGTAGCAACAGAGTCAATACAAATAGCAAAAAAATTGGCTAATTACTACAAAGCTGGATTTGTGGTACTGGATGCACAGCGACAAATTGCTAGAGTAGTTTTTGATGACGCAACCGTTGACTTTGCCAAACTAGAAGGCGATCGCCTAGAAACCGACTTACAGCGACGAGACTATACCATCAATGCGATCGCCTACAATCCCCACACTGGAGAACTTATAGATCCTCTCCAAGGCTATGCTGATTTACAAGCAGGCGTCATCAAGATGGTTTCAGCACAAAATCTCCAAGATGACCCTTTGCGGCTATTACGAGCTTACCGACAAGCCGCTCAACTAGGTTTTACCATTGAACCAGAAACTCAAGCCACAATTCGCCAACTAGCACCCTTACTAGCTGAAATAGCAGCAGAGCGTGTACGGGTAGAATTAGGCTATCTCCTGAGTATGTCTCAGGGAACACCCTGGTTAATTGCAGCCTATCAAGATAATTTACTCTCCGTTTGGTTTCCTAGTGTTACTTCAGAAAAATTAGAGCAATTGCTAGCAGTTGAAAATTGGGCTGTGGAACTAGGGAAAAAGTGGGAGAACTTGGGTAAAGAAATTCAAGAAAAAATTAGCGATACTATCAAAACTTCTTGGTTGAGCCTTGCTAAACTATCGTGTCTGGTATCTTCTGATCCTCAACAAGCAGAAGCAGAATTAACTAATTTAAGATACAGTCGCGCTGAAATTAAAGGTGTAACTTGCGCCCTCAAATTCTTGCAAAAAATAGAAGCTGTTACGACTGATGAAATATCTTTGTCAGACCAATATTTCTTCTTTCTCGAAGCCGGAAAAAACTTTCCGTCTGTAGCAGCTTTTGCAATTCCTGAGAGAGTACCACTAACAGTGAGTTCAACTCTAATTGAGCGATATGTCAACCCAGATGACCAAGTTGCTCATCCCACCCAATTAGTGACTGGAAAAGAATTAATGCAAGCACTAAACCTAGCATCTGGTCAGCAAATTGGCTTGCTTTTGACACAAATTCAGCTTGCTCGCATTGAAGGGAAAATCTCTACTCCAGCAGAAGCCATAAAATTAGCTTACCAACTACTTGATGCTCATGAAAAAAACTCATGAGCCTATCTTTTATTTTCTTTATACAATTCTACTTGTTGCCACGTTCGAGCCTTGGCAAGCAGTTGCTCAATCAAAGGTGATTTACTACTTGTGTAGCGCTCTCTATTCAATCGGAATGGGATAGCTAAATCACGTTTCAAGGCTTCGTATTGTTCCGCTGCTTCTGGGTGCGTCCTAAGAAAGTCGCGAAAGAGAAGATGTCTTTCCCAAACTTCTCCTTCCCAAATTACTACGTGGAGGTGATGGCTAATTGGACTACCTTTATGAAAAAAATGTCTTCCCTGGATCCCAGCTTCACCCCGATAAAAATAGCCGAGTTTTTCTAGTGCTGAAATTTGGTTAAGACTTGGTGGTAGCTGTCTTAAACCTATAGCAATATCAATAATCGGTTTTGCTGCTAATCCTGGAACAGAAGTACTGCCAATATGTTGGATATTCTCGACTGTATCGCCAAGGACATTGAGAATTTTGAGTTTTTCCTCTTCGTATTGGATGGGCCAAATTTTGTCGTAATCAACTACTATAACAGGCTCTTCCATAAGAGGCTATTTATAAACTTTATCTAAAGATAAGCCAAAAATTGAAACACTAACTATAAGCTCTTTATAATAAAGTGAATATACTAAGCAAGCATAACTTGCAAACCTTATCCGACCGACTTGTGTAATACTTAACGGCAAATTATAGATTCTTTAATTCCACATAAATGGTCTCTTATGAAAGCAATTGTCTGCACAAAATATGGCTCACCGGATATTCTTGAACTGAAAGAGATCGAAAAACCGACTCCCAAAGACAATGAGGTATTGATAAAAGTATATGCAGCAAGCGTAACGGCTGCAGATGGCATGATGCGAGAGGGAACGCCCTTTTATGGCAGGTTATTTCTTGGTCTTATGAGACCTAATAATCCAATACCGGGAACCGGCTTCGCTGGAGTGATTGAAGCGGTTGGTAAAGAAGTAAAACTATTTAAAGAAGGCGACTCTGTTTTTGGAGAAACTGGTGTAGGTTTTAGTACAAATGCCGAGTATTTATGTGTGTCCCAAGAGGGTATTTTGGCAACATTACCGAATAATATAACTTATGAAGAAGCCGCCCCCGTTTGTGATGGTGTTCTAACCTCATGGAGTTTCCTTAAAGATATAGGAAAAATTCAGAGCGGACAAAGAGTTCTGATCAATGGTGCTTCTGGTAGCTTAGGAAGCGCTGCGGTGCAGATTGCTAAATATTTGGGAGCAGAAGTGACTGGGGTCTGCAGTACTACAAACTTAGAAATGGTGAAGTCTCTGGGTGCTGACAAGGTTATTGATTACACGAAAGAAGATTTCACTAAAACCGGACAGACCTACGACATTATTTTTGATACGGTAGGTAAAAGTTCATTCTCACTTTGTAAAAGTTCGCTCAGGGAAAATGGGGTCTATCTTTCACCAGTTCTTGGGCTACCTCTTCTATTTCAAATGATTTGGACTTCAAAGGTTGGTAGTAAGAAAGCGAAGTTTTCTGCTACAGGTTTGCGACCGGTTTCAGAGCTTCGAGTACTCCTCAATGAACTGAAGGAGCTGATTGAGGCTGGAAAGATAAAATTAGTTATTGATAGGATTTATCCTTTAGAACAAACTGCCGAGGCTCACAGGTATGTTGGCAAAGGACACAAAAAGGGAAATGTAGTTATAAATGTGAAACACAATAACAAAACCTAAGTTTTTTTATGCTGTAATTTTTTTTAACGCAGATCCGTGAGGTTTGCGCAACTCCCCATAATCCCGACTCAAAGGAGGGATAACAATGTTGTCTCCCTTTTCAGGGGAGACTATAGAGGGGTACGCAGAGTTTTTGCGACCAGATATCCTTTTTTGATAGCCCGCGCTTAAGCCTGGGGGGGTAATTTATTTTGTGTATTAAAACTAAATCGCCTCTAAAAATTTTCCTCCAGGTAGGTTTCGTTGTTGCAATTTGTCATTAATTTTCTCAGCAGCAGCTAATCCAGAAACAATGGCATTTTCTATCAAATTTCCTCCACACCAATCACCACAACAAATTAGAGGTATTGGTGTTTTTGCGTTCAGGTATTCTTTGTTTAAGTAATGGCTAGGAAATGCGTAGCGCCAGCGGTGAACTTGAAACCAATCTGGTGTATCTAACCAGGGAATTAGTAATTGTGCGGCACGAGATAATAGTAGTTGACCTACAGAATTTAAATCTTCAGTATCTAGATGAAGCTTGGCAAATTCTGCACTACTTTGTAGGACAAAAATCGGCATTTGGGGGCTTTTTCTTTTGCTGCTGTCTAAACCAATCCAAGCTAAGTCGGAGTCCTGTAAAGTACAAGCTTTCCAAGCTGGATTGAGCTGTTCTAATTCTTCTTGTCGCTGGACTGGATAACCAGCCATTACACTCAAACAAGGGTCAAATTCGACAGATCTAAGATTATCCAGAAATCCAGTAGTTAAAAAATTTAGGGCTAATGGTTCTAGCAACATCAACGCTTGAGGTGCTGGAATTGCCATCACTACAGCCTTGACTTGTAGTTCATTTTGTAATTCTAGTTGAGGTTCCAGGGTCAAATTCCAGGTAGAATCAGCAGTTGGGGTAAGTGACGAAACTCGCCTATTTAACCAAATTTCTAAACCGACAGCGAGATATTTAGCAATTGCTGTCATTCCCTCTGGTGCGACGTAACGAGGAATATTCGACCCTGAATCTAAACTTCCCAGTTCTGAGTTAGTTTTGAGATTGTAAATGGTGTCAGTCCAAACTTGCAGGATGCTTCTAGCTTCCAATCGTGAAATCAACTGCTTCGAGCGCTTTCCTTGCGCTTCCAGGTAACGTACCCCATGATCCGCACAGGTATCATGTAAGCGTCGCGTCGCTACTCTTCCCCCAACACCACGGGACTTTTCCACTACAATCACACTATACCCAGCTTGGTGTAACTGTTGAGCACAGCTAAGTCCTGCTAAACCAGCACCAATAATGGCGACATCAAACACGATTGATTCTCCTAATCGGTTGAAGGTAGATACAAGTAGAATAATTGAGAATAGTGAATCTGGGGTTGTGGAGGAAACGAACTTGGACGAACTGAGATCCGCGTTAGAGCTAGCGACCGAAGAAGAGTTAATGCAGTTGACGGATATCCTGTTCCGTCGCAGGTTTAATCCTCTAGATTACGTTCAGACACCTGATCCGATTGAAGTCCAAAGTCAAGACCGCGAAGCGTGGTTAGATGCTATAGAGGAGCGATTTCGCTTTTTAGGCCGCAGATGGAATGACGGTACTTAAGGGACGCAGCCATGAATTCACCTACCGACAAGCACTGATTCAGGTTTGTCATTATCTGAAGATTCCTTACTCTAAAAAGCTTACAACCACTGATTTAGAGGCAGAAATATTTCTTAACTTGATGGGTAAAGCCTGGAAACGCTTACCAAAAGCAGAGAAAAACTCTCTTAAATCTCGTGTTGTGCGATCGCTTGCACAATCCAACCTCTCTGAACCACTACCCGTACAGCTACAACATGACCCCATGAGTTTACTCATCAAAGGTGGTAGTGCGCTAGCAGTGAGTTCAGTACTCAAACCGATACTTTTACAACAAATGGCACGTCAGTTTGCTATTCATTTTGCTACTTATCAAGTGGCTAAAGAAACTATAGTTAAGGGCGGTGTAGCCGCAGCAGCACAGTTTCAGAACTACCTAGCACTCTCGACAGCACGTCAGGGAATGGCCATGAATGCAGCGCGTTATGGCGCTACCAGAACTGTCTTTGCCTTAATCAGCCCCATACTCTGGGGTTATTTTTTTGCTGACTTGGGTTGGCGAGCGATCGCCACAAATTACGGTCGCATCATCCCAACCATCTTTGCTTTAGCACAAATTCGCCTCACTCGCGCTGAATGCTGGGAGCCAGTTTGAAAAACTGTCACATAGCCAACTGGCTAACCTCCAACGTCAATTTTGTTATTGGTTAATGGCCAATGACAAATGGTGAGGAGTCAACTGTGAGAAAGCGATTCAAAACTAAAAAATTAGCTGGAAATTACAATACCCCTAGAAAACTCAAAACTATTTTAAGTCGGCATCCTGAACAGCACTTACAGCTAGCTTGGGATTGTTTTCAAGTTGGGATATTCTTGTTTCCCTGGCTTCCAATTGCAGGAATAATTGGGCTGTTACTGGCGATAGGATTGGTCTGGAAACAAGAATACCGCACAATTATTCGACGCCCTCTCAACAAAGGATTTGCTATCCTCAGCATCTGGCTAATTATTACCTCTTGTTTCGCGAATAATCCCCCCGAAGCTTTTCTTGGTTTAGCCAATTTATTACCATTTTTTCTAGTTTTTGCCGCCTACAGTTCCCTAATTCAGTGTCCAGCTCAACTGAGACAAATAGCAAGAATTATTGTTGTTGGTTCCTTACCAGTAATAATTTTAGGCTTTGGACAACTATTCTTAGGGTGGGCTGGCTTAGCACAATTACAAGTTATCTTTGGTTGGGTATTGGAAGCTAAGGGTAATCCACCCGGCCGAATGTCTTCAGTATTTATGTACGCCAATATCCTAGCCGTTTATCTACAAATGGTTTTTATTTTGGGATTAGGGCTATGGATTGAAACCTTACAAAATTGGCGACAACGGGGCAATAAATTCCTATTTCAACTGTTATTTTTTAGTGTGATGTTTCCGGGAAATGCGATCGCCCTAATCTTAACCGATTCTCGCAATGTTTGGGGAATCGCCATTTTAGCTTGTCTGGCTTTTGCTCTTTACCTCGGTTGGCGTTGGATTATTTTTGCCGTCACCATGATTGGAAGTAGCATCCTCTGGGCTTCCTTTGGATTAGAACCAAGTCGTCAATGGCTACGCCAAATTATCCCAGCTTTCTTCTGGGCACGACTTACTGACGAATTATACCCCGATCGGCCAGTCGCTTTGCTTCGGAAAACTCAATGGGATTTTGCCTGGTGGATGACTCAGGAACGTCCTTGGATGGGTTGGGGTCTAAGGAATTTTACCCCACTCTACCAAGCAAAAATGCACCTCTGGCTAGGTCATCCCCACAATTTACTGTTAATGTTAACTGCTGAAACTGGACTCCCAGCAACACTATTATTTTGTGGCTTAATTAGTTGGATTTTGGCTCAATTTGTCTTAATCATCAGTGTTTGGCCAGATGTCGCACCAACTCCCAGTAAATATCAGTGGAATCAAGACAAGTTAATGCTTTTCACTTATCTGTTGGTTTTTACTGGTTTTACCTTATTTAACCTCTTGGATGTGACGCTATTTGATATGCGTTCTAATACATTTGGTTGGTTATTTTTATCGGCAATTTGTGGGGTGGTGCATCAGTACAAAGGACTTCTTCTTTGGCGAGTTTTTTAAAAAGATAAGAAGCTAAGTTAACGAAAAAATATGAGCAATTATAATCTCATTAATGCAATTAGTAGCTACTTAAAGCAAGTGACTAATTTTCTTGAGCAACAGACCGCAATAACTAAAGCACCTAAAATATACAAACGTAGAAGAGGTACTGTAATCATAGACACAACTGAGGGTATACTTGTTGTCTCAGGCAAAGAGAAAAGATTTTTTCTGTTGCCAGGGGGAGGCGCTGAATATTTTGAATCTAGGAAGCAAGCAGCCCTAAGAGAGCTGCAAGAGGAAACTAACTTAAAAGCTTCCGAAGTAACTTACTTATTTAGTCATGTTGGAGCTACTTATAAATTTAAAGGCTCTCTTAAAAGAAATCATCACAAAGTATTTTTAGTCAAAGCCAGTGGCATTCCACAACCGACAAATGAAGTTAAATATATAGAGTACTATCAGCCAGGTACTCAAATTAGGCTATCTAGTAGTACCCAAGAAATCATAGAAAAATATTTGATATATAAACAAAGAGGAGAAAGTATTTAAATTAGGGATTGATTAGGGATAGATTTTGTTGGGAAAATCTTGTCTAATGACCAGTTAAGAAATAAATTGGTTGGCTTGGTGAGTTACGAAGATAGCTAACCGACCCTACGAAATTATCGGGGCTTGCTTTAAAATAATCAGAAACCCTTTGAAGAGAGGCTGGGTGGAACTGCGGTGGCTCAAGATCGGGTAAGACAAAAAATCACAGATCGCGTTATCCCAAATCAAAACAGTTATTACGGGCTATTGGGACTACACCCTAGCGCTTCCCCCGTAGAAATCCGACGCGCCTATAGGGAACTGAGTAAGCGTTATCATCCTGATACTACCGACCTACCAGCCGTAACCGCAACTGCCAAGTTTCAACAACTAAACGAAGCCTACGCGACCCTTAGCAATCCAGAGCGAAGGGTGTTGTATGACTACACAATCGGCTACTCACGTATCAATGTGATTCAGGCCACCCCCAAACTTTCATTCTCCCCTTGACCAAACGCGACCAAAGTACTCTTGCTCAGCTTACCTTGACCCAAATGACCGTCCTCTCTCTGCTGGGGAGCTTTTTGCTTTGTTTATTCTGGGCTTAACTTTTGTGGGATGTTTATTGTTGGCGATCGCCATTGGTTTAACACGAGGAGAATCAGCTTTCCAAGTGTCTCAGACTAGCAGTAATCAGATTGCTACAGAAAAATACCTTGGGAAACCTAGTCATCTTGAAATTTCCCCACTTTCAAACAAGCAAATCGTTAAAACTGATTTTCCTAAGATTCCCTAATTAATTAAGTTTTATTAATAGTTCGGGGGAAAATAGGCCCCGTACCCGTACAACTCAAAACCTCCTATGAGCCTTCCATCATCTGACACCCCTTTATACAACCATCCCCTCAACGAAATAGAGCAGTGGCTGCGCAAGCAGGGCTGCGAACAAGACAGCAGTGACTTACACTGTTGGCTGATTGATCACTCGGTTTGGAAAGCAGAATTATGCTTAGAGGTTGAAGAATTAACAGTACGCTACCTAGGAGCAGGTGAAGGAGGGCGTGATCTTGTCCGCTCCTTCAAGTACTCCCTCAGCCGCGAGGATGTAGAAGCTGCCGTTTTTTCTGGCCCTTAGCCGACTATCTAAACCTTGCCAAAACGCCGATCACGTTGCTGATAGGCCGATAAAGCATGATGAAACTGCGTCCGATCAAAATCCGGCCAGAGGGCTTCTGTGATATAAATTTCCGCATAAGCCATTTGCCACAACAAGAAGTTACTCAGGCGCATCTCCCCACTGCTGCGGATCAGCAAATCAGGATCACAGACATTAGCTGTGTAGAGGTGACGTGAAAACATCGCCTCGTCTATCTCATCCGGTTGGATCTTACCTTGCTGTACCTGAGAGGCGATCGCGCGACAGGCTTGCAAAATTTCCTGCCTTCCCCCATAATTTGTAGCGACAGTAAACTGAATACCTCGATTGTTCTTAGTTTCGTTCATCGAGCGTTCAATTTCTGCTTGGAGCGATGGCGGTAGGGCGGCCAAATTCCCTACAAACTCAATCCGCACATTCTCCTGCATCATCTCCTGGAGTTCTCGTCTGAGAACTCGTTCAAACAAGGTCATCAGGAAATCTACTTCTTCCAGGGGACGGCCCCAGTTTTCCGTAGAAAATGCATAAGCTGTCAGCGCTTTGATTCCCCAATCATTGCAGCAGCGTAACAAATCCTTGAGGGCATCTACACCCCGTCTGTGTCCCATAATTCTCGGTAGACCTCGGTTTTTGGCCCAACGGCCATTGCCATCCATAATCACGGCTACGTGCCTAGGGAGGCGGTCTTGGTCGAGGTCGCTCGGTAACTCTTGTAAAATAGTTTGCATGGAAGTCATTTCTTCTCTTGGGAAGTTGATGACGGAAGACGGAGGAAACGTGAAGCTAGCGCCCGTGACTTAGACTTGATTCTGCGGCCTATACTGCGTAAACCAGGGGTAACTGGTTCACGATCAGTAGCGGTCGAAAACCTAGCTTCTAGCAATTCTTTTAATTTACTGCTAGTCAGGGGGCGGTTCAGTCCTCCTTTTTCCGCCAAAGAAATTGAACCAGTTTCTTCAGATACAACAATACACAGGCAATTTTCGACACGCTCAGTAATTCCCATCGCTGCGCGATGGCGCGTACCTAGTTGCCGTGATGCTGTACGTTCAGAAAGAGGCAGAATTACACCCGCTGCGGCGACGCGGGAACCCCGAATTAGCACCGCGCCATCATGTAACAACGTACTCGTCTGGAAGATGGTTTGCAGCAGTTCTTTAGAAACTTCTGCATTGAGCTGAACTCCCGGTACTGAAACATCCCGCTCATCAATCGGACCATTGGTTTCCATGATCATCAGAGCACCGACCCGGTTTTGGGACAATTCTTTCACCGCGTCCACAATTTCATCGATTACACTGTCTGGTTTAGGGATTGAGCGTCGTTGAGTTTGAAACAACTGCTTAACTTCGCCCCGTCCTATCTGTTCGAGGAATCGACGAAACTCTGACTGGAAAATCACCGCCATTGCTACCGCTGAACCAACCACCAACTTTTCTAACACAAAACTCAACAGCGTTAGCCCTACTTTATTACTCACCGCTGCTGCCAGCATCAGGACAATTAGCCCTCGAACCATCCACAAAGTCCGGCGCTCCCCAATGATCAAGAGCACCGAATAAGTTAGGGCTAAAACCAATCCGACATCAATGCTATGAAGCAACAAGGACTGGACCCAGCTAGTGTCAGGAATAATACCCGACGATGAGAAAGGCATTGAATTTCAATAAAAATTAGCGATTGATCTGCTTGACTATGGCTTGATTTTAGCTGGAGAAAGCAATTATTCGTCATGGGTGATTAGCCATAAGGCATTAGTCATTAGTTAAAAACCAAGGACTAAAGACAAATAGCAAAATGCCTATATTTAAATAGCCTCACCCAAATTCTTTTCGGCTTGAAAGCTAATCCTTCCGGAGATTCAGTCTTTCTGGTAAACGATCCTGCCGAATTAAGTCTTGGTAGGTTTCCCTTGCCAAAATTAGGTGAGCTTCTCCCTCATTTACTAATACACCCGCCGGTCGAGGCAGACGATTGTAATTAGAAGCCATGCTGTAATTGTATGCACCAGTACTCATTACCACAAAGATATCTCCTGGCTCTGTTGTCGGCAAGGTTGCTTCTTTGATCAGAATGTCTCCTGATTCGCAATGTTTCCCTGCAATGGTCACTTTTTCTGTCAGGGGTTGACTCATCCGGTTGGCGACGACAGCTCGATACACTGACTGATAAGTAATCGGTCGAGGGTTATCTGACATACCGCCATCAATTGTCAAGTATGTGCGTATTTCGGGAATTTCCTTGCGGCCACCCAAAGTGTAAGCAGTGACACAGGCTGTACCAATTAGCGATCGCCCTGGTTCTGACAGCAACTTTGGTAAAGCTATTTGCTTCTGTTCACAAGCGCTTTGGAGTGCTTCACAAACACCTTTGACCCAAGCATCAATACTTGGGGGATCGTCTGATTCTGTATAACGAATCCCTAAACCACCACCAACATTTAATTCTTCAATCACCAAGCCGTAGCTAGAAGCTTTAGTTAAATAATCCACCAAAACGCCTGCTAGGTCTTTGTGGGGTTGACGCTCAAAAATCTGAGAACCAATGTGGGCGTGTAGGCCTATGCAATTGAGGCTTGGCTGTTGACTGACAAAGGTAAAAACCTCATCTAAGGCGTTGGGATCGAAGCCAAACTTACTATCCAGGTGACCAGTGCGAATATATTCGTGAGTGTGACATTCTATACCTGGAGTCAACCTGAGCATCATCCGGCTAGGTTGAGATGCTGAAGCCATGTCCGCCAAAGTGCGTAACTCTAACCAGTTATCGACCACAATTGTGCAGCAATGTTCAAGCGCTAGTTCCAGCTCAGCTTGAGATTTGTTATTCCCGTGGAAATAGAGTTTTTCGGCACTGACACCAGCTTGCAGAGCCGTGTATAATTCGCCACCAGAGACAACATCGATCCCCAAGCCTTCAGAGCCAACGATCGCACAAACCGCCAGACAATTCCAGGCTTTAGAAGCATAGAGCACCAAAGATTCACCCTGGTAGTAGCGACTCATAGCCTCCTTGTACTGACGACAAGCAGTTCTGAGGGTCACTTCATCCAAAATATAGAGAGGGGAGCCAAACTTCTCAACTAACTGGGTCAGATCACAGCCGCCAATTTCCAAACAGTCATTATTGTTGACTGTAGCTGTCAGAGGTAGAAGTTCCTGATTGGGTGAGCGATTCTCCTGAGAATTGCTGGTTGAGGGTAGATACTGAAGTCCAGAATTTTCAACCCCAGTGGGGGAACTTAATAGCATAATGTGAGTATTGTCCTTGGTTGGATTTACAGACGATCCTGGCGTTTCGTTATCTTAACGCGCCAAGCGTCCTGCTCCCAGTCCTCTTAGGACTTGGAAACGGAAAAAAGGTGGTAAAAAAATAGAGAGCACCCTACCGTTTTTCGCGGCATAGTAATGGTCAGATGTCCCTCATGTAAACTTAACGGCTGTGACTTTCTTAGAAATTAAGCCGCTAACAGCAGAGAAGCTAAACGCCGCCTTGGAATTAGATCTGCTGTGTTTTGGCGGACTTTGGACAAAATCAGGTTACGAACGAGAGCTAGATAGCCCCAACAGTAAGTTGCTGGTCTTAGAAGCGCGAAAAACGTCCCAAGAGGCTGAATTTCCAGGTCAGTGGTCGGCAAATTTCACTAAAAACTCTGTAACAGCCGAGAATCAAAGCGTCTCGACACCTCAAAACTTTTTACTAGGATTAGGTTGTTTTTGGTCAATTGTGGAAGAGGCACACATCACAATTCTGGCGGTGCATCCAGAGCTACAACGTCAGGGACTTGGACAGTTATTGCTGTATGCTTTGCTACGGGATGCCAAAAGGCGTCAGTTGGAGTGGGCAACCCTGGAGGTGAAGCCATCTAATCAAGCAGCACTGTCTCTTTATCAAAAATTTGGCTTCACAGAAGCTGGGCGACGCAGAGGCTATTACCAAGATACTGGTGAAGATGCCCTGATTCTCTGGCTTAGTGGTCTGCAAAAGCCGGAATTTGAGCAGCATATGTCCAAATTAGCCCAAAAAATCGAAAATAACCTCAGATTATTAGGTTGGGAACTGTCTGACTCATGGGAGGATGAACTGATTAACCAGTAAGCCGCCGACTCAATCCTAAGCGCACTAAACCGGAAGCATGAAAACAGCAATCCAAAAATCCCCACTCCCTTAGTAGGGAAATCCAGACACATTTTCTTGTAGCCGAATGTCTTGAGATAGACAGTCGGTGAAATCCCCTATGCTAAAATCAGCGTACACGGGCACTGCAACAGGTGATGGAAGTACGTCATGTTTGAACGCTTTACAGAAAAAGCCATTAAGGTGATTATGCTGGCCCAGGAAGAGGCACGTCGCCTGGGGCACAACTTTGTCGGCACGGAGCAAATCCTTCTGGGTTTGATTGGTGAAGGAACTGGCGTCGCGGCCAAGGTCCTCAAGTCGATGGGTGTCAATCTCAAGGACGCCCGCATTGAAGTGGAGAAAATCATTGGCAGGGGTTCCGGCTTCGTTGCGGTAGAAATTCCGTTTACTCCCAGGGCGAAGCGGGTTTTGGAGCTATCGCTAGAGGAAGCTCGCCAACTGGGACATAACTACATCGGTACAGAACATTTGCTCTTGGGCCTGATTCGGGAAGGTGAGGGTGTCGCTGCTCGCGTTTTGGAAAATCTGGGTGTTGACCTGACTAAGGTAAGAACCCAGGTGATTCGGATGCTGGGTGAAACCGCTGAGGTGACTTCTGGTGCTTCTCAAGGCCGCACTAAAACTCCGACGCTGGATGAGTTTGGCAGTAATTTGACGGTGATGGCGTCTGAGGGTAAGCTTGACCCTGTGGTGGGACGTGCTAAGGAGATTGAACGGGTAATCCAAATCTTAGGACGCCGTACTAAAAATAATCCTGTGCTGATTGGAGAACCGGGCGTTGGTAAGACGGCGATCGCTGAAGGTTTAGCTCAGCGCATTGCTAATAATGATGTGCCGGATATCCTGGAAGAGAAGCGCGTCGTTACTTTAGATATCGGTTTGCTGGTTGCTGGCACTAAGTACAGGGGTGAGTTTGAGGAGCGCCTCAAGAAAATTATGGATGAAATTCGTCAAGCAGGAAATGTGATTCTGGTGATTGATGAGGTTCATACTTTGATTGGGGCGGGTGCTGCTGAGGGTGCGATTGATGCGGCGAATATTCTGAAACCTGCTCTGGCGCGGGGTGAGTTGCAGTGTATTGGTGCGACTACTCTGGATGAGTACCGTAAGCATATCGAGCGGGATGCTGCTCTGGAGCGTCGTTTCCAACCGGTGATGGTGGGTGAACCTACGGTTGAGGAGACGATTGAGATTCTCTATGGTTTGCGGGAACGCTATGAGCAACACCACAAGCTGAAAATCTTGGATGAGGCGCTACACGCTGCGGCGAAGCTCTCAGATCGTTATATTTCTGATCGTTATTTGCCGGATAAGGCAATTGATTTGATGGATGAGGCCGGAAGCCGCGTCCGCTTGATTAATTCTCAGCTTCCACCAGCAGCGAAGGAGTTGGATAAGGAACTGCGTGGGGTTCTTAAGGAGAAGGATGAGGCGGTTCGTTCCCAGGATTTTGATAGAGCTGGGGAGCTGCGGGACCGGGAGATGGAGATTAAGGCGGAAATACGTGCTATAGCTCAAAATAAGAAGACTGAGGCTGGTGCGGTTGAGACTTCTCCGGTGGTGAATGAGGAGGATATTGCGCAAATTGTGGCTTCCTGGACTGGGGTGCCGGTGAATAAGCTGACCGAGTCTGAGTCTGAGAAGCTGCTGCATATGGAGGATACTCTGCATCAGCGGCTGATTGGTCAGGAGGAGGCTGTTACTGCTGTTTCTCGTGCGATTCGTCGTGCACGGGTGGGGTTGAAGAATCCTAATCGTCCGATTGCTAGTTTTATTTTCTCTGGTCCGACTGGGGTTGGTAAGACGGAGTTGGCTAAGTCTTTGGCTTCGTATTTCTTTGGTTCCGAAGAGGCGATGATTCGCTTGGATATGTCGGAATATATGGAGCGTCATACTGTCTCGAAGTTGATTGGTTCTCCTCCGGGCTATGTGGGTTACAACGAGGGTGGACAGTTGACAGAAGCAGTGCGGCGTCGTCCATATACGGTGGTGCTGTTTGATGAGATTGAGAAAGCGCACCCGGATGTGTTCAATATGTTGCTGCAAATTCTGGAGGATGGTCGTCTGACGGATGCTAAGGGACGGACTGTTGACTTCAAGAATACCTTGCTGATTATGACGAGCAATATTGGCTCTAAGGTGATTGAGAAGGGTGGCGGACGTTTGGGCTTTGAGGATGCTCAAAATGAGGCGGAGTCTAAGTACAATCAGATTCGCAATCTGGTGAATGAGGAGCTGAAGAATTACTTCCGTCCTGAGTTCCTGAACCGTCTGGATGAGATTATTGTGTTCCGTCAACTTTCTAAGGATGAGGTGACGGAAATTGCCGAGATTATGCTCAAGGAAGTGTTCAGCCGTTTGGGAGAGCAGGGTATTACTCTTGAGGTGACTGCTGCTTTTAAGGAGCGGTTGGTGAAGGAGGGCTACAATCCCAGCTATGGTGCTCGTCCGCTGCGTCGGGCAATTATGCGTCTGTTGGAGGATGTTCTGGCTGAGCAAATCCTTGGTGGCAATATTAAGGATGGTGATGTGGCGCTTGTGGATGTTAATGAGGAGGGTAATGTCTATGTGCGTCTTGGTGAGAAGCAGGGGAACAAGGCGATCGCTCCGGGAAGTGAGTCAGCGATTGCTTCTGGTAGCTGATAGTCTCATTGGGGATTGGGGATTAATCTGAGTTATTAATTTCCAATCCAACAGAAGAAAAACGGTAGGGAAGGTGAAACTTCTCTACCATTTTTTTTGGAATTAGGTAATGGGTAATGGGTGACGAGGGCGCCATCTAGCTGCTTCTTTGATTGAGAGAGCGATGTCTGACCAATTATCAGGGTAACGTCGGCGGTCTATTGGCATATTTTCCTGCCTCACAGTCCTGTCCTGATTCTAGAGGAAATAGGGAGCGATGCCGACGGCGCTGCTAAAAGCAGATCGCTCATTCGCAGCCACGCTTTTGTTCCAGGTTCCCCGTTTCCTGTTCCCGACTAATGCTAAGAAGTCTAATGCATAGCACCTACAAATTATTGAGAATTCTTCTTTTGAGGATCATAGAGTGAATTTCGGATGATTAAAAAGCAGGTTTTATACTCAGCACCCGCTTCTAGGTTCCAATTACCAGTCCAAGGATTAACAGTATTTCCATTATCTGCTTTCAACTTCACGGCAATATCGTACTGACCAGGCTCCAGCCTATACCGTCCCACAGTCCCATTGCCAGGACATAAATCTGGAGGTTTGTCATACATTACACAGTCTCGACAGGTTTTTAACGCATCGCGGAAGTCCCCACCTTCAAAGTAAGCGGGATATATCGAGCCGAAGGTGAGTACCCGCAATACTTAAGGTGGGGATGGACAGCGGCTTTTTGGAGGTACGGAAAAAAGCAATTATTTTGGGCTTGGAGCTGGTAACTTAGCTATAAAACTTCTAATCAGCTCTGATTTATTCATGCCTCGCCTTAGTGCCTCCTCTTCCAGTTGAAGCGCTTCATACTTAGTTATCTTTATTTCTAGCCTGATATTTTTCATTTCTACCCGTAGGTTCAGCCGTATCAATAGTATAATCTAATGATAGGAGGAAACAGCAATGCCAACAAGACGTGTAACTTTCAGGCTATACCCCAATAAAAAACAAGAGCAAATATTGCGGTATCACCGGAAGTTGCACAAAGACTTGTATAACGCTGCTGTTTCTAACCGTTTTGTTCAGTACCAGAAGTTCAATCATCAGATTGATTACTTCGAGCAACAGAACTCATTGCCAGCTTTTAAGGAGGTTTGGACAGAGTACAAAGAAATAGCTTCTCAATCCTTGCAAGCCACATTAAAGCGCGTTGATTATGCGTTTCAACGTTGGTTTAAAGGTTTGGGTAAGCGTCCTAAGTTCAAGTCAATTCGACATTATTCTGGTTGGACTTATCCAGCCAAGAATGGCTGGAAAGCACATACAACGGGTGACAATGGCTACTTAGAACTAGCGAAGATTGGCTCTATTCAGATGCGAGGTAAAGCTCGTATTTGGGGAACTCCAACAACCTGTACAATTGTTTACCGTAATGGTAAATGGTGTGCCAGTATCACTGTTGAGTTAACCGAATTGCAAGCAGCAGCAAGACAGACAGATTTTGGCTCTGTTGGCGTTGACTTTGGTTGTAAATCTGCGTTAGCAATCACGGACGGTGAAAAGCATTCTTTTGTAGAAGCACCCAAGTTTTTACGAAAGGCTGAAGTAAAAATCAAGCAACTATCCAAGGGTAAACGCCGTAAGGTCGCGCCTAACAGAAGAAAAAAACAGAAAGCTTCTAGTCGGTGGCAAAAAGCCCAATCAAAAATCAGCAATTGTTATCGAAAAGTTGCCAACCAACGTCAAAATTGGGTACACCAAGTAGCGTCAGATATAGTTCGCTGTAATAGCTGTGCGCTAAGAGCGCCCCGCTTCGCTAACGTCGCTACGGAAAAACTAGAAGTATCAAAGATGACCCGTAAAGCTAAAAAAGGTGGTGCGCCAAAGGCGCAGCGCAAGCGCGATAAACGTAAAAAGCAGAAAGCGGGTCTAAATAAATCCATTTTAGATGTAGGAATGGGAATGCTGCGACAAGCCATTCAGTACAAAGTTACTGAAGTTGGCGGTGTATTTGTTGAAGTTCCAACACGTACTGTAAAGCCATCCCAAACCTGCCCTAATTGTGGTAATCAGCACAAAAAAACACTAGATGAAAGAATTCATCAGTGCGAAAAGTGTGGTTTCACGATGGATCGCGATTTAGCTGCTGCACTTGTCATGCTTTTATGGGCAACCGGAAAACTCCCGGCGTCAGGAACTGGCGTCGTAGGCGTCGATGTCGCTAGCTCTACCTCTGACACCCGTAAGCGCAAGTTTGCAGGAAGTCAGAAGCAACTAGGGCAAATGAAGCGCGAAAAATCCAAGTTTGCTGAGTCCGGGTTGGAAACCCAGGCTTCAACGAAGTAAGCCTGGGTAGTTCATCTCTTCAAACTTAGGAGTTGCTCCACTAAATGTGATTTCCATTTTAGCTGGAGATGTATTTTGAATCTCTATGACTGTAGAGCCATCTGCCGTAGTACCAGTGCGCCCTGGTGACTTGATATTTCGCACTTCCCTGCTACCTTTAATATCAGCAACAGTTGTCCGAGCTAAGGCGCGTCTTACATCCAAAGCAAGTGTGTGGTCTGAATACTCCTGAAGAAACTTTTCATAGTTGACATACTCACCGGGCTGAAGCCACGGTGATTCTTTACGCTTCGTTGAGTTCTGCTACCGAAGTAGTCTCACAACCTCTCTGCGTACGTTTAAGGTCGTGCCGATGCCCCATGCCGACCATTTCTATATTTTTGGATGCATTCTCATCTCTATCGTGTTCGATACCGCAACCCAAGCAGAGTATTGAACGAACAGATAGAGCGATTTTGCCCCACTTGAACCCGCATTCCGAACATTTCTGACTTGTGGGTTCCCATCTACTAATTACCCGGAAATCTCTACTAAATTTTTCTGACTTAGCTTCGATTAAAGTCCTAAATTCCCTCCATCCTTGCTGACTGATTGCTCTGGCCAGCTTACGGTTCTTAACCATGCCAGACACATTCAAGTCTTCCAAAATGATGGTTTGGTTTTCACTCACCACTTGGGTTGACAGCTTGTGCAAGAAATCTTTACGAGTGTCAGCAATTTGGTTGTGCAGCTTAGCTATTTGAATCCGGGTTCGTTTTCTTCGCTTTGAATCCTTTTGTTGACGTGCTAATTTGCGCTGAAGTTTACGAATTTTGCGGTCAGGTTTTGAGTAGTCAGGACTAAAACTCTTACTACCACCACTGAGCACAGCAAAAGTTTTAATCCCCAAATCAATACCGATACTCATGTGTTTTGCATCGACTTGAACGGGGGTCAATCTCCACTACAAAGCTAAGAAAATAGCGGTCAGCACAATCTTTGATGACTGTGACTGAGCTAGGTTCTGATGGCAATTCTCTAGACCAAATTGGTTTTAAGTTGCCAATTTTCGTCAGAAACACCTCCTTATTCTTAATTGAAAATCCTGCCTTTGTGAAGGTTGCAGACTGCTCATTGGTCTTTTTCTTAAACCTGGGTTGACCGACCTTTTTGCCTTTTCGCCTTCCTTTAATCGAGTCGAAATAGTTCTTGTAGGCTGCTTCTAACTGTTTAAGAGATTGCTGCAAAGGAACTGAAGAAACATCATTCAACCATCGTCTTTCTTCTGTCTTTTTAGAGAGCGTGAGAGATTTAGATAGAGCGTTGTATCCAGGATATTTACTGGACTTGCTGAAAGCTAGAGCATCATTCCAGACTACCCGTACACAACCAAACAACTGAGCTAGAGCCCTTTGTTGTTGGACTGTTGGGTAGAAACGGTATTGACATCTCGCTTTCATGGCTTGTGATAGAATTGGTCTGTTGTTAGATTCTAACTTGGACTACAGCAAATGGCAACCCAATTTCGCAAAGAAAGGCATAGCGTTTCAGACCTAAAGATACACTTGGTCTGCGTAACGAAGTATCGTAGACCGATTTTTACTTCTGAAAGCCTAGCCTTGATTGAAAAATCATCAAAGAAGGGAACAGGGAATAGGGAATAGGGAACAGTTTTTCCTATTTCCTGTTCCTTCATAAGGGAGTAAGAGACTCCCACTTCTATAAGTGGCATATTTCAGGTGGGGTCTAAATCCCCATCTGAAACCCTCTGTTCCCTGTTCCCCGCTCCTTGTTCCCTCTTGATGCTATTAATTACAGAAGTAGCTAGGAAGATGGATTTTGAGATTATCGAATTCAATGGAGAGTCTGACCACATTCACGCATGGATGGAATTCCCTCCAAAGCTCTCTGTTTCGCAAATGGTAAACGCCTTAAAAGGCGTATCCAGCCGTCGCTATGGTCAGGCAGGATACGCAAAACCGTATGGAAAAGATGCTTTATGGAGTCCTAGTTACTTCACCTCTAGTGTAGGTGGTGCGCCACTTGAAGTGCTAAAGCGCTACATTCAGGAGCAAGAAAAGCCGTCCTAGAAGGACGGGGTTTTAAACCCATTTTTTTCGATAACTTAATTGTCGATATTCAGAACCGCGATTTAGAGGCAGACCTAGTAACAACGCTGCGCGTCCTTGCTACTAAGTTAGGTAGTTATTGGCTGTTCAAGAATTAATCTGATATTGCCAAGAAAAAAGGGATGGCTTTTACACCACCCCTTTGTACTCATTCACCTAAAACTTGGAAATTACAAATGAGGAACAAAAAGCTCTTTTTCTGGTACGTGTGCATACTCAGCAACAATCTGACGGAACTCTTCACCTTCGATGGTTTCTTTCTCAATTAAAAGATCCACCAAACGGTCAATTACCACACGGTTTTCTCGCATAATCCGTCGTGCATCATCGTGACAATGCTCAACAATCACGCGCACTTGTTCATCAATCCGTGCCGCAATTACTTCCGAATACTCGGCTCTTGACATTACACCACCACCAAGGAAGACTTCGCCACCTTGTCCTTCCAGAGACATGGGACCCAAGTCACTCATCCCAAAGCGGGTTACCATTTGCCGAGCCATTGAGGTAACTTGTTGCAAGTCACCACCAGCACCGGTAGTAACTTCGGCTGCGCCAAAAATTTCTTCTTCTGCAGCTCTTCCACCCAAGGCGCCAGTAATCCGAGCTTTAAGCTGCGCTCTGGTGATTAGGCCTTGCTCTTCACTAGGAGTAAACCAGGTCAAACCTTGAGCTTGTCCACGAGGAATTAAGGTAACTTTTTGTACAGGGTCATGGTCTTTGACCAAAGTACCAACAATAGCGTGGCCAACTTCGTGATAAGCAATCAAGCGCTTGCTCTTGCTATCCACCAGTGGAGTACCTTCCATACCTGCTACTACGCGGTCTACGGCGTCATTAACTTCCAGCATGGTAATTGCTTCTTTGCGGCGTCTGGCTGTGAGAATTTGGCAGCTTCCGCTTGAGCAGGTTA
>JAYFMV010000013.1:0-47579 GCA_042408245.1 Potamolinea sp.
AACCGGTTTATCAAAGGGGCTGAGCGTTGCTTCCGATAAAATGAGATGATAGAAAACAAAATTTAAACTAAGTTGAGGAAAGGATAACCTCTCTTCAGGCTGTGTTGTGAAACTAGGAGTTAAGCTGATGAAAGGATTAGTTCGTCTACTGACAGTCTTGTGTCTGTTGGTGGGCTGCCTGGGGTGGTTAGGATTACCCCAAAGTGCGCAGGCTTTGCCAATGCAGAATGTCGCTCTGCAATCATACCCAGTATTGCTAGCAGAAGCCCCCCTGCGTAATAGCGCAGATGATAAGCTGGCTACCGAGTTCGGCAAAAAGATCGATTTGAACAATACCAATGTTCGTGCGTTTCGTAAGTATCCAGGGATGTACCCCACCCTGGCTCGCAAAGTTGTGGACAATGCTCCCTACAACTCTGTAGACGATGTTCTGGATATTCCAGGACTGAGCGCCTCGTCAAAAGAGAACTGCTGCAAGCCAACCTTGACAAGTTTACAGTGACTGCACGCTGATACATACTTTCGTAGAAGGCGGAGACCGTTACAATAACGGCTACTACTAAATACGCCAGTTTTCGTTAAATGATTTTTTTCACCCACTCCCTCCAGGAGTGGGCTATTTATTAAAATATATAAATTTTTTTAGGAATTAATAAATTTGAAGCCGCTTTCCTCAGATTCTCAACCTCAGCTAGACATTCCCACCCAATTTGATGTCCTGGTAGTAGGTGCTGGTGCTGCTGGACTTTATGCAGCGCTTTGTCTGCCAGATAATTTGCAGGTTGGCTTAATCACTAAAGATACTTTATCCACTGGCGCTAGTGACTGGGCCCAGGGTGGTATTGCAGCCGCAATTGACCCCGCAGATTCACCGACGCTGCATATTGAGGATACAATGCGGGCGGGTGCTGGCCTTTGTGACTTGGATGTTGTCAAGTTTCTCGCAGAGGAAGCAGCAGAGTGCATTCAGTCTTTGGTAGATATGGGTGTAGCCTTCGATCGGCGAGGTAGTCAATTAGCTTTAACATTGGAAGCAGCCCACTCTCGTCCTCGTGTATTGCATGCGGCTGATACCACAGGCCGGGAAGTAGTCGGTACTCTCACATCACAAGTACTGACTCGCAAAAACATCACAGTACTACAACAGGCCTTTGCTTTATCCTTGTGGCTGAATCCAGAAACTGGGGATTGTCAGGGAATCAGCCTAATTTACAAAAGTCATTTAAGTTGGCTGCGAGCTGGTGCTGTAGTATTAGCCACTGGTGGTGGTGGTCAAGTATTCGCTCAAACCACTAATCCAGAAGTCAGCACTGGTGATGGAGTGGCGATCGCTTGGCGTGCTGGGGCAATTTTGCGAGACTTGGAATTTGTACAATTTCACCCCACCGCACTGACAAAGCCAGGTGCACCTCATTTTCTGATCAGCGAAGCAGTACGAGGAGAAGGTGCTCATTTGGTAGATACCCAAGGACACAGATTTGCCTTTGATTATCATCCAGCGGGAGAACTTGCGCCTAGAGATATCGTCTCCCGTGCGATTTTTAGTCACTTACAGAAAACCTCCCCTAAGAATCAGGAAGGACTCGCAGACGCAGGGGTTGGTCATGTTTATTTAGACTTGCAATCAATTCCAGCCGAAAAAATTCGCCAACGCTTTCCCAACATTATCAATGTGTGTAAGCATTGGGGGATTGATGTCTTTCGTGAGCCTATTCCTGTAGCACCAGCAGCTCATTATTGGATGGGAGGAATTGCCACGGATTTGATGAATCATACCTCAATTGCCGGTTTATATGCAGTTGGGGAAACAGCAAGTACTGGCGTCCACGGTGCGAATCGTCTCGCCAGCAATTCGCTGCTGGAATGTGTGGTTTTTGGTGGGCAACTACGTCGTTTGACGAGTCGGGAATTAATCAGTCATCAGTCCCCAATCCCTAGTCCCCAGTCCCCAGCCCCCATTGATAATTTAGCGCTTGAAGATTGGGAAAATCAGCAAGAGAAAATGGCAGCACTGCGTCTCAAGTTACAACTCTTGGTGTGGCAAAGCGCTGGTATTTGTCGCACCTCTGCTGTTTTAGAAGAGGCGATCGCGCAAATTGAGGTGTGGCGAAAGGAATTTGCTGCTTTTCCCTTAAGCCAACACTTATTAAATTTACCCCCACTCAAGACAGTCAGATTTGATTTACCGGATGCTAACCGACAATTGCGTGCTTGGGGAGAAATTTATAACTTACTTGATGTTGCGTACTTAATTCTTAAAAGCGCTAACTTTCGCGCCGAAAGCCGAGGAGGACATTACCGATTGGACTATCCTCAGCCAGATTCTAACTGGCAAGTCCATACATTAGTGCAAAATAACCGTTGGTGGAAATCACCGCCAATGGGAGAGTCCTGAGCGAGTCACTGACTTAACAGAAAGTTCTTACTACAAGAGTTATCTGAATCATGAGGACTTGGACGAACTTACTCAGTATGTTGTTGGGCTAATCAATAATATTCAATTAACGGGTTCCTGAACCTCTGGTATTGTCTGGCCCAGCATTATTGGGCGCCTCAAAGTCTGAGCTTTCCTGGGTAATTTGATTAAGCATTGGTGAGCCATTGCCATTGTCAGAGACAAATAAATGATTCAAAGGAATGTTATTAGTTAGACCCAGTTCCCCTTGGGGATGTACAAGTTTTGCACTGAGCAAGTGCCAACTGATTAACAAAGTTAGGATTCCGGTGAAGTAAAGGCAAGTACGCATGACTGAAAGGCGATTGAGCTGATGTTTTATATGTTCAGTATATGCATTTGATCTGAGGTAAATAATAGCGTTTACTAAAGATTCACAGCCGTTTTACAGAAGGTTTATCAAAGCCTAAATCAGGCAATAATCTACTAAAATTAACATGAGTTAACGCTTTGCTAGCCATCAGCAAATTAACCAAATGTTACCCAAGAAATGGATATATTCCTCTATATACCAGTTCAGATCTTCTGGCACTGGGAGTTAACTCAGTTCTACAACTTCAGATTCTCGCGAGATCAGATGCTTATTTTACAACGTTTTCAGCGCTTTGACTATCAATTAGACTCTTAGTCTAATTTTAATTTTTCTGCGTAATACCTTGTCGTTTGGAGTTTTTTTGTAATACAAATAGACGGATGGTGCGTAAGACAATCTCACTGACTATCAACTTATGTATTACATTTATTATGATTAGTAGTAGAGCCTAACCTTAACGAATGATACCAGTAGATTAAAGTATAAAAATGTTAGGAGAGATTTCTCTAGGAAGTAGAAGTGTATTCCCAGGAAAATTCTCTCAAGCTATTAATTTAAAGAGAATTAATTCAATTGATGTGGGGGGAATGAGTAATAGTACCGATTGAATCCTAGCAGTGGTCTTGTGGATATAAGTGCTATTACTCATCATCAAAAATCTGTTTGAGTTGCCTCTATTCTGTCTGAGGTCTAGGCTGCCCTGGATGTATCTCTAGATAGATTCATCCTGTCAGTTGTCAGTGGTCTCCCTATGCCCTTCTTCGGTCAAAGAGGAGATGGTAAGGGGGATGCAAGTATCAACTTTAGTCCAAAGCGTCAGCCTGGGGCTACTCGAACCAGAGCAACGGCCTATGGGGGCTTTAAAGCAAGGGTCATGGATATTTTGGTTCAGGATGGCTGGAAATTCAGCACCGACTGACTCTACCTCCACAACGCCACTTCCATCTGCTTGGAAGCGAAAAATTAGAACTCGGTCAGTCTTGAGGAGTTCCCGCACTTTTTGAGTTGTAGTGTTGAGGATGTAGTCTAGTGACTGGGTTTGACTAATGCTGATCGCGATCGCACAATGAGCCGTCTAGAACCTGTTCTGGAGAAAGTGAATGCTGAGGCAAACCACTGGGTAGCATAGCCATCTTTATCTGGGATTAGGTCTTCAGTTGTGATGCATACAAGCAGAGTAGTCTGCATCTTGTTAGTTGTGAGTTGTTAATTATCTGCTCTTTGCGTGCAAATTTTTTATAACTAACTACTAATATTTTTTCATTTAATGTGATTTATCAACAAAAAGCAAAACACCCCCAGATAATTTATGCCAGTATAAATACCATCTGCCAGCCTGTCCCCAAAAAATACTTTTTATGCTAGCGTCAAATTGTGAATTAATTGTGAATATTCGCACAAGAAATGTAAGTAAATCGTCAATAAATTGTGCATAAAACCCCGAAACTCAGAAATAGATTTTTGCAACCTTTAGGGAATCAAGTAGGTTCTAAAGCTGCTTGGGTTGCCTTTGCCGATATTTTGGGGTATTGCTAGACGCCAGGTTTTCCCTTGTTTTTGCCGCTGTAGGTAGATATCAAAGCTATTTTTTTGTTGAGTCACCTGCTGCTGTAGCAACTTAATTTTAAGGTTATAAGTACCCCGAAAATGGTAAGCGGGTAAATCTCCAATGAAGATAGGTTCCAGTTGCTTAAGCACTAGCTGAGTGATTTCAAATTTTGGAGGTGAAGATTGCAACTGTTGAGTTAGCTGCTGTTGAGTTTGATTTATTTGAAGGGTGAGTGCTTTTTGCACCAGTTGCTTATTTGGTGCCAGTCCGAGAGAAGGAGTGTTGGTTCCACAAGCTGTCAGCAGGCCAAGAAAAATAGCTATCAAAACCAGGCTTACGATAAATCTTACAGCTTTGGGCATGGGACTCTCCAGCGATAGGATAGGCGGTAAATATCTCCATATTAAATAGGTAAAGGGTAATTTGAAATAGCTCAAATTACCCTTTACCTCTTACCTATTAACACTTGTTACGAGTTGAGTATTAACGAGCAGTAGAAGGTGCTCCAGAACCCTCGTTAGTGTTCACTCCGGGTGCAATCCTACCAGGAGATACGTTGTTTGGACTAGCGGGGACATCATTTTGGTTTGATGAGTTGGAATTATTAGTTGAGTTACTCGGTTGATTCATTTGGTTATTACCCCCAGGGACGTTGATGATACGATCATCCGCACTCGATCTTCCTGGAGAGAATTCGCCTGTTTGATCATTCCGATTTTGTGTATCAGAATTACGGCTTGAGTTATTAGGTTGAGTTGTTCTATTCGGACTGCTTGTATTCGGCTGGATCATGCTTCCAGAACTCATCATGTTGCCTTCCGGAGAGCTTAGACAAAATTTGTTTTGCGGTGTATATTCGCAAATACCGCCATAGATATTAGATTGAGCAAGAGCAGCCCCACCAGTTGTTGCAATAGCAAGAGCTGTGCCGATAAAAGAGAGAAATTTGAAAGTGGTTTTCATAAATTTGGGAATTCTTAACTTTTCTCTATTTAAGCAAGCAACAACTCTTAATAACTCAGTCCCTAGTTAGGTAATTTTTTTTCTTGATGTCTGTCTTCTGGAATACAGTTTTTTATCCAGTCTCTGTATCAACTATTAGCAAAAGTAGCAAAGGTCAAGCTCATCAATTTAAGGCATCCACTCCAAAACAACCCCCACTCGACTATCTTTGCGTTGGGTCGAATTTTGCTTTTGGATATCTGTAGATAAGCGTAAATTTCGGGTAACTGCATAGCCAACAGAAAGCGTTGTTAAACCCACCTCTTGACTGCTACCCGGAGAAACAAAAGTCTGAGTTAAAGAAATATCAGCAGCACCAGTGCGAGACAAAGCTAACATCAACCGTGCGCCAACATTAACGCCATCCGTTGAGTATTTGTCCGTTTCCAAATTGCGGTAACCAACCACTGGCGCAATATTCACATAACTACCTAAAGGAAGAACATAGTAACGCAAATCTGCACCGTATGCTTTGCGATTTCCATTAAATGAACCCTGATAATCCCCACTTACAGTTAAGCCAGTACGACCGATAAATACATCTTCTACACCAACATTAAAACCTGCTGCTTGTCCTGTTGAGGGAAACTGCGAGTAACCCAATCTTAAGCGAGTGCGAAAACTGGGGTCATTGCGAATATCTTCCAAAACATTTGGTACTTGACGCTTCCAGCGCTGCAATACTGGACTATTTTCAATGATTTCTGGACTCAAATCCAAATCATTAGCACCTGGCGTCGGCTTGGTTTCTGGCTGAGTTTGAGACCACGCTGGAGAGATCATTAACAAGGAAATACTGATTGCTAAAAGCCAGATAGGGAGTCTGTTAAGTAGAAGCATATAAGAATTTTGAAGTTTATCTTTTGTGTATCTTCCCATGAAAAAAAACGGTTCTACAAAATGCAGAACCGCCAAAATTTAAAGTTAGCGGAGCAAACTTTAGCGGGCTAAGCCATGCTGAGAAACTACATCAATCGGCTTCATCAGGTATAGCTGTAGTAACTCAAGACCCGTGGAAACGTAGAGGGGCAATTTCTGGAACAATTGCAGGAATTTCGGAGTTTTGGAAGAGGCGATCGCACTCAATTTTTCATTATTGCCTACGCAAACATCCAACCGTTCGTAAAACTCCGGCTTCTCCACATCCAGCATCACCGGGAAAACTCGTGCTGCTGTTTCGTTGGTCTTCTTAATCACATGGATATCATACTCTCTGGCATCTAAACCCAAGGATTTATAGAACCCAGCACGTTGGATATCGTTGAGATACATTGTCGCAAATACCGACAGCAGGAAGAAGCGGCACCACAGCTTAGCTTTCCAATCATTGAGCATCTGTGGTTGAGCTCTCATAATAGCGTCGAAGAAATCGCCGTGACGGTTTTCGTCCTGACACCAGTTTTCAAAGAAGCGGAAAATCGGATAAATCTGGTCTTCGGGATGTGCTTCTAAGTGGCGATAGATGGTGATATAGCGCCAATAGCCAATCTTCTCTGAAAGGTAGGTAGCGTAGAAGATAAATTTGGGCTTAAAGAAGGTGTATTTGTGATTTTTGGTGAGGAATCCCAAATCTAGCGACAAGTTAAAGTCGGAAAGTGCTTTATTGAGGAATCCTGCATGACGTGCCTCATCGCGGGACATCAGGTTGAAGCACTCTGCCAATAATGGGTTAGTGTTTTTTAAGCGCCGTCCCAATTCTTTATAAAGCAAGAATCCCGAAAATTCTGCAGTGCAGGATCGCTCTAAGAATTCAACGAATACTTGGCGAGTCTCCCCGTCAATGTGGTTCCAGGATTGTTCAAATTCGGCATCCCGGACAAAGTGATGGCGGTTGTAGTCGGTGCGAAATTCTTCTAGAATCGCCCGCAGCTCATCCTCATTGGGTGAGAGATCCATCCTCGCCATTTCTTCAAAATCGGTGGTGTAGAACCGAGGCGAGAGGATGGTTTCTTTCGCCGGTACTTTTATCCCTGGGCGCAGTTCTTCAAAACCAGGTCTTGTGACGGAATCTACCATGTTCTTTTTTATCTTGTTGGCTTGGGGGAGTCTTGCTATTTTTTGTTTTTCTAGATGGATTTTAGTCTACCAAGACACAGGGGAATAAATGTTACTGAAAACGTTAAGAGTTGCAACGTTCTTTGAATTGGTGAGATGGGGAGATTGGGGAGATTGGGGAGATTGGGGAGATTGGGGAGATTGGGGAGATTGGGGAGATTGGGGAGATTGGGGAGATTGGGGAGATTGGGGAGATTGGGAGATTGGGGAGATGAGGGAGAGTTCCCAATTCCAAAATCCAAAATCCAAAATCCAAAATCCAAAATCCAAAATCCAAAATCCAAAATCCAAAATCCAAAATCCCCATTCCCCATTCCCTAATTTCTAGTCAACCACTTCTGAGCGTTCAGCCGTTGCATGGTGTAAAACACGAGCAAATCTAGGGTTACTTTGCGTTCATCAATCATGAAGGACTCTAGGGTACTAGCTTTAGCACCATTTGTGGCGCAGGCAAAACCTTTCTGCTTGTTAATGTCTTGCTCTGGAAAATAAACGTTAAACTGACGCTGACCTTCTTTCCAAGAACCAGCCACTTGCCAGTAAGCTTCCCCTTTGTTTAAACCAGGAATCTGTATTTTTTCCTTGACAAATGCCAACTCTACATCTTCGATGCCTTCTTTGGCAAAGGCGCTCTTCAATGATGGCAGGTATTCTTGTTCGATAAATTCATTGAAGGGTTTGTCTTCGGCTGCGGGTGGCTTCTCTTTTTTAGCTTTTGCGGCTGTAGGTGGCTTTTCTGCTGGCTTGTTCTCTGCGGACTTAGCCTGCTGATCAGCGTTTGACCTCTGGATTGGGATTTTGTTCTTCTGACATAGCTCAAGTAAATCCTTATCTGTATTTATCGCTTTTTGGTCTGTTACATTTATTTTTAATATTACTTTGCATTGGATTGTCTTGTTATTGATTGGCAAGGCAATGTCCAAGACTCTAGCTTTCAACAAAAATCGGTAGTATTAACTTTCCTCTATGATCTACATACAAGAAAGAAATACTACCGATTTCTATCAGTTTCACTCAACTAATTTTTATGAGAAGTAAGGTAGGCAATTAACTGCCTATCTTAGATAGAGAAAGCTTGCTGATTCAACCACCTGCAACTGCTGGCACAATACTCACTTCATCTCCATCTTGGAGAGCGGTAGTTGTACCATCTAGAAAGCGGATATCTTCGCTATTGACGTAGAAGTTCAAAAAGCGACGCGGTTTGCCATTTTCATCGCACAAGCGTGCTTTAATTCCAGGACAGCTACTTTCCATAGAATCGATCAGTTCAGCAACATTGCTGCCGGTACATTCTAGGGTTGCTTGGTCGTTGGTGAATTTTTGTAGAGCCGTAGGAATCAGAACTTTGATAGCCATAGATTGTTGTTAGTTGGTAGTACAGGCATCCTGCCTGTTAGTTGTTGGTTTTTAGGGCAGTGAGGAGTGAGAGTTTTTAATTCTAATCCTTGTAGAGACGTTTCCTAAAACGTCTCTACCTTTAGTAAAGAACACCACCCCTACAAAACTTAAACAAGCACTTGTTGCCATTCTAGGCGATCGAGGGTGTGAGCTCGTTCTAATGCCCGTTCAAAGCTATCCAACTTCGGCTCAATCGTCAAGGGTTCACCAATGTATCCTTGAATAGCTTCTTGGGTTTTCAAGCCGTTGCCGGTAATGTAAACGACGGTGGTTTCTTCGGGGTCAATTTTACCTGCTTCTACCAATTTTTTCAGTACGGCGATGGTTGTACCACCAGCCGTTTCGGTGAAGATGCCTTCGGTTTCCGCCAGAAGTTTCATCCCTTCGATAATTTCTGCATCGGTAACTGATTCAATATTACCGCCAGTTTTATTGGCAATATCAATTGCATAAGGGCCGTCAGCAGGATTGCCAATCGCGATAGATTTGGCAATGGTATTTGGCTTAACTGGGGTTACAAAGTCGCGTCCTTCCCGGAAAGCTTGAGCGATCGGTGAGCAACCTTCTGCTTGTGCACCGCTGAAGCGAACTTTTTTCTCGTCAACTAAACCAACTTTGATGAATTCTTGGAAGCCTTTGTAGATTTTGGTGAACAAGGAACCAGAGGCTAAGGGAGCGACAATATGATCTGGTAGCTTCCAGCCTAGTTGTTCTGCAACTTCAAAGCCAAGGGTTTTTGAACCTTCGGAGTAGTAAGGGCGCAAGTTGATATTGACAAATCCCCAACCATGTGTATTAGCAACTTCGCAGCAGAGGCGGTTTACTGTGTCGTAGTTGCCTTTCACTGCCATAACGGTTGGTGCGTAAACTAGGGTTCCTAGCACTTTGCCTGCTTCCAGGTCAGCGGGATGAAGACGCAACAATCTAAACCAGCGTAAGCGGCGATCGCTGCTGTAGAATTAGCTAAATTACCTGTACTGGCACAGGATACGGTTGAAAAACCCAATTCTTTCGCTCTAGTAAGAGCAACAGACACCACCCGATCTTTGAAGCTGAGGGTGGGCATATTAACTGCATCGTTCTTGATGTAGAGGTTTTTCAGCCCTAGGCGTCTTGCCAAGCGGTTGGATTTCACCAATGGTGTCATACCGGTGCCGACATCAATAGGGTTGTCTGTGGCAACAGGTAAGAAGGCACGATAGCGCCAAATTGAGTTTGGCCCTGCTTGGATGCTTTCGCGGGTGACGTGGCGCCGCAGGGCGTCGTAGTCGTAGCTTACTTCCAGCGGACCAAAGCACATTTCGCAAACGTGTATTGCCTGAAGTTCGTATTCAGCACCACATTCTTTGCAAGTCAGGGCTTTAAATGTGGCAGATGTCGCTGCTGTTTTGAGTTCAGTGGCTTGGGTCATGGATGTAATCTCTCTACTTCCTTCAACGCTCGAATGATAGTAACACGACTGTCAACACCAGTCAAATATACCCGACTTTTTTTGTCGGGTATGATTGTTCAATGGGTCAGGAAGCCCGCAGGCTATAAGCCTGGGGCTATAAAAACACAAAGCCTGCCTACGCAGGCTAAAAATAAAGCCCGCACAGACGGGCTTGGTTCGGGTAGCCTCACCCTTAAGAGTGTTAGGCCTTTATTTGGCTAGGATATTCCTTGGCTGATATGCACTAACTATCGCTACTAATATCCTGCCATGATCAATAATTAGGTTTGTTGCAAACAGAGGAAACTAAAGTAATGCGGTGTGCAATTATTAGTCGTGCGGGACAAGTTTTAGCAAGAGGTAGCCTAATTCTTCACAAAGGCGATAACGGTGAATTACGATTAGATTTGCAAACCGATGGGGGAAAAGTGATCCAGGGTGGAATGATCGGTGAAGATGGGGATATGACATCAGCCAGCGAAGTATTATTTCGTCAGTTTTTAACAGTTTGGGGAATGAGCGATTTAACTTTGACAGTAACAGTCAAATAAGCGAGCGTGCTGATACCTATTTGTAGCCAAAATCAACATACTGAATTGATCGCATTCTTGAAAAACTCTGGCTATTAACAAGGGCGATCGTTCAGGATGTCGAGGAATTGGGTTAAACCCATAGACGCTGAATTGAATAAGCATCAAGCTGGGTATCTTGACTAATCAAAATCAAAGAATGGTTCATCGCTTGTGCAACTATAATTCGATCAAACGGGTCTCGGTGATGCAGCGGTAGGTGACGAATTTTCGCCGTATCTGCAAAGGAAATCAAGAGAAGTGTAAGTCCTGTAGCATCCAGTTGAGTCTCAATCGTTTCGTAAGCTGATTGAAGAAAGAGTTTACCAATACTAAGTTTGATAGCTATTTCCCAAAGACTAGCAATGCTCACAAAGACGATATCAGCAGATTCAATTTCTTCCCTCGTGGAACTCGGCAAATGTATGTCGTTTTCTGCAAACCAAATAAATGCATGAGTATCCAGCAGTAGAGAACTCATTGCATATATTCCTTAAAGTCTTCGAGAGGTTCATCAAAGTCATCGGGAAGTGGTAAAACAAATGTGCCTTTCATCGTCCCCGCTTTACGAGTTTTTTTTGTCATTTCTGCTGAAGGTTGAGTCTTAGCGTATTTCTGTGCCAGATATTCTGCATAGTGCAGAACTTCCTCTTGCAGCGACTCAGGTAATTTGTTAATGGTTTCTAAAATGGTTGTTTTCAACATCATTTCTTCTCCTATTTAACCTTTACTAGAAAGATGAACCCTACAACTGCGAACTATCCCTTGAGCAAGATCGCCCAAGAAAACGATCGTTGTTAAGACAATTCGACTCACGATCAAAGCCTCTGTGTCAGAATTATTCACATAGACAGAAGATGCTAAAGTTACACCCGATCTGGATCTTCCCCCAATTATCTTATGCCATACAGTGAATTCACCTTAGCCAGAGTTAAGAAACAGTTTGATTTAACGACTTCTGAAGACACTGATATTTTTGCAGCAGTACCAAAGTTAGAATGCAGTGAATATTTAACAGAAACTCTCCGATATAATGTCCCGTTAGCTCTCGCTAGCAATAGTGAGAAAGCTCGCTCGGAAATGATTATAGCTCCAATTTTAGTAGAAGTTAGAAAACAGTTACAGTCTAAGTTCAGTCTGTTTTCTGGTATTGACTTTACTGTAGATGCAGAAAAAGGCTTAGCTGGGTTTTGTGACTTCATTATTAGTAGTGGTTCAGAGCGGTTATTTGTCAGTTCCCCTGTGATGATGTTGGTAGAGGCTAAAAAAGAAGATATTCTTGCTGGATTGGGGCAATGTGTAGCGGAAATGGTGGCGGCTCAGATATTCAATGAACGTGAGGGAAATAAGATTTTAGTAATTTATGGGGTTGTTACTTCGGGTACTAATTGGAAGTTTTTGAAACTAGAAGGGAAGGTAGTTGAGATTGATTTGATTGAGTATTATTTGACAGATATTAATAAAATTTTGGGAATTTTAGCAAGTGGAGTTGGACAGGGAGTTTGAGCAATATAACTATTTTACGTACTCGCTTATGGCAAAATTGCGACTTCTTTGAGCTGTTTTTCAATTTGATCACACGCTACACAAACACCGTTTTCTTCTTGGATAATGCGTCCGATTTCTGTAGCCTTGGCTGTATAACTAGGATTATCTAACAACTCACGCAACTCTTTGACAACCCGTGGCGCCCAATATTGTTTGCGGGGAATTGTACGCGATGTTCCCAATCTTTCAACTCGTGCTGCATTGTCTGGCTGATCATGGCTGTAAGGCATTATCAGAGTTGGACGACTTGCACGTAAAGCCTGAGTTGTTGTACCAATTCCTCCTTGATGAACAATCGCGCAAGCATGAGGAAAAATTTTGGAATATGGAGCATAGTTAACAGATAGAATGTCTTCTGAAAGATTTGCTGGAGGCGCATTTTTGCCAATCAAAAGAACAGCACGACGGTTTAATTGCTTTGCGGCTTGAATACTTTCTTGATAAAAGTTACCCGGAGACATCACTGCGGCTGAACCGAGGGTAAAAACAATTGGTGGCTCACCTTTATCTAAAAATTGCTTGAGTTCTGTGCTGTCCTGACTGCCATCATAGAAAGTGGAACCTGTAATAAAAGTGTTTGCAGGCCAATCAAGTTGAGGCTTTGTCAAGATAGGAGAAAACAGAGCAAGTATAAGGTAAGGTGAAAATTTGTCGTCAATGAAAGGATTGCCAATTAGTGGAGGTAATCCCAGTTCCCGACGAAGTTGATGGACAGGTTCACCCCAAGACTTGCTGACAAGTTTGGCAAAGTTGATCACTCCTCGATTAGCGATCGCCCCAAACTTACTCAACTTTGCTAAAAATGGAAAGGGAGCTAATACGGGTGGGTCATAAACAGAGAAAAAAGAGATAGGTGCCATCGCACTTAAAGCCCATCTAATTCCTAATTTTTCCGCCACTAATCGAGCCGCAACAACTCCTTCACCGGCAAAGATAAAATCTGCATCTTTTGCACAGTCCATCAAGTCTGTATACATCTCGCGTAAATTCACACAAATCCAACGCACAAGATACTCTGAACCTGTTTGCAAATCCATCATCCGCGCCATCTCTTGAGGGTCTTCGAGAGCGGTATTATCGGGACGCATTCGGTGAAATTCAAATCCCAAAGCTTCAATTTTGGATTGATACTCTTTATGTGTGGCAAATACAACATTATGACCACGCTTTTGTAGTTCAAGGGCGATCGCAATTTTGGGATGAAGATCGCCCAAGGAACCGAGTGTGGTTAAGACAATTCGACTCACGATGAAAGCCTCTCAATCAAAATGATTCATATAGAAAGTTACAAGTTATTCGGGTCTTCTCCTAATTCCCTTAAACGAGCTGCTAAACGCTCCGATCGCGCGTTTGCTGCTTCTTCTGGTAACAAAATCAAATTTCCAGCCTGATCATAAAACCGCAACCACACCGCTGTTTCTCGATCTATCGTCCCCTCCCAAATTGCCAACCATAAACCTAAGCGCTGACACCACAACCACCCCTGTTTATTAGGTGTAATTAGCTGATACTCTTGATTTGCATCTAAATGCCAACCCTGTAAAGAATTAGGCTCAAAAGGATTGAAGACAAAGTAATCTGGAGTGCGGAAAATCTGCTGGTAAATATTTTTTTTAATTCCTGTGTCTACCTCTGCTGTAGAAGGTGACATCAGTTCCACTATTACATCAGGATAACGACCATTTTCTTCCCATACTACCCAACCTTGACGCTCCTTTGTTCCATCCACATTTAGCACTACAAAAACATCAGGGCCTTTAAAATCTCGGTTACGAACCTGAGTACTGCTGTAATAAACAAACATATTGCCACCCGCAAAAAAGTTATCACGGTTAGCAAAAGCCTGATTAATTGAGCGAATCAGTACATTCATCGCAATGCGGTGACGATTACTCTCCATCGGTTCCCCATCATCGAAAATTAAATCAGTAGGTGGCATCGCAGGTTCCCACCAATCCTCAATGATCAAGGATTTCTGTTCTATACTCGCCTCAATTGACATTGCACTGGCTCCCTAGCATGGGTTTTCCATACCTTTAGATTAGCTAAAACCTTAACAGTTTTGTCCTGACTACCGCTTCAGTTCAACCACCACTGACAGGTGGAATGAGCACCACTTCATCACCATCATGCAAAATGGTGTCTGGTTCAACAAATTCAAGATTGACACCAAAGCGGGTAATATTGCGCCACTCATTCAGTTTTGGATGTTCGCTAATCAATCTTTCTAGCACCACTTTCACAGGAGTGTTTGGCGCAAATTCCAGTTGTAATTCTGGGATTCCGTAGGCTTCTTGATAAGCGGCGAATAGTTTGAGAGTAACAGTAATTGCATCAGACATAGAAACAGATTTATAAGTATTGTTCCTAGATTATCGCCTATAATAGACATCTTGCATAAATCCCAGAAGGGCAAAGCATTTGCGTACAAAAATCTTATTTCTTTCGGGTTACACCTAGCGATCGCGATGCTGCTCAAAATTTAGCTTTTTACCTAACTACCCAACTCAAACAACAGAAAGTAGCAGTTTTCTACAATCCTAATAGTAATTACAGCAATTCTATGCAGGATGAATTCCGCAAGAGCTTTAGCACGAGTCAAGTAAAGGTTGTTAAGAATTTTGATTTATCTCTTCCTTCTTTTATAGCAAGAGAAGCCATAGACCAAGCTCAGAAAGAAGGAGCAACTGTACTGGTATTAATTCCAGACGGACAGACCAATGCTTTTGCTTTTAATAACAGTCTCAAGGTAATTAATGCCAGTAACGGTAGTTTTTTGATGGTGGGAGCAAGTGCTCTTTATAGCCCTGAAGTTTTACAACTGCTAAAGCCAGAGTTAGCGTCACGCTTTACGCAGCAAGTCGCATGGCATAATTTAAGCAGTCCAAATTCTATGTTTTCTCTAGCGGCTAATCAGTTGTGGGGAGGGGAAGTTAGCTGGCGGACTGCTTTAGTTTATGATGCTACAAGTACTTTGATAACGGCTCTACGAAAACTACCGCAAGCTAACCGGATTGATGTTAAAAATGCTTTGGCTGATCCTAAATTTTAATCGTCTGGTGCTACGGGAGTGATTAGTTTTGGTACTGACAGAGATCGCAAAGAACCAGTTGTTGAATTAGTGAAAGTTGTACCTTCTAAGTGTTCACCCTATGGTTTAAGGTTTGTACCTGTGAATTATCCCACAGCTCAACTTGAAAGTTTAGAGCGTTGCGCAAAAGGAAAATGATTTAGTATTTCAATTAGGCTGCGTTACAACATCCGTTCAATGTGACGAAAATCTTTTTCAATTTCTGCCCAAAGTGAGCGATTATGAGGATCGGTACGCAAGGCTTTTTTTAGGTAAATTCTGGCCTTATCTAGTTGGCGTTCCTTAACAAGATGACGCCCCCAACTAGAATAAGCGATCGCTTGCCATTGTCGCACTTCTGGATCTTGGGGAATGCGCTGTGCTAAAGCTTCTGCAAGTGCGATCGCGCGAGCAAATTTCCGTAATTTTAGCAGTTGCTGTAACTGTTCATAACAATTCCACTTTAGTTTTTTTTCCACTTCCGAAAGCAGCGGGATAAATTCAACTTTTATGGGCTTACGAGTTACCTTAATTGCTGGTGAGGGATTTGGTGAAACGACCGTATCCTGAGTTTGGGATGGCGTCGCTACCTGATCACTCTCAGGTAAGATGACAACACTCAGGAGATACTTGTAAGCTTCAGTTAGCTCAATAAACTTTTCGTGAGCAAAATTGTCTCCAGCATTGACATCAGGATGATAGCGCCTTGCTAGACGCCGATAAGAAGCCTTAACCTCAAGCCTGGAGGCTCCATATTGTAAATTCAATAAGCGATAGCAATCTGCCAGATTCATTCAAACTACAGGACTGATTAACTACTTCAGGCACTATTGCCATGAAGTTTTTCTCAACGCACCTGACGAGTGACATCCCGCCAAAAAACAGTTGAGACAATAGGCTAATTTAACATATAAAAAAAAGAAGATTGCTCTTCTTTTTCTGCCTCCGCAGCCCTGAGAATTCTCTTAACAGAAGAGTACTGTAGGGGCGAAGCATTCGGACAGTTAATGCATCGGTAGATCCGAGGGGTTATTCCCCGAATGCTTCGCCCCTCTTGTAGAGACAGACTCACAAGCCTGCCCTACATATCTCTATACTGCAGTGCTCTCAATTACGCGGTCAATAAGTCCGTATTCCTTCGCTTCTTGGGCCGACATGAAAAAGTCACGATCCATGTCTTTTTCAATCTTCTGAATGGTTTGTCCGGTATTATTGGCGTAAATTTGATTAAGTTGATGCCGGATACGGATAATTTCTCTGGCTTCAATCTCAATATCCGTAGCTTGTCCTCGTGCACCGCCAGATGGTTGGTGAATCATAATCCGCGCGTGAGGTAACGCTAAGCGTTTACCTTTCTTCCCAGTAGTAAGCAAGAAAGAACCCATAGAAGCGGCTAAGCCCACACAAATTGTCACGACATCTGATTTAATGTGTTGCATGGTGTCAAAAATTGCCATGCCTGCAGTCACCGAACCCCCTGGGGAGTTGATGTACAAATAAATATCTTTGCCTGAATCTTCCGAATCCAGATAAAGCATAACGGCGATGATTTGGTTAGCAATTTCATCATCGACATCTTTGCCTAGAAAAATGATCCGTTCCCGGTAGAGACGATTATAAATATCAACCCACTGGGTATACTGATCACCAGGCATCTGGTAGGGAACTTTTGGTACACCTATTGGCATTGCATTCGCTCCTTTCTTAGCAAGAGATTAATAACTTAAACGCCCTATAAACTAGGCGATGGGAGATAGCAAAGGAATCGATTTAAGACACACCAACAGGAAGCGGTGCAACGAGATCACTTGATTCCAATACTCGGTCAATTAGACCATACTCTTTCGCCTCGTAGGGCGTCATGTAAAACAGCCGATCCATATCCTTAGCAATCTTCTCAGATGTCTGACCGCTGTTGCGAGAGAGGATATCAAGCATTGTCCTCTTATTCTCCATCACTTCCTTAGCGCGAATTTGGATATCCGTTGCTTGACCGCGAGCATAACTTCTTGGCTGATGCAAGACAATGGAAGCATTGGGTAAACTTGCCCGACAGCCTTTTGTACCCGCAGACAGCAGCATCGCCGCCATACCCATTGCCGAACCAATACAGATGGTGTGAATGGGGGGCTTGATGTAGTTCATTGTGTCGCAGATGGCAAAAGCTTCGGTTTCAAAGCCAACGGGTTCACCATCGTAACGGGAAGTGCCAGTAGAATTGATGTAGATTCTAATCGGCTTTTCAGGGTCTGCGTACTGTAAATACAGCAGTTCAGCAACGATTAACTCGGTTACCGCCGACACCAAAGGCATACCCAGATAAACAATCCGCTCATTCAACAGCAGCGATGGTAAGTCTGGTGGCGGTGTCCGGTAAGTGGTATTACCGTAGTAGGTGGATTGAACAGCCTGAATGGGTAATTTCATGGTGTTTAGGGCTGCAATAATGGCGCTATCTTTAAATATAGTAGCGTGTCTCGTTATCTGTCTGTGGCACTTCTTTAAGATGTTTGTTGCTCGTTATTGCACTAACCAGTTTTGCTTAAAAATTGTGCGGTTATTAACCCAAGTTAGTGCGGTTATTGACCATTGTTATTGCGTAGTCTTAGCGTATAGCTAGGAAGTTGCTATTATTACTTTTTCCTTGCTCTGGAGTTTTATAAGATGAAAGTTGCTTTGCACCCTGCTTTAAATGATGCCCATGTTGATGCCAATCAAGTTAATAGTCAACGTCAGTTGTCGATGGCAATTAGCGCGAATACTGCTGGGGTTGAGCGGAATGTACCGCTGAATTTGTGCCTGGTTCTCGACCACAGCGGCTCAATGAACGGACGCCCCCTGGAAACTGTGAAAAAGGCAGCGGTGAATCTTATCGAGCGACTAAAATCAGGCGATCGCATTTCCGTAGTTGCCTTCGATCACAGAGCTAAAATTTTAGTAAAAAATCAAATTGTTGAGGATATAGATAATATCAAAAAGCAGATTCAACGTCTCTCTGCTGATGGAGGTACAGCAATTGACGAAGGTCTCAAACTGGGAATTGAAGAAGTAGCAAAGGGCAAACAAGATACAGTATCTCAGGTGTTTCTGCTCACGGATGGCGAGAACGAACATGGTGACAATAAGCGCTGTTTAAAATTAGCAGAACTTGCTACAAGCTACAAATTGACATTAAATACTTTTGGATTTGGGGCAAATTGGAACCAAGATATCTTGGAAAAAATTGCCGATGCTGGTGGTGGAACTTTGTCTTATATCGAACGCCCCGAACAAGCAGTAGATGAGTTTTCTAGACTTTTTGTGCGCGTTCAATCTGTACAACTAACTAATGCCTATCTGTTGATGGATTTGATGCAAAATGTGCGTCTGGCGGAACTCAAACCAATGGCTCAAGTTGCACCAGATACTATTGAACTTCCGGTACAACAAGAAGGTTCACGCTATGTGGTACGACTGGGAGATTTGATGACAGATTCTGAGCGAGTCATCCTAGCTAATCTTTATATTGGTCAATTGTCAGCGGGTCGTCAGACAATTGCTAATTTACAAGTGCGCTACGATGACCCAGTATTGGGTAAAGAAGGGTTACTTTCCGAATCTGTACCCGTAGAAGCAATGGTTCAGGGAGTTTACCAACCCGCTCCCAATGTTAGTGTGCAGAAGTCTATCCTGGCTTTGGCTAAGTATCGACAGACTCAAATTGCTGAGGCGAAATTGCAACAAGGCGATCGCGCTGGTGCTGTGACGATGTTACAATCTGCGGCAAAAACTGCTCTGCAAATGGGCGATCAAGGCGCGGCAACAGTGCTGCAAACTAACGCTACTCGCCTACAATCTGGGGAGGAACTTACAGAGGCCGATCGCAAGAAAACTCGGATTGTTTCTAAGACTATTTTGCAGGAGTAGAAGTAAGAGCTATTTGTTAACGTCAAGTGCACATAAAACTCTAACAGGACTTACGCAAATTTTATGAATGAACCACCATTGGGAGGGGCGATCTTGCTTTGCGTCCCTACATATGTGGCGTCTGTGCGTAAGTCCTGCATTTGTTTCGTCGTACTGTATCCAATAAAGAATCGGTGCCAATTGTTGACACCGATCACATGATTTGAAACGAATTTTCCGCCCCATCAGTTCAGACGAGAAGAGACGCTTGAGGACGAGCAAAAATCATCCTTCCTGCGGAAGTTTGCAAAGCTGAAGTAACTATTACCCGCACTTCGCCACCGATATGGTTGCGTCCCTCTTCCACAACAACCATCGTGCCATCACCTAGATAGCCAACACCTTGAGCGGCTTCTTTACCCTCTTTGAGAATTTTTAGTTCAAGACTATCACCGGGGAGATAAATTGGGCGTAGCGCCTGAGCGAGATCATTGATATTCAGAACCGACACTTTCTGTAAATTAGCGACTTTACTGAGGTTGTAGTCGTTGGTTAACAAAGTGCCATTAATTTCTTGGGCAAAACGTACTAATTTGGCGTCTACTGTCTGAATGTCATCGTAATCAGCAGGATGAATAACCAAGCGTTCTGGGAAGGATTCTTGCATCCGATTCAAGATATCTAATCCTCGTCGTCCCCGGATGCGCTTCTGATCATTAGCTGCGTCAGCTAACTGCTGCAATTCTTGCAAAACAAACTGCGAAACGAGGATTTGTCCTTCTAAAAAACCCGTATTCAGCAACTCTTCGATGCGGCCATCAATGATGCAGCTAGTGTCTAAAACTTTACTAGAGGTTGATTTGAGCGTGCCTTCTGATACCAACATAGTTTCCAGGCTATGAGGGTTAATCAGCCGTAAAAAGGTGCGTCCGTGGGTATCGGCCAGATTGACGCCCAAAAAGGCAAACATGGTACTGCCTAAAATCGCTACCAGAGGCTTAATGAAGGCAAAATCAAAGGGTATCGGTAGCAAGAAAACTGGTGCAAGCATCAGGTTAGCTAGTAGCAGTCCCAGCACTAAGCCAACAGCCCTAGTCAAAATTACCTCAATCGGCATTTTGCGCACTTGCGCTTGGAAGCGACGGTAGGCAACTTGTACTGTTAACCCAACGGCAAAGCCGATAATTGCGGCAAAGCTCGCTGTGATTAAGCGTAAAGCTTCTAAATTGGTGACTTGAGCCTGCACATTGCTAGGCAGTAATTCAACGCTATCGAAGCCTATCCCTGCTGCTGCTAGGATGAATAAAAGAATAATGACAAAATCAAGCATAGTTTCGATCCAATTGATTTGTGAGGCAATTCCTGAAGGAATTCAATAGGCAAAAAAGTGATATTCGACCATCCGCTTCATTATATCTTTTAGGTCATTTTGTTTTTTTGTACCAAGCGGCTGATAGTAATCCTTTAATTTGCCGGAATAAGGTCTAATTTTTGGCACTTAGGTTTCCTGCGCTGTGGGCGACGAGTTCCCAAAAGCCTTAGCTCTATTATCCTTCTTTTGAGTGCTATCCCTAATCGCGATAGCTTCGCTTTGGCACTTATTTAACAGTAAAATTACTTAAAAAACTCATTTAATTAATAACTATTAATCAACATTTAAGAATTGGCTTAACAATTGAAGTCACAAGGTAACAAGAAAGTGTTAAATTACTTACACAAATCTGAGAAATTTGTTGCTGCTGGAACTCCCAGGAACGCCTACGTTCATATTCCCTTCTGCAGACGCCGTTGTTACTACTGCGACTTCCCAGTTTCTGTAGTGGGAGATAAGGCGACTGGCAGCACTTCAGGTACAATTGAAACTTATGTCGGTGTGTTGTGTCAGGAAATTGAAACTACACCAGCATTAGGACGTTCTTTAGAAACCGTGTTCTTTGGCGGTGGGACGCCTTCGTTACTAGCAGTCGAACAACTAGAACGTATCCTTGACAGCCTAAACCAGCGCTTTGGTATTGCTACCGGTGTCGAGATTTCTATGGAAATGGACCCAGGTACATTCAGTTTGCAACAGCTAAAGGGATACCAAAATGCTGGAGTAAATCGAGTCAGCCTGGGTGTTCAGGCATTTCAGGATGAATTGTTGAACGTTTGTGGGCGATCACACAACTCTACTGATATCTTCGCAGCAGTTGACCTCCTGCGACAGGTAGAGATACCCGACTTTAGCTTAGATCTAATTTCCGGATTGCCTCACCAAACCTTAGCGCAATGGCAAGAATCTCTGGAAACTGCAGTTAAAATTGCCCCCACCCATATGTCTTGTTATGACCTAGTTATCGAACCTGTCACCGCTTTTGGACGCCAATTTGCTCCCGGTGTCAAGCCACTACCGACAGATAACACTGCAGCTCAAATGTATAAATTAGCACAGCAAGTACTGACCAGCGCCCTTTACCAGCATTATGAAATTTCCAACTATGCCTTACCTGGTCATCAGTGTCGTCACAATCAAGTTTATTGGGAAAATCGGCCTTATTATGGTTTTGGGATGGGAGCCGCAAGTTATGTCCAGGGGTGTCGCTTTACAAGACCTCGCACTAGACGCGAGTATTATGTTTGGGTGCAACAGTTAATTGACGCAGGTGGAGTTTTAGATTGGGAAGAAACCCCAGCCAATGAGGTTTTGTTAGAAACTTTAATGTTAGGCTTACGCTTGGCAGAAGGTCTTAGTTTGTCCTTCCTAAACGAGCAGTTTGGTGAAAACACTTTAGAAAAAATTTGGACAGGTTTGCAGCCATACTACCGTAGTGGCTGGGTGGAAGTTGTGGGGGTAGAAGGGAAATTTGTTGATCTACAATCTACCGAGAAACTACCGTTAACTGGTCAGTTGAGGTTAAGTGACCCAGAAGGATTTTTGTTTTCTAATACAGTTCTTGCTGATTTGTTTAGTAAGCTTAACGACGCTTAAAATATCCAATCCGGAGCAAGTGACAGTAGCAGTGTATCTAAGTATAAATCTTTCTAAGCAAGACGCAAGACGCCTGACTCCAACATGATTAGGTATAAATGGATGAACCAGGGAGCTGGGCATCGAATTGAGACAATGATGGATCAAAATGAGATTGCAGCGCTAGGGGCTTCCCTGCGACAGATCGAACTAATGAAACCAGTCAAAGAGAGCTTTACCCGCGTCTGGTATCAGGGTGGGGAGTCTTATTTTGACGTGTTTGTAGACTTCCTTCAGGGCAAAATTGAGTGGTTTCAGTTTACTTTGCGCGGTCAAACCCTTTCGTGGAAGCCGCAAAATTCTGGCTGGCAAACTGGTAGAACAAATGAATGGCGGAGTGATGATATGACTTTCTACTCCGGTAACAAAATTATTGACATCGATAAGGAACCAAATTTAGAGTTTATTGAATTAGCTCGCTCAATTCTCCAAACTCGTGGTGATGAAGAAATTTTTGATCAAATTTTAGCGCTGTTTGATAACCAAAATTAAACCTCTTTTTCTTCACTCTGAAGTTACCTACTTTTCCAATCAAAAATATTTCATCAAAACTCGCTTCGCTATCGCCTCTCCCGCTAAAGTCACGAGCTTATAAAATCAAGATAGCCTGGACTTGCTTCACTCTCTAACCAAACGAGGGACAAAGAATGACAACGCTATTAATTCAAACCCAAAACGTCCCACTGACGGTCAATCTTCCGGCTATCAAATCGATGAGTGTTGAACAGTTCTACGAATTCTGTTTAGCCAATCGCGATTTGAGAATTGAACGTACTGCCAGTGGGGAAGTTATCATTATGTCGCCAGCTTTTTCAGATACAGGTAATCGCAACCTTAAAATTGCTCAGCAAGTTGCTAATTGGGCCGACCAAGATGGAACTGGTGAGACTTTTGACTCTAGTGCAGGTTTTACCCTACCCAATGGCGCAACTCGTTCTCCTGATGCTTCCTGGATTAAACTAGAACGTTGGAATGCCTTAACTGAAGAACAAAAAGCCTCATTCGCTCCGATTTGTCCAGACTTTGTGATTGAGTTACGGTCTTCTAGCGATACCCTGAAGGGATTGCAAGATAAAATGCAGGAATACATTGCCAATGGTGTATCACTCGGTTTGTTAATTGACCGCAAAAACCGCAAAGTATACATTTATCGCCCCAATCAAGAACCTGAAATATTGGATAATCCTGAAACTGTGAGCGGTGATCCAGAGTTACCAGGATTTGTCTTACAGATGGCAAAAATTTGGTGATTGACTCACTGGTGCAGTGGTTCAATTAACAACCATGAATAATCAGGTTAAACTTGACGAATTCCAACAACAAATAGCTGAGATATACAAGAGGAAAACCCCTAGCAGGATTGCTCAATTTTTTTTCCCGTAAGCAGATAAGTGGTCATATCCCCCTTACCTTTGATAGGGATTACACCCCGTTCCTCAAACAGATACTTATCCCGTAATAACTCATAAGTGACGGATGTTACCTGAATAGCACCATCAACACCTTGGGATTCCATACGGCTAGCAACATTAACCGTATCACCCCACAAATCGTAGAAAAACTTTTTGATGCCAATTACACCTGCAACAGCGGGGCCACTATTGATACCAATCCGCAGCTTGAAAGCTTCACCCGTCTCTGCTGCTATGTTAACCATTTCAGCTTGCATATCCAGCGCCATTTGAGCGATCGCACTCCCATGATCTAAACGAGGTATTGGTAAACCAGCGACAACCATATAAGCATCACCGATCGTCTTAATTTTCTCCAAGCCATGTTGTTCAGCCAGTTGGTCAAACTTTGAGAAAATTAAATTGAGAATCTTCACCAATTCTTTGGGAGAAGTTCGAGCCGAGAACTGAGTAAAGCCAACAATGTCAGCAAACATAACGCTGACTGATTCAAAGCTATCGGCAATAATGCTGGGATATTGTTTCAGCCGCTGTGCAATTGGCTGGGGCAAAATATTAAGTAGTAGCTGCTCTGATTGTTCTTGTTGATAGCGAATGGCTTCCTGTGTCACCTTACGCATTGTAATGTCGGAGACAGTACCTTCGTAGTAAAGCAGTGTACCAACAGAGTCACGAACCGCGCGGCTGTTCTCTGACACCCAGATCACACTACCATTTTTACGATAGACCAGAGACTCAAACTCAAATACAGTATTGGAATGTTGGATAGCAGCAATAAACTCACTTCTACGGTTAGGTTCAACATAAACTTGCTGCGAAATATCTTGAATAGAAGTAATCAAATCTTCAGGACAGGAATAGCCAAAAATCTTTGCTAGTGAAGGATTAGCGTTAAGAAAACGCCCGGATGCAGTTGTTTGGAAAAAGCCCTCGATCGCATTTTCAACAATACTTTGATATCTCTGTTCGGAAAGATGCAGTGCTTCTTGGGCCGCTTTGCGCTCAATCACTGAACCCAGTTGATTAGCCACAGCTAAGACTAACTCAATTAATCGCTGATCTTGTTCACGAACTTCAAAAGTGAAGAAAACAAAAACAGCCAAAACTCGGTCATCCACAACAATTGGAATGCCCAAACAGGAACTAAGTCCGCTTGCGAGTACAATCTGGGAGCGGGCAAATACAGCTTCTGGCTCAATTACCACATCCTGAATCCACTCTGGCTGCTTGGATGACCAAACCCTCCCAGGTAAACCCATTTCGGGAGCAAAGCGCAGCATCTTGCTAGACTCTCTAAATTTTTCTAGGGTAGAGATAGTTACCCCACTTGCATCGGTACTTGCATACCAAGCGAGACTAGATTTGAGAACAGTTCCATCCGAGTTAGGAATCCAAGCTTCCGCAAAATTCCAATTGATTGTTTGACAAACTTTGCTTAGGGTGACTTCCAAAGCTGAGTTAAAGTCTTCGGATTCACTAATAGCTTGCGTTATGGTTTGTAAGAGGTGAATTTTTTCTTCTGATCGTTGACGTTCACGTGCTTCTAAACAGAGGGAAACCAGATCAGCTAAGGAACCAGCAAAGTTTTGTTCATCTAGTGTCCAATGACGAGTCAAGTTAGTGTGTTCGTAACAGATTACTCCCACCGTCTGACCTCCCACACAAATCGCCACAGCCAAGATCGCTTTCTTGTAAGCTAAGTAGGACGGAAATTCATTGGTGATAGAGTTGGTATTGGCATCAGAAAAAGCAAGGATAGGCTCTTGTTCTAAGGCTTGGAAGTAAATAGGATAATCTTGTGCACTCAACTCACTTCCATGTGTATGAAGGTTGGTGCTGCGATCAAACAAGTCGAGACAATGAATTTTGGAGTAGTCACGACTGTATAACCAGACACTCACCTGGGAAATTTCTAAAGTTTGGGCCGCTGCTTCAGTAACTTGCCTCAAGGTAGAGTTTAAGTCACCGTGACTGACAGTTTTGCTTTTAGCTAAAGCTACTAGCACTTGGTTTTGTCGTCGCAATCTTTGATGAAGTTGGCCTTGTTGGATAGCGATCGCGATTGAGGTGGATAATTGTTTAAGTAAATCAACCTCAAACTGCTCCCACTGTCTCGGTCCGCTACACTGATGGGCAATCAGCAACCCCCACAAGTTTTCTCCTTGGAGGATGGGAACCACCAAGTTAGCCCTGACTTTAAAATTTGCCAAAAAATCAACGTGACAAGCAGTCATACCTGCTGTATAAATATCTTCTGTAACCAGGATGCGACCCTGTTGGTAAAGCTGAGTAGAGGATTCTCGAAAGCAAGGGTCAGTAATGGTGGTGTTCAGTATCGATAATTCTTTGGTGCTGACAGATTCTACAGCGACAATGCCACTCCAATCTTCAAAAAATTGATAAAGGAGTACCCGATCTGTTTGCAAAAGTTGTCGTACTTCACTTACAGTTGTGTTGAGAATTTTTGCTAAATTCAGCGATTTACGAATCCGTTGGGAAATTTCACTCAGCAAGCGTTCCCTTTCCACCTGCTGTCGTACTAATTCTTCTGCTTGTTGACGATCCTTAACTTCCTGTCGCAGTTGCAGATTTTGTTTTTGCAGTTGATTTTGTAGCTTTTGGATCGTCAAGTGATTAGTAATCCGGGCTACAACTTCTTCTGGTTGAATCGGCTTAGTGACATAATCTATAGCACCAACTTGAAAACCTTTTACCTTATCTCCCGTCTCACCCAGCGCCGTCATAAAAATCACGGGAATAGCTTGCGTTGAATGATTTGCTTTCAATCGACGGCAAGTTTCAAAGCCGTCAATTCCCGGCATAAGTACATCTAAAAGAATGAGATTTGGCTGGGCATAAATAGCCTGTTCAATTGCACTTTCACCATCTATTGCTACTAATACTTCAAAACTAGAATCATTTAAAAAATCACACAACATTCCTAAATTAGTTGGGGTGTCATCTACGATTAAGATAACGTCTTTTGTTAGATTTATAAAATTAGTCAGGCTGTCATCTGTAATTGAGATGACGCCTTCTATCAGATTTTCCACACTCATTCATGCTGTAAAGTATAGGGTTGAAGAAACTCCCTGATTTGTTTAGTTTTAAAATCTTTTGCTAGTTGACGAAGCTGTGATGTAAAAGGCACCAATTTATCGTCCAACACCTCAAGCCTAGCCACGTTTTCCAGAATACCCCTGACGTTGCCTCTCATTGCTAGATCCAACAAAATAGCAATCTCCTCCGGAGGAGGAACAATTAATTTTTGAGTTTGGCTGGAATAGTGGCGCTCATCAATAAGCGACTTAAAGTTTGGATTATTAAATAGTTGATTAGATGCGACACCCTCTGAATCTGGGTCAGCAACTCCCAGTTCAGACTCAGCAGCTTGGGATTTTCCCAAATCCTCATAAACCCATTCTAGTCCTAAATGCACCCCTAGTCGCTCTAAAAGATGCTTGACCCCCACAGGCTTTGGGATAAAATCGTCACAACCTGCCTCTCGGCTATTAGCTTGGCTATAATCGAAAACACTTGCTGATGTTGCCAAGATTACACTTTTTTTCAGTTCGCTTAACTTCCGGATCTGCCGAGTCGCTTCAAAGCCATCCATTACTGGCATTACCAAGTCCATCAAAATCACATCTGGCTTAAACTCAAGCGCCTTTTTCAAACAATCACAACCATCTATTGCTTCTTTGATTTCAAACCCCAAAGGTTCAAGGATATTCACCAAAACAGAGCGATTTTTTTCTTTGTCGTCCACCACCAAAATTTTGCGTTTTTCCCCTTGGAAACCAATAATATTTGGCTCTTGGCTTTTGGCAATTTCAGTTGATTCCTGCACTTGGGGCAAATTTAAATCGACCCAGAAAACACTACCAGAACCTAACTTACTTTTCACCTGCAAGCTACTACCCATCAAGTTTGCTAATTTCTGGCTAATAGTCAATCCCAAACCGGTTCCTCCAATCCAGTGGCTAGGATTTCCCACTTGATAGAAAGGTTGAAAGATTTCTGTCAATGTCTCCGGTGCTATACCGATACCAGTGTCTTCAACTTGAAAGCGGATTTGGCGATTTGAAAGTAAAGAGTTTTCCTCTTCTTTTTGGGACTCATTACTGACATAACCAACTTGGAAAACTACATGACCAACTTCGGTAAACTTGATGGCATTTCCCAATAAGTTGATTAAAATTTGCCGCAGCTTTTGTTCATCACCCAAAACGAAGGTAGGTAGAGGCGAAAGCGATGTATAAGTAAAGGAAATTTTTTTTTGTTCAGCACGGATACGGAAGATTTCAACAAGGTTGTGCATAAACTGAGGAAAATGAATATTACTCAGGTTAATTTCCATTTTCCTAGCTTCAATTTTTGAAAAGTCTAAAATGTCATTGATAAGTGTCAACAAATGTTCGCCACACTGTTGAATGATGTTTAGTCCATTCTGTTGCTTGGAGGTTAAAGTTTTTTCTTGTTTGAGTATGTGAGCGTACCCCAAAATCCCATTCAAGGGAGTTCGGAGTTCATGACTCATATTCGCTAGAAATTCACTCTTAGCACGATTGGCGGCTGCGCTTTGCGCCGCTGCGCTAACAGCTACTTCTTTGGCCTGTTTAAGTTCTACCTCTGCTTGTTTGCTTTCGCTAATGTCATAACAGGAGCCAATGTAGCCAATAAACTGATTGTCTAGGTCATAAAATGGCCTACCACAGTCAATAAGCCAACGATATTCGTCATCGTAGCGGCGCAAGCGGTATTCCATCTCAAAAGCTTGGCGCTCTTTAAAAGCATCGAGATAGGTTTTAAGACATTTTTCTAAGTCTTCAGGGTGGACTCTTTCAGCCCAACCGTCTCCCATTTCTTGCTCCATTGTTCGCCCAGTAAAAGCAAGCCAGGTTTTATTAAAATAGTTATACTTAGCATCAAGACCAGAACGCCAAATAAGCGTAGGAAAATCCTCGAAAAGTGTGAGGTAAAAATCACGGGATTTAGTTATATTTTCTTGTGCTCGTTTACGCTCAGTAATTTCATGTTCTAATTCCAGGTTAACTTTCTCCAGGCTAGGTAAAGCTAAGGCTAGGGGAACTAATGTCACTAGCGCCATCGCCGTATACAGGGAGATTAAAGCAGTGATTGCTTTGATCAATCCACTCAGCCAGTAAGTTGGATACCAGAGTGTCCAAATCTCCATGACATGGGTAGTTCCACAAGCAATGATAAATCCTCCAAACAGTTTAAATATCCAGTTAAAGGGCAAATCAGTGCGTTTGCGGACAAAATAAATTAAGGTGATTGGGATTGAATAATAGGCGATCGCGGTAATTGCATCTGACAGGATATGCAGCCCTACCAATTCCGTCTTCCAGAGGTAGCAATGTCCATGAGGAATAAAATTTCCTGAAGCAAAAAAACTTTTCAAGTCCTCTAGCATAAAATTAAGTCATCTATCTTTAGCTAATATAAAAGATGCTAGCAACAGCTAGGGTGATTTTAAGTTTCACCCAACTCGATATCGGTACTACAGACCCTAAATATGAGACAAGATTGCCAAAGTCACAATGTATATGTAGGGGCGTAGCATTTGGAGATAAGACTTTGGGTTTAATCAATAATTTATCGCCAAAATGCTACGCCCTTCTATAATTTGTGCAAGAGGTCTATGGAAGCCTCGAATATATCAGACTAATATCAAGGAATAAAATGTAAAATGACTACGCTATTAATTCAAACGCAAAACGTCCCCTTGATAGTCAATCTTCCTGCTATCAAATCAATGAGTGTTGAACAGTTCTACGAATTTTGTTTAGCCAATCGCGATTTGAGAATTGAACGTACTGCCAACGGGGAAGTTATCATCATGCCACCAGCCTTTTCAGATACAGGGAATCGCAACGGTAAGATTTTTCAGCAAGTTGCTAATTGGGCCGACCAAGATGGAACAGGTGAAACGTTTGACTCTAGTGCAGGTTTTACCTTACCAAATGGCGCAACTCGTTCTCCCGATGTTTCCTGGATTAAACTAGAACGTTGGAATGCCTTAACTGAAGAACAAAAAGCCTCATTCGCTCCGATTTGTCCAGACTTTGTGATTGAGTTACGGTCTTCTAGCGATACCCTGAAGGGATTGCAAGATAAAATGCAGGAATACATTGCCAATGGTGTATCACTCGGTTTGTTAATTGACCGCAAAAACCGCAAAGTATACATTTATCGCCCCAATCAAGAACCTGAAATATTGGATAATCCTGAAACTGTGAGCGGTGATCCAGAGTTACCAGGATTTGTCTTACAGATGGCAAAAATTTGGTGATTGACTCACTGGTGCAGTGGTTCAATTAACAACCATGAATAATCAGGTTAAACTTGACGAATTCCAACAACAATTAGCTGAGATATACAATCAGATTTGTTTTAGGTCGCCAGGGCACAGTAGTTGATTAATTTCCTCAGCCAGATAGAAAGTTAACCTTGTTCTGTAATAATGGCTATTCGTGTCAATTACGGGAAAGGAGAATATCTATGCCTGGTAGTCAAGTGGGTGCAGATTTGTGGGTAAGTGAGTACATTACACCTTGGGATATCTACGCTCATGGTATAACCAAAGTCCTGGCTTACAAAAAAACTGCCTTCCAGGAAATGTATGTGGTGGAAAGCGGTGCTTATGGCAAAGCGCTGGTTTTGGATGGTAAATGGCAATCCTGTACTGGTGATGAGTTTCTCTACCACGAACCTCTCGTACACCCAGCGATGATTTGTCATGGTTCTCCTAAGAACGTTCTGGTTCTGGGAGGTGGAGAAGGTGCTACGGTACGGGAAATCCTGCGCTGGAAGACGGTGGAAGAGGCGATGATGGTTGATATTGATGGTGAGGTGGTGGAAGCTTGTCGCGAACATCTCCCAGAAATGCACCAAAATGCTTTTGATGATCCACGTACTAATCTGGTAATTGGTGATGCTCTGGAAGTTCTAGATACGACTGACAAAAAATGGGATATTGTTATCTCAGACCTTTCTGACCCAATTGAAGAAGGCCCTTCTTTTCAACTATTTACTAAAGAGTATTACGAGAAAGTTCAGCGAGTTCTCGCACCAGGAGGATATTTTGTTATCCAAGCTGGGCCAGTTTCACCTGCTTTACTGACGATTCATGCACGTTTAGTGCGTACTCTCAGTGCAGTTTTTCCTAATGTACATTCCTTTGCTTCTTATGCTCCTAGTTATGGATCTCCTTGGGGATTTGCGATCGCTTCAGAATCAGCGATTGATACTCGACCAGAACCCGCAACTATTGACCAATTGTTGCAAGAAAAAACTACTGGTGGCTTACGCTTGATTGATGGGATGACGCTGTTGGGAATGCTGCAAACTCCTGCTTATATTCGTCATGCGATCGCCCAAGAAACTCAGGTTTATACCAGCAAAGAACCACCAAAATTCTTTGGTAAAGGTGCCCTGGGACAATAGATCTCTTGCAAAAATACAAAGAACCCCACCCCAACCCTCCCCTAAATAAAAGGCTTCGTCCTCTGTCCTCTCCCCACCCCCCTCTTTCCCCCCTTGTAGGGGGGAGGTAGTTAATTTCCCCCCTCGTTACTAACGTCCCCCCGAACTCCGGGGGGGGGATTAGGGGGGTAATTCCGACTTTGGCAATCTTGTCTAATGAAAAGTCCAGAGTCCTGAGTCCTGAGTCAAAACACAGCTATCGGTGAAATCTGAAAAACTGCAAGATTTTCTTGCAGTTTTGTTATGTTTTATTGAGATTTGTAAAAAAAAACGGATATGTTAGTTGGATCGCAGCATAAAATTGCCAGAATTACCAAAAATACTGTGCGTGCATATACCATACTGCGCCAACACTAATACTACAAAAATTGCTCATGCAGCTTAAGGGAGGTCAACTCCAATCATTAACTTTAGACCCTGCAATTGACTCTCATTTTCTGACCGTGGCACCAAATACCCCACTGTTGGATGTTTTAACACTAATGAGTCGATTTCGCAGTTGTATGCTGCCTGGGAGCGATTTAGGCAGAGATGAGATTTACTGCGTCAGTCAAGAATGGGATACAGTTTGCGAGTCCGTCGATACCGCTGCAGGCTGTGTTTTGGTAATGGAAGAGTTGCAACTACTTGGCATATTCACAGAACGAGATATTGTCAGGCTAGCTGCTGCTGGCACTCCCCTAGCAAACATCAAAATTGGCGATGTTGTCAGACAACCAGTAATTACGCTCCAGCAATCTCAAGCTCATGATGTTTTTACAGCATTAGGACTATTCCGCCAACACCGAATTCGCCACCTACCGATTGTAGATGAGCAAGGGAAACCTGTAGGAATTATTACTCAAGAGAGTATTCGCAGAGCACTGCAACCAGTCAATCTTTTGACGCGGTTGCGGTACGTGCAAGATGTCATGACAGCTCAAGTAATTCATGCTCCCATGACAGCTTCCGTGCTGGAATTAGCCAAATTGATGACAGAGCATCTGGTTAGCTGTATTGTCATTTGTCAGCCCTCCTTGGCAACTCTCAGCCAACAATTGATACCTGTTGGCATTGTCACAGAGCGAGACATTGTGCAGTTTCAGGCCCTGGAACTAGATTTGTCGCGAATGCTAGCTCAAGATGTCATGAGTACGCCATTATTTTGCCTGAGTCCCTCAGATTCTTTGTGGCTTGCTCACGAACATATGCAACGCCATCATGTAAGACGCCTAATTGTTGCTGGTTCTCAGGGAGAATTGGTAGGAATTGTTTCCCAAACCAGTCTTCTACAAGCACTCAATCCAGCAGATATGTACGGATTGATTGAAATATTGCAGCAGGTGGTAGAAGAGCGAACTTCTGAATTAAAGAAGACAAATGAACAGTTACGCTGCGAAATTATTGAGCGTCAGCGAGCCGAATTAGAACTATTAAAGGCACACGATTATTTAAAAATACAGGTAGAAGAAAGAACCGCTCAGCTTACACAAGCAAATGCACAGCTTCACCAAGACATTCTAGAGCGTCAGCAGGTAGAAGATGCCTTGCGAAAAAGTGAAGAACAATTTAGAAAACAAGCAAACCAGCTACACATTGCCCTACAGGAATTGCATTCATACCAAACTCAGTTAATTCAGACAGAAAAAATGTTTGCTTTGGGGCAACTTGTGGCTGGTGTTGCTCACGAAATTAATAACCCAATTAATTTTATTTACGGCAATATTGGCTACGCCAGTCAATATACGCAAGAAATCATGCATTTGCTACAACTTTATATTCAGCACTATCCCAATCCCGTTTCAGAAATACGGCTGGAAGGTGCGAAAATTGACCTGAATTTTATAAGAATAGACCTGCCAAAACTCCTTAATTCCATGAAGATTGGAGCAGATCGCATCCGTGACTTGGTGCTGTCCTTGCGGAATTTTTCGCGCCTGGATGAAGCAGAGATGAAATATGTCAATCTTCACGAGGGAATAGAAAGTACTTTGCTGATTTTACAGAATCAGATCAAAGCAACAGCAGGGCGTGGCGAAATTCAACTAATAAAGCAGTATGGCAATCTGCCGTTGGTAGAGTGTTATGCAGGGCAGCTAAACCAGGTATTTATGAATCTGCTCGCTAATGCGATCGATGCCTTAGAAGAGTCCAGAATGCTGAGTCCGCAATTGACATTTGGCAATTATAATCGCTCTATTTTTTTACCGGTGATTACCATTCACACGGCGATCTGTGAAATGAAAAGCGCAGAAAATAACTCTAATTCCTCATCCCTAATGCCTCACGCTGTGATCAGTATTAAAGATAATGGTTCGGGAATGACGGAAGCAGTGCGTCAGCGTTTGTTTGACCCATTTTTTACCACAAAAGCAGTGGGCAAAGGTACAGGTTTGGGTTTGTCTATTAGTTACCAAATTGTGGTAAAAAAACACGGTGGGCAAATACATTGTATTTCTGCACCGGGACAAGGTACTGAGTTTGTGATTGCAATTCCAATTTTGCAAGGAAATCGCTCGCATAGTTCTGCAAAAGGTTAAGTGATAGCTTTTGTCAAGGTCTGGATACAAAAGCTGCGCATCACAACAATTAAAACTATTTGCTCTGTGCGGTTAATCGTAAACTTTTTTCAGTAGAGTGGAAGAAAGCTATTATTGAGTCGTTGAGGCCATGAGTTTATCCCTAAAGCAACTGACCCTTTATCTGACTTTGCTAGGCTTAGGCGGTGGTGCAGGGGTCTTAGGTAGTCGCTATCTCATGGCTGAGCCGCAGATGGCACAAGTCCCAGAGGCAATCCCGGCTGTTTTGAAGCCTTTTACTCCCCAACCGTCTGGTCGCGCTCCTGAAGCAAATCTCAATTTCATCGCTGAAGCTGTTGAGCGAGTCGGGCCTGCTGTAGTCCGGATTGATTCAGCGCGATCGGTAGCTTCAGCTAAGGAAATTCCCGAAGCTTTCAAAAATCCCTTTTTCCGGCGCTTCTTTGGTAATGAGTCACAACCTCCAGAACCACGGGAACGTATAGAACGCGGTACTGGCTCAGGTTTTATTATCAGCTCCGATGGGCGCATGATTACTAATGCTCATGTGATTTCCGGTGCTCAAACTGTGAAAGTTACGCTCAAGGATGGGCGAACTTTTCAAGGTAAGGTGGTGGGTGTCGATCAGGTGACGGATGTTGCTGTGGTCAAAATTGAGGCGAATAATTTACCTATTGTACGTCTGGGAATGGCTGAAAAGTTGGTACCAGGAGAATGGGCGATCGCGATCGGTAATCCTCTCGGTTTGGATAATACTGTGACTGTTGGCATTATCAGTGCTTTGGGTCGCTCTAGTTCTCAGGTGGGTGTCCCAGATAAACGAGTGAGTTTTATCCAGACTGATGCTGCAATTAATCCTGGTAATTCTGGGGGACCGCTTTTAAATGCGAAAGGTGAAGTGATTGGGATTAATACTGCAATTCGCGCTGGTGCTCAAGGATTGGGTTTTGCAATTCCGGTGGAAACTGCACAACGCATTGCTAATCAGTTGTTTGCTAAAGGTCGGGTAGATCATCCCTATTTGGGAATTAAGATGGTGACGCTGACACCGGAATTAAGAAAAGACATCAATCAGGACAATAATGCTGGCTTCAAAGTTACGCAAGATACTGGTGTTTTAATCGTCAGCATTGCCAAAAATTCACCTGCTCAATCTGCTGGTATTCAACCTGGAGATATTGTGCAAAAAGTTGCTGGAAAAGCGGTTAAAAGTGCTGCTGAAGTTCAACAACAAGTTGAAGCTAGTACGGTTGGCGCTTCTTTAGCAATTGAAGTTCTTCGCCAAGGTAATACACAAAAGCTGCAAGTGCGACCTGCTGCTTTTCCAACTAAAGATTCTGAATAGTTGGTTGTTGGTTGTTAGTTGTTGGTTGTTGGTTGTTAGTTGTTAGTTGTGTAGGGGCGTAGCATTGGCGCCGAAATATTGGATTATTACCTACAAGATTACAACGCCAATGCTACGCCCTTTCTTACAGTTGTTTGTAGTTATTAATTATTAGTTAAACACCACTGACTACTGACATGAAGGGCGTAGCATTTGCTTTGTTAAATTGTAGGTTATAGCAAAATATTTGGGAGCAAATGCTACGCCCCTACACAATCAACAACTGACCACTGATTACTGACTAAACTAGCAAATCCTGACGTGGATTAAAATCCTCAATCTCCCGCAATTGTTCGTAGAGTTCTCGTGCTTGAGGAGAGATATCTCTAGGGACAACAATTTGAAGTTCGATTAACTGATCACCTCGAACACCAGTAGTACCCGGATAACCCTTATTAGCAAGGCGTAGTTTTTGACCTGACCTGACACCACTGGGAATATTAATCTTCACTCGGCCATCAAGAGTAGGCACTTCTATCGAGCCACCTAACACAGCTTCACAGGGAGTCACTGGTAGCTGACATAAAATATCTGAACCTTCCAACTGAAAGAAAGGATGAGGTGCTACTGTAATTTTTAAATATAAGTTACCACCAGCGATGCCCTGACTTTTTAGGCGCACACGCTGACCTGTAACGATCGCAGGAGGTAACTCGACTTCTAAAGAACGCCCATCTTCTAGGCGAATTCGTTCTCTTCCTCCTTCATAGGCTTTTTCTAAAGGCAAAGTCAATCGCGCCTCAATATCTTTAGGTTCTGGGCGAGGATTAACAGTGTAGGCAGTTTTTGTGGTTCCGGGGCGGAAAGCATCAGATGAGGTAACTCGTGATCCAGGACGTTCTGCAGCAGTAGCGGCCGCACTTGCTGAGGAACGACGTTTTCCTAACAGTTGTTCAACAAAACTGTTAAAGTCTCCGATCTCGTTGAAATCGTCTTCCTGGTTGGAATTACGACCGTTACCGTTACGTTCAGGAGCGGTTCTAAAATTTGTCGCCCTAGCCGTTTTTTTGTTAGAGCCTTTTTTCTGAACAAATCGGCTGAACTGGTCATACTGCGATCGCTTATTCGTGTCGGAGAGCACCTCATAGGCCTCACCGATAGCCTTAAACTTTTCCTCTGCTGCTTTGTCTCCCGGATTAAGATCGGGGTGATACTGACGAGCCAGCCGCCGAAAAGCCTTCTTAATTTCTTCGCTGGATGCCTCTGTGGACACGCCTAAAATCTCGTAGTAATCCCGAAAGTTTTGCATTGTCATTAGTTATTTATTATTGGTTATTTGTTGAGTGTTATTTATTGAGTGTTATTTGTTAATTGCAAACAACAAACTATAAACAACACTCAACAAATTAGAACCAGTCATCATCTTCATCCCAATCATTTTGAAGCGGTGGTTTGCGTGGTCGTTCTCGATTTGAGCGGCCATAGTCACCGCTGTAGGAGTCGCGGTTCGTGTCGCGTTCCTGATACCGATTTCTGTCCCTGGAACTATCCCTGTCCCTGTAACTATCCCTGGAATTATCCCTATCCCTGTAACTATCTCTGTCCCTTTCCCTGTAATTATCTTTGTCACTTTCTCCCGTAAAGGTACGACGAATCGAGCCAAAAAAGTCATCGTCGTCATCGTCAGAATATTGTAGCCGCACCTCTCGCTTCAGCTCAATGAGAGCATCCTTAAGGTCAGATTCTGCTCGATCCATGCGGCGCTCATCATCGCGGGTGAGGGCTTGACGCAAGTCCTGAACTAAGGCTTCAATCCGACGGCGATACACACTGGCAAACTGTGAACCAAAATCTAGTGTCACCTCTTTGAGTTGCCGTTCCGCATCATTGGCCAAGGTTTCTGCACGATTACGCTTCTCGACTCTTTCGCGGCGTTCTCGGTCAATTTGGGCAAATTGCTCTGCTTGACGAATCATCTGATTAACTTCCGACTCACTGAGAGTAGAAGCACCTTGAATTGTCACGCTTTGTTCTCGACCGGTAGTTTTATCTACAGCGGTTACCTGCAAAATTCCGTTAGCGTCAATATCGAAAGCCACCTGTACTTGGGGAACACCCCTTGGTGCTGGGGGAATACCAGTCAGCTTAAAGCGTCCCAAGGATTTATTATCCGTGGACATTTCCCGTTCACCCTGAAGTACATGAACTTCCACCAAAGTTTGATTGTTTTCCGAGGTGGAGAAAATATCCGATCGCCTGACTGGGATTGTGGTATTGCGAGGGATGAGCTTTTTCATCACACCACCGATGGTTTCTAAGCCAAAAGATAACGGTGTCACATCCAACAACAGGATATCTTTAACTTCGCTGGTGAGAATTCCTGCTTGAATTGCGGCGCCGACTGCTACTACTTCATCAGGATTAACGTTCTGATTCGGTTCCTTGTCAATCAAGCTACGCACCAGTTCTTGTACCAAGGGGATGCGAGTTGAACCACCTACCAAGACTACTTCATCGATATCCGCTGGACTTAAACCTGCGTCTGAAAATGCACGTTTTAGCGGCCGACGCAATCTAGCGATTAGATCGTCGCATAAACCCTCAAACTGGGAACGAGTAAGCCTTGTTTCGATATGCTTAGGCCCGTCCTCTGTTGCCGTGATAAAGGGCAAATTTATATCTGTGACGTTTACTCCCGAAAGCTCAATTTTGGCTCTTTCCGCTGCTTCCATCAAGCGCTGCAGCGCTGAGCGATCGCGTCTTAAATCTACCCCTTCTGTTTCTTGAAACTGTTCTGCTAACCAATCAACAATTTTCCTGTCAAAGTCATTACCACCCAGTTGAGTATCTCCACTGGTGGACTTGACCTCAAACACTCCATCTCCCACTTCCAGGATGGAGACATCAAAGGTACCGCCACCCAAGTCAAAAACCAAGATTGTCTCGCTTTCTTGACGCTCCAACCCATAAGCTAAGGAAGCTGCTGTAGGTTCATTGAGAATCCGCAAGACTTCCAAACCGGCAATTCGTCCTGCGTCTCTGGTCGCTTGTCGCTGAGAATCATTGAAATAAGCAGGAACTGTAATCACCGCACCCGTCACAGGCTGTCCCAGGTAGCGACTGGCTTCATCTGCTAATTTCCGCAGCACCATTGCTGAAAGCTCTTCTGGGGCAAATTCCTTCTGCAAACGGGGACAGCGAATTTTGACGTTACCTGAAGCTTCATCGCGGCGAATGGTATAGGCAACGCGCTTAGATTCTGGATTTAGTTCTGCATATTTGCGCCCGATGAAGCGCTTTACCCCATAGAAGGTGTTTTGGGGATTAAGTACGGATTGGCGACGTGCCATTTGTCCGACGAGGCGTTCACCGTCTTTGCTGAAGCCAACCACCGAAGGTGTCGTCCGCATTCCTTCTGCATTGGCAATTACAACCGGCTTACCACCCTCCATGACAGACACCACGGAGTTTGTTGTACCTAGGTCAATGCCGACTACCTTGCCCATGCGTGCTTTTTTCTCCTCTCGATGAATGCTGCTTGCCTCACTCAACACTCTACTTTACTTAGATATATACCGCTGACAAGAGGGGTTTCCCCACTTCGTCTGATTTATCCTTGCTATTTGCATCGCTTCTGACTCCTGAGTGTCACAGAGTCCGATATCGTTACAAGTTCTGAACATATTCTATCGTGCTGAAGTAGCCTGTCTGGAGGAGGCAAGCCCTTGGACTATACAGCAGCTAATTATTAATAGTAAGTATAATTTCTTAGTCTAACTCTTCGGGCGTCGGATTAACCAAGATCCCCGACTTCTTGGAGAAGTCGGGGATCTATTAAAAATAACTATTCAGAAAATTCTTGCGGCTATTAGCTCACACTGTAAGCGGCTTGAATTGCCCACAAAATTAGCAAGCAGATGCTGCCCAATACTAGCACTGACGAAATAACGATCGCTTTCGGGCTATCGGCTCCTTTGAACTTCATGATTCCACGATCTAGGTCTGACATATCGTTCTCCTTTTTTTGAATTCAAAGAATCTAACCAACTAGAATCTGTCTTGGTCTAGATTAGCTTTCAAAGGACGATGATTCGATGACTCAACTGGTTGATTTAACAAGATGCTGAATCTCTTGCTGCTGATCATTGCTGTGGTGGTAGGGTTATTGCTGATTTTGGAGGTTGGTTTACGGTTGCTTTTTGGCTTTGGTAATCCCCCGCTCTACATTGCTGATGATCAAATTGGCTATCTACTCGCGCCGAACCAATGTTTGAGGAGGTTTGGCAATCGCTTTGCTATTAATGAGTATTCGATGCGCAGTCCCCAGATTGAGGCAAAACCACCGATATCTACGCTGCGGGTTTTGCTTTTGGGAGATTCCATCGCCAATGGTGCTTCGTGGACTAATCAAGACCGAACGATTTCAGCGCTGATGGCTACTCAACTTGAAGAAGTTTTGCTCCCACAGCAATCTTTTGAGCGTGTAGAAGTTCTCAATGCTTCAGCTAATTCTTGGGGACCTAGAAATGAGTTAGCTTATCTACAACGCTTTGGGACTTTTGATGCTCAAGTGGTGCTGTTGCTGATTAATACTGATGATTTGTTTGCCACAGCACCGACTTCTGTACAGGTGGGACGCGATCGCCATTATCCTAATCACAATCCTCCCTCAGCAATAGCCGAAGTATTCAACCGCTACTTGCTAAAAGCACCACCAATACCTGAGATGGAGGTGGTGAAGGCGGAAGTTTGCGACCGTGTAGGCTTGAATTTAGAGGCCATTTCAGCAATTCAAGCCATTGCTGATGCTAATGGTGCTAAGTTTCTCTTAGCTATGACACCGAGGTTATGGGAAATTGACGAACCTGGTTCTCGTGACTATGAGGTTCAAGGGCGATTGCGTCTCGATGAGTTTACCCAAGACTGGCAAATTACCTATCTGGATTTTCTGCCAATGTTCAGAAACATGGAAAGGCCAGAAAGGTTATACCGCGACCAAATTCACCTCTCTGGCCAGGGTAATCGGAAAATTAGTGAGGTTTTAGGGCAAGCTGCGATTGCGATGATTGCCGCCAGCAATGCCCCTAACTGCCACAATTGATTGCTTAATAGGAAACGGTCATAACTTGAGTATTGATGTCGCGGCGTCCATTCTCTATAGGTTGCCAAACTTGACCATCAAGCGCCATCTGCTCGATCAGACTTGCCAAACGCAATGCCTTAAGCGCCTGTTCTCCACCTACTGAAGGCTGATTGCCACCGCGAACGCAGTTGACAAAATGCTCTAATTCTGCATGGAGGGGTTCGATGTTACTGGTGTAAACCTTCTCAATCAAACCATCCTGCCGATAAAGCACCTGACCGTAGTCTGTCATGTAGTTAGCAGTAGTTTGTCGATGAATCAGAATCTCGTTGTTGAGGAAATCTGCTTCAGTCAGCGAATTTTTGCAATGAGCAGAAATACGGCGAATTTTGCGGTGCGTCACCTTACTAGCTGTCAGAGTGGCGACAATCCCATTAGCAAAGCCTAAACTAGCAGTCACGTAATCTAAATACGCCGAATCTGAACCACGGCTGCCACTAGCTGTTAACCTGACTACTGGTGAGGCTGCTAGTTCCAAGAGTAGGTCAATATCGTGGATCATTAAATCCAGAACCACTGAGACATCATTAGCTCGGTGAGAATAGGGACTCATGCGATCAGCCTCTAAAGCGAGCAATTTCTCTGTCTTGAGGACTTTACTGAGTTCCTGAAACGCCGGGTTAAAGCGTTCGATGTGACCGACTTGTAGAATACATTGGGAATCCGCTGCAGCATTCACCAAAGACTCTGCTTCAGCAATACTAGCGGCGATCGGTTTTTCAATTAAGACATGGATTCCAGCTTGTAGGCAATTCATCCCTACTTCGTGATGCAGTTTTGTGGGGACGGCGACGCATACAGCGTCTACATAGGGGAAAAGGTCGCGATAATCTTCAAAAAAACGGACGCGGTACTTACTTGCCGTATCCAAGCCGCGCTCAACATTGATGTCTGCTACACCCACCAGTTCAACGTCTTTGAGAAGACTCAAAACGCGGGTATGATGCTGTCCCATATTACCAACGCCGATGACGCCAATTCTGATTGGCTGCGGTAACGTCCTTTGCACATGGGTCTCCAGATGTCTTTGGTACATTCTTTCTTGCACTCTTGTCTGCTCCTCCACCACGGGAACTAAGTCCATTTGCTTACTCTGAGCCGCCTTAAACCATCCAGATAGTACCACAGCACCTCTAAATGTGAAGAATTTCAAAGTTTTGCCCAGATCCCTTTGATTAAGGAGGTCTTTAGGACGGTTATTCTACTTTCATTGTGGTTTTTTAGTTTGTAGATTTGTTGCCAGATGTGTCAGTTTTTACTTTGTCCATTGTCTTTTTAGGCAAAATATTTAATTAATAACAAAGTTACAGGGTGTATGTTATTCCAATTCAGGAAGTTGTCATTGTGAAAGCAGTTGTTTTGTTGTCTGGAGGATTGGATTCTTCTTGTGTGCTGTATCAAGCTCAGGCAGATGGTTGTGAGTGTTATGCAGTCTCTTTTGACTACCAACAGCGACACCGACGAGAACTAAAATCAGCGCAGGCGATCGCCTGTTGTGCTGATGTCAAGGAACATCAGATAATCAGCTTTGATTTGCGGCTATGGGGTGGTTCGGCCTTAACCGATGTGGACATAGACTTACCGGAACATCGTTCTGTTGCTGAGATGTCTGAAAGCATTCCCATCACATATGTTCCTGCTCGTAATACAATTTTTTTGAGCTTTGGCTTGTCCTATGCTGAAGCTAAGGGCGCCGGACGAGTTTATCTGGGTGTCAATGCGTTGGATTATTCCGGTTATCCAGATTGCCGTCCTGACTACATTCAGGCAATGCAAGAGGTGTTTCGACTGGGGACAAAACAAGGGCGAGAAGGTGAGGCAATTAGGATTGTGACGCCTCTAATTGACTTGAAGAAAACTGCAATTATTGAGCTCGGTAATCGCTTAGGTGTCCCTTGGGAACACACCTGGTCTTGTTATGCTGGGGGCGATGTGGCTTGTGGTGTTTGTGATTCTTGTCTGTTGCGGCTTGCAGCTTTTGAGGAATTAGGCTTGACAGATCCACTTCCTTATAATTTTTAGCAACAAATTTTGTACTGCCCAGTAACAAATTTAAGCTAAATAGTTGGAAAAAATCAGTGTTTTTACCGAGGTTTACCAAAAATATTTATGACAAGGCTGTTTGAATAGTTTTTAATGAAGTTTATTAAAAAACACTTGTCTTCCCAGGAAACTCTCAATTATCTTGTATTTCTAGTAGCGCTTGTTCTACTGACGTGATTGCTCTAATTAGAGTTCCTTGAGTGTAGGTTGAATCGATTGAGAGCGATACCCAACAAATATACCGATGTTGGGTCTCATGGAAAAGGACTCAATCTACAAAATTGACCGATTATTTGAGAAGAGACCCGCTACTACTTACTTATAGATAGCTTATTTATCGGTTAGTTCATTAGGCTATCTTTTATAAGCAACTCGCAAGCTCATTGATTCAGGTTATGAGCGACCGATAAGATACGATTTAATTACACTGTTGAGTTAATTATAAAAATTGCTTTCACGGTAATTTTTCGCATCAAAAAAACTGCGTATCAGGAGCATCTTACTTGATTTGATGAAGCAACAATAAAAGGCAGAGGAAAATGATTACTAAATTCATCCAAAAATTAGGTATCACTAGAGCAATCACTACTGTGCAGTTGACTGATACTGATAGTGCTTCAAACTCTGAAAATGCCACAGTAAATTTTAGTTACCAGGGACTGACACCCCAACAGACAATCAATGGTTCCTTTAGTTGCGATGCTAATTTATTGGCTTCTGTAGTTACTTGGAATGATTTAACTAAACTGACTATTTCTTATAATGGTGGTCCCCAGAAGAGTCAACTAGAATTAGAGAACTTGTTTGCTTTGGTGGAGCTAAGTTACTACTTGTCTGACGTTACTTTTAATTATGGAGAACCAATCAAGGCTGGCTCATTCTACTGTAGGCTATCCAATGATTGTGAAATGATTGAATATACCTATGCTCCATGTTCTGAAAGCTATGATAGATATGCTGTAGTCAGTTCATCTAATGGCTATTGGCGTGCAGAAGAAATGCTAGATTATCGCCAAACTTACTCTTCTGCTACAGCTACAATAGCTAATGTTGGTATCTGGTTAGTTGAAAAAGTTAGCGGCTCACTAATGTAACCTCTAGTTATAGTGCGACTTGAAATTACAGATAAAATCCTTGCTTTATAGCGATTTTACTCTCATACCATTGCTCTCTGATTATGCACTATTAAAGCCTGTACAGACAGGCTTTGCTTTTGTAGTCCCAGTCTTCTAGACTAAGGCTAAATAAATTGATTTTTTTAGTGGAGAATTTTCCTTAAACTTTACTCCAGTGTTTTTCCAGATACTCAGAGAGCCATTGATACTTTACTGAACTTCTATCAAGATTACTTAAACTTGCTAACGAATTAGCCAAGCCCTTGTCCCTAAAATTGTTAGAATTAGTGTAATGGATTGATACTAGCTCATCAAAATTGGTAAATTGCTCCGATTTTGGACTTCTTTTGTATAAAGTATTGTGTAAGGAAATAGGGTAATTGTACTGTGGAGATAAAGTCTTGACTTTATCTGTCATTGCACATATAGTAGCAGCCATTGTTGTTTGCGAAACATAAAAATTACCGGCTAATCTTGGTTGAATTCCCTTCTCCAGAACTTTCTCCAGGTTATGTTTCCAATTCGAGAACATTCCCAAATTTCTTTTGACTGCAACCAGTCCTCCATTCCAATAAGCTCTTATGGTTTTTTGATCGACGACAGAAGTCACAAACATATTATTTCTGACCTCCTACCAGTTCATAGAGTTGCTGCCAATACTCTTCATTTGGGTCACTTTGTCCTTCAGACCCCACATTTTTAATAAAGACAGGACGTACCCCAACGTCGTATTCTGAAGGTAATAAAAATTCTTGAGGTTCATTAAAAAAAACTTTATCGCTATCTAGTAAAACTAGAACTTCAGCATCTATGTTTTCCTCTGCCCACGCACCAAGACATGGTTGATTAGCAAAGACAAAATTAGGATATTTACTATTCAAGAATTTTCTTATATGAACAACCTCGAAAGACTTCAAAGCGTTTAAAGTTTTTGAAGAGATTTCTGGAGTATTTCTAACCTCAAAACTATATATAGGGACATCTTTTAAACTCCCACCAAATTTCCGGATACTCTCCACAAGTAAGAGAGAATGATTTTCTATGGGACCGGCTTCTGTACAGATTAGAAAAGCAATGGATGTTGACATAGGTTTTCTGTTTACTTACGGCTAATAAGTATATCTATATTGAGAAAATTTACAAACTCCTAGATTGTAAATATTTGTGTATAAAAGTCAGAAGTTTGCCGTTGACTCGCTAGTGTCGGAGTTGATTATCTGGCGCTTTTAGCTTATGAGAGACCTGTGATCCGGTTTGTCAAAAAATGTCAAGACGAATTGCTATCGTCTAAACCTAACGGTAGACTACCTAGGTTATTAAATTTCTTGACACATCCGAAAAATCGTATTAGTTTACTAACGAAGGTTGACAAAAATTGGAGGTAAGTGCAGTGAAATTACAGATCAAACCGAGACGAATCAGACTTTTAACTACCTTTTACTGCAATGCAAAATGCCCTTACTGCCACAACGAAGGTCAGGCAGTACCAGTTAATAGCACAATGAATGAGGAGTTTGTAGGAAAGCTACTCGATCTAATACCTACAGAAGAAGTAATTCTAAGTGGTGGAGAACCTACACTCAATCCTCACGTTGTCGAAATTGCTAAGGCGGTTAAAGAGAGAGGCGTATACTTATCTATTACCACGAATGGTACCCTCACTGACCGTTTATATAAGCTATTTCCTTATTTAGATGAGATTAAATTTAATGTAGATTCTTTAAACAAAGAAGCCTACGAAGCTATTAAGCAATTACCCTTTGAAGCTACCATCAAGAATGTTATGGCAGCTTACGAAGCGGGAATATATACGAAATTGAATACTCCATTTGTTAGCGTAGAGAATGCTCTCGGACTAATTAATTTTTCCGAGTCAACAGGGGTAGAGATTAAGTTTATTGAAGTGTTGGAGTTTGAAGGATTTTCCGATCCATCTTTAGAGATAACTAAGCTGGAAAGTATTTTACAAGAATTAGGTTACTCTTTAGAAAAAGGAGGTATGAAAAAAACCTGGAAAAAGGCTAATAATAGCATTACTACAATGCAATGTCTTTGTAGAGCAGCAGTTATAACTGGAGATGTTGATGATGCCAAAGAGTTATGTCGAGACCAAGGAAGTTTATATGTAACTCCAGAGGGAGGAATTAAGCCCTGTGTTTATGACGAATTCTCTATTCCCATCTATGATGCTGTGATGAATGGAGACTTGAAAACTCTTCAGCAACGGTTTGAAGAGTTCGACCATCGTTTTGGGATTGGCCCGTGTAAAGATATCATCAACAAAAATAAGAAATTGGGCATTCAAGAAGAAGCAATTCTTCATTAATTCTGAGTTGGTAACTCTAGACATGGATAGTACAGTTCGGCTTCAAAAGATTCTGATTAACTCTCCTATTGCCGCTGTATTACCTGCTATATCTAAACTTAACCTGCCTTGCTGGTGGTTGGCAGGAGGTGCTGTGAGAAATACAGTTTGGCGATCGCTATTTGGGGATAATTGTCAATTATTCATCAAAGATTTTGATATTGCTTTCTTTGATGCAGAAGGCGATCGCTCCCAGGAACTAGCAGCAAAGGCGACTCTCACGGCTCAATTTCCAGACTACGAGTTTGATGTTAAAAATCAAGCTAGTTTTGCTATTTGGCGTTCTGGTTCTACCCGTTATAGTAGCACTGAGGAAGGCGTTGCAGACTGGCTGCATACCGCGACGGCTGTAGGTGTGAGGCTAAATGCTGCTGGAGAATGGCAATTCTTTACTCCCTATGGTTTAGATGACCTATTCGATGGTATTATCCGACCCACTCCGGCGCATATTGATAACCCTAAAGCTAAAAATAAGGCGACTTCGTTTCTACAAAATTGTCCTCGACTGCGTTTAGCATAACTTTTTTGTCAATAGACCTCTTGCAAAAGTTATTCTCCTTCAATAAACAAATCAATTATTCTGTATTTTATCTGCGTTTATCTGCGTTTATCTGCGGTTTCAAATCTCATATGAAGATTTATGCAAGAGGTCTAATTTTTAGTAGAGACGAAGTTAAATTAAGTCAAAGATATCACAAAATGAATAGCGAAAAACAACCTGAAATCTCGCCAGTTCAAAAAGAAAGAACGGCTAGGATGTATGAAGTTTATCAGCGTCAACCGTACTTGATTGAATTAGATGGAATTAAACTTAACGTAGCACGAGGTGTTTTCCCACCAGAGCAGGGATACACAACAAAACTAATGGCAAAAGTTATAAAAACTTACTCGGTCAACACAGTTTTGGATATGGGCTGCGGTAGTGGTTATCTGGCGTTAACTCTTCGCAAAAACAAAGTGCCAAATGTTTGGGCTGCAGACCTAAATCAAGCAGCAGTTGAGTGTACAAAAGAAAACATCAAGAATAATCCAGATTTAGCTCCGATTGAGGTAGTTCACAGCAATTTATTTTCCCAAATTTCTCCCGAAATTAAGTTTGATTTAATCGTATTTAATCAACCATTCTACTATGGAAATGGTCCTTTTAATGTCAGCCCAGATGAAGGTCGTCCACTCAACGAAAGATTTCTGAAAGAAGCTAGAAATTACCTCAAGTCAGATGGCAAAATTCTGATGAATTATTCCGATCTAGGGGATGAGATTAATAACCCCAAGGGAACCGCAGAGTTACTGGGCTATCAGGTGAAGGTTAAATTGATGGAACAGGGCGAATCTTTCAGCAACGAAGTGTATGAATTTTCCTAATAATTCTCAGGAGATTCCCTGGTGGTCGGGTAATGCTCGTTTGCTCAATTTATCAGGAAAGCTCTTGGGGGCTCATGTTGCTCATGCTGGTTTAATGGTGTTTTGGGCAGGTGCGATCGCCTTATTTGAATTGCATATTTTTGACCCAACGCAGCCGATGTACCAGCAGAATTTAATTGTATTGCCTAACTTAGCGCGACTGGGCTTTGGTGTTAGTGAAGGTGGTCAGGTTATTGATACTTACCCATACTTCGTTATAGGAGTTTTACACCTGATTAGTTCAGCTTTTCTCGGTGTGGGGGGTTTGTTTCATGCTCTTAAAAGTCCAGATGTCATAGAGGATAAATTCTATGGCTATCGCTGGGATGATGCTAACAAAATGACTACAATTCTGGGCATTCACCTGATTTTCTTGGGTGTAGGAGCATGGTTGTTGGTAACTAAAGCTATGTTTTTTGGTGGCATTTATGACCCAACAATTAGCCAAGTGCGTTTAGTCAC
>JAYFMV010000014.1:0-40898 GCA_042408245.1 Potamolinea sp.
CTAGCTTCTTGTTGATCACTTTTTGGCGCAACTGTTCGGGTCGAGGCCCGACCATCGTCGATAATGGAGACGGATAACATCCCCCCTCGGTGAAATGCTTCTAGTCGGATTGATCCCTCTTCAGATTTCCCCTTAGCTCGACGCTCTTCTGGTAATTCAATGCCATGATCGACAGCGTTACGCAAAATATGAGTGAGCGGTGCTTCTAGCTTCTTGAGAATGTCCCGATCGACGGGGGTAGATTTGCCTGCAATGTTCAGGTTAACTTTCTTTCCTAGCTTGCGAGATACATCCCGGATCATGCGAGGAAAACCCTGGACACCATCGGTAAAGGGACGCATATTTGAGGCGATTACTTCTCGGTAAAGGCGATCGCTTAAATTGCTACTACGACGGGCAAATAATTCGAGTTCACTGATGCGCTCGCCTAAAACGTCCCGACATTCTCGTTCTTTTTGTCGAGCTGATTGCAAATGATTCAGGCTCTCTGGATTTACCTTATTTGATGTTAGAGTACCCTGTAAATTTTCCAGAATTTTTGACAACTCTAGTTGACGCTTTTTGAGTACCATCAAAGAATCAGCAAAGGGTTGTAACCAATTCGCCTCAATCAGCGACTCGCCGGCTAATCCCATGATGCGATTTAAGTTTTCAGCACTTACACGCACATCACGGTCTTTCGTTTGATTTTGATCTGTTGCGGGCTGATTTTGACCCTCTAAACTGCTGGAAGTTGTTGTCGCTAATTCCTTCGTAGTTTGTTGCTGAGTGGGAACAGAAAGTTCTCCGCTTGTTTCGTTCTGTACAGCGGGTACTGAGCTTACCTGGGTTGTAGCTTCTGGTTGAGAGTTTGAAGCTCGTGCTATTTGAACTCGTGGCGCTCCTGGTGTAAGTATGGCTGAGATCGCTTGATGAGTGGTGTGAATCTGCTGATTGCGTTCCACTAACCAAGGATTGATATTTGCATCCTCAACCTGACTGATCTGCAGCAGCAGATCGACTCCACTCAGCAGCACGTCTACATCATCGGAATTTAGGATAATGGTATTAGCTTGCGCTGCAACAAAGCAGTCTTCCATGACGTGAGCAAGTTTGACTGCAGCCTCCAGGGAAACGATTCTTGCAGCTCCTTTAACGGAATGAGCCGCTCGCATCAAAGCTTCCAGTTCTTTAGGAGATTGGGGATTGCCTTCTAGGACTAACAAACCCTCGTTTAATATTCCAGCCTGTGCATCCACCTCCAGACGGAATAACTCCAGCATTGAGGTGTCACCTACAGTGAAAATTTCGCTAGGTGGAGGAGGTGGAGGGACGGTCGGGGCTGGCTTTACCTCTGGGGGAACGTCGGGGGGAGATACAGCAGGTATGTGGCTTTGAGCAATTTCTTCCTTCTCTTCCTTATCTTCTTTGTCCCCTTTGTTTCCTTTGTCCTCAGCTATCCTTGTAACTGGCTGTACCTGTTTTGGTCGCGAGTTTGGTACGTTTACGAGCTGGTCTGGATCTGGTTTCCCCCCTGTCTTAATTATAGCGATAGCCTGATTTGTCGTCTCAATTTCCCGGTTATGTTTTCTTAGCCAATCCTCTATTTCTGTTTCCTCAACCTGACTGATACTAACAAGCAGATCAACCCCCTGAACTAAATAATTGATCTCACCTGCTTCGAGAGTAATTGTTTTCTTCTCTGCTGCAACAACACAGTCCTCAATCACCTGAGATAGGTGAACAGCAGGCTCAATTTCAACAAGTCGTGCCGTTCCTTTAATCGCATTAGCAGCCCGCATCATAGCTCCCAATTCCTGACTCGAAGCTGGCTTGGTTTCAAGGATAGATAAATTTTCGTATAAGACAGTTGCTTGAGTTTCCATTTCCAGGCGGAATATCTCTAGCAACGAGTAACTATTTTTATCTGATTTATTATCTAGCATATCAGTTTGCTCCCAATTTTTCACAACAATTTATCTGTTCACCATCTTCAATAACTTAAGAGGCAGGTTTTATCGTCTATAAATTATTTTTTATAACTGTTGATTTATGAGCAATAATCACATCAACCTTCGGTTTATTGTGTAAAATAATAATTCATCATCTAAGAAATTTATCTTTTTTCCTTGCCAACTAATCACCGACTTCGTATAAGCATCGTCAGCTTGAGATATAACAGATGGTGCTTGTCTGAATTCATGACTGTGGAACCTCTGAAGATTAGAAACCTCATCAGCAGGGAAGACCCATCGGTTTCCTTCTTTTTCGACAACGATCATGCGCTGTTGGACAAATTGACTAAGATCTTTTTTAGCTATTGGGGATTTTGATTTGTTATTTTGAAATTCTTTGGTTTCCAAATTCAGGAAATTACTCAGGGAAATGCATAACAGAATTTCTCCTCGAATATTCACAATACCTTGTAAAATTTTATTACTGCGGTGCGGTATGCTGTGAATGATGCAGGGAGGCGTTATTTCTATAAATAACTTAGCCGGCAATGCCAACCATTCCACTCCCAATCGAAAGACAAGCACAGATATACTTTTCTCTGTCTCTTCAGTCGCGCTTTCGAGTTGAGACTCAGTAGGAGCAAGCTTAGCGTGAGCAAATAATTCAGTCCATTCATCTATGTAGCCTAGAGGTACTTCACGGTCTAACAAACCCCTCCCTGCTTCAGAATATACAGTGCAGTTGCGACAATGAATAAAGGTTTTTAGTTTTGGGCAAGAGTGATCGCCCATCACACCTATTTCGTTCCAGCAATTGTTAGACATTTTGGATTTTGGATTTTGGATTTTGGATTTTGGATTTTGGATTTTGGTAACAAGACATTCTGAGAATTGCGGATAGTCTTAATGGAGGCAACCGTCATTGCAGTAATTTCATTGACTTCTAAGATTAAGCTTTTGAGTTTTGTTTCTGAGATAAGCGCAGCTTCTACTAACAATTCCAACCAATACAAAGTTTCATCTGCTTCCTCTTCAACAATAGCCAATTTATGAAGAATATCTGCTGTAGACTTGGCTCGACACGCAGCTCGATAATTCGCTCCTACTGAGGTTCCTGAACGGAGGATTTGCTTGCCAATAACCTGTGCAGTAACCGTTTGAGGTAATGCCTGAACCAAACGAATAATTCTCAGTGCCAACTGTTTAGTTCTTTGTTTAAACCCTTCCTCATTCATAATCCAAAATCCAAAATCTAAAATCCAAAATCCTCTTAAGCAGCAACCTTAAAACGAGAAATCTCCTGACGTAAATTTTGTGCCGCCTCATTTAATTGCCCAATCGCATTATTAATATCCCGCAAAGAATCAGCAGTTTGCATCGAAGACTCACTCAGTTGTTCCATCGCCTCACTAATTTGCTGTGCGCCACTTGTTTGTTCTTCCATCCCTTGATTTACTGATTCAAATTGCGGGGTTAGAGATTGTACCTGCTGAATTACTACTGCTAATTGGTCGCTGACATTGTGGATATTTTCTACTCCTTGGTTAACATCTCTAGTGAATTTATCCATTTCCATTACTCCCACACTCACCGCCGATTGCATCTCTTTTACCATGTTCTCAATATCCAGGGTTGCTACTGCTGTTTGGTCAGCTAGACGGCGAATTTCTCTGGCGACCACCGCAAATCCTGTCCCATATTCTCCTGCTTTTTCTGCTTCAATTGCGGCGTTTAGTGAGAGTAAGTTAGTTTGGTCGGCTACTTTGGTGATGGTGATGATAATGCTATTGATGTTGTTGGCTTTGTCGCTGATTACTCCGAGTTTCCCTGAAATTGAACCTGTCGCTTCTGATAGCTGAGACATGGTTGTTTCCATCTTCACGAGGTCTTTTTGTCCGCTACTTGCTGAGTTGGCTGTTACTTCCGACATATTGGATACTTTATCCATTGTCTTGACTAATTGGTTGGAGGTGACTGAAATTTCTTTGGCGGTTGCTACTACTTGATTTGTTGAGGCTACTTGTTCGTTTACTGTGGCTTCTAGTTGTTTTCCTGATGCGGCTATTTTGGTGGCTGATGTGGTTATTTGTATTCCTGATTGTTGGACTTGTCTAATTAGTTTGTTTAAGTCCTGATTCATTTTGTGGAAAGCTGTTTGTAGTTGCCCTATTTCATCTTGTTGGTCTGATGCTGCTACTTGTGTTGTTAAGTCTCCCACTGCTATTTTTTTGGCTGCTTCTACTACGGATGCTATTTTTATCCCCATTGGTTTGGCGATTGTGTTGCTGAAGTATCTGCCAAATGTTACGGCTACTACTGGCCCTATGATCATTCCTAGAAGTAGCGAAATGGTACTTACATTTATAGTTTGATCTACTTCTGTTTTAGATGTTGTTGTGAGTTTTTTGTTAAATTCGAGCAGACTATTCAAAGCATTTTTCGCGGCGACAAACGCAGCATCTCCTTGGGTATTAGCAAAGTCATTCATCTTGGCTTGAACCTCAAGTGCTGATTGAGCCTTGGCGAACTCAGGAGCATTCTTTTTACCCTGAGTTAGTAAATCTATCTGCAGTCTCGTCGGGTTGGAGATATTAAAATTTTCAAATTCTGTGACAAGTTGCAGCAATTCCTGAGAAGAAGACCTCCACTTGTCAAAGCTTGGTTTAATAGCTTGATATATTTTGTCCTCTTCTGAATTACGGGGAAGTTTTTCATAGTCTTGAAATCCTTGATTAATTTGCTTCCAGGATTGATCAAGTACAGTTAGCTCTTTTTTCCGAAGATCAGAACTTGATCTTGAATTAATGATTAATCGCTGACTGGATTGTACCTGAGTTTGCCCTTCGCTGATTTGCCCCAAAGCTACTGTACTAGGAAAGGTGTTTTCTGTAATGTTTTTCACTGAGTTCGATATAGACCCACTTCCAATCCAACCAATCAAGCCCACAAGTAGAACTAGCACCGCCATAAAAACGAAGGCGGTGAATATGCGGTTTTCCAAACTCTGGTTTTTGAAGATATTTTCCATTTTTTGTTTTTTTGTTTGATTATTTACAATTTTTGTTGCCGTCTTTGAATTCGCTGTCGGATGAGTTTAGCGCTACTCACATCTCCTTGATGTTCTTTGAGTAAAGCTAAATGCATAAGTGCGTCATAGTGATTTGGGTCTAAATAAATCGCTTTCTGAAAAGATTTCTCTGACTGGTCTTCATCTCCTAATCCCTGATAAATTTCACCTAATAAAACATAAGCCTCAGCACTCGTTGAATTGACACTCAAGTAAGTCTTGCATAAGCTAGCAGCTTCCTCCAATTTTCCCAGATTAGCTAAATTTCTAGCTGTTTGCAGATTGGGAAGAGCTTGGACATTTTCCCTTGTTACCTTGCTAACCGGTAGAGTTACTTGGGCTGGGTAATCAGACAGTTTTTTTCTAATTTGCTCAGTCCAGGCGTTTTTAACTGGCAAGTCTACAGGAGTAAGTAAGGTAGATTTTTTTTGTTGAACATTGGTCAGTTTTTCTGCTAGAGAACTCATTGTTGAAAGCTTGCTATTCTCTTGCTTTGCCAAATTTTCTACTTTTTGATAAGCAAAAGTAAATGGTTGGCGGACTGAAATAAGCTTGGGAGTGTTAAGCATTCCTGTTTCAGCAGAACCAAGAAATAGCAGTCCGTTTGGCGTCAATAAAATTTCTAATGTTTTCAGAGCCTGGGAACGAGCATTGTCTTCAAAATAAATCAATAAATTGCGGCAGAAAATTACATCATATTTATTTTTGTCTTTCTTAAACAACTCTAAAAGATTACCATAACTGAAATTCACTCTCCTGCGAACTAACTCCGATACCTGATATCCTTCTGCTGTCTGCTGAAAATAGTGTAGCTTTTGGGAAAACTCTTGACCCCGAAAAGATTTCTTGCCGTAAATAGCTTTTTGAGCTTTGCTTAGAGAGTATTTGCTAATGTCAATAGCATCTATATAAAACTGGTTTTGATTCAAACCAGCCTCAAGGAGTGTGATAGCGATCGAGTAAGGTTCTTCACCCGTACAACAGGGTAAACTTAAAACGCGCAGGGTGCTGTTCCTCTGGCTGGGTAACCACTCTGACATGACATAACGACCGAGAAACTCAAAGGGTTTGCGATCGCGGAAAAACCACGTCTCTGGAACAATGACGCTTTCAATCAATTCTTCAAGTTCTTGAGGCTCAGTCTGCAATCGCTTTAGATAGGTTTGTAGATCCGGTTCACCACAAGCCAGTCTCCGTATTTCCGTGGCTCTAGCTATCTTACTCGACCCAATGGTGCTAGCATCTAATCCGATTTTCTTGCTCAGCAAAGCTTCAATCGTAGCTTGTAGCATTTTCATTTATCGTTAATTGTTTGTTATCTTTGCTCGGTAATAGATATAGTTGTTGCTGATCAGACAATAAAGACTCCAGACGGATACGTTGGATCATTCCTTTTTCATCCATAATCATTTCTCCTAAATAAGGAGCTTCATCCATTTTCATGACAGAATCTACTAACTCCGTATCTGGCTTATTTAAGGTTTCTGTGATTCGTTCAGCCATCAATCCAATGCAGTGTTTAGTCTGATCTTTACCAAGATAATTTACCATGATAATCCGTGTGCTTAAGTGGGAACGGCTCGGATTTCCTTGAATTAAATGACATAGATCAATTACTGGCACAATCGCCCCTCGATAGTTAAATAAACCAGCAATATAGTCTGGCGCATGGTGTATTTTCCTCAAAAGAACTCTTGGAATTACTTCAACCACCTGAGAACTATCAAGCGCGTAAAGGTCGTTTCCGACATAGAACAGCAACATTAACATTGTTTATTCCTAGAAAGGTGTTTGGTAGTTTTAATTTATTTCTACTTGCTGTCATTTATTACTGATGAATGACTTTTCATATTAGAAATCATGATTAAAGTTAGACTGAAAAAGTGAGAAAATCGAGAGTGTTTAAGAAAAAATCTTAAATTTATATTTTATCATTAACAATTAAATTTTACACATAAATACAAATATTTATGTGTAAAAAGTTGGTTTTTAAGGGGATAAACTGTCTCACATTTATTTGACTTAAAGTAAGCACCCTATAATGCTTGCTAATACTGGGTTTTAACATTTTTTATTTTTAATGGCTTAGGACTTACCCATTGACAACACAGCAAAAATATAGTCCATCAAAAATTAGTATCATTGCATACTTTTGGTCAAAGATTACTCCGGCAACTTTTTACGATAAAGAGTATATCAAAAAAACTCACAAATTAAGTAATTGCGTTAATCCAGATTACGGTTTTTTTGTAGAGAGCCTAAGTCCCCTTTGGCAATATTATTCTTATAGGATTGCTCGCAAAAAGTCCCACTGATAAAATCTTCAATATTGCTTTTTATTGTGTAGCAAATAGCATCGATCGGCAAGTCGTTGGCATCGTAACCAAAGGGGTTTTCTATTTCAATGCCAATTTCTTCAATGCCAAATAGTGCAAAACTAATCAAAGCAGCACTCGCACCTGTCCCCCAACCTAAATCCTTAACTAGCTGAAAAGGCAATAATAGGCAATAAATTAATAACAATTGCTTGATATGAATGGTATAAGCTAGGGGTAGGGGAGTTTTCAAAATGCGCTCACAGTTTCCTAGAGATTCCATCATACTTTTCAAGGTGGTTTGCAGGAAAACTACATGACTATAATGCAAGACCGCATTACCACGTTTATACTGTTGCTGTAGATAATCTCCTATCCAGCAGACAATCTGTAACGGTGGATTAGTGCTGCTCTTCAACTGCAAATACTGGGATGCAGACATCAATTCTTCTAATTCCCTATTTACAGGTTCTGACCTGAGATACAATTTACTCGCCACTGCGAAAGCACCCCCTAAGCGCATGACTGCAATTCTATTGGCTCGATCCTCTGGTTCAATGTCGGCCATCATTACCCAAATTTGCCAAGACAAATTACGAGCGTCGTTGGCTAAATTTCCCCATAATTTCCGACCTTCCCAATATCGATCGTAAGCAGTATTAGTTCGGAAAACTAGCAATAAGCCTAAAACGACGCTGGGAATAATACTTCCCAGAATAGGTTGGGATACAGGCAGTTGAAAATAGTAAAGTACAGAAATAATAAAACCAAATACACTAACCGAAATAACTCGTGGATAAATTGCTGGGATAACTGAACCTTTTAGATGAAAAGCTAATTGCAGCCAGTTCTGTTTTTTATTCATTAAATTACTTTTATGTAAATCTAAATCGAACTCAAACCTCTCGATCTATCGAGGGGAATAATCCACAGTCTCAAATGTACGCTGTTTTGTCCCGCTGCGCTATTGTAAATCCTTGCAGAGCTTGACAAGAGCGCAAGATGTGAAAATATCAGTTCTCAGTAAACTACCTGACGAACCATAGGCTACCAAGAATCATTAGGCTTGCTATTAATGCAATCCAGATAAACTGATTATCTTTAGTGTTTATCTGGGTGGGATCAATCGCTTCTAATTTCTGTTCAGGATTGCGCTTAGGTTTGGTGGTAATATTTGTCCCGCGACGGTATGAAGGCTCACTTTCTGCGATCGCCCCTAAGTCGGGAATTTCGGTCATCCATTCTGCAGGCCTTTTCAACTGTGGCGCTTTTAGAATGTAGAGTAAACTTTTGCTTTGTTTGCTGGTTTCCAAATCCGGATGACTACTCAGTTGCTCGCAAAGTGCGATCGCTTCTGAGGTTTGCCCCGCTGCTTGATATGCTGTTACTAACCAAAGCCTCACCTCTCCCCCTAATCGAGAGTTTCTAGGTATTAAGGCGCTTGCTGCTTCTAGCCGCTTCACAGCCGTGCGGTACTCTCCCCGCTCCAATGCTGCTTTTCCTGCCTCGTACTCTCTTGTAAATTTTTCTTGGTTTTCTTCGCTCACGTTTCGACTTTGCTGTTAACCTGAATATAGTCGCTTTAACCTCTTCAAATTTTAGCGAAGTCTGATTTTTTTACAAAAAATCTTTTTTTTTGTATCCGTTGTTACTTATTTTTTTTATTTGGAAGGTATTATTTTATAATGGGAATATGTTTCAAATTTTTATTAATGCCAATATTCCCATTATAAAAAATCTCTTCCTAAATAATAACATTTAACGAGTCCCACGCAACCCCTTCTTCACTAGGATTTTCCCCAAAATATAGCTATCGGTAAATTTTGAGCAGTCCCCAACAAATTTAGAGGTTCGTACCATGCTTGATACATCCCAATCTCTGCAACACCATATCCGGAAAGCTCTGGCACCATTGACCTTGGGAATTGCCTGGGTGACAGCAACGGGAATGCCAGCAAAGGCAATCCCGGTGGTAGTAGTTCAGTCGCAAACTTGTTCTAGCGCAGTTTTAGGTAGCCCGATTCCCGCTCCCGTGCCGCTGAATACCGTAACTGGTGAGCCTTGTTCCTTGTCGTCCAATGTCTCCTTCACAACACCCGTGAGTAGGGTAATTCAGAATTCGACCCTGATCAATCCAACGATAATTAATTCCAGGATTTCTGATTCAGTGCTGATTAACCCAGTGATAATTAATTCACCAAGGTATCCCTACGGGACAGTTGGGCGATCGACAGTAATCTACAATTCACCAGGAAGTGTCAGGATTCGCATTTCTCGGTAAGCGAGAATCGCTTAAAGAAAGAAATTTTCACGGCACAATCATTGAGCCGATACCTTGATCTGTGAAAATTTCCAGTAACAGTGCGTGGGGAATTCTACCATCAATAATATGAGCAGCCCGAACGCCTTGAGCAAGCGATCGCACGCAACAACTAACTTTAGGAATCATCCCACCAGCAACAATGCCAGTTTCAATCAACTGACGTGCTTCTTGAATACTCGCTTTGGGAATCAGAGTAGAAGGATCTTTGTAATCCTTCAAAATCCCAGCAGTATCAGTGAGCAAAATCAACTTTTCCGCACCTAAAGCTGCAGCCAGTTCACCAGCAACAGTATCAGCATTGATATTGTAGGCTTGGCCCGTCTCATCAGCAGCAACACTGGAGATAATGGGAATATAACCACTATTGGACAGAGACTCGATCAGACTGACATCGACGTTAGTTACTTCTCCAACAAAGCCAATACCCTCTCGGCCTTCTGGGCGTGCTTTGATTAAATTACCATCTTTGCCACAAAGGCCCACAGCTTTACCACCAGCGCGGTTAATTAGAGAAACCAACTCTTTATTCACCCGACCTACCAACACCATTTCCACAACATCCATTGTGGCAGCGTCAGTTACCCGCAGACCATTTTTAAATTGTGCCTCAATACCAAGCTTACCCAACCAACTGTTGATTTCTGGCCCCCCACCGTGGACAACTACAGGTCGCACTCCCACGCTGGACAAGAAAACAATATCACGAATAACTTTATCTTTGAGATAGCCGTCTTTCATTGCAGCACCCCCATACTTGACAACTACCGTCCGACCACTAAATTTTTGGATGTAGGGTAGCGCTTCAATCAGTATGCGCACGCGGGTAGCTTCAGTTTCCCTGATATATTCACTTTCGTTTAGCATGGGCAGCAAACTTTATGCAAAATAGGTTTCCAATGCAGTTTAAATCATTTTAAGAGCAACGAAAATAAGCCAAAGAGCGCAATTATCACACCAGAAATTCGGTTGACCCACTTTAGCTTGCCACTGGTAAGCTTTGCCCGCAATAAACTGATAGTACTGCAGAGGATTAGCCACCAGAGAGCGGAACCAGTAAAAACACCCAAAACTAAAATTATTGCTGAAAGATAATTTCCACTGCTGCTAGCGACACCTAAACCCGCAAAAATAGCGGCGAAAGAGATTATTGTTAGGGGATTGGTAAGTGTTAGGAAAAATGTCGAAGCGTAGGCATTAACCAGGTTAGTGCTGTTAGCAACAGCCGCTTGTTCTGGGGGTTTACTCACAAAAGTTTTGAGTCCCAAATAGCACAAAAAAGTACCGCCAATTAGGCGTAGCCATAGCTGCTGACTGATCAATATAGTTGAGATGAAAGTCAGTCCCAATGATGCAATACAGCCATAAATTGCATCAGCCGTTGCTGCACCTAAACCAGAAATTAAGCCAGATAAGTTTCCTTGAGTTAAAGTACGACGGATGCAAAGTAAAGCAATTGGTCCGACTGGCGCAGCAATGGAAAAGCCAAGAATCAACCCTCTGAAAAAAAAATGGATATCCATGTCTTATGGTATTAGTGAAGAGTAAGCCACACTTACTACTCCCGCTATGAATCAGTCATATGTTCCGATATCACTGCTTCCCTATTTTTGTACGATAGTCTTATTATTAACAATTATTCAAGTGGAGGCAGAGGTTTCTCAGATGCCATATAGCCAATTTACCATAGACATAATTAAAACAAAGTTTGGGGTAACTATTTCTGAAAAATTCGGAATTTTTGCTGATATACCAGAAGTAAGCTACAGCGATTTACTCTCAGAAACACTGCGATACAACGTACCGTTAGCCTTGGCAATTGATTCAGAAAAGTCTAGGTCTGAAATGATTGTAGCACCCATTTTGATTGAACTAAGAAAACAGTTATCAGAACAAATAAGCTTATTTTCTGGCAAAGAATTTAATGTGGATTATCAAAAAGGCTTAAGTGGATTTTGTGACTTTCTCATTAGTCTAGCGCCGGAACAGCTATTGATAGAAGCACCAGTAATTACCCTAGTTGAAGCCAAAAATGATAATGTTCAATCTGGTTTGGGGCAATGTATGGCAGAAATGCTAGCGGCTCAGTTATTTAACGAGCGCAAACAAAATCAAATCCAGATAATTCATGGTGTTGTGACTACGGGAAGTATCTGGAAATTTATGAGACTGACTGGAAAAGTTATTGAAGTAGATTTAAATGAGTATTTCCTGAATAATGTAGGAAAAATTATCGGAATTTTAAGAAGTAGTATAGAAGCGGCGTCAGGTATCAACCCCATCCACTGATGATTGAGTAGCATGAGTCAATAATTCTAAGTCAGCAGGGGTATTGCAGTTAAAGAAAACTTGAGTATCGCTTACTGGTAATTCTTGTACTAGATGTTGCGCCAAAAATTGCTGGAACGATCGCCCACCCTGGTTAATAAAATTAGTTAGTAAAGGTAGAGACTGGCGGCGCCAGAAACCACACAGAGGTTCCCAGCCTTTAGATTGATGAGATAATAAGGCGATCGCCTCTGGCGGGACATTTTCTAGTTCAGTTGCCCAATCTTGTAAAATATGACGCTGTAATTGAGGCAAATCACAAGCAAGTAACAGTACCCAATCTGTCTCAACCTGAGTTAATCCTTGGGCAAATCCTACCAATGGCCCGTGACTTTCTGTCTCTCCTAGTAAAGGAAATTCTTGAATTATAAGGCAAGTTTCTGGTAAAATATGCTTATATTTTTCTGGACAAGGTGTCACTACATATACTGGACTAGCGCAGTGTAGAGCCACCTCACAAATATGTTGCAGTAAGGGTACTCCTTCCAGAGGTATCAAGGCTTTGTCTCGACCCATACGAGAACTTTGCCCTCCAGCCAGGATAATCGCAGATAATGAATAAATCTTGCTCATTAGTTTAAGTAAAATTCAGGAAAATTAACTTTAATAAACTACAGCCGAAATTTCATCAGCGAGCGAGATATGTCCGCGACGAATAGCACGAAGCAATCGGTCAATAACCCTTATTTCTTCTGAGTCTAGTCCTTCTTGTAAAAGAGCAGCCATCAGTCCATAGCGATCAGCTTTTGTCATGTAGCCCGACATAGATACTTGAGCAAATAGCTCAGAGAGAGCACCGGGAAGGAGAACTGGGAATTGCATTACTACTTCTAATGAAATCGATATATCTAATATTGCTTAAAAACAAGTTGCAGCAAGTGATAATTCGCTTGTGAAAGAGTGAGTAAAATCACAAAGATATTCATGCGGTTTATCATCAAATACAGCTTATTTAAGGCTCCAGCCTATTTAGGGCTCCAGCCAGGATGATTTACTTGAGAGAGCGGCTCTTGAGCTAACTCTATTGCTTCACCCCAAATTTTTTTTGGTGCTGAGTAATTCGTCAGCTCCCAGTAGCCAGTGTTGAGTTTTAAGTAACTACTAATTAAGTGAGGAACTCAAAATTCAGGACTCCTGAGTAAAGCGCTCCGCAGAGCGCCGATTAATATTCGCAGATTAATTTTCAAACAAGGAAAAACTTAATAAAAATTACTGAAGTGTAAAAGTATATGTGGAAATTACTGAAAGACCAGACAATTCTGTAAGATAATAGTCTCTAGGCATTTAAGCTTGCCTTTTTTTTACCCTTGCCGTAGAAAGAAGCGAGGAGACAAGAGTGAATCACACCGAGAGTGTCACTTCCAGCTTGGCTTCAGATGCCGTATTATTAATCTTTCCCAGTAGGAGAAAATCGCTGATTGCCAAAGAGTGGAACAACCAGAGCAGATAGTGGAACAACAGCTACGCCGACAGACTCAGGCGCTGATGGCACTGGCAAGGAGCAAGAAAATCGACTCAGGCGATTTGAAAGCTGCCTTAAAGGAAATTACTGAGGTTTCCGCCAGTGTCTTGGATGTTGAACGAGCAAGCATTTGGATATACTACACAAACTCTCCTTCCCTAACAATACCTTTCTGGTTCTCAAGCAAAATCAGCGATTGCCCAAAGCGCACAAGCGTTGCTGATCGCTCGCTCCTCCAATGCCTTGATTTGTACGAACAAAGCCTGAGATCTCATAAGGAGGGGATGGAACTATCTGCAGCCAATTATCCAGCTTATTTCCAAGCTTTGGCAACCGAATCCATGATAGCGGCAGATGATGCCCACACAGAGCCCCAAACTAGAGAATTTTCCGAGTCTTATCTTACACCAAATGGTATTACATCCGTTTTGGATGCGCCAATTTGGCTAAATGATCAGATGGTGGGTATTGTCTGTATTGAACACACGGGGACACGACGCCAGTGGAGTCTAATTGAGAAGAATTTTGTAGAGGCGATCACTTATGAAGTTGCCCTAACAATCGAAGCATACAATCGTGTTTTAAATCAAAAGCAATTGAAGCAGCAGCACCCACATATTTCCCTGGAAAATAATGAAGAACTCAATCAACTTGTTTCTCTGCTGAAGGACACAATAAACTGCATAGCTGATGGCATTGTTGCCGTCAGTATAACTGGGGAAGTGATTAGTTACAACCAAAAATTTGTAGAACTGTGGAACGTTCCGGAAGAAATAGTAAGGTCGTGTAATCACCAGGAGCGACTCAGGTTTTTTCAAGAACAGTTGAAAGAACCGGAATTTTTTTTAAACAGAACCAGAGAATTTCATGCTCAACCAGAGATGGCGGGTTATGACCTGATTGAAATGAAGGATGGTCGAACTTTAGAACGTGTTAGCCAACCTCAACGCAATGGTCAAGAAATTATTGGTCGCGTCTGGACATTTCGCGACATTACTGAGAGAGTACAAGTAGAAATTGCGCTGCGGAAACATCTCCAACAAGAACAGTTGATTGCTGTGATGCGCGATCGCATTCGCCAGTCTCTGAATCTTGAGGAAATTCTCAACACAACTGCAGAGGAAGTGCGGCAATTTCTCCAAACTGACAGAGTATTAATTTACCGTTTTGATCCAGACTGGAACGGGACTGTGGTTGTGGAGTCTGTCGCTTCTGAATATATGACAATTTTGGGTATGGCAATCCACGATCCCTGTTTCGGAGAAACCTATGTTCAACAATATCAGCGCGGACGCATCCAAGCGGTAACAGATATCCATACCGCTAGACTAGCCCCTTGCCATTTCAATCTTCTCGCTCAGTTACAGGTTAGATCCAATCTAGTTGTACCAATTTTGCAAGGAGTCAGTCGTCAGGAAAGAGGGGTTTCACCTTTACCTCATCCCCCCAACACTTCCTTACCTGCGTTATGGGGATTGTTGATTGCTCATCACTGTAGCGAACCCCGACAATGGCAAGAGTTGGAAGTCGATTTGCTAAAATCATTGGCAACTCAAGTGGCGATCGCTATTCAGCAATCATCTTTGTTTGAACAGTTAGAAGCAGCCAACCAGGAATTAGAGAGACTTGCTTGTGTTGATGGTCTTACCCAAGTGGCGAACCGCAGGCGTTTTGACGAATACCTTAACGCTGAGTGGCGTAGGCTGGCACGAGAGCAGAAACCACTGTCGCTGATTTTGTGCGATCTCGATTATTTCAAATTCTACAACGATACTTACGGTCATCTCGGCGGGGATTTATGTTTGCAACAGGTTGCTGAGGTGTTGCGTCAGACTTTGAAACGTCCCGCTGATTTGGTGGCCCGCTACGGGGGAGAAGAATTTGCCGTAATTTTGCCCAACACTGACGCTAAAGGTGCACTTATCGTTGCCGAAGCAATTCGAGAGGGTGTTCGGGGGTTGGAAATTCCCCATCTCAAGTCCCCAGTGAGTCAGTTTGTCACTCTGAGTTTAGGTGTCGCCAGTTTCGTACCGTCTCCAGATAGTATACCCGCCCAGTTAATTGGGGTTGCGGATAAGGCGCTGTATCAGGCAAAAGCTGATGGCCGCGATTGCATAGCCTACGGTAACCCCTAGGGAGTTTGTCAACTCTCAAATAAGCTGCTTTTTTAGTTCAAAACTAACGTTTGCCTTGCTTCCACCTAGCGATCGCCTTTTGAGCTGCTTCAAATTCAGGTCTACCGGACGGAACTAATACCGCTGTCTCAATTGCTTCCGGAAACTTACCCCGCGAGGCTCGCGATTGAGCAATCAAATAAATTGTTCTACTCCATTCGGTCGTTAACTTTTGTGCTTCAGCAGACAGGGGTTGATCGGGAGGTATCTTACTAAGAGTGTTGATGGCGCGGCGATAAGACGAAGCTTGATTAATTTGAATTTGTGTTTCAGCTTCGGCAATAATTTCTTGATTTTTTTGCTGTTGTATGCTACTCATTTTCCACTGCTCAACACGTTGCTGAGCTTTTTGATAAACAGCAGGGTTATCACTAGGGACTAATTGAGCGGTGGCGATCGCATCCCCAAAATTGCCCTGTTCGGCTCGTCCTTCTGCTAAATCCAAAATTACCTGACTCCAGCGCATAATATCTTGCTGCGCTTGTTCATAAAGGGGGTCACCCGGTTGCACATTACGAGCCTGAACAATCGCCTGACTAAACAAAGACGCCTGACTCCCTCTAATCAAGAGCCTTGCCTGATCCAAAGCAGATTGATTGGCTTTTTGACGATTCTCAAGAGATGTTTTTTGATCGCGATCTTGGAGTGGGGAAGCTGGGGAATCATTGGCGTTTGGAGGAAGCGCAATTGCAGGAGATCCTTGAGGAAGGGGCGTTTCCATTGCTTGCTGGGTGAGTAAAGCCTCGCGGTTGCGGAGGAAGGGCGCTGCGACGAGAAGGGCCAAAACCATTACAGCGCCGCCACCCCAGAGTAACAATCTTTGCCACCATCGCTTTTGGGCTGTATCAGTCTGTCTGTTTGGATAATGAACCATTGCCATTGATCTAGATGCTAGCTGATGCGAGGAATCAGCAGTCGTTGATCTTAAAGACGTATTTTGTGGTGTCCCGACAAGCGCTGTAGCAGTTTTTTGAACGGATACCCCTGTTCCATTGCGAGAATCATCTACTTGCGTATCCTCAGTATTGGGCGTCATCGGTATAAAAGTTTTTGGCATACCGAAAACAGTCTTCTCGTTTTCCAGTAAATTTTGGGCTGTGGGCAAAATCCGCTGTTGTCTGAGATCGTCTTGTGGAATCACAAACAAAGGAGTCTGAATCGGTCGCCAGTGGTGTTGGCTCAATTGGGGTAGGCGATCGCGCAGATAATATTCGAGCTGCTCCAAGGTCGTGTCGGTGTGATAATAACGCAATGCTTCTAGAAGCGCTACCGTAAATAAACCATTACCCAGTGCTGCTGCTTCGTGGGAAAATTCATTGAGTTGACTGGAAAGAACTAAGACAATTCCCATCTCACGGGCTAACTCAACTGTTTCGGCTCCCACAGGTTCCCCGAATTGAGAGCCAGAGGAGCGGTTAATATCTAACAGCACCAGTATATTTTCACTACCAGATGCTTGGAGAGCTGCAAATACCTCACGCATCGGTATCGCCGTTCCAGGAATATCAGTCGGGTTGCCGTCAATGGGCATTAAGTAGTCAACTTGTTCCCAACTTATACCGTAGCCACAGAAAAAGAACCAATGCCAACTCTGGGACTTACTAGCCTTTTGGCGAATATTTTCCAGCCAAAATAAAATATTTTCTTTAGTGGGACAAGTCTCGCTTTCGCCCACCATTGACGAAGCATCAGTTAACAGCAGACACTGGTTGGAAGATAAGTTACCGACTTGTACTAAAAAATTCCACAGCGCTTGTGCATCTGCTTGTCCGTAGTTCAGGGGTGGTAAAAACTGATAGTGATTGATGCCAATTGCGACGCCGGGGTAAGTTGCCATGTAATTTTAAATCCAGTTAATCAATTCGTTTATAGGTTATCGGTAATGGGAAAAAAGCTGAACTGGCGCGTCCCATAACTGATTATCTAGTACAAAAGCAAAATAGATTATCTGGATCATTGAACCTCGCATGACTAAAAGTCACGCGATTCCTGCTTCAACGATCTCTGCCTGAATTACTTCAGGACTTACAAGTTCTCCACAAGCGTTTTTTACAACCTCCGGCGTACCGACGGCGGTTAGTAATCTCAATCCCTCACTTAGTATATTGAGGGCGGCATTTTTGTCGCGCAAATTATAGCTATTACACCCTGGACAAAACCATTCACGTAACTTTAAATCTTTGACCAGTGGGTTGATTGCTTTGCAAGAGTTGCAAGTTTGAGATGAGGGAAAGAATGTACCAACTTTCTGCACAATTCTGTCATGCCAAACTGCTTTATATTCCAACATAGCCACAAATTTAGACCAACTAGCGTCACTAATAGAGAGGGCTAGTTTGTGGTTCTTAACCATGTTGGCAACTCGCAAATCTTCAATACAGATAATACTGTTTTCTTTGATTAAACGAGTTGAAAGCTTATGCAGAAAGTCGTCTCTAAGATTTGTAATTCGTTCGTAGATTTGAGCTAGCTTGGTTTTTGCTTTGACTCTATTACTACTGCCTTTAACAGTGCGGGATACCTTTTTATGTGCTTGGCGTAGCTTCCTTTTTTGAGTACGGTAATATTTGGGATTATCTACAACTTCATTGTTGCTAGTGACTAAATAAGATTTTATCCCTAAGTCAAGCCCAATATTTTGATTGACTTGTGGGTACTTGTCTATCTCTGTCTCGCACAAGATACTAGCAGTATATTTGCCTATTTTGGTGCGAGATACCGTAACGCTAACTAGCTTACCTGTTAATTCCTGCGATTTGTGAAACTTTACTAGACCTAGCTTTGGTAGCTTCAGATAATTGCCCCTAACTTGAATATTGCCATTAGTGAAGTTCGTTTTATATGCCTGCTTGCAGCCAGGCTTTTTCTTGAACTGAGGAAAACCAAAGCGTCTTTTAGCCTTCGGCTTTTTCAAGTCAGCAAAGAAGTTTTTGTAGGCAGTTTCCAGAGCTTTAAGTGAGTTTTGCAAAGCAAACTTGTCTACCTCTTTTAACCACTCTATCTCTTGCTTTAAAAGAGTAAGTTTTTGGCTGCATTCGTTGTAATTGAGGGTAATTTTATCTGTTGCGTAGACTTCTTTTCTCAACGCCAAAAAGCGGTTATAAACAAACCTGGCGCACCCAACTGTCCGATTGATTAGTTCGGACTGAGCGCGATTTGGAATGAGTGTAACTTTAAACGCCTTCTGGACTTTTATCATTTTGGTTTTCTATGTACTTTTTTACCTGTGCTTCAGTATTTTCGCTCTTCGTTGAAACAAAATAACTTGGATTCCAAAGGTGTCCTCCCCTTAGTTTCTTCTTAAGTTGAGGAAACTTTAAAAATAGTTTCCTGGCGGAAATACCCTTAAGCATTTTGACTATGTTAGGAATGGTGTGCTGAGGGGTTGCAGAGACTAAAACATGAACGTGGTCTTCTACTACCTCTAGACTCTCTACTTTAAATTTATAAAGTATTGCTGTCTCGGTTAAGACTTCTTTGAGGAACTCTGCTATTTCTCCCGCCAATACTTTGTGGCGGTACTTAACACACCATACTATATGGTACTCAATTGCATAAACATAACCTCTGCCGCGCTTTACTTCCATGTCTTATCTTACCATATGCGCCACCATATGCAATATAGAAATATGGAAATATGGAGCGCCTAACTCATGACTAGAAGTCACGAGTGTGCGGCTTGCAGCCCATCAAAAATCCCACCACTTCAAGCGGTAAGATTTTCAAAGCGCTTCGCGCAAAATTGGGTAGATGGGGGAGATAGGGGAAGGATTCCGGTCTTACCCTATCCCCAGTTCAAGGTAACTTAGTTAGATTTTTCGGAGTCAGCACTGAAGTAATTGGTTCAGAAGCGATCGCACTTAAATTAACAGACCCTAGCAACTTATCCCACTCATCCCTCAAAGTTTGGTCATCTGGATTCTGGAGACGGCGCCCTGCAAGAGTTGTCACCGCATCGAACCAAACTCCACCTTGAGTATAGAGAGCAACAAGTTGTTGTGGTGTTGCTTGCTCCAACTGACTATTGATTAAAGGATTAGCTGCAACCCTTTGCACCCAGCCGTCAACGTGGATAGGTTGCTCCGGATTGCAATAAATAGAGAAGAACCAACGATAGATTTTGCCCACCTCAAGCCGTGGCGCTTCAGGAGGAAGCTGAAAGCCTACAACACCGGGTGCTGTGACCGTCGAGGTGAAAGAAGTTTGGTAGATTTCTTTACCTTTGTCGTCTTGCAACACAAACTCAACTGGACGTTCAGCGCTCAGGGAATAAGGATTAAAAAACCAGAAAGTTGGACGTTCGGCGAAGGTTGATCCTGCGACAAATTCTAAGCTAGTCCGAAAATCCCTTGTGGCTTGAGTAACACTCGCAGTTTTCTTAACAATCGGCACTAAAGCGGTGAGACGCTTGTCTACTCTGGGACATCGACCACGACTTCCGGCGCCTTCCCTTTGACCGGGTGCGCCGTTGTCTGGTGGTGTTGGTGGTGGTGAGGGCGCATTTTGGGGGTTGCGGCTTCCTCCTCCGGGTCTATTAGCGGGTGCAGGTGCGCCCTGGTCTGGTGGTGGTGGTGGGTTCTGGGCGTGGGTTGCTCCTGCTTGTCGCTCTTTAGGTGCGCCGTTATCTGGTACTTGTGGTAGTGTCTGTGCTAATTGTACAAATTGTGCTAAGGCGTGCGAGTTACCGTACACTCCTAGAAGCGCCAAAGTGACGAATAGTGTTTTTAGCAATTGCTGTAAATTTTTGTAAATCATAAGAAACCTCGTTGGAAACCCTGTGGCTTCAGCCCGGAGAATGTCAAAATTAATGGACAAATTTCGATTGCTGTCGTTGAATAGGGTAAGCACCATAGACTACAACGCCGAGATTGGCAAATACTAAAACAAGCGCTGAAGGAACCAGTGGTACCCAACCCCCTTGTAATAAAAGAGCAAAACAAAGAGTAGATAAGATACTCAGGGCGATCGCCAACAGCCCTAAGCGTAGTAATAACCCAAAACGCCAAGCTAGCATTGCTCCCACCAGGGACCAACCCCAAATCCACAGCACTTCACCCCACAAAGGCCAAACCCACAACAGCGATCGCCTATCCAGAACCGCACTGAGAATCTGACTGACCATTTGTGCGTGAGCAATTACTCCTGGCATCTTCTGGTCTAAGCTATGACCATTACTGTAAGGTGTCAAAAAATAATCATTACGACTAAAAGCCGTAACGCCGATCAGAACAATCCGGTTTTTCACCATAGCGGGATTAAGCTGACCTTTCAGGACTTGGGAGAGAGTAACTTGCGCCACAAAATCCTGAGTAGAGTTATGGGAGCGATAATTTAAGAGTACTTGATGTCCCCAAGCATCGATATTTTGGTAACCACCAGTACGGTTTTCCAAGCGGTTAAAAACTGTATTCCCAAGCTGTAAGTAGCCCTCGGTTGTGAATTTGGGAGATATCCCCTTAGCTTTCAGGTAGCGGAAGCTTAGCTGGCTGCTGAGAGCGTAGGATGCTGTACAAGCAGATGCGGGATTTGGGGTTAAAGCCAGCAAATGACGGCGCAGAGACTGATCAGGGTCAATCGCCACATCACTAAAGCCCAAATTGCCTACCGGAACTCCTGGAGGAGGAGCAATACCTGGGTCATTAATATTTGTACTGACTTTGCACACGGAAATCAAGCGATCGCTGTTTTGCAGATGCTTTGCTAATTCTGGATACTCTGCTGATGAAGGAAAATCGCGATAAACATCTAAACCAATTGATGAAGGTTGATAAGATTCCAGTTTCTGCAAAAGTCTTAGCAGCGATCGGTCTGAGAGCGATGTACCTGGTCTTAGTTCGTTTTTCTGTGCCTGAATATCTTCTTCGGTGATTGCGACCACTAAAATACGCGAATCTGGCGCTTCTGCTGGTCTTGTTTTCATCAGTTGGTCAAAAGCCTTTAACTCGACTGATTGAAGCATACCCACCTGTCGCGTCATCATTAACAGGGATGTTATGACCACACTGATTAACAATCTTGTGACAATGCTGCCCATACTAAGTCCGAGCTTAGGGGAGGAGAATTGCCTCTTAGCTGGTGAATCTGGGGGAGGGTTAGCATTGAGGATTCTTCCGCTTAATTCTTGCCAAGTTGGGGGTAAAACGGCTGGATTTTGGCAAATCATCGGTAACCAGGTAGCACAAGGAAATTGCTCTTCCCAACCTTGTAATCTTTCTCTAGCTTCCCGCACTGCTAGATAGAATGACTTACCTTGAGCAAAGCTTGCTAAAAAGTACTTCAAAAATTCTTGCGATATCTGATCTGGCACCGGTTCTCGCATGACGATAATTTGCGGAATGTGTAAATCAGCTAAATTTCGTGCTAATCCCAAGCCATCACAAGAGTTGAAAATTGCGATTTTTAAGCCACGTTCAACTGCTTTTTTTAAGGCAAACTTTAATTGTTCAATTGTTATACTATCAGTTTGATTGATATAAAATAGACCATTTTCGCCATTAGCTTGACTAGCACTATGTCCAGCAAAAAAGAGAATGTCCCAGCCTTCTTTCCAAAGTTCTTCTGTGAGTTGTTGGCGTTGTGGTTCCACAAGGAATGTAATTTGCGCATCTGGCAACTGTTCTAACAACAGGCGATCCGCTTGGGTATTGATGCCAGTGCTATTCCCCAAAATCGCTAAAATTCTTACATTTTTGTGGGGTGCTGTAACTTGTTCTACAAACTCATAACCGTGAGCACTTAAAGCAATTTCAACATTGGGATATCGCTCGCAAAAATCCCACAAATGCCAGGGTAATCGCCGCAACCAAATATTTTCAGTTTGAATAATTAAACGTATTTCATCTGAAGGTATTAGTTTTTCTAACAATTTCTCTCTGAGGGGACGAAAGGACTCAGAGGTAAGCCAAAGATTCAGGCGATCGCGCAATACGACCGCCGCATTACAGCAATTCTCAATTTTGGAAACATTAGTCACTTGGCCCCGTGAAGCTTCCAGTCTGTACCGGGCTCCCAAGTGGCGATAACTGTTAGCCCAAACACTGTAGTATTGGGGAATGTCTGGGGTTGGCGGTAGCCTACCGGTAATTTCGGCGTTTGGTAGTTTTCCCTCCTCCCCAATCTGTAAGGTAACGGGAAATCCCTGCTCAAAGCTACCTTCTCCTAGCTTAAAAACGACTAATTTTCCCACAACTGCTTCTCCAGATGAAGTTAATAGCACTGCAAAACAGAGAGACTCTCCAGTTAATCTTTCCTCTAGTTTCTATGTCTCACCATCTTTAGCTTATGCAGTTTTTTAACGTTCGTCTGCTTGAAAAAGTTCCCCTATTCCCTATTTTTGCTTAATCAAATCACAAAATCTTCCATGATGCTGGCATCTCCAAGAGCAACTTTGACACTAAATTGTTCTCCTGGCAAACCGTTAAACTGCAATTGAATGTAATTATCGGCACTTCTAGCTTGGGCTTCCAGGAAGACTAAACCAAATTCATCGAGTACTGTAAGTTGGAGTAGTGGGGGTAAGTAAATTTGGCTAGCTGTAGGATGTACCTGAAGCAGAATATGTCTTCGGTTGTGGGATTGTGGCGTCAGTTCCACAATCAAAGCTACAGAATTACCGGCGAGTTGCATCCCCAAGTCAATTAATTTAGCACGTTTAATACTTGTGTCTGGAAGTTCCTCGTCGAGTAATGCACTATCGGCGCTTCTGAATGCAAAGCTTAGTTCAGGTTCTGCTGGGTTGAACAAAGTTTCAATAGTTTGCCAACCTGTATCAAAAATATTATTTATCCATTGACTTAAATTCACTTTTGTGTAGTCAGCCGGAGGTTCGGTTACTGTTGCTTGAAATGTCTGTGGTTGATGGAGGCGATCGATTAAGTCTTCAATGGGTTGAAGTTGGCTAAGGGGCAATTCTTCTCTAGCTGCAGTTTGGCTAAAACCCAACACTGTGGCTTCCAGGGAAGATTCATCGATTTGCACTACGACATAGCCAATCCGATCTGACCACACTTCTGGAGGAATATAGCAACTTTGCTGATGTATTTGCACGGGACGACATTCTAAGCGACCGATTTCTGTTATTTCCAAGTCAGCTACATTGGCACATAAACGTGCTGTAGGTTGCCAACTGTCACCTAGGGAGATGTCTGTAGGAACGCCCATCAGTTGCAAGTAGTCATTGACAGCATGAACAGCTAGGGTATTCAATCGAACTTGTTCTGCTTTTTGTGCGGTTGGCTGTTGATTGGCAAATTCTTGTGCTTCCCTACGTGCAGCGCAGGTAATTGGCAAAGGTAAGGCAAACTCATCTATCTCGTTGGTGTGGTAAGTCATGGCGTTATCCTTAAGCGATCGGTGAGTCTCTCTGGCTAAGTTTTGGGGAGGTGAGGGGGTGAAGAAGTCCTGGTTTGGAACCCTTCTGTTATAGATATCCCTCCAATTCTCCAAATTTACGCAAGCGGGGGAGACATTGACGCTGATAAAAACTGCTCAAAGTGGAAATTGAGAGGTTATATTCTGTGGCGAGGGTTTTCCAGCTTGTTTCTGGAGGTAAGCGCCGCAGGATGAGGATTTTTGCTGTTATTTCTGGATAATTGGCGATGTGGGTACTGCTTAATTCACCATCTGGATCGGTTTCTACCCAGATTTTGACTTCTTCTAGCAGTGAGGGAACATAGGGTACAGCGGGTATATTTTCGATTGGGTTGATGGGGTATTCGCTGTCGTTCGACGCTAATCCCCCAGCTTGATTAGAGACTGTCTTGGCTTTCTGTTTTTGGTTTTCTATGTAGAAATCCTGGAGTCGTCGCTTCAGGTAGAAGTTTAGCCAAGTGCTTACGCTTCCTCTTGTGGGGTTGTATGGTTCACCGGTGTTTCCTTCGCAGATGTTTTGACAAAAATACACCCATGTTTGTTGTAAGGGCATCTTGATAGTACGGGGTGTTTTCTTTCCAAAGCTTGTTGGAAATTAGGCGAATAATCTTGGTGAGGTTTTTTTGACGCTGTGCGTTTCCGACTTGATAACTACAAGCTTCTGTGACTAATTGGCGCAGCTTTTCTTCGATTCCTTCCATAATGCGAGCGATCGCTCCTTTGGTAAATATACCGCCCATTTTGTCGGGCAATCTGTCCCTTGTAGTCAAACTTACCTTGGATACTGCTGCTGTTGCTATGTTGAGTGCACAGGAAGAAGTATCCGAATTTTACAAGACTACAACTCGTTGAGTTATATAAATTTTTGTTAAAAATAACGTAATGCTTATCAATGGCTGTGAAAAGTCAATAGAGGCTAAAAAATTGGTTTTTTGCAGAAAAACCAAACGTAAGAGTAACCAAATGATGACATCAAAGCGCATGAACAAGAAACAGTTTGCTCTACCCTTGGTAATTGGAACATCCTACCTTCTGTCCTTTACTGCAGCAGTCCTAGGGTTTCCACAGCCAGAGTCAACTCAAGTAGCGATCGCCCCTCTATCGCCAACTGACCCCAGAGCGCAACTTGATCCAAATCTTGTCAATGTCGCACCTGCAAAGCCTCCTGTCAGTAATTCTCCCAAGACTCCCGCTACTGAGTCAAGCTTAGTCACACCAGTCAGTTTTAACCTGAAAACTCGTATCGCTCAACTTGGTACAGCACAAAAATTGAGGACTGCTGGGACTACTCCTAGGGTGACTCGTTCCAGCGAGGGAAGAGCTCCTAATACTGAGAGTGTGATTGGTACAGATCAGCGCTACCTGATCAATAAAACTACCAGGTATCCTTGGCGTGCTATGACCAAAATATACATGACTTATCCTAACAGGAGGACGTATATGTGTTCGGGTGCGCTGGTTAGCGCCAAGTATGTATTAACTGCTGGTCATTGTGTTTACAGCAAGAGAGATGGTGGGTATGCAACGAAAATCGAAGTCATCCCAGGTTTAAATGGAACCTATAAACCTTATGGTTCTGCGTTTGCTACTAATACGCGAACCTACGCCAACTATACGACTAGCCAAGACAGTAACTACGATATTGCCCTACTTACCCTAGACAGCGCTATTGGCAACAGTACCGGATGGCTGAGTTATGCTTACTATCCAACTCTTGATGGCGTGACTGCCAATATAGCAGGGTATCCTTACGACAAAGACAATAGCTTGAAACTTTACTACAATTACGGCTCGATTACCGGTTTAACAGCGCAGCGTGTCTCATATACAACTGACACAGAGGATGGTCAGAGTGGTAGTCCAGTTTACCGAAATGTGAATCGGGAACGTACTATCTTTGCTGTCCATACCCTTGGAACGAGCCCACCAAGAATTACCAGCAATAGCGGAACACGTATAGACTCAACAAAGTTTAGCGATATTACCGCTTGGATTGCTACCGGCAAATAAATCCTTAATTATCCTGAAGGTAGCGCAAGTGTCTCGCCTGCGACAGGACAATCCAGTAGTGCTGAGGGAAGGTAGAGAATTGGTTGCATGAAAAAGTTTCTTTGTCTTTGGAACTCACATTCACTGTTAGCGTTTCAACTTTTAGTAAAGTTTTGTATAAACTGCATAATACTCATTCTAAGCAATGACAAGTAACTAGAAGTCAATAGATTCTCTGCCAAAACCACAGGTAGTTCAAGGGTGACCAAAGCATGAAATTTCTAAGCACAAACAAGAAACAATTTATTTTTCCTGTAGTAGTTTGTACATCTTACATTTTGTCATTTGCTGGGATGACACAGGCACTTCCACAGCCTCAAGTACCTTCCGCACCGCTATCACCAACTGATCCAGCAGCCAAGCTTGACCCAACTCTTTGGAATGTTCCAGTCGCCAAACCTCCTGTTAGTAATTCTCAGGAAAATAGCCCATCAAGAACTGTCCAAACAGTAACTTATGACTTGAAAACTGGCGTTACTCAACTAGGTCCAGTGCAACCAGTGACACCAGGTAGCGCTACTCCCCTTGTTGGTGCTCCTAGTGGAGGATTGTCCCCCAACGCTAAGCCAGAAGCTAGTTCGGGTGGAGTAAAACCTAACTCTGTAATTGGTACAGATAACCGTCAGTTGATCAGCGACACGACTATCTATCCCTGGCGTGCGATGACCAAACTATACGTCACTTATCCTAACAACAAGACCTATGGTTGTTCAGGAACGCTAATTGCTGCCAAATATGTCTTAACTGCTGGGCATTGTGTTTACAATAAAGACCGGGGTGGGTATGCCAAGAAAATCGAAGTAGTCCCTGGTTTGAATGGAACTTATAAGCCATATGGTTCTGCCTTTTCTACCAAACTACGAACCTACAGCAACTATACAACTAGCAAAGACAAAAACTACGATATTGCCCTAGTTACTCTCGACAGAACTATTGGCAATAGTACCGGATGGCTAGGTTATACCTACTATTCAAGTATTAACGGCGTGACTGGCCATATAGCTGGCTATCCTGGCGACAAGGACGGTGCTAAGAAACTCTACTACCATTACGGCCCAATTAGCAGTTCAACATCGATGCGTGTCAACTACTCAATTGACACATACAACGGTCAGAGTGGTAGCGGGGTTTACCGCGTTGTGAATAACGAGCGTTATGTCTTTGCTGTCCACACCCACGGACTAAGTTCTGGTGTTACAACCAATAGTGGAACCCGTCTTGATTCTAAAAAGACAACTGATATCAAAAACTGGATTACTAGCGGTCAATAAAGCATTTTTAGCCTTCAGCTAAAGCCAGGTTTTGCTAGATACGTTAGGTACAAATTTCTTGGGTAAATCCTCAATTATCCTCCCGTGGCGTAGGTGTCTTACCTCCACGGGAGGATTTTCTGATTACTGGCAATTCTGCGGACAGAAATTAGGAAACAAAGTTTAATTTATCTCGTCTTTATATTTAGCTAGACTAGATGATATAAGGCAGGGATATTATGAAATATTTACTCAAAAAACAGTGGCTTTTGCCCTCAATAGCTGGTGTATCGCTCATCCTATCTGTTGTTGGGATGATGCAGGTAGTTGCACAGCCTAATCCAGGTAACCCGTTTGCCACTCCACTATCACCTGATGACCCAGCAGCTAAGCTTGACCAAAATCTTTTGAAGGTTCCACCTATGTCAGAAGCCAAGCAAAATAGCCCCAAAAAATATCCACTTTCACCAGATGATCCAGCAGCCAAACTTGACGAAAGTCTGTTGAATGTTCCTCCAATTCCAGAGGGGAAGATTGATAGTTCTTCGAGATCAGAAAACAGCCAGTCAACTTCTAAGGTAGAAAGTTATGACGTTGAGACTGGTACTGTTGAAGTTAGTGAGAGTAAGCCAGTGAAACCTTCTAGCAAGTCTCCACAAGCTAGTCCTCCTTTTAGAGGAGCTAACTAAACTTAACTCAGATTTTGCACCATTCTCAGTAAGCCACCAAATCCGCCCGGAACTCAAGTTCCTGGCTAATAGCTCAAGTCCATTGAAATGGACTGAAATCTTTGCAGACTATATATTTAGTCCTCTTGAGAGGACTTTAGCTATAAGCCAGGGAATTTATTCCCTGGTGGATGATGCGACTTATTCAATACGTCGGGAAATCAGTATTTTCCGGCCTTGGAATACTGGGCTATCCTTGATTAAGGAATTTGTTTCAATCCCTAGAAGGGATTTTCAGTATTTTCCGGTTACCCGTGAGGGCGATCGCTAATTTCAACTATTCTTTGAAAAAGTTTCAATCCCTAGAAGGGATTTTCAGTATTTTCCGGTATGATTCTCACCCATCTAACAGAATCTGAAGGAGAAATACGTGCAACGTTTCAATCCCTAGAAGGGATTTTCAGTATTTTCCGGTTACCCTAGTCACCCAAATTCCGCCGCTGTCAGAAACATCTAGTTTCAATCCCTAGAAGGGATTTTCAGTATTTTCCGGTCACCAGCTATTCCCTAATCACGAACCTGCTTCCGTTTCAATCCCTAGAAGGGATTTTCAGTATTTTCCGGAACAATGTTTCAGAGAGGACGAGATGCGCAGATTCGTTTCAATCCCTAGAAGGGATTTTCAGTATTTTCCGGTAACTGGCATGACTTCATGCTGCAAAGAACTAGGAAGTTTCAATCCCTAGAAGGGATTTTCAGTATTTTCCGGGTGGAACTCCACAAGATTGCGTTGCGTTCGGCATTGTTTCAATCCCTAGAAGGGATTTTCAGTATTTTCCGGTGTTGGTTTACCTTGCCAAAAAAATGCCCGGAATTGTTTCAATCCCTAGAAGGGATTTTCAGTATTTTCCGGTTGTCCCATCCCAGTTTTCTGCACCTTGATACTGCTTGGTTTCAATCCCTAGAAGGGATTTTCAGTATTTTCCGGGTTTATGCCAAGTAGCGAGGTCAAATTACTTATTAAGTTTCAATCCCTAGAAGGGATTTTCAGTATTTTCCGGGAATGAAATATGGGGTGAGGAGAGCGGAATAGAGAAGTTTCAATCCCTAGAAGGGATTTTCAGTATTTTCCGGTACGACGGACAAACCGTGAGGCTAGACTGATTTTATTGGTTTCAATCCCTAGAAGGGATTTTCAGTATTTTCCGGTGTTTCAGAGTTGTCTTGATGGAAATTTAGCTGCTGTTTCAATCCCTAGAAGGGATTTTCAGTATTTTCCGGTTACTGTGGGCGATTGCCCAATCCTTGAGACTCTGAGTTTCAATCCCTAGAAGGGATTTTCAGTATTTTCCGGCTTTGATTGGTTTTTGTACCGATGGCAGCGTAAAGGTGTTTCAATCCCTAGAAGGGATTTTCAGTATTTTCCGGCCAATAGCCAATCTCTCAGAAGAAAGGCTGATTTTCGTTTCAATCCCTAGAAGGGATTTTCAGTATTTTCCGGTTACTCTAATTGGATTCCCGGCAGGGAAAAAATTGGAAGTTTCAATCCCTAGAAGGGATTTTCAGTATTTTCCGGCCCTAGGGGCGTATGTCCTTGTCCCTTTGAATTCGTTTCAATCCCTAGAAGGGATTTTCAGTATTTTCCGGAGCGGGAGGCTGAAAGCCTTAAAATATATAGTTTTCAAGGTTCATTTGCGGCAACCTCAATAATTATTGCATTACAGCCATCGATCGCGCAAGAGGCAACATTTTCAAAACAGCTCAAAATCTATCCCCGTAAGCATTACAGACTTTGCGGCAACCTCCTGAGAACGCAAAAAGGCTGCAAACCTTATCCAATAAGGAATACAGCCCCAAAAATCGACACTTTCAAAAAAACACCTACAGGTTGCCGCAACTAAGCAAAAAAAATCGAATCATCGCGCACCTGTTCACCGCCGATCCGCTCCACCTTTCCCTGACAACAGCCACAGAGAAAATAAAAACGGATACTATCCTCATCAGGCTTAATCACCTTAGACAAACGCGATCGCAACTTAGCATACTGAGTCGCCGTCAAATTGCACTCAAACACACTGTACTGCATCCACTGTCCATAAGACTTAAGCATCTTGTGAATTTTAGTACGACGCTTATCCTCGGAAACATCATAAGACACAACAACAAACATAACTACTTCAACACCAAAGGAGGATACTGATCAATTTCACCCATCAGAAACTTCCCTACCAAACGCGCTTGAATTTCAAACGCCTCTTGATAAGTCATCTTCTTTCCCAAAGCAGGATGCGTAAACTTTTCTTGTTTTTTCTCCCCGTATGACTTCAGAAACTCTCGTAGCCCCTCCTTAGACAAAAGAACCGCATTACTAATAGGTTCTACCGTGAAATCAGACGGCTTGATTTTCCGCAAATTAATAGCCTTTAAAACCATCGCATCAACAACCAAAGGTCGAAACTCCTCCATCAAATCCAGCGCCAAACCAGGACGACCGTAACGCTGAAAATGAAGATACCCTAAATATGGGTCAAAACCAACAATATTCACAGCACTTTGGACATCGTGACGCAACAGCGAATAACCAAAACTCAAAAGAGCATTCACCGGATCAGTAGGAGGGCGTCGGCGTCGTCCTTCAAAGCTAAAATGTTCAACACGAATCAACTGATTAAACGCCCCAAAATAAGCAGCACTACCAGCCCCCTCCAAACCTCTTAACGAATTAATATTGTCAGTTTTGTCAATCGGGGAAATAGTACTTTCCAAACGAGAAATAGCAGACTTAAAATCAAGTTTTGGATAGGTTTGCTGAGCATCAGATAGCCTTTTTCGATAATTTTTCAACTTACCTCGAACAAAACCCCGCACCAGATGCACCGCCTTTTCAGTTTCTCCTGCAGCTTGCCATTGTGCCGAACGCAGCAAAATATTTTTCGTTAACTCAGGTTCAACCTTACCCAAATATTTTCCAGTTCCCGTAAGAAAACTGATAGGAATCTTACGTTCCAGAAGTACAGCAAGCGCAGCCGGAGAAATAGTAGCCCGTCCCAAAATCACAATCCCATCAACCTTAATCAAAGGCACATCTTGCAGGATTTCCTTATTAGCTGTAACCTTCAAACGTTCATCAACCTTACCGATAAAAGCATCATCCTTGATAACATAAACCGTACCCATTTTTCCAAACTCCTATAAACTTAGAGAACTTCCTGATAACGCGCCACCTTATCAGCAGCATTGGGCAAACATTGAGAATAAAGACTGCAACCTTTACAGCGTTTACCATAAACAGGCTTTGGCATAACACCCGTTTCCAGTAAACTTGTAACAGCCGCAATAGTGGCCACCGTAAACTCACGCAAAACAGCATCAATTTCCACCAATTGACGTTGGTGAGACTGAGCATAATAGACATAACCTTGAGAAATAGATTTCCCCGTCATCTCCTCAAGACACAAAGCTTGAGCACAAACCTGCAACTCATCGTTATCCCACTCCCCCTTCCGTCCTCGCTTATATTCAACCGGATATATTTCTCCAGAATTTGACTCAATTAAATCCGACTTACCAATCAACCCATAGCGTTCCGACTTCAGCCAAATTGCCCGAACCTGCCAAGTTTCCTCTCGATACATCTGAGACAAAGTATGAACCCGTTCATGCAAATCCGTCCCCTCAATCGTGTAATTATTGTCAACAAACTCACCAGCACAAAACATCCGCCAACAGCGATGAGAACAATAAGCAAATTGGTTCAAAGAAGCGATGGGAATGTATTCAGAATCATCCATATATTTACCTGGAATTCGTTTGAAAAAAATGTCATTAACCGACTCACCCGCCAGGGAATCAATTCCCTGGCTAATAGCGAAAGTCCATTAAAATGGACTAAAAGCCATGTAAAATAAACATTGAAAACGTATTTTGTAAATTACAAAACAAAATTGGTGTGTAGGGGCGAAGCATTCGGACGATAACCTTTCGTTTCTCCCACAAATTAACTATCCGAATGCTTCGCCCTCCGAAGGTTTCAACTATTAATCAACCGCCGTACCATCCCCAACCCCATCGGCGTTTTGCGTCCAACCCCCGCATACAAAGCAAAATCAGCCAAAGCATTAACCATCTTAATTTGCAGCGGTTCCAAATCTCCCATCAAGCGATAACTAACCTCTCCCACACAGCCAATAAACTTACTCCTGGAATCAGCCACAATTTCCGTGCGAATATTGAAAAAACTGGGAAAAATTGACTCAATCGCAATCTCATAAAACTCAAGCCCACTGTATTTATTCCACCGTTTCAGGAGACCATTAAAGATACAATCTCTAGTAGGGAGAGCAGTATCATAATGTCCTTGTCGGAAAGCAGCAGGAGTAGCAAAACTGAAACTAAAAACGCGATCGCTCTCCGAAGCTTGTTCATACAATTGAGCATAAGAACAAGCATGAGCCCAAGGCTGAGTAGATTGGGGAGTACCGAGGATACTGGTAATATGTAAATCAGCAGGCCCCAGATGCCAGGGATGCTGAGGATTGAGATTGAGCCAGAGTTCGGTAAGCTTACCAAACAAAGCATCATCCAACAGAGAAATCCGCCACCAACAAAGCGTACCTGCTGGAATTGCTTGGGAGTGTTCCCACTGCAAAAAATGGTTTTTAAAGCCTCCCTTACCCCCGTGAACCCCCCTAATCCCCCTTTGGTGAGGGGGGACATTAGAAGTGAAGGAAGAAACTTGTAGAGGACTGAGAGTGAAAGCTTTTTCAGTTTTTTCACTATGAAGGCGATCGCCTAGTTCTTGATCTACATGACTGACGAGAGTACAAAACAGTGCATGAAAATGTCTTCCTGTTAGGAATTGGGGATAAATAGGCGAAACTGGAACAAGATTGAGAATGAGGCTATGGGGCATACTAACCTTTGATAAATTCTTGTTATTTTTATTTCAAAACTTTAGCTTCAACGTTTATTACCTATCCAGCAATAAAAGGCTCATCATCGGGAAGACGTAGCTGCTTGCTTTTCATGGCCATAGCTAAGATTCCTGCTAATCCTGGTAAAAACTTGTATTTTTTCTCAACATCATTACAAACAATTGCGATCGGATATGACACAATTCCTTGCTTTTGGAGTTGGAAAATAGCAGCAGCATTTTTGACTCCGCAAACTATTACACCGGGTAGCAAATGTTTTTCCAGCACTTTCAGCAGAGGAGTTGGTGCGAGTTCATCTCCGATTCTTCGTTCGATCCGACAATTTGGAAAAGCAGTTAACTTGTTGAGTTCTTTGTTAACAAAATTTTGGTAACTGTCGCGATACCGCAACCTAAAACTTAATGTATAGGTAACTTTAGCGCGGGATTTTATTACCATAAACTCGCCATCTTCAGCAAATTCGTAATAACGCAAAAGATGCAGAGGGTCTAAAATTGTTTCTTCGGAATCATCCAACAATAAGCCTTGAGGATCGCGGATTGGGAGACTTTCAAACAAGCTGGAACGAAATTGAAACAGCGGTGCATAGCTAGCACTCCAAATCTCAGCAAAGACTTTTAATTCTTTACCAGCTTCATCATCTTCTTGAAACAACTTTTCAAATTCTTCGATGCTGGCTCTTTTTGCTTTGAGTTCCTCAACTTCAAACGGATAGTGAACCTCTAAAAACTTTTTGACAAAAGCTTGACCGCCTTTGATGTATTTCCACTGGCTTTTGAGAGTTAGTTTTTTCGCAGAGACTTTGACAATCTCTTCCGCCCCGCGCAAGGTTCGCATTCGGCGGCGGTAATAGTCCCAGTCGCGATTTCCTCCAAGTGTTTCTTTCAGAGTATTGAAAAGTTGCGGTATTAATTCGCTACCGGGTAAATTATCAAATTTTTCTTCGAGTTCTAACAGAGGACGGGCAATTTCTAGAAAGGCTTCGGAACGCCAATAAACATCTAAAAAAGGTTTGTCAAGACAGGGAATACTCTCAAGCATTTGTTTGAGTGCGGCGCGTCCTCCTGTACAATCTAGGGTAGATAAACCTTGCTCCCAAGCCTTTTCTGGTAAATAGCCGATCGCCTCTGAATCAATATTAGTTTCAGACTTGCCCAATACCCGTCCAACTCGTCCCAATCGCTGCCAAAAAGAGAAGCGATCGCGACTGGAAAAAATCAACCAATCCAAGTTTTGCCGCGTCGGTACAGGCTTTCTTTCAAAGTTAAATCCGACATCTACGGTGCTGGTTGCGAGAATAATCGGGCATTGCATCGCCCGTTTCCTGTCTGCTTTAGGTGCAGGGCCAGTAATTCGCCCTATGACATTAACAAGTCCTCTTTGTTTCAGCAAGTGGTATAGATCGTTGATGTTAACAAGAGCATCCAAAATTACAGCACCATTTCGATCTGGATTCTCCTGAAAACGTTTAGCCACTTCATCTGCTAATTCTTTCAACCATTCATTTTTATCAGGTTGCGATCGCAATTCCAGATTAACTGCTGTTTGCGATGGTAAAAGATGAGAATTGTCTGTTTCTCCATTAATCCAGGCTATTTTGACACCCTTGAACTCTAAATTTTTCAATGCTAACTCACAAGCTGGTTCCGGTGTTGCTGTCAGCAAAACTACTCGCCGCCCGTATTCAAAAAAGCCGAAAACGTAAGAATAAGCTAGATAAAACAGCAAACTAACCAACTGTTTGGCATCATAAAGATGAAATTCATCAAAAATGACAGTACCAAACTTTTGGTAAAAAGCACTGGCGATGTTGGTGCGATCGAGCTTATTGTATGCAAAGAAAGTTGCGTAATAAAAAATATCAGGATTTGTCACCAAAATAATTGGCTGATTAGCCCCAACATCCGAGAAAACTGTAGCCGGATTCCGCAATACATTGTACAGCTTCTCACCCGGACGATTGCCAACTTTATCATTAGGCCATTCCCTAACTTCTCTAGCAGAAGCAGATTTCACAACGTGACGCAAACCAGCTTCACGGACAAACTTTTCTAAGGCTTCCCGTTGTTGTTCTACTAACGCATTAGTCGGCGCGACATAAACAGCACTTTGAGTGGGATTGTGTAGTAATACTGTCGCTCCCGCTCCGGTTTTTCCAGTGCCAGTTGGCGACGAATTGAGAACAATATCGGCATTCCGAGACAGTTCAAATACATCAACTTGATGCTGAAGTGCATTTTTCATAAATGCTAATTCTTTCGGGAGCGATGCACAAGCTGAAATACTTCGAGGTTCTAGCTGAATAACTAATCTTTCATTGACCATTTTGTCTGCCTCCACAACAAAAATGTAAATTGGCTGGAACAATCATTTCACCAATCTGCCAAGCTGCACCTCGGAAGGCAAGATTTTTCAGTAAAGGTGCTGGCGGCATCGAAATTAAATCGAATGACAACAGCTCTAAATTTGGCGGCAGATCGGCTACACTTAAATAAGCTTGACTTTGATAATCGCCGATCGGCAAAACAGCTATTTCTAGTTCAGATACAACATTCACCTTGACTTTACTCATGAATTTACCCACGCGAATATAATCCGGTAATTCACAGTTTCCCAGCACCACAGTTTGAAAATTGTTACCGCGTTCAATCATCCGCAACCGTCCGGTTTGAGGAAAATTACTTGCTCTAAATGAACTCGGTTTTTTGCCTTGTCGTTGAATTGGTAAATCTTCTCGGGCTGTAGCAACGCGGTTATTAGTCATGGCGTACCAATAAGCATCAGAAAGTGCATTGAACCGCTCAAATCTGAACGTTACTGTGCCGTTGATTGGCGAAGCTGGCAATACATAACAAGCTTGTGCGATCGATTCTAAATCTTCTTTGTAGGTTGGTCGTCCTGTTGCCTCACCTTGAAGGCGATAGGGGGAACGTACCCAGCCAAAAGCATAGGCAAGAGCATAGTTCCCGATCGCACCTTCAGTGTAATAGGTATCAGACAACTCCCTAGAGGCAAAAAAGACTGGTTCTGCACACCACAACTCAACTATTTTTGCCTTTTGAAACGGAAGTGTTGACATAGATTAACTCTCTGTTTCTACAGGTGTCTTTTTACTTTTGCTTTTGCTCTTTTTTTCGGCAGGAGGCAGACGGAAAGGCTGGTAGGATTTATCCAATCGCTTCAGGAATTCATCCCGTTCTGTTTCTGACCAATGACTGTCTACATCTGCAATTAAACTATCTAATTCATCCTGAGAAAGCTGCATCGAAACTCCACGTTTTTGAGTCCAATTTGCAATGACTTGTTTAACCGTTGCACTCAATACATCGGTATCGAAAGGATGTTCTAAAGGCTTCGGCAAAGCATCATAGGTAGCTTGTACCAATTCGAGAGAACTAGGAAGTTCGGCAATGCTGCCAAAGACTCCTAATATCTGGTTTTCCATCCGTCCGACGCGGCTGGAAACAGCGCCGTAGCGACTTGTTAGCAGAATATTGCCGATCGCATAACGCAACTCGTCAGCCGTAACATCTTTGAGGGTGACGACATCAATAAAATGGACTCCAGGTTTGATATATTCACTGGTATTTAAAGCGGTTGATGCCTTGGTATCTTCCTCTCGCTTCAGACGCATTGTGCCATTTTCATAGATAGCATTGATCGTGCGATCGCCCACAGCTTGACCCGCAGTCAAAATACTAAAAGCATCTTCAGTCCAAATCCGGCTTTTTTGAGCGCCGCCGCCTCCAGCAGCAAAACCGTACAGAAAACAATCCACGCACATTTCGCAAGGTGCATTTGTGTTTAGCGAACAAAGAGCACCTTCTTTGGGACTTGTATAAAGCAGTTCGTGAGCTCTTAAGAATTCGCGTCCCCTGCGCCTTTCTGGTGCTACTTGTTTGCGCTTAGTCATCACCAAACGCTGCACGATATTTTTTTTATCTTCTAAACCAGCAGGCACAAATTCACTGCACATTGGTTCGCCAGAACCTTCGGTGCGAAAAATCGTTTCAGAATGGGTTGTCCTGAGAACAATTAAACTAACAATTCGCCCTTTTGGAAAATTTTCGTAAGTGGGAGCAAGCACAGGATTAAGCTTGTTAATTGACATGAAAAACTCCTAATTAATTAAACAGATGTGGTGGTTTCAACAGAATCATCAGAGTTATCTTCAGACTTTCTTTTTGGAAGCTGCTGATATGCTTCTTGCCAGAAAAACAAATATGCAGCTTCAAGTTTGTCTTTATCGGAGAGAAGTTTCTCTGGACGCGCTTGATAAACTTCCTCGTAAAGCTTTCGCAAAATGTCGTAATATTGCTTGATTTGTTCGCGCTTAGTTGCACCTACAACGTGATCGCGAATTCGATCGAGGCGAGTGTGGTACTGCTGCACTAGAGAGGCAAACATAAACTCTAAATCCATGTAAGGTTTTTGAGAACGAACTGCTGCTGTAAAATCAGTGAATGGTTCTGCTAAAGATGTGCGTTTGAAAGAACTTCCCTTGAGGTTAGATTCCGCTGCAATTTTGGCAGCTTCTTTGAGATATTGGGTTAAAAGTGCATTTTCATTGGGCATAAGACTCTCCAGTAAACTATTCAAAGGTTCGCGAATGCGACTCCAAATTACACTCAGATTCGGTTCATCTTGTTCTCGCAAAATCCAGCGCAGCAGCACATAATAAAGCTCAAAAGGTTGTGTGGCTGCACGGGCTAAATCGTACAAACAATCATCGGCTTTCTGAATGCTGGCAACTGCGATCGCTAATTGGCCGATACAGCGCAGTCGCTTGAGAATTTCCTCGGCTTCTTGACGGCTGTATTGTCCGCTTCCTAGCAAAGTTTGGAGTGCAGCCGGAATTCCCTCTACTCGCCCATAAATATCTGATGATATTTCTACTTCTAAGTTGCCACTGAGAGTAAAGGGAAAGCCAAACTCTAAGGACAAGGATAATTCTAAAGCCAGTCGCAGTGACTTGAGCAAAGCAACAGAAGCATTAGCATCTCCCCAAACTAGGGCTTCGGTAACAGTTGCATGGATAAATTCTGGACGTTTGGGAAAAGCAATTCCTACAACTTTGTTAGGCTTGAATTCCAGAATATTGTCTTTATAAAGCTTAAACTCGTCAACTGTTACAGTACCGCCTTCAGCATTTGTAGCTGCAAGTTGTTTTAAATGTTCTCGCCAAATTCTGAGTAATTCTGGAGAAGAACCTTTGGGTAATGCTAGGTGTAAATAGATGGGATCTTTTTTATTGGCAGCCGGAAAATTTGCGCCGATCGCCATTAGCTGATAAGCTAAAGCAGCCATTGAGTCTGCTTGCCTTTTTGGTTCTGCGCTGCTTCCACCCGGTAAGCGATTTGAGAAAACTTGAACTTTTGTACCGGGGGGCATATTGCCGGAAACTAAGTCGTCTGTTTCGCTGAAAGTAGACCCCAGAGAACAGCGTTTGCGAGGATTTGCTTCTATATAAGCATTCAGTTCGTCACTTCCGTTCCATTGAAGTGCGATTGGCAAACTCAAAGTTTTGGCAACTGCTGCAATTATTTCTTCTGAAGCTTCAGATGTTTCTGCTTTGTGGGTGCTTTCTGTTCGCAATTGAAAAGATTCGCGCAGTGCTTCGAGAATGCCTTCTAATCCTTTTTGAGCGGCTTTGGCTGCAAATAAAGGTCGCCCGTATTGTCCGTTAAATGGTTCAAGTGCTGCTCTTTGTTGCTCTGAAATACCAACATGGTTAGCAATTTTGTCCCAAACTTCTTTCGGGTTGATTCCGGCTTCTCGATAGCTGAGATAAGCGGCTTTCAATCCTTCGGCGATCGCAAATTGTTCTGCACTGCTAACTGCCAGCAAACCAACGGCTGCTGCGTTTTGCACGGCATCTGCGCCCGCAGTATCGCCCCACTTGGCAATATCTTTATTGATTTTATCTGCCTTGAATCCAGCTTTTTTCTTCTCCAATAAAGCCTGCACGTTTAGCAGCACTTCCTCAACATTTTGCTGGATGGCTGATTGAGCAATTTTAATCCCATCTTTGGTAGCCCGCACCAACCGTTCGATATTATTGCCAAAAACTAGGTCAATTTTTCCTTGCCAACAAGCGGCTATTTCTATTATTAAATCAACAGCGGGTAAAGTTTCTCCCTCAAACAATTCTCCATCAGGAAAAATTGCTAAAGGAGTCAAGCCGTATTTTTGCAAAACTTCTTCGCAAGCCCCAAGTAACAAAGCTGTGATGTAACCTCTATCTTCAGATACGCGCACTCGAAAAAGTTTACTGGGGCGATCGAAGGCAACGGTTAATTCTGTTTGAACTTTCCGAAAACGTTCGGATTCTGGAATTCCTAAATCGAATAAATCCGCCCCTGTTAACATTGCGGCCCAGCGATCGATCGCCGGATCTTCGGGTAAAAATATCCCCGCATCGCTGCGGTTGTGACCTGAGTGGCGTTCAATCAACTTTCTGGCTAATTCAAAGTCATTTTCTGTAACAACAAAGCTGAGTACGCAAGCTTTTTCTAGCTGTTCTTGCAAGAAATTTCGATTTCTGGCTAAAGTTTTGACATTCCGTTCTTGTCCTGATAAATCGAGTTTGTTGAGGTCGTGAACGGCCGTTGCTGCTAGCAGTACAGGTCGTTTGTCTTCAGGGACTCCCCCAATTCGGCTGACTGTCAACATGAACTGACAAGCCGAGTCTAAATGTTCTGCAAGGGTTGTCCCTTTCCTGACACCGTATTGATGATGAGCTGCGTGACGTTCGTAAAGCTGCGGTCTAATTTCGCTGAAATATCGATCCTCCAAGGTTTTGGGAGGACGGTTCAAAAGTCGATGCTGGTTTGACATAAGGAGATATTCCAATTTAGAACTGAGACGATTTACCTCAAAATTCTGTCACTGCACTTAGCGGTCTTTTCTTTTTTATAATTACATTTATCACTATTGCACAAATATTCAACAAAGTGCAAGTATATATTTGAGGATGCCCAGAAAAAAAGAAACGATTACACTGTCAATTCCGCCAGGGACAAAAGAACAACTAGAAGCGATCGCCCGCCGATTGAACATACTCTGGGGCAAAGAACCCAGCGTATCCGGCTTAATAGTAGCGATCGCGCAACAACAACTAGAAGTCGGAAAACCCTTTACCCTAGATTCAGCTCAAGTGAAAGCCCTCCAACAAGCTACCAAAATCCTCCATGATTCAGGACAAATTGCAGAAGCTCAAACCCTTATCAGTCTGTTGTTAGAGCGAGGAAACCTAGAGACTCAAGAGCGTCAATCACTGATGCAACAAGCTAACCAATTTGCCGAAGCATGGCGGATCATCGTCGATCAACACCGCAACAACCATCAACCATTTCTCTTGCTCTACCGTGACGCTCAAGAACGAGAGCTAGAGTACACTGTGCGCTATGCCGAGATTAGCTTTGAGGAAAAGCGCTTTTATCTGAACATTTGGTGTGAAGAGACTGAAGATATCCAAGATACAGACTTTCCTGAACTCATCCACAATCGCTGTCTGCGTCTAGATCGCATTAAGGCGATCGTGCCTACTAGCGGACACTGGCGTAAAGAGGGCTTAGCTAATCTCAAAGTGTACTTACACTTTTTGCGAGGAATGGTTAAAGCCTATGAACCAAGAGCCAAAGATATCAGTAATGAAATTGTAGGAGAGATGCGACAAGTTGTGCGGCGCGTGTCAAATCCCTTCTGGCTAGTTCGAGAAGTCTTGCGATATGGGGGAGATTGCGTGGTGGTGTCACCGGAAAATGTGCGCGATCGCGTCAAACAAAAACTCAAGTCCCTCTGTCAACAGTACGACATGGAAATTAGGGAATAGTGTATCAATGGGCAAACATCTTGTTTGCCCTACTAAAGCAGCCAAAATTCAGGGAAAAACGCAGCCTTCAGGCAACAATTACTCAGTCAAACTCAATCACAACCGTAATAATACTGAGAAGCCTGAAAACTTGAGTAAAGTTATTTGTAAAATTACGTATTTCTTGGTATTTTTTGATGTAATTGTAATAACG
>JAYFMV010000015.1:0-162020 GCA_042408245.1 Potamolinea sp.
ATCAGGCCTTTCCCTTTCTGCCATCATTAACCCTTCCTGGCCAGAAGCTGCTACCTCTACCTCCCACCCTCCCAACGCTTCCAGACAGGTGTGTACTATTGTTCGCAAATTTGCTTCATCTTCAACAACCAGGATACGCCGGATGGGTATAGGTTCTGTTTCTCTCTCTGTACAATTGTTTGACTGGAGAGAACACCAGCTTGAATTCACCATAAAATCTCCTGTTTGATTGTGCAACTCAGCCATATGTATCGCTCTACAGACTGAGGTATTTTTACCCTCAATTTAGGCAAAAAAAATGAGGAAATTCTGAGGAATGAGATTAAGTGCTTTATTGGGTAATTGGTAATTGGTAATTGGTAATATTCACCCTATCTCCCCTTGAAGAGGGCGGGTTTGGCTTCTAGATTGTTTGTTGTCGTGTTAGGTTATCCTCTAAACCCGCCCCTACATTACTCCCTGATCTCCCCTTGAAGAGGGCGGGTTTGGCTTCTAGATTGTCTGTTGTCGTGTTAGGTTATCCTCTAAACCCGCCCCTACATTACTCCCTGATCTCCCCTTGAAGAGGGCGGGTTTGGCTTCTAGATTGTTTGTTGTCGTGTTAGGTTATCCTCTAAACCCGCCCCTACATTACTCCCTGATCTCCCCTTGAAGAGGGCGGGTTTGGCTTCTAGATTGTTTGTTGTCGTGTTAGGTTATCCTCTAAACCCGCCCCTACATTACTCCCTGATCTCCCCTTGAAGAGGGCGGGTTTGGCTTCTAGATTGTTTGTTGTCGTGTTAGGTTATCCTCTAAACCCGCCCCTACATTACTCCCTGATCTCCCCTTGAAGAGGGCGGGTTTGGCTTCTAGATTGTTTGTTGTCGTGTTAGGTTATCCTCTAAACCCGCCCCTACATTACTCCCTGATCTCTGCGTCCCCGCGTCTCCATTTCCTACGACTTTCGCTCTAGCCGTTTGAGTATACGGGCGATGAACTCTGGTTCTACAATTGGTTTATGTATGTAATCATCTGCTCCTATAGAAAAGACTTGATAAAGAGTTTCGGCATCTTTACGAGCAGAGAGAAACAGCACAGGGCAACTTATTCCAACGCGGATCGTTGCGTACTACTCGGCAAAGTTCTATGCCACTAAAGTTAGGCATTTCTATATCTAAAATCAAGAGGTCAGGCTTACTGGCTTCTAGTACCTGCCAGAATTTTTTGGGGTTTGCTAAAGTCGCTACCTCAAGTCCCCAAGGTTCCAACAGCATAGATAAAGCGGCTAGTACATGGCGATCGTCATCGACAATTAATACTTTGGCTTCAGCTTTCTGAGTGCGGTTGAGTACCTGGGTAACTGCTTTGAGTATTTGCTCTGGACTAATGGGTTTCTGCAAAAAGGCATGTCCTCCCAGACGGGCCACTTCCACGCGATCGCTTAACTCACTGCGTCCAGTAAGTACCAATACTGGAATTGTTGGTGTTTGTTGAGTTAGTTCACCTAGCAAAGTCAGCCCGTTTTCCGTTGTTTCGGGAAAGGTGAGGTCAAGCAAGATGACATTCGGGGGATTGCGGGAAATTTGCTTTCTTGCAGCCGTGAGGTCTGTTGCTACTTCCACCTGCAAACCACAGGCGATCGCCTCTCTTTTAACTTGTGCGGCCAGCATGAGATCATCATCAATGATGAGCAAGCGACCGGAAACTACCTTGGGAGGACTTAGAGGAGATTTTGTGACTGGTCCTTTCTCCACAACTTGCTTTAGCTGTTCCAACAATTCCTCAAATTGCTTGACTGATCCTGACCTAGAGATTCAGCCTGAAGCAACTTTTCCATCTCTCGCGCCACTTCTGAGCCTTGTGGTAAGCCGAAAGTACCCAAGGAACCAATCAAGCGGTGGGCCTCTAGCTTGGCTTGCTGCTGCATTTCACTATCTGAGGGTGCCGCGGTCGATTTGAGCGATCGCTTGTTCAAACAGCAAAAATTTTGACCCTAGGCTGGCTTTTAACTTCTCCCACAGTCTGGCAACTACTGCTTGTACTTTAGCTTGGGTCAGGTGTTTATCTGCTTCAGTAACCGCAGATGCTGTTCTTTGCTCTCCTGGACTTCTCCACCTCTGCTTGAGACTCTTTTGGAGAGGGTGAGTCTTCAGGTGCAGCTTTCAGCCGATAGCCCAATCCGTACATCGTCTCAATCAAATTTGTAGTCATTCCCGCTGCTTTTAGCTTTTGTCGCAGCCCTTTAATTTGGGTGGAGACGGCTTCTTCTTGGGGGTATTCTCCTGTTAGACCAAATACGGTCGAGTATGGCACTTCTACTGAAAATGCGTTGAGGATTCCGCAGGAAAAGCTCTAGTATGCTGTACTCTTTTGGGGTGAGGTGTAACAGTTTTCCCCCATAGCTGACTTGACAGGTATCTGGATCTAGCTGAAGCTTTTCCCAAGTGAAGACTATAGGTAAGTTGGGTTTCCCTCGCCGCAATAAAGCCTGAATTCGGGCGATTAATTCTGACAGATCATAGGGCTTGATCAGATAATCATCTGCTCCCGCTTCTAAGCCTTTTACCCGGTCGCTGCTGCTGTCTTTGGCACTCAACAGCAGAATGGGGATTTTTAAGCCGTGCGCTCGCAGTTGGCGACAAAGGGCCAAGCCATCCAGTCTAGGGAGAATGATATCCAGCACCAGCAGATCGTAGTGAAAGGCGATCGCCAGTTCCAGCCCAGAAATACCATCCTTGGTGGTCTCTACGTGGTAATGATAGGTAGTGAGTGCTTCTGTCAGAGTACTAACTATAATTTCATCATCTTCTACTAACAGAATTTTCATAAATGCTTCCTATCTTGCTGCTATTTTTTCCAGGGAAACTTGGTTCCCATCTCAGTCAGCGCTGAAAAGACGAGATAAAGGATTAGTAGACCAACACTAACTAGAAAAATAACTATGTCGTCATCCATTCTTAGAGAGAGGTAGAGTTCTTGAATTTTCTGCACAGATTTTTAGCGGTTTGGTGCGTACACCGATTTTTCCAGGGCACAATCAACGTATAAGAAATCAATTTTACAAATTGAAAGGCGACAAGAGTGCAATATTTCAATATTGATTCTTGGTTGAGCTGAATTATGACTAACGAGCTGCTTGAGGTAATCTACTCAACAATAGCCAACGAGGCTATTGTATCCAGACTACTACCACACTACGAGATTGAGATGCCTTGCAGTTGCCAATTTTGGAACCGGGGACTCAGTGATATTTATGTGATAGAAACAGCTTTGAACCAATACATCTTAAGAATTTCTCATCACCACTGGCGCACCAAGTCAGAGATCGATTTTGAACTAGAATTGCTTGATTTTTTGCAGCAACGTCAGTTGCCCGTAGCCTATCCTCTCAAAACAACCGATGGTAAATTGTCAATCGAAATTAACGCCCCAGAGGGGAAGCGTTATGCGGCTTTGTTCACATTTGCACCGGGATGCGTAGCGCTGGGTGACTTGAACCCAAAGCAAAGCCATCTAATGGGCTTCACCTTGGCCAAACTTCATCAAACCACAGTAGATTTTCGCACACATCACCAGCGCCAACCACTTACTTTAGAATATTTACTCGATGATTCCTTGAAGGAAATTGCCCCTTTCTTACAACAGAGGAATAGGGATTTGAGTTATCTGGTTGAGGTGATTGCACAGATTAAACATCAACTTCAAGATTTTCCTACGGAACCACCTTTCTGGACAATCTGTTGGGGCGACCCTCATAGCGGAAATGCCCACTTTACACCCCAAGCCGAGGTAACTTTGTTCGACTTTGATCAATGCGGCTATGGTTGGCGTATCTTTGACATTGCCAAGTTTTTACAAGTGTCTCTACGTACAGGTATTAGTAAAAGCGTCAGAGAAGCCTTTCTTGCTGGGTATCAATCCGTTTCTGAAATCAGCAAAATTGAACTTGCTTCCTTACAAGCTTTTACTCAAACTGCTCACATCTGGATGTGGGCGATTAGTCTCAACTTCGGGAAGCTTCACAATTATAGCTGCTTAGACGAGAGTTATTTCCACAAGCGCCTAGAACAATTGAAAATGTTGAAATCACCGGATTGGCAATTGTTTTAAGTCGGCAAGCCCGGAAAATATGAGCCTATTTCTACGTCTGTAGGCGTAGGTTAAACTCTGTCGATCAGTAGAGGAGCAATCAGCGTGGCGGTTATTAAAATAGCTACTTATTCAACAGTATTTTTTGGCATTTTCTCAAGCTTAAAAACTTCTTTCTTAGATTCATGCTAATTATGAATAGCAGACCGAATAGTCTTTGAAAAAAGTGGCAAACCCTGATTTGCCTCTCTATGGGCGCGTCGCGAAAATCAAACTAAGCAATCACAAAACCTAACTAATCTAAATGACTGCCTGCTGATCAGCGAGAATCTTCTAAAAGTTTTGCAGATCGCCTCGGTAATCGTTCTGACTTGGAGCTGGTAATCAACCAATATCAAGTCACAACTTATTAAACACAGGGGTATCATCACTAACGCCAAAGGCATTGATGATGAACAATACATTGCAGGCTTAATTGGACAAATGCTCACTCTTACCATCAAAATTGTCGAAATTGTCCAGGCTCTCTCCAGTTTGGCACTAGCAAATTTCTCAATTTAGATTTTAATTGAGTCTATCTCACTGGAGCTAAATGCATACCATATCAACAGGAAAATGGTAGTATTCCAGAACTCAAATGAAACCAAGTTTTTGCATCAACAATGCCATCTACCTCTAAGTCGTTCATTTGTTGGAATTGCTTCACAGCGTCCTCAGTAGGGGAAGCAAATTCCCCATCTACTGCCAGGGAAAAGCCCTTAAATTTGAGCAATTGCTGTAGCACTCGGACAACGCTTCCAGAATTCCCTTGACGCAGGGTTGGCAGCTTGAAAGTGGTTGGCTTAGGAGAGGCATTAGATGAGTTGGTAGACAGCATATTTAATAATCCACTAAATGGTATTGTAACAGGTTTTAACATTTTCATGGTAGTAACTGCAACTACTTCTTTGCATCCTTCTCTCAGGTGATTCTAGCTTGTCCAACAATAAGGATGCTTAGTTACTTATCACCCTAAGACAAGTATTTTATGCAAAAAGCCTAATTTTTTCCTGACACGGCGCAAAGTCTTGCGGATAAAGAAATCTAGATGCACCCTGATGACCGCCCTCAGCCACAAGGCTGAGGTTTTTTTGTTAGATTTATGAAGATTTAGCAAAGCTTTTTCAAGTAATTTTAAAGATTTGTTGAATTAAATCAGCCTGGTATTCTGGTCGCTAAAATTCAACATAACCAGAGTGCGAACAATAAGAGCGAGATTGCTTTTCCAATGCAAAGTTCAAAAAACTTATTTAGACTTTTGGGCGATCAAGAAGTTTACCCCTGTCCAGTTTGTCGATTAAACCAGCTTAAACCCATGCATTTGATGGATGCTATGGCTTGCGATTGTTGCCAAAACATTTTTACCGCCGACTGGGAAAGACAACAGCTTAAAATGCCTTCCAGACAACCTCCCCTAACCTGGTGCTGGAATGGTAAAAATTGGACAGCCGTACACTTACAAGGCGTTGAATGGGGATGGACTTACTCGCTTTTTGCTCTGGGGTTTGTCCTTCTCCCAACTATGATCATTGGGTTGGCGGCTTATACTTTTCCTCCAACCCCGGATAGTACTTTGTCTTGGCTACCAATCTTTTGGACTGGCTTAACCTTTTTCTCCCATTTAACAATTGTCGTCTGGCTGGTTATTGAGTTTTATCAATTCCCAGTTAGAGCATATTTCAGAATCAGAATCCAGCAGTTGCTACGTCGCTGACCGAAAAAAAGGGGTTTCAAGCCTCCCCTTTCAAGGGGAATCATCAAAAAATTTTTCCTTATTTCAAGCTCCGTCCTTTTAAGGCGGAGTCAATCCAAAATCCAAAATCCAAAATCCAAAATCGAAATGACCCCAGGCATTTTAGCTGCTAGATTGTTGATTTATTGTTGATTTGCTGACGGGACAATGAAATTCTGCCAAGATTGTCTTAACTGCTTCCAAATCGTAAGGAAATGGTCGCTTTAAGGGACGATAATCTCGCTCGTGTGCAGGGCCGTGACGCAGCACGCCATTGAGCATAATACATTGTTTGTTAGTCGGATTAATCACACCGTGAGGAATACCTGGTGGAATTTTGATGACTACAGGTTCGCAATCGCTCATGACGATATACTGATAACTCCGATTTTGCAAAACTACCAGTACAACAGAACCCTGCACTACTAAAAGTTGATCGGTTTGATAGTGATGGACAAATAACTCCTCAACCGTTCCTGGTGCGATAGTTACGAGCATTGTTTCTTGACTGAAAAGATGCTCTTTAACTCCTGTACTTCCCTCTTTTTTTTCTGTATATAAGGGACAAATTTCCACTCCTTCTGCTGGACTCAGGCAAGTCAAGTGAGAGATTTCAATCTTATTTTTGATACTCATATTCCTTGTCCCTCCACTAAATAGTTGCTGCGGAGCGAGAACGCAAAATTTTCACTAAAAAGCAGTACATACAGCTAAGTTTGTCAGGGAATAAAGGTTAACCAGTTGTTGGCTAAATCTTTCTGTCTTTTCCTCCCTACCAATATGCTTTTCCTTGATCCCTTGCTTTATTCTTCTAGTTTATCCTGTATTACAAGTTTTGTAGGGCGTTTATTGGCTTTGGGGCTTAGGCGTTAATAAACCTTATAAATAGACAAAAATAGTAATTTATACTTAAAGCAATAGCCAGCAAAAACGCATTCTCAATTAAATGGTATTACCGATAACTTCATCCTTCTATTAACTCTTTGGATAATCAAGCGGAAATCTGCCACTATGTTGGGGGAATTATCTGGAGTCAGCAGGGGAACGTGAACGAAAATACAACAAGTGTTATCATTGCGCTCTTGCAGATATTTCAAGACTTCGTAATACAATCCTTCACAGACAAATTTCCCCGCGTCGTAGCTAATCTCACACCCTGCTAACTTGTCCACTAATTTATCTAAATTCACCGATGTTTTTATTAAAGCTTCTCCACAAGTAGCGCAAGATTCCACGGTTAATTTTGTGCGACTCTCCGCCATACCACAACAAATAATTGCTTTGGGTTGCAGTTCTTTAATTTTGGCAATTACACTGCTACTAGCTTCGGAAACGTTAACCGGCAGTTTTCTCAAAAAAGTCAAGACGGGAGAAAGTTCTTCTACCTGACTGATTTCTGCTAACAAATCATCGGAAGAGTTAGATGCTTGATGGGGTAGCCAGGTTTGAAAGGATGTCAAGAGAATTTTTCTTTGCATGCCAGAGGTGACAATTTAAAATAGAAAGGGTTTCAGTAACAAATTTAAGGGAGAGCGGGTGAATGCCAGTAATTGCTGTTGTGGACTACGATATGGGAAACCTACACTCTGCCTGTAAAGGTTTGGAAAACGCTGGTGCTAATACTTTGGTTACTGATTCACCAGCAGATATTGAGCGAGCGGATGCTGTAGTATTGCCAGGTGTGGGTTCGTTTGACCCAGCAGTTCAACATTTGCGATCGCGCGGACTTGAGGAACCTATTAAAAAGGCGATCGCTAGCGGTAAACCCTTCTTAGGTATTTGTCTGGGTTTACAAATTCTGTTTGAAGGTTCTCAAGAAGGTACTGAACCAGGTTTAGGAGTTATTGCAGGTACTGTACGACGCTTTCGCCACGAACCGGGAATTACGATTCCTCACATGGGTTGGAATCAGCTAGATTTTACTCAACCTAATTGTCTGCTTTGGCAGCATTTAGCCGACAATCCGCAAGTTTATTTTGTCCATTCTTACTATGTTGACCCCATTGACCCTAGTATCACAGCAGCAACTGTGACTCATGGTTCTCAAAGGGTAACGGCGGCGATCGCTCGTGATAATTTAATGGCTGTTCAGTTTCATCCTGAAAAGTCTTCTCATACAGGGCTTAGAATCTTATCTAATTTTGTCTCAAAAGTCAATCATCGACACCCGACGACTAAAGTCGCGGCTATATAAACAAAGCCCGCCTGCGCGGGCTAAAGGCATAATAAGGTCTAGAAGCCTGCTAAGCTACGGCTTGGTTTGTCTGGTCCCCAGACTTCAGTCTGAGGGTATCTTTTATGAGAATTTACGGTAATCGTCAACTGAAAACCTTACCCGGTCAAGAAACCCGTCCAACAGTAGCGCGGGTGCGGGAAGCAGTATTTAATATTTGGCAAGGTAATATTGAGGGTTGCCGATGGCTGGATTTATGTGCTGGTACGGGTTCTATGGGTGCGGAGGCGCTGTGTCGTGGGGCGTCTTTGGCTGTAGGTATTGACAAATGGGCTAAAGCCTGCTCAACTATTCAACAAAACTGGGAACAGATTGCTAAGCCAGAACAAGAGTTTCAGGTATTGCAGGGAAACGTAGTTGGGCGCTTAAAAACCCTTACTGGGCAACAGTTTGACCACATTTACTTCGATCCGCCCTATGCTAGCGATTTGTACAAGCCGGTGATTGAAGCGATCGCCCATTACCAGCTACTTGTTGAGGGTGGTGAACTAGCGGTGGAACACAGCCCTAACAACTGGACACCGATACTAACTTCCACCCTAGAAATTTGCCGAGAGAAAGTCTATGGAAATACAGCATTGACATTTTATCGCTCTTGTTCAGTAATACCCAGTTGCGAGTACTGAGTCTTTGGGGAGAACGTCAACGATATCATCGTAAAGTAGCAATAATTTCTCACTGACTATGCTTACAACGGCTGATTTTCTCACCTTTGCCCAGTGGTCAGGCATTTTTGCCTTAGCCTGCGGTGCACTTGCCTTGCTGGCTTTTCTTTTCAAATGGGGTATCCGCTTTCGACTGGTGGGAATTAGCGGCTTTATGGGCGTTCTCACTGCTGGTTTGTTTGTCTTGGGTGTTGTGCCTTTTACCCGCACTGTGGTTCCGGGTGCAATTCATTTTTCTGTGGTCTATGATAACGGTGGCCCTCAAGCTGTAATCGCTCTACCACCTAGCGTCACGGAAACTGATCTTGATGCAACTCTCCGTCAAGCTGCTAGTGATATGTTTTCCTACGGACGTTCGGGAGACGCAAATAACCAGTTGACGATTCGAGCACGTACTGTCACTCACCCGGAAGCTGGTGTCTCCAAGCCGCTGTTTTTAGGGGAGATCAAGCGATCGCTAGCTAGCCGCGACGATGCAAAAGTCGTAGTTGATATCTACTCAGAACGCTTTGCTCAGTTGCCCAAATCTTCAGCCTAGTCTGAGACCTTGATGGCTGGAAAGCCACCGGCTCAATATTTGATTGAGCCGAAATGCATTTTATAGTAAAATGTTATATTTTATATTTCTGAGGCAAAAATACAGTTTCAGAACAAGTGTATTGTTGCTTCACAAGCCACACTTGCAATAACGAAGTCGAAAATGAACTCTACCGCAACCTCATTGCTGTCTCTATCTGTTGCACCGGCTCAAGTATTGCGTGGTTTCCAGGCCATTGAACAATCGTCTGAGGCGATCGCACGTTTGGGTAAGCGTCCCTTGGTGGTAGGAGGCGATCGCACCTTAGCAACCCTTACCCCAAAACTGCAACCTGTCCTAGAACAGCAGCAATTAAGCTATTCCTTAGCCTCCTACAGTCCAGATTGCAGCGAAGCCTCTTTAACCTTACTACGAGAAGCCGTAGCCTCTCATCAAGCTGACTTAATCATCGGGATCGGTGGCGGAAAAGCCTTAGACACCAGCAAACTGCTAGCTTATCAGTGTCGGTTACCAATTGTCACAGTACCCACCTCTGCTGCCACCTGTGCTGCTTGGACGGCTCTATCTAACGTATATACCGATGCTGGCGCTTTCCTGTACGATGTTGCTCTAAACCGCTGTCCAGACTTGCTAGTGCTGGATTACAGCTTGATTCAAACAGCGCCACAGCGTACTTTGGTGGCTGGGATTGGGGATGCGATCGCCAAGTGGTACGAAGCTTCAGTTAGCAGCGGTAGTTCTCCCTTAACTTTGATTATCGCTGCTGTTCAACAAGCGAGAGTTTTGCGAGATATCTTGTTTCAAAAGTCAGCAGAAGCCCTCAAAGAACCGGGTAGCGAGGCTTGGCGGGAAGTGGTGGATGCTACAGTTTTACTGGCTGGGGTGATTGGGGGTTTGGGTGGTGCCCAGTGTCGTACAGTCGCAGCCCATGCGGTGCACAATGGCTTGACGCATCTGCCGGCGGCTCACGATGCTTTACATGGCGAGAAAGTCGCTTATGGTATTTTAGTGCAGTTGCGTTTAGAAGAAATGCTTCAGGGCAACCAATTGGCGGCCTGTGCACGACAACAGTTATTGAAGTTTTATGGGGAAATTGGCTTACCTAAAAGTTTGGATGACTTAAATTTGGGTAACATCACTCTGAGAGATTTAAGACAAGCTGCGGAAATTGCTTGTTCGCCCAATTCTGACATCCACCGCTTACCTTTTAAAGTTGTACCCGAACAATTAATGGCGGCCATGGTATCCACCACAACATTAGTTGAAAGAAGTCGCAGTGAGCGAGATCTAACACTAACAGCGGCAATTAAAGAGGAAGAAAGGGTGTAATAATTGCCTAAATTCCGGAATTACAGCCTCTGAAAGTGTATTTATGAGCAAGAAACTTTTCTCCAGGAGAGTCTTAATGTATTTTGTTCGTAAATACGTTGCCATGCTTCCACTCATGGCGGCTGTTAGCTTGTTAGTCGCCAGTTGTGGGAGCAACAAAGTTGCCGATTGTAATCGTATACTTGAAATTGGCAATAAAAATTCCCAGAAAACTGAGACAACCGACAAAAAAACTCAAAATCTTGACCCTAAACAACTGTTAAATCAGGCGGTTCAGGCAGAGAAAAAAGCTAATGAAATGGAAGCTTTAGACGTTAATGACGCAAAGCTTAAAGAATACAAGGCTCGCTTTGTGAAGGCTTACAAAGATGAAAGCAAGGCCCTTCGAGATGCAGCAAAGGCTGCTGAAGATGCTGCGAAGGTTGCCAACAAGACTGATTCTTCATCGATTGACGCTTCCCTGAAAGCAACGGATATGTATCTCAAAGCCACCCAAGTGTATAGCCAACAGATCTCCCTAGTGAGCGAACTGACAAACTACTGTACCAAGTAATTTTACTCTGATCTGTCTTGAAAATAGGTAAGGGGTAATTGGTAAGGGGTAATTGGTAAGGGGTAATTGGTAATGGGTAATTGGTAAGGGGTAATTGGTAATGGGTAATTGGTAAGGGGTAATTGGTAATATTCTCCCCCATCTCCCCCTGAAGAGAGGGCGGGTTTTGGTGAGAGATTGTCTGTTGTCATGTTAGGTTATCTTTTAAACCCGCCCCTACATTACTCGTCCATCTCCCCCATCTCCCCCACCTCCTCTAAAGATAAGTATTCAAACGCACTTGAGATCAAAGGGGATTTCGCAAAGAGGGTATTTGTTGATAGACTTTGAACCACCAAGATGCTAGTAAGGAAACCAGCTTGGTTCGTACCTTATCTGCGTCTCCCCTTTCTTTTGGGTGTAATTTTTTGATTGTTTAGCAGAGCTCTTAGCTCAATTTTGTGATGAATTTAGATTGGATCGTACCAGCAGCCCGTCTTTCTGCACTGCCACCTTATGTATTTGCTCGTCTGGATGAATTGAAAGCCCGTGCACGAGAACAGGGACTTGATTTAATTGACTTAGGGATGGGTAATCCTGATGGCCCGGCCCCCCAACCGGTGATTGAGTCCGCGATCGCTGCTTTGCAAAATCCTGCCAATCATGGCTATCCTCCCTTTGAGGGAACAGCCAATTTCCGCAGCGCCATCACTTCTTGGTATCGTCGCCGTTACGATGTTGAACTTGACCCCGATAGCGAAGCCTTACCCCTATTAGGTTCCAAGGAAGGGCTAACTCACCTAGCCCTAGCTTACATTAATCCTGGCGACTTAATTTTAGTACCAAGTCCCGCCTATCCCCCGCACTTTCGCGGCCCCTTGATTGCCGGCGCTACCATCCACAGTTTGATATTGAAGCCGGAAAACGACTGGTTGATAGATATCGGAGCGATTCCTGAAGAGGTAGCACGCAAGGCAAAAATACTCTATTTCAACTATCCCAGCAATCCCACAGCCGCTACTGCCCCCCGCGAATTTTTCAAAGACATAGTTGAATTTGCCCGCAAGTATGAAATTATCCTCGTTCATGACCTGTGTTACGCTGAACTAGCCTTTGATGGATATCAGCCTACCAGCTTATTAGAAATTCCCGGAGCAAAGGAAATTGGCGTCGAGTTTCATACTTTATCAAAAACTTACAATATGGCTGGCTGGAGAGTTGGCTTTGTTGTCGGGAATCGCCACATTATTCAAGGGTTGCGGACACTAAAAACCAATTTAGACTATGGCATTTTTGCCGCTTTACAAACTGCTGCAGAAACCGCCTTGCAGCTACCAGATGAATACGTACATGAGGTACAAAATCGTTATCGCAGACGCCGCGATTTTTTGATTGAGGGATTAGGAAAATTGGGGTGGAACATTCCAAAAACTAAGGCGACAATGTATTTATGGGTGCCCTGTCCTGTGGGGATGAGTTCGACAGATTTTGCTCTTAATGTTTTGCAACAAACGGGTGTAGTCATGACCCCAGGAAATGCATTTGGTGTTGCGGGTGAGGGGTATGTGAGGATAAGTTTGATAGCAGACTGTGATCGATTACAAGAAGTCTTGCACCGATTTAAACAAGCTAAGATTTACTATCAGCCGGAGGCGCTGCTCACTGGTTCAGAATGAAAATAAAAAATTGGCTAATCCTTGCGGGATCTATGGGGATAAGTGTCTTGGGAGTAGCGGGAGTTTTGATTATAAAGCCACCCGCTAGTTTAATTGCACAAGAAGCACCACCCCCTGCAAAAACATCGGCTTCTAATCAAGTGGTGAATAGCAAGCTGGTTACAGCTAACACTAAGTTGAGCTTTAAATTATTCTCGGAAATTCTCAAAAAACAGCCCAACGAGAATATTTTTATCTCTCCTGCTAGTGCGTCAATAGCCCTGGCCATGACTTATAACGGCGCTAACGGCGAAACACAGCAGTCGATAGCTAAAACCCTAGAGTTGCAAGGAATGAGCCTCCAGGAAATTAACCAAGCCAACGCCGCTTTGAAAGAAACCCTAGAAAATCCAGATCCCAGCGTTAAGCTTAATATTGCCAACTCGCTTTGGACTGGGGAAGGTAGGCCTTTCAAGGCGGAATTTATTCAGAATATGAAGGGTTTTTACAAAGCAGAAGTCAAAAATCTAAATTTTGGTGATTCCTCTACTCCATCCATTATCAACGCTTGGGCAAAGCAACATACCCAAGGAAAAATTAACGAAATTGTTGAAGAACAAGAAATTGATAAAAACACAGTTTTTGTACTGGTAAACGCCATCTACTTTCTGGGAACTTGGACAGAACCATTTTCCAAAGAAGCAACCAAAGATTCTCCATTTACCAAGCTGGACGGAACCATCAAGCAGCACCCGATGATGTTCCAGCAGATGAGCGAAGTTCAGTATTCCCGGAATGAACTGTTTCGGGCAATCAGCCTTCCCTATGGTGGAAAAAGATTGAGTATGTACATCTTTTTACCCCATAAGGAAATCGGACTTCAAACTTTCTATGAAAACCTTAATGCTGAAAACTGGCAGAAATGGATATCTAAATTCAATAATTATAATAAAAAGGATGTTACTGAAGAACTTTATGTTGGGCTACCTCGTTTCAAATTAGAGTATTCAATTAAGCTAAACGATACTCTAAAAGCCCTAGGAATGGAAATTGCTTTCACAAAAAATGCCGATTTTTCAGCAATGACTCCTCAACCAGTGTCCCTCAGCTTTGTTAAACAAAAGACTTTTTTGGATGTAAATGAAGCCGGTACAGAAGCAGCAGCAGTGACAGCAATGGGTAGTACTAGAAGTGCCTCTGAACCAATGATTGTTAATCGTCCATTCTTTTTTGCAATTCGTGATAATCAGACAGGAACTATCTTATTTATGGGGTCGATTGTGGAACCTATGTAGTTGTTAGTTGTAAAATTACAAATAACAATCGTAGCATTTACTATCATGATGATTGAACTGAGAACTCTGATATTTCCCAGCCTAGTAACAGTTTTGACGCTAATTCTCTACTTTATTCTTACATTGAATGTCGGGAGAGCTAGAGTCAAATATAAAGTACCCGTTCCTCAAACTTTCGGGGATGCAGATTTTGAGCGAGTGTTCCGAGTCCAGCAAAACACCCTGGAACAACTAATATTATTTTTGCCAAGTTTGTGGTTGTTTGCCTTATTTGTTAGTCCAATTTGGGGTGCTGGAATTGGCGGAGTCTGGATAATCGGACGTATCTTATATGCTTGGGGTTACTATCAAGCTGCTGAAAAAAGAATGATCGGCTTCGTTATTAACGTTTTTTCTATTCTCGTTTTGCTTTTGGGTTCTCTGGTAGGGATAATTATAGCTTTGACTACTTACTCGACATCGGTGTAAAGCAAGCAAAATCTGCTTTCAGACAGAGGCAATTGTCTAAGATTCAGAATAAACATAAGAAAGGCTCAACAGTTACGATGAAACTGAATGCAGCAATCCTCAGTTCATTCCTATCGGTTTACTTGGTTTGATTGGTTTTGTCTGTGGTATCCACCAGGATGGCTAATTTTATTTAATCGCCATTGGCAACACTATCAACCAAATCCTGATGGCTGGAATTGGCTAGAATATGGGTTGTTTCTGATTCCTGGTGGATTTTATTTAGCCTTACTGCTGCGCTGGATACGTCTGGGCTTTCGTTCACCCCAAAAACCTGTTTCTGGCTTTAATCCCAACTATCAGCAAGCTTTCCGAGATGAAATCCTTGGGCCTATCGTAAAATATTACTTCCAAGCAGAGTTACAACAACTAGAAAACTTGCCTCAAACTGACTCATTAATTGTGGCAATGAACCATGCTGGGATGTGTTTTCCTTGGGACTTTTTAAGCTTAGCTTACCTCTTGGGTGAGACAAAAGGATGGGTAGTGCAACCCCTAGCAGGTGTATCTTTATTTGAGCATCCTTGGGTAAAATGGTGGTTACCTCCTGGATGGTCACAAGTTTTGGGTGGTGTACCTGCACAATCCGAGGAATTTGAAGCAGCAGTTGCTAACAACATAGTCCTACTTTATGCACCAGAAGGTGTGCGAGGCCCTGGTAAAGGTTGGTTAAATCGCTGTCAGATAGAAACCTTTCATCCTAGTTTTATTAGTTTAAGCGATCGCTATCATATTCCGATTTTACCAGTTGCTTGCCTCGGCAATGAATCCTTGCATCCTTTTGCTTTTAATCTCAAAAAACTAGCAAAACTATTCTATCTGCCTTTTTTGCCTGTTTCTCCTTTAATGATTATCTTCCTTCTCTTCCCTTCAATGGGTGTTTGGGCGATGAAAAGTCGTTTGCGTTATTATGTTCAACCTCTGTATCAATCTTGGACAGAAAGCGAACCAGTACAGCAAGTAAGTAGCGACTCACATGAAGTGCGATCGCTTGCTTACCGAGAAGCACAAAGATTGCGGGAAAAACTACAAAGTCAAATCAGTCAGATACTCATGGGTAATGGGTAATGGGTAATTGGACAAATGACAAATGACAAACAACTACTAAACCTATTGCAAAAGTCGATAACTTATCATTGTCATCTGCGTTTATCTGCGTTTATCTGCGGTTTCCCATCTCAAATCAACATTTATTCAAGAGGTCTACTGACTAATAACTGTTTCACCTCTGCGGTAAATTTCACGAGGCATAATCAGTCCAAGAACCTTGTCCCCAGTAGCGAAAACAACTGGTTTGTAGTAAAAGATTGTACATTAGCGCTTCTCGATAACTCGATTGCTTAGTTAGGTTTGCTTGGCTTACTAATTTTTCGTGAAACAAAGCACTAAATTGATTCATTGGACTCAAGACATTTTCATATCCCTTCACCCAACTCATATGATTTGTCCAAGAAGCACCATCCATGTGAAAATTTGAATTTGTCTGCTTTAAATCCTCAATTGCCTTAGCAACAGCTTCCGGTGTACAATTTTCTCTTGGAACTTTTTCCCAGATTTTATGTTGATTGACTGGCTGACAAGTGGGATAATCTGATTCCTGACAACCTGCTGCTTCAATTAACTCTAAATATTCTGTACCATTCACCCCAACAACGCTTTTATCTGTCATTTCATGCCAAGCTTTTTTGAAAGCACTGGGAAACTCATTCATCATCACACCACCATTTTCTCCATCCCCAATTTGCGAGACAATTGGAGGAATCGAAACATTCCCTACTTGCTGTCGAGATAAAGTTTTAGCTTCGTAGTAAGGCTGCATTTGCGCTACTAACTTTGTATCGGAACCTTGAGTTTTGATTAACGCTGTAATACTTATCGTTTCTCCTTGGGAATTTCTGGCGACAAGACGATGAGGCAAATGCTTATATTGTAGAGATTGACCTGTTAAAGTTTCAACTGAATGTTCTTGTACCAACAACCAACGGTAACCACATTCTTTCAGCGCTTTAACAAATTCAAACAGCGTATCTGGATGATTAGGAAGATGCATTTCTGGAGGAGAAAAACCCTTGACCCGACGCAAAGCCTCCCAACCAAAAATTGCGGCAAAATGATGTTGCCATGCAATTATATGTAGTTTAAGGTCTGGAATGGGAGTGGAAGGAACAACAGCATGACTCCACATCGTACCCAGCCATTCCACATAAGGCTGGTAAGTCGGATCTACAGTGATACGCTTGAGATTTTCTAAGACATCTTCCCGTCCCATTTGTCGCAATCCCCAGAAAAGATTCCCAGAGTAATCCAACATCACGCGAGGATTACAACCATTAGCTACAAGTTCAGGAATAAAATCACCCATGCGACTATAACAATAAGCAAACGGCCCTGCATTATGGTTGTCACCCTCACCCTGATGTTCAAACATATATTGCAGGTTGCTGATCAATTCTCCATTCCCGCCTGCCGGTATAGTAGGCTGATGCATATGGAGCGCGATCGCAAAAGTAGCCCTGACATCTTCTAACCGTATATTCGTTCTCGGCAAAAACACAGGTTCCTGATTATTCACCACAGCAAGAACCTCTTCTTCCCAACCACAAATATTAGGCAAATTATCAACAAACTCAGGTAATTGGGGAAGCGTCATTTTAATTTATCCTAAAAACTTCTAAAACTGAATTGTTTTAATTAGGTCAACCTTTTTAAACGTTAAAAACAAACCTTTCCCCTAACCCCTCTCCTACAAGGAGAAGGGAATAATGCTCCCCTTTCCCTAGTAGGGAAGGGGGTTGGGGGGTTAGGTTTTTTCTTCGTTTTTTAGGCTAACCTACTTAAAACCTAGCCAAACCTCAGCGCCCTCTGCGTTAAAAAAACGCTCTGGCAATCAACTAACAGCAGACTCCAACATCCTAATAGTACCTTGACCAGCATCAATTTCCACATCCAGACCAACAGGAACAGTAAACTTATCCTTCACATGACCAATCCGTGAACCATACCAAGCTGGAATTCCTAAAGGTTGGATGTGGTCTCTCAACACTTGTGCTAAAAACAGCGAATCCTCCCCATCCTTCTGAGCATTTTCTTTAGTAATGCGGTCACAATCGGTACATTGACCAAAAATAAACCCTGAAATTTGTGGAAGAATCCCCGCTAATTTTAAATGTGTCAGCATCCGGTCTACTCGATAAACCTCCTCTCCAATTTCTTCGACAAACAAGATAGTTTGTTTCCAAGAAGGTAAGTAATCAGAACCCACCATAGCAGTCAGCACAGATAAATTTCCGCCTACGATTTTACCCCTAGCTTTTCCAGGAGTAATAGTTTCAACCCGGACTTGGGTAGTGGCTAAATTTTCGCCATTTTTCACTAGATTTGGCATCGTCAAGGCTTCACTGTTAAACAGGATGCGCTTGACGTAATCTACTGTAAACCCATTCCAGCTAGATTGACCTGTTGGCCCGTGAAACGTCACAATTCCACTTTTGGTATAAAGCGCGATCAACAGAGAAGTAATATCACTCAAGCCAATCAAAATTTTAGGACGAGAGCGAATCAATGAGTAATCTAAAAATGGCAAAATCCGGTTACAACCCCATCCTCCACGCATAGGAAGGATAGCTTGTACGGAAGGATCAGCAAACATAGCGTTAACATCAGCAGCGCGGTTTGCATCGCTTCCTGCTAGATATCCGTAACGCTTCAATACATTAGCACCTAACTTAACTTTTAAGCCTAATTTTGCCAAGGTTTGTTTGATATCTTCGATGTCTTTTTGTTCAATGTAACCAGCGGGACTGACTAATCCTACGGTGTCGCCAACTTTGAGGTGAGGTGGCTTTAAGATAGTTTTTGGGGATAGTTGGGTTTGGGCTGTTTGTGGTATTTGACTGGCGATTGCTGCTAGTCCAAGGGTTGTGATAAATTGGCGGCGTTTGAGAGTCATTAAAGATGATATTTAATCTGTTTAATTAGTTCATTTATAGCAACTGGGAGTTGTGGTGTCTGTAGGGGTGGGTTTAGGGAAAATGTTTGTAAACTAATAGATAAATGAACATTCAAAACCCGCCCTTAATTTAATATTCGGAAGTCAGGGCGGGTTTTGTACAAAAGTTATCGGTTAGATTCAAAATTTATCACCTAAACCCGCCCCTACAATTTTATATTCCCCATCCTGATGGCGGGTTTTGTACAAAAGTTATCGGTTAGATTCAAAATTTATCACCTAAACCCGCCCCTACAAGTTTACATTCCCCATCGTAAGCTTGGTGTTTTCACTGGCGCATCCCAAAGTTTAATCAATTCATCATCCAGTTTTAGTAAGGTAATGGAACAACCTTGCATATCCAGAGATGTGATGTAATTTCCTACCAAGTTACGCACGATATGCAGCCCTTTGTTTTGGCAAATTTCAGACAACTTGCGGTAGACAATGTACAATTCAGAAAGAGGAGTACCACCCATACTATTAACTAAGGCAAGTACTGAATCTCCACTTTGTAAGCAAGAGTCAGTTAATGCTACTTCTACCCATTCACCTTTGTCCGTGTCCCACTCACGTACAGTGCGGGTGTAAGCTGAATCTTCGATAATAGAAATAGCCAGCATTTCTGTAATTTCATCTGCTGATTTCAGATGCATTCTTTGGCGTCCAGGTTCCCCATGAATGCCGATACCAAATTCTATTTCACGATCGCCTAGTTCAAAAGTGGGACTACCTTTTGCGGGTACGGTACAGGAAGTCAGGGCCATACCCATGCTACGACCATTGAGGTTAACTTTGCGGCACAGTTGGGCAAGCTGCGTAAGATCGTAACCTTGTTGGGCTGCGGCACCGCAGATTTTTTCAGCGAGTACAGTTGTCCCGACACCTCGACGACCTTGAGTATAAAGACTGTCTTTGACTGCGACATCATCATCAATCAGGATGTTGAGTACATTAATTCCTTCTGAGTGGGCGATTTCAGCAGCCATCTCGAAATTCATCACGTCTCCGCTGTAATTTTTGACGATATTGAGGATTCCTGCGCCACCATTGACAATTTTGGCTGCTTCTAACATTTGGTCAGGAGTGGGAGATGTGAAGACTTCACCGGGACATGCCGCATCTAGCATCCCAAAGCCTACAAATCCACCATGCATGGGTTCGTGTCCGCTTCCTCCTCCGGAGATCAGGGCTACTTTGCCTTGTAAGGGTGCGTCGGCGCGGTAGATAATGTGAGGGTCAAGATGGATTTTAATGAGGTCTTGATGGGCTAAGGCCATTCCTTCCAGGCTTTCGCGTACAACGTCTGAGGGGTTGTTGATTAGTTTTTTCATATTGTTTGAATATCGTGGGAAATTAGTCTTTAACTAATAGCTTTTATGTAAGATTAGTCGCTAGGAGGATGCCAACCACTGATGGCCCAGCGCCAACGAGCGGCTATAATAACTGGGTTATTCATTTGCAAACGAATAATTGTAGCTCTCGCAATAGTAGTTAAAGCCTCAACTTTTGTGCCGTCAAAACTCCAGGTGAAATGGTCTGACCATCTTTGTAGACGTGGATTAAAAAGAGGTACAACTTCTCCTGTTAAAGGGTCTATAGCTTCGGTTGAATTACCTTTGAACTCATTGCATGAACGACAGGCTAAACAAACATTTTCCCAGCTTGTCTCTCCACCTTTAGAAATAGGCTGAATATGATCGTGTGTCATAGGAATTCCGCTATTGGCTTCACTTGTTAAGCAATAACAACAACGCTGACGGTCGGTTGCAGCAATTTGATTTCTTAAACTTTCAGAGATGTAAATAGACACTATAACTTAAGGATTTGGTACGTGATGTCCTCGCCAACGGAGTAATACTACTGCTTGGGCTTTAAGTAACATGAAACGATCCGCTTCTTGTCGCAGTGCTATTAGTTCTAATTTTTCTGTCTCTGTAAGTGTATTATTAGAATTCTTCTCAAGCAAAATGTTGTATCGTTCCATGTCGGCTGCTGTTTTGTTGCTACGAGCAATTTGCCACAGTGTATTGTCATCTAGTTTATCTAAACTAGCAAGGTCAGCCTGAAATTCAGGAGGTACATTATCCCATTCTGGAGGGCTACCTATTTGCAAGGAATGAAGTATGATTTCTTCAAGAGGTCGCTTGGTAGCATGGGCGGTATTAACTAAGCGTTGATAGAGTATTTCTGGGATTTGAAGCGTAACATTTTCAACTGACATATCCAGTACCCTTTAGTATTCACTATTATAGTTATCTCAACCACGATTATTTGACTAGCATTTGGAATTTACAATCTTTGTTAGTATGGCCCCAAGAACCGCTCACCATTAAAATGAATCATGTGAGTCGGAGATTCTGCAACCCAAACTTCTGTCTCCCAAGAAATTTCGTTCAGATATTTCACCATGTCTTTGCGATTGAGGAAAGCGGTAACAAACACTAAGCCAGCTGTGGAATCCTTGAACAAGGCTTGAAGCTCATTGCGACGTTTTGCATTCACTGGACCATGACTTGTTACAGCCTCAATTAACACAAGCCAATTCTTATGTACATGGTAAACCACAACATCGGGCATCTTCCCGTGAGTATCAACGGTAACACCCAAAACCTCAAGCGACTCCCGATCAACGTAGCCCCACTTATCAGCTGCGTCACCTACATAAATTAGCTTTCCACCTGGAACGAATCGAGAGCAGAACTCGTTAATAATCTGCTCGATAAGTATATTTTGTCCTCCTGGTGACAACGCAATTGTTACCCCTGAACTTACCGTCAAAGGAATCATTTTTATCTCCCGTTCCTGAGCGTACCGCATTTTTAGCGTCTCTATAGATGTCAGGTATATTCTTAGTTTTTCAGTCCATTTATTAGTTTGATAAGCACAAATTAAATCCAGTGTATTTTTCTCAATTTGATAAACAGTTTTCGGACTATTTGGCGGTCTTGAAGGCTTATCTGGATTGGCGATAAGAATACCAGCCTCTACGAATTGATGAACAGTTTGGCGACGAATAGTTTCACGAGTGTTGGGTTTGTATTTCTTCGAGTAGTGTTGAGCAATAAATTCCATGATTGGAGTGATTCCCATTAAGGGATTGCTGGCAAAAAACCAATCTGTATCTGGTTTGAGTTTAAGCAAAGCTAACAACGTGAGGGCAGACCTGTCGTTTTGTTGTGCAGATGGCATCCCAATATCCCTAAGAATAGCCTTAGCTTCCTCAATTGTTTTAGTAACCTGATTGTCGAGATAATTCGAGTCGTTAGGCATTTATATGAAGTCCAAAGATAGCTGTATGTATTGATTGGTTAGGCTGTTTTCTTGTGAGAATGTTTCTTGGTTACCTTCCAAACAATTCTTGACAGCACAAGCTAAAGCTTTTGCCAATATCGGCGGAACTGCATTACCAATTTGATTACACTTACTCTCATCAGTTCCCTGAAATTCAAACCAATCGGGAAAACTTTGCAGACGAGCACCTTCACGAACGCTTAACCTTCTCCTACGTCCATCCGGTAAACGTATACGCAACATATCACCTGTGGGAGAACTAAGATTGCGACAAGTAACTGTCCTCGAAGGAAGATAAAGATGCAAATCTCTGGGATTAATGCATTTGGATGCTATCTCGTATTTTTTGACATATTCATCCATGCTGGGAGTGAGAAATTTTGAGTCAGATGCTGCTTGAAATGCTAGTTCTCCCAGTGCTTCCCCAACAGTGTAGGGTGAATGAAGGTGTGTCTTTTCTGGCCATTTCCAACCACCTTGATGTGCGACACACACCAGACGTTCCCGACGCTGAGGCACTCCATAATGTGCAGCATTGAGGATTTCCCAGTCAACAATGTAGCCGAGATTTTTGAGGGCGATCTCTATTTCTTCAAAGTAGCTTTTATTACGGAAAAGCATTCCCCGAACGTTCTCAAACAAGGCAATTTCTGGGCGATAGCGTTCAACAGCGTCTAGAAATATAGGAAAACCATCGCGACTATCTTTTAATCCTAGTTGATGTCCCCCCACACTAAAAGGTTGACAGGGTGGCCCTCCGATTATTACAGATGCTTGTTCTACTAAGTCGGGGTTTCTTGTCAAAGTTACCTGATTACAGATACTGTGCAGATTATGTTGATAGGTCTGACAAGCATCTGCTAACTTTTCATAGCCGATTGTTCTAAAACCTGCGGCTTCAAAACCGAGTGCTAATCCTCCACAACCTGCAAATAAATCGATTATTAATGGTTGATTGTTCTCTTTTTTGGGGAGTCTAAGCTCTTGCTCTAGGAAATCAAGGTAAGGCGTTTTATGATGGAAGATAGCAGTCTGCATGCTGATAGAAACTTTGTGCGTTCTTCAATATACTTCACCCTTCAACTGTTGAGCGACATACTCTCTAACTTCCTGGGCACAATCTAACTGCAAAACAGTAGAGGCGATCGCCTCTGCTTCCTTCATCGTTAACCTTGAAATAGTAGCTTTCACCGCAGGAATTGCAGGTGCGTTCATACTCAATTCATCCACCCCCAATCCTACTAAAATTGGTGTTGCTAACCCAGAAGAAGCCAACTCACCACAGACTCCTACCCAAATACCAGCATTATGGGCCGCAATCACTGTTTGCTGAATCATCCGTAAAACAGCGGGTTCAAAAGCATCAGCAAGAGTTGCGACTTTGGGGTTATTGCGATCGCTTGCCATGACATACTGAGTCAAGTCGTTGGTACCGATGCTGAAAAAGTCTACTTCTGCGGCTAACTTGTCAGCCATCACAACTGCTGCTGGTACTTCTATCATCATTCCCACTTCCATTTCCTCATCGAAGGAAATTTTTTCAGAGTGCAATTCTGCTTGTACTGTGGCAAAAATTTCTTTGACAGCGCGAATTTCCTTGATTGACGCGACCATAGGAAACATTACTTTGATTTGCAGCCCGTAACTTGCTCTTAGTATTGCTCGAAGTTGGGTTTTCAGCAAATCTGGGCAATCCAACAAAAAGCGAATCCCCCGCAATCCCAGGAAAGGATTAGCTTCTTGTTGCAAATTTAGGTATGATAGAGGTTTGTCTCCACCGATATCCAGAGTGCGGATAATCACAGGATGGGGAAAGAATGTTTGGGCAATTGTTTGGTATATTTCCACTTGTTCTTCCTCAGTGGGGGCGATTTCCCGATCCAAATAAAGGAACTCACTCCGCAATAATCCCACTCCACAAGCGCCAGAATCCACTGCAAGTGTTGCATCTGCTACTCCACATATATTTGCCATCACCTTGACTCGGTGCCTATCAGAGGTGAATGCAGGTTGCTGTGCTGCTGTTTTTAAAGCCTCATTTTCAGCTAACTGATGATCACGTTGACGTTGTAGTTCTCTCAACTGTGTGTTATCTGGTTCTACCCACACCTCACCCGTTCCACCATCCAGGGCGATTAGGGTACCATTCTCCAATTGCAACAAATTTACACCCACTCCCATGACTGCAGGAATTCCCAGCGATCGCGCCAAAATTCCCGCGTGAGAATTAGCACCACCATTCACCGTGCAAATACCTAATACTTTACTGGGGTCTAACTGTACTGTTTCCGAGGGAGTGAGTTCAGCGGCTACCAAAATCGCTGGTTCGTGCAAATCCCAAGTCTCTGTTTGAGAGCCTGTCAACAATTGCAGCACTTGCTTGCCCACATCAGCAACATCTGCAGACCGCGCTTGTAAGTAAGAATCTTTCAAGGCTTGGTAGAGAGCCAATGTATCATTTACTACAGTCTGCCAAGCAGCTTCAGCACTCTTGGATTCCTCAAAAATCAGCAAGCGTACCCGATCTATGACTGCAGGATCTTCTAAAAAAAGTAAATGAGCATCAAAAATTGCGGCTTCTTCTTTCCCACGAATAGCTGCTTTTTGTCGAAGCATCTGAATCTGATCACGAGCACGAGAAACTGCTGTCTGTAACTTGTCCCATTCAGCTTGAAAATTATCTGCTTGTTGATTAGCGACGCCAAAAATTGTTGGCTGATAAATTATCACATTACCAATAGCAATACCTGGAGAAGCTGAGATACCAGATAACTGGGCATTACTTACTTTAGATATTTCTGGAAAAGGCTTTTTGTGTAAATTTTCGCCGAAGTTAGCTTCTACCAATTGCTGCAATGCTGCTAAGGCTTCTGTCGCATCCGCACCCGTAGCAGCAATCGCAATTTCATCTCCTTGGCGAATTCCTGATGTAACTACCTGATTGATACTTTTGCCATTAACTAACTTAGTATTAGCAGTCACATTGCGCAGTGTAATCTCAGACTGAAACCTTGCTGCAGTAGTAACAAATTTAGCAGCAGGACGAGCATGCATACCCATCTGATTATGCACAACCAGACGTATTTCTCTTGTCGGTTGTATTGGAGTGGATACAATCGATGAAGGTTCGTTTTCCCCAGACAAAAAAGCCGCTTTCGCAGTTAGAGATCCCCGTGCTTCTGCGAGTACCTCCTCAAGATTAGCACCCGCTGCAACTTGTACTGCTGCGGCTATGGTTCCTTCTACCAAAGGTGCTTCACACAGTCTCACATTCCCTCGTCTTTCTTCGGGGAGAAATTCCAAAGCCATTTGAGTACTCAGCACAGCACTCCCCAAATCCATCAAAACAACTACACCCTCATCACTGTAAACTGACTCAATTGCCTGATATACCTGCATGACATCAGTACCCAAGGGGTTTTCCGGATCGTCTATCCCAGCCGCAATTGCTAGCGTCACTCCTCCAATCTGTTGCGCTAGTTCTTGCACTCCAGCCGCTAACTTGGCACTATGAGATACGATGACAATTCCTATCATAATTTTGTTATTAGTTGTTAGTTGTTTGTTGTTTGTTGTTTGTCCAATTCCCCCTTACCCATTCCCCCTTCCCCATTCCCCAATCATGAGCTATTTTTTTCGGTTTTTATTAGCGATCTCTGCTTGCTTACTAATTTTAGTTGTATATAGCTTGGTTTTTTCTAATCCTAGTTTAGCTGCTGATAAAATAGTAATCAAATACGGATTATTTGGCTTATCTGTACCAATTCAAGACTTGCGTCAGTATGGTGAAACACAAAAAGTTTCTCGTTCTCTCCAAGATTTACTCTTGTTCCTCGACTCGAAAGAAAAACAACAAGTACAACGCGCCCTCCAGGTAAAAATGTCCCTTGATATCGTAGCCTTGGATAAATTATTATATACAGACATTGGCAAAGAATTCCTCACTACTATTTCCCCAATAATTACCCGTCGCGATGAGGCAGGGATACAAGCATTACGAGCGGCTGTTATTCTGGGGGCGAAATCTCCCGAAGGTTTGGGAATCATCAGCTTACTAGAAGCATATCCCAGCAAAAGAATAGTCATTGACAGTACAAAAGCTTTAGAAATCATGGAAAAATCTAATCTCTTTTTAGATTTTTCGGAACTTCCTCCAAAAGATACCCTAAGTTCTACAACCCTCTGGAAACTTGCCGTTCAATATCAGATACTTGCTACCCAAAACAAGCAATACCAAGGCTGTTTATTTGGCGATTCAATTACCTCCGCTTTGGGTAATACCCTCGGTGAGCGTTATTATAATTTTGCCATCGATGGCTTGAGTACTATCTCACTTGTCGAACAACTAAAGCTCTTAATTCCCGCTAATATAAAATGCCAGAAAGTTATTATTGCCATTGGCGGAAATGACGCTTGGTATCAAATGAGTAATGAAGTGTTTACCCAGAAACTGCAAGAGTCAATTACCTTAGCGCGACAACTAGGAACACAACAAATTTTTCTAATTCCTGCGTTTTACTCAACATATGCGACTAGCTTAGATCAAACTGTCGCCGCTCCCATCAGCAGAGTCGATGAAATTAATGCTCTGATTAATCAAATTGCTGCCATAGAAAAAGTTCCCGTTGAAGCCTCCGGGATACAGCCTTTATATGAGAATAATGCTCTCAAGGAAAATTTATCCAGTGACGGAGACCATCTTAATGAAGAAGGTTTAGCAATCTATCGACAAGCGTTATTGAAAATTCTAAGATAGAAGTTGAATTACTAAAAAAGCTATCAGATCTGGAATGTTTGGCCAAACTATACAAACTTACAAATTTTCCGGACACGATGCTTTTGTGTTGAAAAATATAGACAGCAAAGCATTGGGGCGATTGGCATCCTCAGCGCTAAAGACATCACAAAAAGATGTCTTGACTAGCAATTCCTGAGTCATGGGTGTTTCTTAATTCTTTCGCTCTAGTTACACCATTACCTGATTGAGGATAACCTAGCACTGAAAAAACTTTTAACTCAGGAATGAAGACTACTGAATACTGGCAGAAAACTGTATGAGTATGTCGTAGTTATATAAGATCTAACTCAATAATTCTTGTGCCATGAATAACTTTGTTTCGGGTTTTATATCGGGTTTTACTGTCGGTTTTTTGCTGATGGTAATCATTAGCGTCATCTTAGCAGGACTCGCTATTATCTCATTAACAATGGAGGCTTCAGATTTACCGCGTCCTTGGTTCTGTCAGCACCATTCAAAAGCAAGGTTCTCATTAGCACTTCAATCCCTGAGAGCAATGAAACGTTGGTTAAGGTGAGCTCAAAGCCCTTGGAACCACAACATTATTGTAGGGACGGGTTTAACAGGAAGCTTCATCGCTATACCGAAAATCTGAAATTAAAACCCGTCCTTACAGTGTTAGAGTTATTTAATCAGTTGTGACTGTGATTGTGGATTGGGAGAAGGCGAAACAGGAGGTTTGAAAACAATCCATATAGCCGCACCCAAGCCAACTGTTATAGTACCAACAATTGCCAACCAAGTCATCATATTCCAATTGCTCCAAGGCTTAGCAGTCACAGGCTTCAATCCCAGTAAATCCAGCCATTGCTGCATTTCTTGAGGACGATCTTCAACCGCTAATGCCATCCCTTCCAAGATTGCTTGATTAACGCGATCGCTCACCTCCGAATTAATCTCCTTTGGTGGCTGTAATTGAGCATTTCCCAAACTGCGATCCATCGCACTGGGAGGCTCTTTTCCTGTTAGTAAAAAATACAGTGTCGCCGCCAAAGAATAGATATCTGTACAAGCTTCAAGCTTAGCACCAGTCTGATACAATTCAAGGGAATCAAAGCCATCCGCAGTATCATCATTGATTGTAGTCAAAGGATTATTAAATCCCCGTACTAATCCAAAATCAATTAATACAGCATCCTGCTTCCCTCCTCGTAGGATAATATTCCTTGGTTTCACATCCCGATGCACTAAATTATCTGCGTGAACTACCTTCAATGCTTCACCAATCTGCTGAATGTAGCGTAGCGCTTCCTTCTGGGGTAACTTGTTCTGAGTATGGCTGGCTAAATCTACACCAGCAACATATTCCATCGCGATGCATACCTGTTCCCCTTCCAGAAATGGTTCCTTGACCCGCACAATATGAGGGTGTCTGTATCTAGCAAGTTTGACTGATTCTTGCAGAAACTTTTCCTGAAGCCTTTCTCTAGAACGTTTACCCAATTGCTTGAGTAATTCATCGCTAACGGTTTTGATTACCAATCGCTTTCCCTGACGGGTGTTGGCAAGATAAGTAATATCACAGTTCCCTTTCCCTAATTGACGTTCTATGGTATATCTTTGGTCGTGCAATTCGTCGCCTTTTTTCCAAGCCATTGCTCATCCTGCCTAGACGATTGCCTCGATTCTGGCACATCGGCAACAATGCCTTTAAGCGATAAAGGTGGCAGAATGCTCATCCCACAAGGAATTAGAGCAATCAAATTGAGCTATTCTTCCACTACTTCTAACAAGTCTTCAATCAAAACATCAAACGTTCGTGCCAATTTTCTCAGGGCCGCCAAATCAGCCATCACCATTCCCTGAGACACTGCATAAGTTTTGATTGTGCTGTATGAAACTCCTGATCGCTCAGAAAGTTCCTTCAATGTCCAGCCTTCTCTAGCGGCAAACTCTCTAATCCGCAATCTTATCAATTCACTTCTTGACATAGAGTTTAACTTTAGACTAAAATAAATTATCGATGTAAAAACGATCGCCTCCCGTATACCAAACTTGAGGCGATCGCTGATTCCAAAAACTCCAAAACAAGGGAGCCATATAAAGTCCACAAAAAGCGAGCTATATAAAGTCCACAAAAATAGGAGCCATCTACTATGATATCAAGACCAGAGCCAGGATCAAGAGCAATTCATCCATTAGCGAGATTTGTCACAGTAGAAGCGATCGCCTTACTTCTGCACCTCAAGCCGCAAGAGATTTATCGCATCGACTGCTGGAGGCACGTAATTCACGTTGTGGGCAAAGGTATCAGTACATTTGTTAGTTATGCAGATATGCCGCCAATTTTGGGAGTTGAAGCACCAACCGCAGCAGATATTAACTGTTGGCGTAAGCGTTGGAAGAAGAACAAATACCAAGCTCCTAAGTTTTGGGTAGAATTTTACAAATATCAGTTTAAACTAGCCCTTTCCTTGCCAGAAATCTACAAATTGGGCGAATTAATAGCAGTAATTAAATTTGCCTTACCTGACTCAACAGTACAAGCATTAAGAAGCGCCTACGCCGAAGAAAAACACTTGATTAACAACTTCTAAAAATCGCTGATTTGCCCTGCATGAACCGACAAAATTTGAGAAGACTTCAACCACTGGGAATCAAAAGCCCCCAAATGTGTAGTCGTAATCAAAGTTTGAAATCGATCTTGAATAGCATCAAGAAGCTGATTTTGACGATTTAAATCAAGTTCCGCCAAAACATCATCAAGTAACAGTAACGGTGGTTCTCCCACAACTTCTTCAATTAGCTTTAATTCTGCCAACTTCAGTGCCAAAACTAACGTTCTTTGCTGTCCTTGAGAACCATAAGACTTTGCCGGTGTATTGTTAATAGTAAACTCAACTTCATCGCGGTGAGGGCCTACTAAAGTTGTTCCGTGAACTTGTTCAGGGATGCGTCGTTGCTGAATCTTCTCTAAAAATGCCTGCTGTACCCCTTCAGAATCGCCTTTTTCAATACTGATATTGGGAGCATAGATAATTTCTAGCACTTCCTGCGCCCCGCTGATACTAGAATGCCAAGCTTGGGCCAGTGGTGCTAACCTTTCTAGAACTCTAGCGCGACGCCGTGTAACTCGTGAACCTGCTGTCGATAATTGAGCATCCCACAATGCTAATTGTAAATCGTAGTCTTTGGCAGATAATTCATCAATTTTCCCTTCTGCTTGCTGTGTGCGTAACTTTTTGAGGAGAGCGTTACGTTGTCGCAGAACTTGGTTATATTGCTGCAAAATGTAGGCATAAATTGGTTCTAATTGAGTGAGGATGGAATCTAGCCAATTGCGGCGACGTTCAGGAGCACCTCTGACTAATTCTAAATCCAAACTGGAGAATTGTACTGCATTGAGGATGCCCAAAAAGTCGAGTTGACGGCGCAAGGATTCGTGATTTAGCGCAACTGTACGTCCTCCTTGAGTGCGTAGGGTTAAAGATAGTTCGCTTGAGCCATAGGCACGTTCTAAGTTAGCGCGAATTTGACCAAAAGTAGCGTTTTCTAGAATTAAGTCGCGATCGCGTACTGAGCGATGACTTTTGAGGGTTGAAAGTAACTCTACAGCCTCTAGTAAATTCGATTTTCCTTGAGCATTATTCCCCACCAATATTGTCTTAGGGGCATCGAAATCAACTACGCAATCCCGATAATTGCGAAACTGTCTAAGGTGTAGAGTTTTCAGGTACATTTTGGGGATTTGTCATTAGTCAGTGGTCAGTAGTCAGTAGTCAGTAATCACTGGTGTAGGGGCGTAGCATTTGCGCCCAAGTATTTGGCTATAATGGACAACTTAACAACGCAAATGCTACGCCCTTCTTGCTCTGGCTCTTACAAATGACAAATGACTAATGACAACTGACAAATAACTTACGAACGACGAGAGTAGAAAAAGCGGAAGAAAAGCTTCTCTAATTCAACCCAGATAAGCAGTAAGGAACTGAAGCCAAGACAAATCAAAAGTTCTGTAGAAGTTAAAGGCTTAGTACCAAAGAAATCTTGCAGGAAAGGAACATAAACTAGAGCCAATTGTAGAGCCGTAGTCACACCCACAGCCCAGAGCAAATAGGGGTTAGAGAAGGGATTCAACTCAATGATTAGTTTAGTATTTGAGCGAACCGCTAAAGCATGACCCATTTGGGCAATACAAAGAGTAGTAAACACCATTGTTTTCCAATGCCCATCCTCATTAAAGTAGTGGTAAGCGACCGCCATCAAAGCTATGGAGATAATCGCAAAAACGATACCGATGCGGACCATGTAATTGCCCATTCCCCTGGCAAAAATACTCTCGCGGGGGCTAAAAGGAGCACGCTTCATGACATCCGGTTCGGCTGGTTCTACAGCTAATGCGAGGGCTGGTAAACCATCAGTTACAAGGTTCATCCAGAGAATTTGTAAAGGAGTAAGGGGAACACCACCAAGCCCCATCAGAGGTGCTGCAGCAATGGTTAATACTTCACCGATATTACTGCCGAGGATGTATTTAATAAATCGGCGAATGTTGCTATAAACAGTCCGACCTTCTTCAGTTGCAGCAACAATAGTGGCGAAGTTGTCATCAAGGAGCACCATGTCGCTAGCTTCCTTACTAACATCGGTGCCGGTGATACCCATAGCGATGCCGATATCTGCTTGCTTCAGTGCTGGTGCGTCATTGACACCATCACCAGTCATAGCAACAAATTTGCCACGACTTTGAAGGGCTTGGACAATCCGCAGTTTGTGTTCTGGAGAGACACGAGCATAGATACTGACACTATCGACTTGTTGCTCTAGTTCCTCTTGGCTGAGTCTTTGTATTTCTTGGCCTCGGAGAACGCGATCGCCTAAATTAGCAATACCCAAATCTTGAGCGATCGCCTGTGCTGTCAGTTGGTGGTCACCAGTAATCATCACAGGACGAATACCAGCATCACGACACCTAGCTACAGCCTCCCGGACTTCTGGCCGTGGTGCATCCAGCATTCCCACTAATCCTAGCCAAATCAAGTCGTGTTCAGTCGTTTCATCAGAACCTTCTGGAGGTTTGCTGTCCAAAGGTCTGTAAGCAAAGCCCAGGACCCGTAAGCCAGCACCAGCCATCTGGTTATTTTGAGCCAAGATTTGCTGATGTTGGGAGTCTGTGAGCGATTGGGTAGTGTTTCCTTGTTGAGAGGTGGTACAACGCTCTAAAATCAGTTCTGGCGAACCCTTGGTAAACATCAGGAAAGGCGAGTTTTGAGATGTGAGGGCGACGTTTTGAGTTCCACCTTCACAAATAACACTCATCCGCTTGCGTTCCGAAGAGAAAGGAAATTCTGCAACCCGTTTCAGTTGACGGCTTAAAGATTCCTTCTGTAAACCACCTTTCCCGGCCAGGGAAAGCAAAGCACCTTCAGTTGGATCGCCTAAAATAATCCAACTGTTCGCAGCAGCAGAATTTCCCTTGCCATTGTTTGTGTTGGCCTCTTCTTGCTGCAAAATGGCATCATTACACAACACACAAGCAAGTAACAGTGTCTGTAATTCTGGATACTGTTCTGGTTGAATTGACTGAGTTCCCAGTTGGAACTCACCCGTAGGTGTGTAACCTTGGCCAGTGACGCTAAAAGTATGCTCCTCAGTAGCAACTTGCTGCACCACCATTTTATTTTGAGTTAGGGTGCCAGTTTTATCTGAGCAAATCGTAGTGACGCTTCCCAAGGTTTCTACGGCTGGCAATTTACGGATCAAAGCATGGCGCTTTACCATGCGCTGTGTACCCAAAGCTAGAGTCACAGTGATTACTGCTGGTAGACCTTCGGGAACAACAGCAACAGCCATTGACAGGGAAACTTCTACCAGTTCTTGGAAGACACCCAAATCGAATTTGCCAGACTTGAAGTAGGACGCAGCCATACCGCCTACAATCACGATACCGACCAGAATTAGTGAACCTGTCACCAAAACATTACCCAATTGGGTCATACGCTGTTGCAAAGGCGTCGGTTCGCTTTCCACCGATTGCAGCATCTCGGCAATTTTGCCTAGTTCTGTCCCCATCCCCGTACCCGTTACCACGACGGTAGCGCGTCCTTGAATGACCTCGGTTCCTTGAAACACCAGATTAATGCGATCGCCCAACGGTGTCTCTTCATCCAGCGGTACATCTACCTGCTTGTTGACCGCATGGGCTTCTCCAGTAAGCGCCGATTCCCGGATCTGGAGATTTGATTGCTCAATTAAACGCCCATCCGCTGAAACCTGAACACCAGCTTCTAGGAGCATAATATCTCCTGGCACCAGATCCTTGCCGTCTATCTCAAGTGGTCTACCATCGCGCATCACCCTCACCTTTGGGGAAGAAAGGCTTTTTAGGGCTGCTAGGGCTTTTTCAGCGCGGCTTTCCTGGAGATAGCCGAGGACACCATTGAGGATAACAATCAACAAAATCGCGATTGTATCTTTGAAAGGAACCCCCTCAGCTTTACCTTGTTGCAGTGCTAGCAGATCTATAACTCCTGAGATAACTGCTACTGCAATCAACATCACCAACATGATGTTTTTGAACTGATCTAAGAGAATTTCCCAGGAACTACGACCGGCAGTTTCTTCGAGTTCATTTGGGCCGTATTGCTGTAACCGTTCTGTAACCTGTTGGGAAGTCAGGCCAATTTCAGCATCGCTGTCCAACTCTAAGAGAGTCTTATCAACGTCCAAGGTATGCCAGGGGGTTGCCAGATTGGCGACAGAATTTGAGCGCATCGATGGAGTCACGGGAATGTTTGCTTTAATACGATACGCCCTCAATCATATTCTTAAAAACAATGCTCTGGAACTACTAATGTAGGGCGATCGCCTCAATTATCACTGGTTATTAATACTCATGGGCTACTTCTGGCAAACCAGGAAGCACCGAAACATTTGGCACGAACACTGCTACAGCTTTGGGGATGAGCTGAAATTTAGCTGGTGTGTATGTCACAATTTCACCATCGGCATTGATCGGGTAAGGTCGTTTCGTAGAAATTTCAAATTCGGTACCTTCAAGGGTACGCACACCAGGCCAATTTGAGTGTTTCCCTCGCCAGATAGCTGGTAACAACAACAGAATCTGCCACCAGCGATCGCATTCCAGGCTATACAAATCCAGGCGTTGATCATTAATCGCTGCATCATCTGCTACTGCCATACCACCGCCATAGTACCTACCATTACCAACCGCAATTTGTACAGTTTTTACATGAATACAATCTTCCCCCATACATATTTGGGCATTAAATGGTCTAGTTTTCCAAACAACTTGAATGGCTGTGAGTGCATAAGCCAAAACTCCCCAACGACGCTTGGCTTTTTTATCTAGTTGGTTAGTGATTTGTACACTTAGTCCCAGGCTGGCGACATTAAAGAAATGCTTATGATTAACCTTACCTAAATCAATCCTGCGGCTGTTGCCATTAGCAATAATTTGGCAAGCTTCAGGTATCGATTGGGGAATTCCTAAAGTGCGAGCGAGGTCATTAGCCGTTCCCAAAGGAAGAATTCCTAAAGGCAAATTAGTATCTACCAAACCTTCAATTGCTGCATTTAAAGTACCATCGCCACCACCGATAATTACTAGATCAGCGCGATCCTGATAACTGCGGATAATTTCTGGTAAATGCTGAGGTTTTTCTGTTGACTCTTCAAATACTTCAACTCCCAGCGATTCCAACTCGCTGATTATCTCTTGAAGAGCCTTGTTTCCTTGCCGAGAATGGCGATTGACCAGCAACAGCGCTCGCTTAGTCATGCTAAGTTTCATTTTTTAGATTATTGGCATAATTTTAAAAAAAATGGCTAGGAAACTCTAGTTTTTTCCTGAAAAATGTTTCGATAGATAGAGCGATCGCACTGCATGACAGCTAAAAAAATATTGCTGGTGTTACTCGTAGCAAGTAAATTATCCAAAGCAGTTTCAATAGCACAAAATTAACCTTGGCTTACGACAACATTTGTAAATACCTAGTAGAAGAGTACCCAGCGGAATTTGTTCGCTGGCTATCTGGAGAAGAAACCAACGACATCCAGATACTGAAAACTGAACTTAGCGTAGAACCAATTCGCGCTGATTCCCTGACTCTGCTACAAACCGCTAACCAAATTCTGCATCTAGAATTTCAAACCGTACCCACCTCTAATCCCTCATTACCGTTGAGGATGTTGGACTACTGGGTGAGACTCAAACGCTTGTATGGATGTCCCATTCAGCAAGTGGTGATTTTTTTGAAAGCTACCAGTTCAGAAGAGGTTTTTATTGACCAGTTTGAAGACACTAACACCCAACATCGCTACCAAGTCATGCGTTTGTGGGAGCAAGATCCAGCGCCACTTTTGCGTAATCCTGCACTATTACCACTTGCTAGCTTAGCTCGTACTGATTCTCCCAGAATCTTACTAGAGCAAGTTGCAGCCCAAATCGATAGGATTGAAGAACCAAGCCAGAAGGGAAGTTTGTCAGCTTGTGTAGAGGTGTTAGCTGGCTTGCGCTTTGACAAAAAATTGATTCGTCAACTGTTAAGGGAGGAAGTTATGCGTGAGTCTGTAATTTACCAAGATATCCTGCAAAAAGGGTTAGATGAAGGACGAAAACAAGGTTTGCAACAAGGGTTGCAAGAAGGTTTGCAGCAAGGTTTAGAACAGGAAGCGCGATCGCTAGTCATGCGTCTGCTGTCTCGTAGGTTTGGTGTGCTTGAACCTCAGTTACAAGAGCAAATTCGCGGGTTATCTCTCCCTGTGTTGGAGGATTTAAGTGAGGCTTTATTGGATTTTCAGCAGCTAACGGATTTAGTTGTATGGTTGGATGAACATCGGCCGTAGAGAGTTTTTTTCATTAAATAGCACACAATTAACCTTGGCTTACGACAACATTTGTAAATACCTAGTAGAAGAGTACCCAGCGGAATTTGTTCGCTGGCTATCTGGAGAAGAAACCAACGACATCCAGATACTGAAAACTGAACTTAGCGTAGAACCAATTCGCGCTGATTCCCTGACTCTGCTACAAACCGCTAACCAAATTCTGCATCTAGAATTTCAAACCGTACCCACCTCTAATCCCTCATTACCGTTGAGGATGTTGGACTACTGGGTGAGACTCAAACGCTTGTATGGATGTCCCATTCAGCAAGTGGTGATTTTTTTGAAAGCTACCAGTTCAGAAGAGGTTTTTATTGACCAGTTTGAAGACACTAACACCCAACATCGCTACCAAGTCATGCGTTTGTGGGAGCAAGATCCAGCGCCACTTTTGCGTAATCCTGCACTATTACCACTTGCTAGCTTAGCTCGTACTGATTCTCCCAGAATCTTACTAGAGCAAGTTGCAGCCCAAATCGATAGGATTGAAGAACCAAGCCAGAAGGGAAGTTTGTCAGCTTGTGTAGAGGTGTTAGCTGGCTTGCGCTTTGACAAAAAATTGATTCGTCAACTGTTAAGGGAGGAAGTTATGCGTGAGTCTGTAATTTATCAAGATATCCTGCAAAAAGGGTTAGATGAAGGACGAAAACAAGGACTTCAGCAAGGGTTAGAACAGGAAGCGCGATCGTTCGTTATGCGTCTGCTGAATCGTAGGTTTGGTGTGCTTGAACCTCAGCTACAAGAGCGAATTCGTGGGTTATCTCTCCTTCAGTTGGAGGAGTTGGGGGAGGCTTTATTGGATTTTCAGCAGGTAACGGATTTAACCCTATGGTTGGCTGAAAATCAGCCGTAGGGAATGTTTTCCATTCAATCTTGGTAGAAGCCCGACACCCTAAAGGGTGCGGCTACACGAACGAAGTCCGCCTGCGCGGACTAAATGCTGAAGAATTGTGATAGCCTGCGCAGGCAGGCTTTGTTTGTCTGGTCCCCAGGCCTCCAGCCTGTAGGGCTTTTCTGGGATACAAAACGAGAAGTTGGAAAACACACCCTAATAGTGCGACGGTACAGCAAACTTTTTGCATATGTCCCTTGGAGGTGAGAGATAACTAAGAGGAAGCGGTCAATCTGTTTTCCCTGCTTGCTGGAGGACTTGCTATGTACTACCGTCTCAGATACCTCAGCCTTGCTACTGCTACTCTGCTACTTGCGGTGACATCTCCAGTTTTACCTGTTATCTCACATCTTCAGCCTGTTGTCGCACAGGGACAATGGCGCCAAGAGCAAGAACCTGAATCAGAGAAGTGGTCCTTAGAAGTTTATCAGCTATGGCTCAAAGGCGAGTATCCAGCAGCATTGCAAAAACTCCAGCAAGATTTAGTCACATTCAGAAAACAGGGCGATCGCGCAAGAGTTGGAGCAGTCCTCTCCTCTATGGGGATGGTTTATCGCAGCATGGGACAGTATAGCCAAGCTTTAGATTACTCTGGGCAAGCTTTAGCCATCCTTAGAGAAGTCGGTAAATTACCTAACAGCGATCGTTCTATTTCTCGCACCTGGGAAGGGAGAACCCTGTACAACATTGGGTGGGTTTACCTGTATCTGGGACAATATCCTCAAGCCTTGGAGTACTCTCAGCAGGCTTTATCCATCCTTAGAGAAGTCGGCGATCGCCTCTGGGAAGGGAGAACCCTCAACTGTATTGGGGGAATTTACCACAGTCTTGGTCAATACCCCAAAGCCTTGGAGTTCTATCAGCAATCTTTAGCGATTATGAAAGAAATCAGCAATCGCACTGACGAAGCAATAGCACTCACCAGCATTGGGTTAGTTTACTCGAATCTCGGTCAGTATCCCAAAGCCTTAGAGTTTTATCAGCAAGCTTTAGCCATTAGCAAAGCAATCGGCGACAAGGCGATAGAAGCGGCAATTCTCACCAGCATTGGGTTAGTTTACAACCATCTCGGTGAGTATCCCAAAGCCTTGGAGTTCTATCAGCAAGCTTTAGCGATTCAAAAAGATATCGGCGGCAAAGCAGGGGAAGGGACAACTCTCAACAACATTGGGTTAATTTACAACTATCTCGGTCAGTATCCCAAAGCGTTGGAATTCTATCAGCAAGCTTTAGCAATTCTCAGAGAAATCGGTGCTCGCGATACTGAAGGGACAACCCTCAGCAACCTTGGCCTTACTCCTAGAACAACAAAAGCAGCCAGAGTTAGCCGTTGTTTTCTACAAACAATCCGTCAATGTTAGGGAGACAATTCGGAAAGATTTACGAGTACTACCAAAAGAACAACAGGAGTCTTACACTCAAACTGTTGCATACACCTATCGCAATCTTGCTGACATCCTACTCAAACAAGACCGAGTATTAGAAGCGCAAAAAGTCCTCGACTTACTGAAACTCCAAGAACTAGAAGATTACCTGCGCAATGTACGAGGAAACCAAGAAACACAACAAGGTATTGAATATCTAGCAAATGAACAGCAACTCCTAACTCAATACAATGCCAAACTCAGCCAAGTTGTACAACTTGGCAAAGAACTCACAGCACTGCAGAAAATTCCCCAAGCTTCCCGTACCCCAGCACAGGAAAAGCAACGCCAAGAAATCGAAGCTGCACAACAACAATCTACACGAGAATATCTCGACTTCATCCGCTCTCCCCAAGTCGTCGCCATCGTCCAGCAACTCAACCGTACCACTGACCGCACCAACGTCGATTTAAAATCTCTCCCAGCTTTACAAGATAACCTCAAGAAACTCGACCAAGACGCAGTTCTCCTCTATCCCCTAATTCTCGATGACCGCCTAGAATTGGTGCTAGCCACACCCTACGCACCCCCCATCCGTCGCACCGTACCAGTCAAACGGGAAGAACTTAACAGGGCGATCGCACAATTTCGCTCTTCCTTGACAAATCCCTCATCTAATGCTAAAGAACCAGCGCAAAAACTCTACGACTGGCTAATTAAACCCCTAGAACCAGCCCTCAAGCAAGCCAACACCAAAACCATCATCTACGCACCAGACGGACAACTGCGTTACATTCCCCTAGCAGCGCTTTATGACGGCAAAGAGTGGCTAGTGCAGAAGTACCGAGTCAATAATATCACCGCCCTCTCCCTGACCAATCTCGACAAGAAACCCCAACCTCCCAAGATTTTAGCTGGTGCTTTCAGTCAGGGAAGTTATCAAGTGCGGGTGGGAGAGCAAACCTATCCTTTTGGGGGATTGCGTGGTGCTGGTAAGGAAGTGGAAAATCTGGTGACAGTGATTCCAGGTACGACAAAGCTAGTTAATCAGGAATTCAGCAAAGCAGAGATAGAGAAGCGCATGAGCGATTACTCGATCATCCACTTAGCGACCCATGCTGCTTTTCTCCCTGGAAAACCAGAAGATTCGTTTATCTTGTTTGGCAATGGCGATACTGCAAATTTCCGCGATGTGGAAACCTGGTTACTGAAGAATACCGATTTAGTGGTGCTGAGTGCTTGTGAAACTGGATTAGGGGGAAAATTAGGCAATGGGGAAGAAATTTTAGGCTTTGGTTACCTGATGCAACAAGCAGGTGCTAAAGCGGCGATCGCTACTTTATGGACAGTTGATGATGGCGGTACGCAAGCTTTGATGGATGCTTTTTATGTAGCCTTGGGAAACAGCACAACCACCAAAGCTGAAGCCCTACGTCAAGCTCAAATTGCCTTGATTACTGGAGATTACAAAGCTTTAGGAAAGCAGCGAGGAGGTTTAGGCGTAGTGGAACGCATTAACAGCAGTTTGCCACAACAGGTAACAAATCGTCTGAGTCATCCCTACTACTGGTCACCATTTGTTTTAATTGGTAATGGTTTGTAAGGAGTTGTTTGTTGTTGGTTGTTGGTTGTTGGTTGTTGGTTGTTGGTTATTGACAATAAGGGCGTAGCAAAAGCGATTGTTAAATTGTCGTTTATAGCCAAATATTTGGGCGCAAATGCTACGCCCCTACACAACTGATAACTAACAACTGACAACTAACAACTGACAACTGACAAACCTTACTCAAAATCAAATTGCGGCATCAATTGAAGCATACCTAAACCCAACTCTTTTGACGAAAGAGATCGCGTTTCAAACAATGCCATCATATCGCTAGGTTGGGGATTACCGCGAGAAGCGCCTGTAGAGCCCTTAGCGACAATTAAGCCACAAAATCCCTTAATTTTTTTACACCGCTGTTCCCACTGCTTGCGGGCTGCAATATGAGTGGGGTCTGCTTCCGGAAACTCCCCAAACAGGAACAAACTGCTATTTTCAGTCTGAAGAATACCTAAATCGTAGCGTTCTCCTTTAAACGGGTCTTCCCCTGGATTAAAGCAAATACCTTTCAAACCGCCAGCCGTTTTAATTTGTTCAATCAGAACTTTTGCCTTGGGACGAGTAGTTTGAATTAAAATCACAGGCATTCCTTCACCTTGGGCCGTGACATCTTTAGACTGATACCAAGCTACCCCAGAGCGCAACGATTCAATATTTTCCCAAGGAATCATACCCAGGCTGAGGAAAGCATCTTTTGGCACCAAGTCATCCCGTAGCGGGACAGACATTTCATCGTCATCTTCCTCAAATTCATCTTCCTCAAACTCATCTTCTTCGTCTTTTGGCGCCATTTCAAGCAACTCTGCTGCTACCTCCGGTACAGTAGAAACCTTCACGGAAATCGTAGATTTTGACTCAGTTTCTTCTGGTAATGGTATGCGGTAACGCTTGCTGATCTCAGGGAATTTATCTTGTCCTAATTGCCGAGATGAAGCACGGTAAAATCTGTGGAAAGCTTCCAGGGCAACGTAAACTGCAATTGCTTCTTCTTCATAGAGAAAAGGTCGCATCCCTTCTAGCGGATGTACTATCCCAAATCCTGGACTAATTTCTGACTCCGATAACTGGGCTAAATCAATTTCATCGTCTTCCCACTCTTGGGAGTCATCATCTGTTTGTCCGAAAGTGACAAACATACAATCTTGCCCTAAAAAGGCTTTTTCCATCGACTCAAACGACTCATCCTCAACAACTGCAGCCCGAAAATGTTTGAGGGAATCCAAAGATCGATATAGCAGCACCCCATACTCCATACTCAGCATTCCCATGACTGAAGCGTAGAGGGTTCCAACCTCCCAGCGATTTAATTCAATCGAGAGAATTTGGTGATCAGCCAGCCGTTCCCAAGGGGCATCATTCCAAATTTCATAGGCTTTGGCAATCAGCAGATCTGCATACTTAGGAGGAAGTTTAGGCCTGACGACTGTGAGCGATTTCCTCAAATCCCCGAAACAGTTCGTCAATTAGAGGCAGAGTTGAGAAGTAATCAATGGCAATATCTAATTCTTGTAGGACACCCCGTAAGTAAAACTGAATTTCTCTGTCTCGAACAACAATCTTGGAGGGACGTGCGGCTTTGGCCGGGCTTTGGGGATGTTCCATCGCTCGCAGCAAGGCACGAACCACAGCTTCAGGGCCCATTTCGCTGGAAACCACATCCATTGCCCGTACAACTCCTTCTGAGCCATCCACCCAAAGAATGCATTCCCTGTTGCCCTCGGACTCAGGCTCCGAGCTGTCTGGCAAAGCCAACAACGGACGGCGATCGCCTTCCCAGACACTAGGAATCTGTGGTAATTTTTTGAGCCGACGATAAGTATTACGATTTAGAGCAGACATAGAGCAGCCAGGTTGAGTGCAAAAAGACTGGCTTTTGAAGAACCAGTTAAGGAGTGGATATTCCCAGTTAGATAACCGCCACGTTTGTGCCACCCGCCAACGCTCTTACAACTGAGCAAGGGAACCGTCGGCAGAATTCTTGTACTGGGAGTTAGTTTTCGTCTTAACCACCGATCAAGGATACTATCGCATCCCGGTTCGTGATCGCATAACAAAATAATAGTCTTGTTCAAGTGAGAATTTTGCTACTTAACGAGGTGCGATCTGCACTTTTGTTACGAGTCGGTCTGACGGGTGGCGCAACCACTTTCATTGTATGATTTCTCGAAAGCTAACTTACAGAAGTTGCGACCCTCTGCGTAATCATAGCTTTTTGCGCTCTGTTAACAGTGGTAATCGTTAAAATAGAAAATAAAAAGCTCAAATCAAGCAAGTTCAACGCCAGCCGCCCCGCTCATTCCATTTCACACCTGGGACTGGCAGACTATGTTGGTTAATATAATCTACACTTGGGAGTCGCAAGATAGTCATGACACAGGCAACAACGCCTCAACAAAAAGGTATAATCCTGACGGAAAAAGCCCTAAACCATGTTTCAGCGCTGCGGGAAAAACAAGGACAAGACCTCTACTTGCGCGTTGGTGTCCGCCAGGGAGGCTGTTCAGGAATGTCTTATTTGATGGATTTTGAAGACCCTAGCAAGGTTCAAGAGAAAGATCAGGTATTCGACTACGAGGGTTTTAAAATCGTCTGCGACCCTAAAAGCATGCTTTATCTCTACGGACTGGTATTAGATTACAGCGATTCCATGATCGGTGGTGGCTTCCAATTCACCAACCCTAATGCTAATCAAAGCTGTGGCTGTGGTAAGTCCTTCGGCGTCTAAGCACTTTTCTTTCGTAGAGTGGGAGCGATAGTATTACGTTCCTTAAGATAACCAGGCCCAACGGTCTGGTATCTTAGTTGATTGTTTGTGTGAAACAAATAAGCAACAATAAACAACCAACAACTATTTATGACCGACCCCGCTACCTCCCTTTTCGATACTGGCCTGGAACGCTATAGCGCAGGTGAAGGGCCAGATACACTAATTCCAGTTTTCAAAGAAGTATGCGATCGCGGCCCAAAAATTGCTGCGGCCTGGAGTTGTCTGGCCTGGCTGTATTTGCTCGACAATAAACCAGAACAAGCATACAAAGTCGCGATCAAAGGCGTTAAATTAGATGGCAATGCCCCCCAAGGTCGGCTTAACCTAGTCCTGGCTATGTTAGACACCGGGAAAACTGGCGTCAGGGAACACATTGACGTTATTAAGCAGATGATGCTAATGGACTCAGCAGTTCAAAAAGACTTGAGTGAAAGTATTGAAGACGGATTGAGTAGAAAGCCAGACTGGAAGAGTTTAATCCGGGTGAAAAACTGGTTATCTGAAATTTGAAAAATTTAGCTATCCTACACTTACCTGCATGGAATTTGCAAAAACATCGCTAGTTGGTCTCAAAGCAGATCATTTCCGTCATCCCCTGGATTTGGAGGCGACTAACTCCCTCAAGCAGGTGCCTGGACTAGATTTGATGGTGCGGAATCTCCTCGGCCCTTTGGCTGAACAGTTTTTTTACCTGAATAATATTGCGGCCAGCATTTTGGTGGGGGAAAATCAATTACCTCACCTGCACAATTTACTCTTGGATGCTTGCCAAATTCTGGAGTTAGACGCACCTCAGCTTTATGTACATCAGCATCCAGTTCCCAATGCTTATACTTTTGCGATGCGAGGTAAGCAGCCTTTCATTGTCTTACACACTTCCTTGATTGATATGCTGACTCCTGAAGAAATTCAGGCGGTAATTGCTCACGAACTAGGGCATCTCAAGTGCGAACATAGTGTTTACCTGACGCCGCTGAATATCATCATCTTAGCTGCTGGTCTCATTCCGACTTGGGGGGCGGTGATTGCTCAAAGTGTCCAGGCACAGATGCTAGAGTGGTTGCGCTGTGCAGAATTTACTTGCGATCGCGCTGCACTGCTAGCTACTCAAAACCCTAGAGTGGTCATGTCAGTACTGATGAAACTGGCTGGTGGTTCCCCAACCATCGCCCCCCAACTAAATCTAGATGCTTTTATCGCTCAAGCCAGAGCTTACGATGAAATTAGTCACAATGAGCTGGGCGAAATGCTAAAATCAGCACAGACGGCTCAGTTAACTCATCCAGTCCCGGTTTTACGGGCACGAGAAATTGATCGTTGGGCTAGCTCTCAAACTTATTACTCCTTGTTGCAAAATCAGCAAAACATGGAGTATAATGAAAAGGTTGCCGCTAAGGGCGGATGGCGGAATTGGTAGACGCACCACACTCAAAATGTGGCGGCCTTACGGTCGTGGGAGTTCGAGTCTCCCCCCGCCCACTCGATTTGAGAGGCAACGATCATGACACAGCGACTAAAACGGTGGGAATCTCCCCGTCGTCAGGGTAGAAACGATAAAGGTAAAGGTGGCTCTGCTCGTCAACGTCAACTGAAGAAGCAAACTCAGATGTTGCGTAAAAAGCTCCAAGGGAGCGACAAAGCAGACCAGAAAAATCAGCAAGGGGGAAGAGATGTTAGTTCTCTTCCCTTTTTTTTGTGCAAAAAATTGCCCACACCCTTAAGGGTGGGGCTACAAAAACAAAGCCAGCCTGCGCAGGCTGGCTTTAAAGCCCGCCTAGGCTTACGCCGAACCTAACGCTTGGGCTTCGCTGTTTTCATGCCCGTAGGGCTGTACGGGAACAGCCTTTGGGCTTAAGTCTGACGCCCCCCTTACCAAGGGGGGATGGGGGGTCTGTAGGTACATTTTGTCAACGAGAACAAGCATATTTAAAAGCCGAATAATTCAGACTTCCAACAGTAACTTGTTCCAAGGGCTCCTGACTATTTTTGGTAGATTGTACGATGCGATTTGAGATGTTGTAAGCAGTGAATTCTTTGAGACGCTGCCCATTAACATCACAGTAAGCAGTATAGACAGCGTTGCTTCTAACTACGCCATTTGAAGTAGCTTTGCTGTAGGTATGGCGCACCTTATATGTCACCTCTCTGGTACCCTTCTTTTTGCGAATCGAGTTGACATCAAGAAAAACGCGGTCGCCAGATTGAGATGGTGTAAATTCTACCCAATTTACCTTGCTAGCCAAAGCTAGAGAAGAAACGGATATTAGGCTAATGAACACAGACAAACTAGAAGTTAAACCTAAAACTTTCAGCATGAATTTTCTCCTGCAAAAGCTTAAAACGCCGAGCTAATTGTAAGAGTTCTTGAAAAACATGGAAATCCGAAAAAACAAGCAAGAGAAAACAGCTTCACAAGTTTTTATCAGTAAAATTACTGAAAAGTTTCTCTAATTTCCTACAACAGGGGGTGTGCGATCGCTCTTCTAGGAGCACTGTGGGTACTCAAACGCTCTCCAACAAGCCACTAGGGAGAGAAATTGCTGCAACAGTTCAAAACCCTTGCTCTTTGATGGTACTTTTGATGTACCCAGCACAAAATTCCTCCCCGAATAACACCTAATGAACGCAAGAAAAACCTTTTTTGAGAGAAATATGTTTCTGGTAGTTTGTAATTAAACATAAAAAAATGCGAGCTGCGATCAAGCGATCGCCTTCTTTTTTCAAGGGGATAGGCTTTCTCGCAGGTTTTCTGTAAAGTAAAGAACTATGTCGATAATTGTGGTTAAAAACCTGAGCAAAGTTTACCCGGTGGCAGTTAAGGAACCGGGACTTAAAGGCACATTAGTTCACTTTCTGCGCCGCACCTACCGCTCAGTGAAAGCAGTTCAAGACGTTTCCTTTGAGATTGAACCGGGCGAAGTAGTAGGGTTCCTAGGCCCCAACGGTGCGGGAAAAACCACCACCCTGAAGATGCTTACCGGACTAATTCATCCTTCCAGTGGTAGCGTCAGAGTCGCCGGACAGATCCCTTTCCAGCGAAAAACGGACTTTTTACAGAAAATTACCCTCGTCATGGGGCAAAAGCAGCAATTATTGTGGGATTTGCCAGCTTTAGACTCCCTGAAAATCAACGCCGCTGTCTATGGAATTGCCGATAAAGACTTCCGGTATCGAGTCGGAGAACTGACAGAAATGCTTGACCTGCAAGACAAGCTGAACCAGCCAGTACGCAAGCTTTCTCTGGGAGAGCGCATGAAAGCCGAACTGTTAGCAGCACTCATCCACCAACCCCAAGTACTATTTTTGGATGAGCCAACATTGGGATTAGATGTCAATGCTCAACTTGGGGTAAGAGAATTTTTGCGGCAGTACAATCAGCGCACTGGTGCTACAGTACTTTTGACCAGTCACTACATGGCTGATATTACCGCTCTTTGTCACCGAGTGTTAGTGATTTATGAAGGTCAACTGATTTATGATGGTTCTTTGGAAAGCTTGATTGATAAATTCGCTCCCTATCGTGAGATTAAGGTAGAACTTGCGACGCCGTTACCAGCAGATCAGCTATCTAACTATGGGGAACTGCAAGGAATAGAAGGGCCAGAAGTGCGTTTCTTGGTACGTCGCGAGGAGCTCACGAGCACAGTATCCAGGATTTTGGCTCAGCTAGAAGTGATCGATTTGACTGTCACCGAACCTCCAGTTGAAGAAGTAATCAGTCGTGTCTTCCGTGCTGGGGTAGTTTCATGAACCAAGTTATCAGAAAAGCCAAAGTATTCCTCTCGGTTTACTACGCGCATATGCTGGAGTACCGAGCTGAATTATTTTTGTGGGCCCTTTCTAACAGTTTGCCACTGATTCTCATGGGAGTCTGGATCAAGGCTTCTGGGGGTGGAAAATTTAATTTACAACCAACGGATTTTATCCGTTACTTTCTCATAGTTTTTATAGTCCGCCAATTCACCACAGTTTGGGTGATTTGGGAGTTTGAAAGGGAAGTCGTAGAAGGACGGCTTTCTCCCCGACTTTTACAGCCAATTGACCCCGTATGGCACCATGTTGCTAGACACCTCTCTGAACGTTTAGCACGTCTACCTTTTGCATTTTTCCTGGTGGGTTTGTTTTTCTTTCTCTATCCCCAAGCAATTTGGCTGCCGAATTTTAAAAATATCTTGCTGTTTTGCGTCGTGTTGGTACTGGCTTTTACCTTGCGCTTCTTGATGCAATACACTTTTGCTCTCTTCTCCTTCTGGACAGAACGAGCTAGTGCGATCGAACAATTCTCAATGTTATGTTACTTGTTTCTCTCTGGCGTAATTGCTCCCCTGGAAGTTTTTCCCCCAACTATACGGGAAATAGCACTGTGGACGCCCTTCCCTTATGTAGTACACTTCCCCGCAGCAATTTTGATTGGGCTACGGTCGGATATTCTGCGGGGTTTGATAGTTATGCTAGGTTGGATTTTGCTATTTTTCCTCTGGAACCGCTGGCTATGGCGCAAGGGACTGAAGCAGTATTCTGGGATGGGAGCGTAGAGGAAGTATTGTAGCCAATTGTAGGGTTATAGATTGATTTAAGGATAAAAGGGCGATTTTCCGTAGCGAGATCGCTTTCTCTTCTTCTCAGGACTTACCCACAGACGCCACATATGGTGGGACGCTCTTGCTTGCGCCCCTACGAATGGTGGTTCATTCATAAAATTTGCGTAAGTCCTGTTCTGGATATTTATTGATTGCGTTGACCGTGGTTTGTACGCGCTATACTCAGCAATTTTTGAAGACTTAATAAAATTCCCTCGATTTTGTTGCCGATTTCAGCAAATTGAATATAGGATGCACATGGGTAATACAAGTCATACGCTAGTATTACAATATGAAGCTTTCGCGGATTGAAAGCAATGGACTAGCAAGTGTAGTCTTTTTGTCTCCGTGTGCGACAGTCAGGCTACAGCAGGGTTATCTACTGAGTGCAACTTCAATTTCATAGGTATTCTCTAACAACCTTTGATACATCAGTGTGCCTTGGCATTAATTCGTAGTGAGATAATTAACCTACTAGCAATAGTTTATACCACCCCTAATTCACTACGGACTCGTGCAATTGTGTATGAACTTTGTGGAGCTTAAAGGGAAAGCAAGCGCGTTAACTTGATTCTCGACTACGTACCCGCTTTATTAATACTTAATAAGAGCGTTAACCAACAGCGAAGCGTGTTCTTTCAAGGTAAATCTAATGGTTCTCTGTTAGCATAACCGACCCGCACCGCCAAGCCAAAGACAAGCACAACATATCCTCACTACAACTGCGGAGAGTGTAGAGAATTACTACGAAGCCTGAACTATGCTGAGTAAGCTTTATAGTCTTCCCGTAGAGAGTTGCATCCCTCTCAATGTCAACTAATAGTTCTGTAAACAAAAGCTGGAATTGTAGGTATTTTTTATGAAAACTCAAATCTTCAGAAATAACATAATGCTTGGCAAAAACGAGGAAAAAATATTATTAAATTCCCTCAATATTGAAGTAGATAATATATTTATTGGCTTACGTAAAGCTGATCAAACAATTCGACGAGAACTAAATTTACTCAACAAAAAAAAGTTGTGTAACTTGAAACATACCTTCATTCATCCGATCAATGAAGTGACTTTACAAAACCTAATTGAGCAAATGCCATCCCAGCATTTCTTATTGGATGAATACGTTGCCTATATGCTAGAAAACGAAAGCAACAGCCTCTTCAAACTTATCAAAGAATACAATATATGTCTGGCTCGAAGGAATAAAGAACAAGAGCAGGATAATTTGAGAGAATTAATGTGTATAGATGAAAAATTAGTTTATTACATACGCCATTTAGGAGCAATGATGTATCACTTAAATATTCATTTAAATTTACTAACTGTATTACTCAAGAATACCTCTGCAGTGACAGAGCCTTAAGATTTGCACAAAAGTTACTCCTAGTGTTACACCTCGCTTCTAAGCTAACCCTAACATTTCCAGATTGCTCATCCTAGTTCTTGTCCATTGGATTAAAGGTTATAAGGCAAAAAAAGTTACCGGAAATTTGTTAACTTGTAACATTGATTCCTACGAAGAACTAATGACTCAGGAAAAAAATGAGAGGAGATTTTAGCACTTACAGATTTCACTGCAAGCATTTTTTGATGGACAAAGACCTGTTAGGATAACCCTAGAGTTTACCTAGCATGATGCTTGATTCATCATCGCTATCCAGTGGAGGAGTGTAAGGAGATAACTTGCTAAAGCGTAACCGCCTTGTTGTGCGGAGCATAATATTGATAACAATATTTGCTACTGCTTGCTTTTTAAGCATTGGCTTGAATTTGCTGATCAACGAATTGTCTCAGCAGAGGATAACATCAACAGCTTCAACTGGTCATAAATTGTCCGAAATAGTAATTTCCCAAGAGATTGAATTAAATACTGATAGCCAGGAAACAGGAGAAATTAGCTTCAAGGAAGTACAGGAGAGCCAGTCACTAGGTTTGAACCTGGAAGGTAACGGGAATATCGACACGGAAGCAAATCTTTTTGAACCAACGCCCAAAGAGCAGGAGATTGAGCAGTTGGTGAAGGAAATCAAAGAGTGGGAGCAAAAAACCGAAACCGTTCCAGTACCTAGAGAATTTTATTCACAGATTGTTAAGAATGTCAAGCCTGTAGGGAAAGATAAAGTTATCGCCCTAACATTTGATGATGGCCCTTGGCCTGGCACCACCTTCCAGGTGCTAGAAATTCTGAAAAAAGAAAAAATTAAAGCAACGTTCTTTTGGGTGGGACAGTATCTGAAAATATACCCAAAGATTGCGCAAGAAGTTGTTGCCGCTGGCCATACCCTTGGTAACCATACGTGGCATCATTGGTATACTTTGATGAATCCCTCTGCTGCTGCTCGCGAAATTGACGAGACGGCGACACTTATCTACAAAACGACGGGAATAAAAACTTTGCTTTTCCGTCCCCCTGGTGGCTTACTGAACAATGGGGTAGTTGACTACGCCAAGCAACATAATTACGTTACGGTGATGTGGTCGGCCGATTCTATGGACTATCACCCCTACACGCCAGATGAGCTAGTCAACAATGTCATCCGCAAAGCCCAACCAGGAGGGATTGTGCTGATGCACGACGGTGGTGGTAACCGTTCTGCAACGGTGGAAGCTCTTCCTAAGATTATCACTAAACTCAAAGAACTCGGCTATAAATTTGTCACGATTCCCAAACTTTTAGAAATGAAGGAAAAACAACAGCTTGAGGTAGTGCAAATTGCCAGAAATAACTGACCCGTTTAAAATTACCTTCAACTTCAGTATTTACACTGAGAAAAAATTCAGTGTATTTCTCATCGAAAATATGGGTAGAAACCCCGTCCTTCTAGGACGGCTTTACATTTGCCCCTTTCGGGGTGGAGGGGTATGGTTGCCCCTCCGTGGGGATATGGTTGTCCCCCACCCATTTCTGGGTAAAGTTAGCTGAACCTAAGAGGTTCCGCTGCGCTAACGCCAATGTTTTGAGAGCTTGTTAGGCTTGCAACACTGTTCCAGTGACCTTAGAACTGTTTAATCACAAGCGACAGAGCAGGGGACTAGCTTCGCATCCCAGGGTGTCGTGACTCAAAAAACGTAGACCTCAAGGGTCTTAGGCTGGTCAGAATGGCTTGATAGATTTCTCTTCCAAGCCTCATGCCTTTAGGCTGAGGTTTCTGACCTTCTATATAGCAACATTCAGCCTAATCTAATTATTACAGTATTAGGCAGTGGTTTTTGAACAGAAGTACTAAATCAAATTGATGCTGTAACATCTGCTACCTTTTCAGCATCAGCAATTATGCTGAGCGAGGTTCAGCCATATGGCTGAATCTGAGCGTGCTTGATGAGCATAAAATATACGTATAAACACCATTGACTCGAAGTATTAATAAAGCCTCGAAGAGGTAATAATTGTGATTCGAGCAATGGGATATGAGTGCATTTTCTCAACTTTTCAATTACTCTAGGAAAATGAAAAATATCTGCTGAAATTAACACCTAGCAGTAAAGAACAGTATTAATCTTGGCAATCAGATTATTAAATTCACAAACATCTCATGTAGGATAGGCGAGACGCCTGTCAGTTAGCAATATTTTTGGATTGATCTAAAAGTATAATTTGTGTAATTTATTAGCAGACAAGAAATGCTTGGTTATTCTTGTCAACTGTGAGTCTGCTAATTAAGTTACTTGCCTAAAGAAAGAAGGGTGCAAAATTTATCTCTAGTCCACGTACATCTTGAGTTAAAAATTGTGCTGATTATCAACAGATCTGTAAACAACACTACATCTGAGTATCTAGTCAAACTTTGGGCAAAACGCTACATACCAGACTTATTCACTGTCTCCTTAGAAGAACAACGCCTTGCTCTTTCTGGATTAATTGAAGCTGCATCACCAGAGGGACGAGCTAAAACTGTCGCTAAATTACAGCGTGTAATCAAAGTAAACTGCGAGTGTGCTGCTATCAAGACAAATTCTCTTTTTTCTTATATTCCTAACGTTATAAACTTAACGGAATCGTCAAAAATTGCTGAATTTGTTGCTCAAATTTATCAAAAAATACTAGAAATTTACAATCAACAATTGCCTGTAATTCCTGCACAGAAAGAGACTGCTTATTCCGTCTCCAATGTTGTGAATTTCAATAGTGCTGCTAATGTCATTACCAATCAGGCAAGACCATTGCTAAAAATGCCAGCAATTGAACAATTAGCTAGGGAGTTTGAAGCTGTATTAAAACAACTTCGAGAGAAACATTTATCAGCGCATGACCCTCGCATGATTGGTTTTGTAAGCACACAATTTCACTTCAGCACTAAGTTAGTTTTAGCAAGACTTACACCCTCAGAACAAGTGTTGCTGAGTCCCTATTTTAAGTTCATCGAAGAGCAAATTTGCATCCCCTTACAGCGAGTCTGTACTGCAGCAGCTAATTACGATCTTGACTCACCAGCCTTAACCATTGTGCAACAAATGTTGCCTGCTAGTCGCGATATTGCCTCTACAGTTTACAGCCGCGCTGCCCAATTGTACCCCACTCATCACAGCCGTCGGGGAAGGCTTAAGGATAAAGGGATAAAAGCTTCTACTGAGCGAGATTTGGAGATGTTTCAAGCTTATCTTTGGCTGTGTTTTTTAGAGCGGAATATGACTTCAGTGGAAAAGGAGTTAATTCCCTTATGTATTATGGTTTTTCCCAGCGTAGATGTGACCTGGGAACTGGTGAGAGGAATGCTGCAATTGCTGTTAGATGAAATCATGGAGCGGGTAGAACCAAATTACCAGCAGCTTGTGTTACCTTACACTCAAGGAATGCAGCAGCTATTCTCCAAGCTTAATTAGTAGGAAATCTTGCAGACAAATTTAAGTCCACGCTCGGAAAAAAGTATTATCTTGCCAACTGGCAACTGTGCGTTGTTCAATCTCTGCTAAAGCAGTTTCATTGAGTAATTGAAAAGCTCTTGCTACTTCCACATTAGACTCTAACTGAGCGATAGTTTCAGCAGCAATTACACAAGAATGTACCCCCGGTTGAGAGAGAGTATATCCCATCGCTTGCTGCATTCCTTCCAAAACTCCAGGTTTGAATAAACGTCCATAAGCAGGAACTTTCATGGCGATGACACCAACATTTTTCTGACGCGCTACTGGTAAAACATTGGAAATAAAGGGACGTGGATGATGTTTATCAGCAGCGTTGATAGTTATTAGTGTGGTGTCGAAAGGATAGCGACGTAACCCTTCTGCAATGATATTTGGTTCATGATGTCCGGTGATTCCACTGAATCGCACGAGTTTCTGTTGCTTGGCTTCTTCTATTGCTTGAATCGCACCGTTTTTACGAAAAATTTGCTCTAATTCTTGTTCAAATGAGACATGATGCAGTTGCCAAGAGTCGAGATAATTAGTGTTGAGACGTTTAAGCGATCGCTCTAATTCCTTCCATGCACCATCTCGATCTCTGGCGGATGTCTTGGTTGCTAAAAATACTTTTTCTCGCTGTGATGGCAACACTTTACCTAAATAATCTTCACTCGGTCCGTAACTAGATGCTGTATCAAAATAGCGGATACCCAACGCAAAAGCACGCTCAATAAGTGTCACTGCTTCCTGTTCTTGATTATCCCTGGATAAGGGTGTATTTCCTGCACCACCTAAACCAAAAATTGGGACGCGAACGCCAGTATTTCCTAATTCTCTTTCTGGCATAGTTGTTGTCACTGCTGGCTGGTTTTTGGAAGCAGATGTAAGATTTTGCTGCAAAGCTGCACCTCCAACAATTCCTCCAGCAACAGCAACGCTCGTTACTATAAAATTGCGCCTTGTTTTCTTTTGGGACATGATGATTACTGGCTGACTCTACAACTCGCAAACTAACAACAGTATTTAGTAAAATCATCCCTAGAAAGGAAGATTTATTTGCTATTTTTTGAGTAAAATCAGTGGAAAATTATCTTTGCAATTATCAATTATGACCCTTTCCGTCACCTACGCTGACATTGAAGCAGCAACTAAACGCCTTGCTGGTGTTGCTCACAAAACACCTGTTTTAACTTCCATAACTGTCAACGAACGCACAAATTCTCAAGTTTTCTTCAAATGCGAAAACTTCCAGCGTGCTGGTTCTTTTAAATTTCGAGGCGCATATAACGCCTTAGCGCAATTATCTGAAGAACAAAAACAACGGGGTGTACTAACATTTTCTTCGGGAAATCACGCCCAAGGTATCGCACTTGCAGGACAATTGCTAGGCATTCCTACCACCATTGTTATGCCGAAAGATGCCCCAGAAGTCAAGCAAGCAGCAACTCGTGGATATGGCGCTGAGGTGATTTTGTACGATCGCGCTGAAATAAAACGAGAACAATTAGCAGATAATCTGGCCAATGAACGCCAACTTACCCTCATTCCTCCCTACGATCATCCTCACATCATCGCCGGACAAGGTACAACTGCTAAAGAACTAATTGAAGAAGTCGGTGAGTTAGATATCCTGTTAGTTTGTTGTGGTGGTGGTGGGCTATTGTCTGGATGTGCGATCGCCACAAAAACCTTATCACCCAATTGCCAGATTATTGGTGTAGAACCAGAACAAGCAGATGATGCTACGCGCTCATTTCACACCAAAACTCTACAAACTGTTGATAATCCCAATACTATCGCTGATGGTGCCAGAACCCCAAGCTTAGGTAAACTAACTTTCCCTCTAGTAATGCATTACGTTGACGACATGGTAACGGTATCCGAAACAGCAATTCTTCGTACCATGTTTTTCTTGTGGGAACGCTTAAAAATTGTTGTTGAACCAACAGGCGTTTTAGCAGCAACTGCTTTATTAGAAGGTGTTGTGAAAATGCCTAATGCTAGGATTGGCGTTATTATCAGCGGAGGTAATGTAGACTTGAAACAAATTAGCCAATTATTTAGCAATCTTTAGCTTTTCACAAAGCAGTCAAAACTTGCACTAATTGCTTAGATAAATCTTTCTGGGCTTCCTGCTGCTTTTTAAACAAGACACAAGCTAAAAAGTAGATATTGCTTGAATAAAAAGCCATCTTGTTTTTTCGCAGTTCCTCAATAGTATTTTTAACTTTTGGCTCAGAACTATAATACCCAAATGGTAGAGGTACAACTACAAAATCAGCAACGTTATACTCTTCATCTCTGGCATGATTGATTGTTCCCTCTGGGTCAGAAAAACTAGATATCATCATTAAGGCATTGTCATAACCTAATGACAAGAGTTGTTTGGTAAGTGTAGCGCCATCTGTTCCACCATGTAACGAGGGTAAATAGATATCGTCATCCGGTGCTGGAAGATAGGGAGGATTAGAAATCAGAAACTCAGCTTGGGGTTTAGAAGAATCAAAAAAACATTGATTATGGATGATATATCTATCAGATAGATTATATTCTTCAAGTGTTGAGTTTGCTGCTTTGCAGGCTGAACTATTGAGTTCAAATCCATGTACTAAACCATCAAATCTTGTTCTCAGCAAGGAATTAATAACTGGGCTTCCGTCTCCAGAACCAAATTCAATGACCGATTGAGAATTATCGCAATGATTAAAAACCAACGTTTCTAAACACTGGGAATAAAACTTAGATTCTTCAGGGCAAAAAAAGATATCTTTCATCTCAATTAAGGCTGATTCCTTAGCGTATAAATTTTGTAAATTTGAGAATTATATTTTTATCAATTCTTATGTAGATTGACAAAAGACACGAATCCCTCTAAGGATTGATGAATTTATTCACCCAAAGAGCAAAAATATTTATTGAACTAAAAAAAATAATTCTATCTTTATAGGTATTAATGCATACCAATGAGAAGGTAGAAGGAGGAAAAAAATGGATTTAGGTCAACAAATACTTGCTGTAGGCGTTTTACCGACAAATGAAGAGACAGAATCTGCACTTAATCAACTGAGAGAGTCGGGCTTTTCTATAGAGAAGATCGGAGTAATTGCCAAAGACTCTGGTCGTCCTTCTCACCGTGGCAATGCTAAGATTACAGACACCATTGCGGAACGAGGCCAAGCAGGTGCCACGATGGGTGTAGCGACAGGCACGGCACAGGGAGGAATAGGGGGATTATTAGTAGGATTGGGTACCCTCGCCATTCCTGGAGGGGGAACGGTAATAGCAGGGGAGAGTATGGAAACAGAACTAGCTGATATCCTTGGTGGCGATGGAATTGGCGCATTTCCTGATAGCTGGGTGAGAGTTTTAGCAGGGATGGGAATACCAGAAAAACGAGCCAGTGTTTATAGCGATCGCGTAGAACGAGGTAATTGTTTGGTAATGCTAGAAGGGACAAACCAAGAGATTGTTAAAGCCGAACATCTCTTGAGAAATCTGGAGATTCAAGAATGGGAACTTTATGATAGTCAAAAAACTGATCAAGTCCGCAGCGATAGCGATAATTCCACTATCAAAGCGACTGAACACAAGGTTAGTGATATTGGCTATCAACCGAATTCCCCCACAAATGTATAGATGGAAAAATTCACAACTCAACTGCGTGTACGCTATCACGAAATGGACGCTTTGGGACACGTCAATAACACCGTGTACCAACATTACTTAGAGCAAGCAGCGGTTGAACATTCAGAACATCTAGGCTTTAACCAAGAACGTTATCAACAATTTGGTGGCGTATTTGTGATGCGCAGAATTGAGATTGAGTACCTGCGTTCAGCGGTTGCTGGCGATACCTTAGAAGTCACAACTTGGCTGCAACAAATGCGCGGCCCTCGTGCAATTCGGCGTTACGAAATTCGCAAACAAGGTGAGGAAGAACTGCTAGTAACGGCTGAGGCTTTGTGGGTTTGGGTGGATACTGTTGCCATGGGTCCAAGGGCAATTCCTCGTCAGTTGTTGGAAGCGTTTGAGCAAGCAAACCAGCCAGATACTGCTGATCGGACACTGATTAATAATATGCAACTTTAGATACAGATTAAATGTATCTTCGGGTAGAAGTTACTGCGCTTGCGAAACCCGTAGGATGCTTGCAGCGCAATTTTGATGTTTTGAGAAAGAATCTGCTTCTGATACCGCTTTTCTTGGGAAACAGCGATTGTATTTCTGCGTGCTTGTGAATTACACAATTTGAAAAAATGGAGAATTATATGCAGCGAATTTTATCAACCATTGGGCAGGTTTTTGCTAAGCGTATTTTGATTTTGGGTTTAGTCAGTTTGCTGAGTTTGTCAGGTTTATTTATGTTTACCAATCAACCTGCTTTAGCAGACAAAGCATTGTCCTCAATCGACCGTGCTTACAGCTATAGCGAAGCGACAGGACTTCAAGAAGAGGATCGACAAGCCGCTTATGATGCAGCAGCACAAGCCGTTCAAGAAGACCCTAAAGAGGGTATAGAGAAGATTTATGAGGAAGATTTGAAGGAATTCAAAAAAGAAAATCCCGATGAAAATGGCTTATTAGAAGGAGCAAAAGATCTAGTAGAGAAGGTAACAGGCAAAGACTAAGATTGCCAGTGAACTGTTTAAGATAAAGGTTATTGCTTAATTCTGGGAATAACCACATTTTTTAACTACAGATAAACATAGATAAATTTGAGACATCTGTGTTCATCTGTGGTTTTTTTCTTGGTGAACAATAACAAAAATTGAACCCAGACTCTCATTTTTTTTGTAGCAACTAAACAATTGTCAATCACCCAATCGGGTGAACCAGTTGAATGAAGTACACGAGCAATCCTTATCCTATTGTGGGAGTGGCTTCCAACTGCAATTATGACAACTTCCTACATTAAGCAAGACTACTGCTTGCAAAATTTACACAATCAACTACAATATGTAGTACGCAGCTTGAGAAGCTAACAACAAAAACATATGAGACTTGCATCTCCCAAGAGCCGAATCAGCGAACCAACGGCTCTCAAAGTTTACGATCTATGGAAAACCTATGGCTCGCGACAAGTAGTTCAAGGCATTAACTTTACCCTAAATCCAGGAGAAATACTCGGACTTTTGGGACCTAATGGTGCGGGAAAAACAACAACTGTAGGGATGTTGTACGGCTCCGTAGTTCCCAGTCGAGGCTTTGTTCAACTAGGAGAAAATCAAGTACAATCTCACGGCCCGCAAGCTCGTGCTTCTATGGGAATTGTCACTCAAGAAGACAATATAGACCCAGATTTTACCGTATTTGAAAACTTAGTTCAATTTGCCCATCACTATCGAATTACTGGTAAAGTAGCACGCAAACGTGCGGGTGAATTACTCGCTCAAGTAGCCTTGCAAGATTACGCTAACAACCGCGTTGATGAACTTTCTGGCGGTATGAAACGGCGTTTAGTGTTAGCAAGAGCTTTGATTAATCATCCACAAGTAGTGTTTTTAGATGAGCCAACAACGGGACTCGATCCTGATGCGAGACAGGACTTTTGGAAATTAGTTAGCCAGTTGAAACAAAGTGGGTGTGGAGTGTTGTTGACTACTCATTATATGGACGAAGCACAAAGATTGTGCGATCGCCTAATTTTACTGCAATCTGGCAAGATGATTGATGAAGGAACACCAGAAGAACTAATTGAGCGCACTGTCGGTAAAGAAGTAGTTGAAATTGAGGGAATTAATCAAGAAACTATCCAACAATTGGCTAATCAAGCAGGAACTTGGTATCGACCCTTTGGTAGCAGTTACCTAATTGGATTACCAATAAATAATCCACAGCCATTGTGGGAAAAGCTAAGCAATCTTGCACCCTTAAGCTTGACACGTCGGCGCACAAATTTAGAAGATGTATTCTTGCGACTTACCGGGACCTCATTAGAATGAAACGCATCTCAGTAACACCTTGGGGTGTATATTCCGTCTGGCATCGCCATGCCAAAGTTTATCAAAAAACTTGGCTAGTGAATAGTTTACCCCCGCTTTCAGAACCACTGATTTATCTTGTTGCATTTGGATATGGTTTGACTCCACTTGTGGGGAATGTTTCTTACAACGGTCAAACTATCACTTATTTGCAATTTCTTGCACCTGGAATGATGGCAGTTGGGGTGCTATTTCAGTCATTTTTTGAAGCATCTTTCGGCAGTTTTATCCGCTTAAGTTTTCAAAAAACTTGGCAAGCCTTGCTAACAGCACCATTGAGTTTTACAGAAGTATTTCTAGGTGATTGGCTTTGGGCTGCAACTAAAGGAACAATGGCTGGTACTTTGACTGGTATAGTTGCAGTTATCTGGGGACTTTATTCTCTAAGCAGCTTGCTAATATCTTTCCCTTTAATTGTCTTAGGTAGTTTGATTTTTGCTGCAATAGGACTGTTTGTAGCAGGAACCGTGCGAACCATTGACCAAATTAATGTGCCGATATTCTTATTCGTTGTGCCGATGTTCACCCTTTGCGGTACTTACTTTCCCCGCACTACACTACCATCAGTTCTGGGTTCTGTAGCAAATTTTTTCCCCCTAGCCTCGATAGTTGATTTATTGCGCTGGCCCTTGGGATTACCCCATTTCTGGTACTTACAATTACTTTGGTTACTATTGTGGCTTAGTGTCTTTGCTGTATTAGCTTGGAGACAAATTTATCCTCAATTGTTCCGGTAAATTATCGGGCAATTAGAACGTCAATTTTTTTTGTAAAAGTTTGAGGTGTTGGTAAAATAATTGCATTGGCGATATTGGGGATATCCGTTATCAGCAATATCGCCAGCAAATCATAGTTTACAAAAAATGCTCACAGCAATTTTATTTGACTTGGATGGCACCCTAGTTAATACTGACCCCTTGCATTATCAAACTTGGCTAGAAGTTCTGCGAGAATATGAAATTGAAATCGACCAAGAATTTTACAAAGCCCGCATTAGCGGACGCTTGAACCCCCTAATTGTCCAAGATTTGTTACCAGAATTATCCTTTGAGGCTGGAAAGCAACTTGCTGACTACAAAGAAGCAAAATTTCGGGAAATTGGCTTGAGTTTAACACCTTTACCAGGACTGCTTGACTTGCTGACCTGGATTGATAATCATACGTTGAAAAAAGCTCTTGTTACTAACGCTCCGCGTGAGAATGTAAACTTTTTATTGGAGGTTCTAAAGTTAACAAATTATTTTGATGAAGTAATTTTAGCAGAGGAGACGACAGCAGGCAAACCAGATCCAGCACCCTACAAACTTGCTCTCAATCAGTTGGATATTTCTGTTAAAGAAACAATTGCTTTTGAAGATTCTGTTTCCGGTATTCAATCTGCTGTAAGAGCAGGTATTTATACAATTGGGATTTCTTCTACTCATGAACCGGAAATTCTGCTTAAAGCTGGCGCAGAAATGGTAATTCCAGATTTTACTGAACAAAGTATGTGGCAAATCTTAGACTATTTTATGACCAACTAATTTTCATTCCTTAATTCACAAATTCTATGAGTACAGACATTAGCAGTTATTATGACCAGATAGCTAGTCTTTACGATGCTACTAGAGCAATGCCTCCAGAAATAGATGAACAAGTAACAGAATATATCCTCAACCTCGTTTCAGCGACACCAGAGACAAAATTTCTTGAACCTGGTATCGGTACCGGACTGAATGCCTTACCGATAATTCAAAGAGGGTATTCTTACACTGGTATTGATATCTCAAAAGAAATGATGGATGAGTTGCGACGCAAATTGCAGAACGTACCAAATAATCTTACTTTAATTCATGCCGACGCCTCCTCATTGAACTTCCCGGATAAATCTTTTGACGTAGTATTAATGAGGCATATGTTACATCTAATTCCTGACTGGCGTAGAATACTATCAGAAATTCTTCGAGTACTCAAATTTTCTGGTTTTTACCTATATTGTGAAAGTATATGGACTCCACACCAAAAAGAATTTGAGCAGCAGTGGCGAGAGATACTTGTCCAACAAAAAGAATACCAGCCACCAACTTATGAGGACGAAGATAGAGCAGGAATTGAGCAAGTAAAAAAATGGCTAATTGAGCAAGGTGCAACCATCGAAACTGTAATAGCTGCGGAATGGAAAGTTGAGCAAACAGTAGGTGAACTACTCGATATTTACCAGACAAGAAACCATGCAACTTGCTGGCTAATTCCAGAGTATGCCTTTCCAAAAGCAATGCAATATTTCAGAAACAGGTGTCAGAAACACTACGGTTCCTTGGAAACTATCCTTTCTTCCAATGCCACCTTTGGCATAACAGTAGTTAGGGCGGGTTTTGAACAAAAACTATCTGTATTTGCTCACGATTGAATTCCTAAACCCGCCCCTACAAATGTGACATTGATAACGACAACGTAGCAGAATTTTTCGTTGTTGAGGGCGGGTTTTGAACAAAAACTATCTGTATTTGCTCACGATTGAATTCCTAAACCCGCCCCTACAAATGTGACATTGATAACGACAACTGCTATTATATCAAAAACTCTGCGTTCCTCTGCGCAAAACTCTGCGCCCTCTGCGTTAAAAACATATTAACTTTAAAATATGCCCAGAGTAACCCGAAAGAAACGCCTCGATATTGTCAAAACTAGACGCTTCGAGATAGTCAGAAAAGGCGTCTCACACTCAAAGTGGAGCGATCCTTACCATCTAATACTTATTATTGACTGGCCTGGATTCTTCGGCTTAACTGTAGCTTGCTATGTCGCCATTAACACCCTATTTGCACTTTTGTATCTTGCTGGAGGAGATAGCATTAAAAATGCCCGTCCTGGCTCTTTTTTAGATGCCTTTTTCTTCAGCGTTCAGACGATGGCTACTATCGGTTACGGTGCCATGTATCCGCAAACCGACTATGCGAATATCCTCGTTTCCATCGAAGCACTGGTAGGTTTGATGGGAGTAGCAATGGTTACTGGATTAATGTTTGCTCGCTTTTCCCGTCCGACAGCAAAAATTCTCTTCAGTAACGTTGCTGTGATTACTCCCCATAATGGCGTACCAACTTTAATTTTCCGCACAGCAAATGAGCGTCGCAACCAAATTCTTGAAGCACAAATAGGAGTGAGTTTGTTACGCAATGAAGTCACAACCGAAGGGGAATCTATGCGTAGATTCTACGACTTGAAATTAGTTCGTAATCAAACGCGAAATTTTTCCTTAAGCTGGACAGTGATGCATCAAATTGATGAGAGTAGTCCTTTGTATGGCGAAACAGCAGAATCATTAATTGAGGCAGAAATGGATATTGTGGTGACGTTGACAGGTCTTGATGAAACTGTTTCACAAACTATTCATGCTCGTCATTATTACCTATCTGAAGAAGTTCTCTGGGATATGCGTTTTGTGGATATTTTCTTCACTAAACAAGATGGGCGTCGCGTTATTGATTACAATCGTTTTCATGATGTTATACCTCTTGATGGAGAGAATTAGAGGAGTTTGAGATGTTGATTGGAGGTGGCAAGGGTGATGTTATGATACTGTCTGATAAATTGCAGGACGATATCGAGGTTCAGGAATAGGCTTACCCTCAATTTTTGCAGCTTCTAGCCAAGTACTTTTGGCAATTAATACTTCGTGTACTGCTTCTTCAACGGTGGAACCAAAAGCTGAACAATACTTCAGATCTGGAATATCGGCAATGTAGCCTTCGTCTTTTTCACTATAGAAAATGTTGATGTGATAGTCTTTCATGATTCATCCTCAAGGGTGAGTGTATATTCTTCAATTAGTACCAAAAATTGACGGATTTGATAGGGTACGGCTTTTCCATTCCTATTCTGGAGGTTAACGATTTCAGGGATGTCAGGATGACTAAAGATGTGATGGCTACCATTGACTCGTGACAAGCTAAATCCAAACGCTTCAACTAGAGTAACGAGTTCATCAAACTGGATATTCTTTGAGCCAGTCAGGACTTTTTCTAGTATTTTACGTTTTTTTGTCATCTACACCCTCTTCCTTTTCTCAATCTCCTGCATCGATAATAACAAAGTATCCTCAATTTCCTGTCTAACTTCTCGGCTGACGTAGCAATCGCTATTCAAACAATCTACTAGCAGTTTATTTGCCTCGTAATACTGCTGCAAGAGTTGTCTTTGTTCATCGTTGAATTGCCAGTTATGTCCAATATTGCGATGTTCAAACATCACAGCTCTGATATGCTTAGTCCAGGCTTGATTGTTTCTTGCCCACCAATTATCCAGATATCCCCAAAGCAAGCTTGTTGCAGGGTGATTTTTCGGTAAATAGTACTGTTGTGGTGGCAGAATTTTCAGGATGTAGGAGTTAAAGTAGTCATTGTCGTATGGTGGTGGACTAGAACAGTACGACCAAAAGTAATCCTCTTCTTCTCCAGGTAAGTAATTTCTATCGGTTAAATGGATCTTCGAGATAGGCGAGTTGAAGTAACCATTAGTAAACTTGTTGGCAAATAAAAGTAAGATGAAATCACCAGTTAAATCATCGGGACGAGAAAAAAAGCCATAGCCCAAATGATACAAATCTTCAAAATCGAGCTTGAATTTTGAATCAACTTTAAGGCATAAATGAGAATTGGGATTCATCTCCAGATTTTGAGTAAAAGCCAGATAGAATGACCTTATTGCTGAAAGTTTATAAGGAGCTTCAACTGCTCGCGCTTGCTCATCCACCCAATATAAAAACTTCTGTAATTTCTCATCTCCTGCCAACAAATTATCAATCTGAGCTTTCATCAACCGCAACAAAACATCAGCACTATCCAACATCTCAACAGTTAGCAAAAACACCTCACGCCAGCGTTCCTCTGTCAGATGACTAACTAATCCTTGCAACGTTGGGTCATCAGCAGCATAAGGATTGCAACTCGTTACAATCTTACGTGCCGTAAAATACTCATGAAACGTCAAATGTGAGAAAGAATAGATACCTCTTGCTCGTTCAACAAATAACCCATGCTGTGCCTCAATCGATTTCAACACAGCTACGCTATCCAGTTCCAATGCTTCCGGATCAGTGTTTGCCTCTGGTAAATTTTGGATGTATTGGGTAATGTAACGCTCAACTTCCCGTTGCTTGAAGAAGTAATTACCTGCTTCAAAGGTGATACGAGCAATCTGACTAAGTAAGTCTTCCTTCCGCTTCAATGACAGGCGTTTATAGACTTGCTCGCGCTCAATGTTTCGCTTGACATCCCACTTTTTCAGCAATACATCCACACCTGTTTGATACAGTTCAGCGCGATTATTTGGAAAGCTACCAGTGTCTTCAAATACCAAACACAAAAGCGTCAACAATAGCGGACTCGTTGCTAGTTCCCGGATGGGTTCGTCTTCTTGTAGCTTTTGCCAGAAAAGTTCTGCCTTAATTGGGTCGTTTTTGCTACGAAACCATTGGCCAGAAAAATCAGCAATTTGCTCATCGTTAAAGTCAGCAATTTCTACTTCAGTGAATGTCTCAAAGGTATATTCTCGCGCCGCAATACGACAAGTAATGATGAATTGATTTTGGTGAAACTGATGTGAAAATTCCCGAATTTGCTGCAATACTCGACTGCTATCAGTGTCTCTGACCTCATCTAATCCATCTAACAAAATTAAAGCCCGACCCCGATCTAGAATTTCTCGTATAGGGATGGAAGACCTAACCCCCCGGCCCCCTTCCCTACCAGGGAAGGGGGAGTCGGAAGAAAGCCCCTCTCCGCTTCGGGGAGGGGTTGGGGAGGGGTCTGTTATGTATTCCAACAAATCTGGTTTCCCCTTGGCTTCAGCAAAATCCTTCAAGGTGATAAACACAGGAACGCGCTCTACCTGAAACCGACCACTAATACAGGCGATCGCCAAATGCTTGAGGAAGGTAGTTTTCCCAGCACCCGGTTTCCCCAAAATCATCAATTTCGAGAACTTTGCAACCGCTTCCAGTCCAGGAATGCGACGTTCCCGTATATCGCCTAAACCAAACCGCTCAAATGTCTCTGGAGAAACGTCCTGCATCAGTTCTGACCGTTCAAAGCCTCTGCGTCCTGTGATTTTTTCTAAAATGTTGACGCTGGTGTAGATGTCACCTAGGGCGATCGGCTGGGTCATATCCAATACGCGCATCGTGCCACATCTTTCCTGGATGTCCGGTTGTACTAGCTGTCGCAATTCCTGTACAAGCGCATCAATGTTTGGTTCTGAATCTACAGAAGTTTCCAACTTGGTAGAACCGGAATGAAAATATTTTGTAGTGAGATAGTCTTTTAATTGGCTTTCCTTAACTGGCCCACTACTCGTGATGCTGAATTTCCTGTAAATCCCACTGAGACGAGTACCAATAACACTGTCTGAAATATGTAGTTCTTGGGTGATTTGCACTCTACTTTTACTATCCCCAAACAAAGCAAGGAAAACCTCTGTTTCCTTCTGAGTCAACTGCTTCTCACTTGCTATAGCCGTTAGAAAATCGTTTGGGAATGACATCAACTGAGTTTACTGATTTATAAATGCCAGTTTAGCTATCTTTTTCTAAATCAGCCAAGTCAGCTTAAGTCAGGTTCAAGTCAGGTAAATAACTACTAAAGCAATTTGCGATATTAGATTCAGTTAACCTAATCAGGAGACTGAATTATGAATAAGTTCAAACTTTCCCCAGCGTTCCAAGAAATCTTCTGCACTGTTATCTGTTTCACTCTCCTCTCTGGTGGTGCTTCCTTTTGGCTTGCTGCAAAAGACAATTTATCTCCTCAACAGAATCGTGTCTTCGAGACTTGTAATACTACTTGGAATATGGGTATTGGTGCGATTTTCGGACTATTAGGAAGTAAGGCGACTGATTTGTTTCAATCAGATGATGAAGAGGAAAAGGAAGAGTAGCGGGTGGTTAAGGGCGAAGCATTTGGGAATGGAGATCTAAGTTTACCCGATGATTAATCGCCCAAATGCTTAGCCCCTACAAAATTGTTGGATTAGGTTTCTTGAACCAGATCAATTCACAGATGTAAGTTCTTGTTCCAAGGTAGGTATCCATTCTTTTCGTAATTTCGCGATCGCCTCTTCTTTCAATTTCGCCTCAACTTCAATCCAAGGTGCATTTATATAAGAACTTGGCATCACTGTAATCAAATCACTATGATGGCGATCGCCAAATGCTTCACGACCATTAGAAATATGCACTAACTGCCATTCTCGCACTGGCCAGGTAGTCTGCGCTGCTGCTTTCATCTGAGCAACACTTGGGTGATCGTAACTGTCTAATTTTTCGTGAATCACATGATGATGGGCGTCAAAAACCATCGGTATTCCAGCTTTTTGGCAAACATCTAAAATTTCCGAAGCGCTGTAAGCATATTCGTCATTTTCTAACGCTAGTCGAGAGCGAATTGCTTCGGGTAATTGACGGATAACCTCAACTAATTTCTCTGAACGATTGCTTTTTCCTCCATGAATTTCCATCATTGCCCAAGACGATCTCGGTAATCCTAATTTATCCAAAATCATGGCGTGCATCTTGAGAATTTTGATGCTATTTGCCACAACTTCAGAACTATCAGAACTAAGGACAACAAACTGATCGGGATGGATAACTAAGCGAATACCAGCAGCGATTGCTCGTTTACCAGTTTCTAGGATTTTTTCATTGAATTCATTGAGTATTTTTTCGCCTAATTCTGTATCGGCAAAGGGAAAAAGGTCAGAGGTAATTCGATAAAGTTTGAGCTGATTAGCAAGGCAAAAATCAATGGCTTTGTTCAAACGTTGGAGATTTTCGCTATATAAATTCCGCAGAATTTCTGCTTGTTGGGTTTCCTCAAATTGCAACAATCGCTTGCGTGTGACAGTACGGTAACGAACATCTTTGGAAGCGGTGATACATACTAAACCAAGATTCGGCATCATCTTAATTACTGCGTTTATTGGTAATGGGTAATTGGTAATTGGTCATGGGTAAGATCGACTTTGCATCAGAATAATATCTTGTTTTTAACGCAGAGGTACGCAGAGGGTAACGCAGAGGTACGCAGAGGTTTTTTAGGCAAAATGTCACGTAATTCCAATGCAAGTCGAAATGATGTGATTGCTCATTAAGTAGCCGAATACAGGGGAACTTTTATTTCTGAGCGTATATTTACAACTCCATTGTTAATAAATATTTCTCTTGAAACACCTGTCATGAGAGTGACTTTCAAAAAATAAAGGGAGCGTAAAATTACGCTCCCCAAAAACTTGTCTAGATTTTAATTAAGCAAAGGATGCTAGGCAATTGCAGCCATCTTGACATCGTTGTTTGCTAGCAATTCTTGCAGTTCCTCAGCATCAACTGTTTCCTTTTCAATCAGCATTGCGGCTAATTTGTCAAGGACGAGTTTGTTGCTGTTCAAAACATCTTTAGCGCGTAGGTAAGCTTGATCCACCAGGCTACGAACTTCTTCATCAATCGTAGCTGCAGTAGAGTCGGAGAAATCGCGGTCTGAAGCAATATCTCGACCGAGGAACATATTGCTATTTTGGCGTCCCAGTGCGACAGGTCCGAGGCGATCGCTCATACCAAAGCGAGTAACCATCTGACGTGCAACACGAGTCACCTGTTGCAAGTCATTGGAAGCACCGGTAGTCACTTCTTCATCACCGAAGATAATCTCTTCAGCAATGCGACCACCCAAAGCTACAGCCATTTGGTTTTGCAGGTAAGAACGGGAGTACAAACCTGAATCCATGCGGTCTTCGCTAGGAGTGAACCAAGTTAAACCACCAGCACGGCCGCGAGGGATAATGCTGATTTTCTGTACTGGGTCATAATCTGGCATCAGAGCACCAACCAAAGCGTGACCTGCTTCGTGATAAGCAACCAAAGTCTTGCGCTTTTCGCTCATCACCCGGTCTTTCTTCTCAGGACCAGCCAACACGCGGTCGATCGCATCATTCACTTCATCCATAGAGATTTCAGTGAGGTTGCGACGCGCTGCTAAGATTGCGGCTTCGTTGAGCAAGTTGGATAAATCTGCACCGGTGAAACCAGGAGTACGACGAGCGATTTTCTCTAAGTCAACATCCTTGGCCAAGGTTTTACCACGAGCGTGGACATTGAGAATTTCCAAACGTCCAGCATAGTCAGGGCGATCGACAACTACTTGACGGTCAAAACGACCGGGACGCAGCAATGCAGCATCCAGAACGTCTGGGCGGTTGGTTGCAGCAATAATGATAATGCCAGTATTGCCCTCAAAGCCGTCCATTTCAGTCAGCAACTGGTTGAGGGTTTGCTCCCGCTCATCGTTACCACCACCTAAACCTGCACCCCGTTGACGGCCCACGGCGTCAATTTCATCGATAAACACGATACAGGGAGCATTGGTCTTGGCTTGTTCAAACAAGTCACGGACGCGGGAAGCGCCAACACCTACGAACATTTCGACGAACTCAGAACCAGAGATGGAGAAGAAAGGAACACCTGCTTCACCAGCGACTGCACGAGCAAGTAGGGTTTTACCAGTTCCCGGAGGGCCAACTAGCAGCACACCTTTGGGGATTTTTGCTCCAATAGCGGTGAAGCGGTCAGCATTTTTCAGGAAGTCAACGACTTCGTTCAGTTCTAGCTTGGCTTGATCGATACCAGCGACATCCCCAAAGGTTACTTGGGTTTGTGGTTCCATCTGCACTCTAGCTTTGGACTTACCAAAGTTCATTGCTTGAGAGCCAGGACCATTCTGGGCACGACGCAGTAAGAAAAACAATCCAACCAGCAGCAATACTGGGAAGAAGAGGCTGCTTAAGGCTCTCAACCAGAAACTTTCATCGTTTTGGGGCAGAACTGAAATATCTACACCATTGCTGGCAAGGATGTTAATCAGTTGTGGGTCATTGGGCAAATTGACTAAGACTGCTTTCCCGTTTTGATCAGGGACAATTGCTTTGGTTCGGTCAGCACTGATTTTGACCGTCTCAACTCTACCGCTTTTAACTTCCTCAAGCAGCTTGCTGTACTTCCAAGTTACCCGCCCTTCAGATGGTTTCTCTAAAAATGTTGTTCCTAAAGCGATGACTACTATGGCTAGTAGTGCATACAGCCCTGCGTTTCTCCACTTCTTATTCACTATTTATTACCTCCTAATACATAGGAACCGGGGACATCGAATAACTTGCTTGTATTAACTAATGTTAACCTTTCTCATCATAGTTGACGAATTACCCTCTAGAAAAGCTTTTTATAACCAATCTGGGCTTGGGGGGTTTCCCGCCCTACCCTATTGACAAAACTAAGTTCTGAGTGATATGAGGCAAAACTTGGTCGCACAGTCAACGATTCATTCACAAAACAAAAAGTCAACGCCATCTGAAATGCGGCAAGGGGACTCCCGTTATACCCGATAGGCTACAGCCCTACGGGCATGAAAACAGCGGGAGGGGAATTGCCGCCAACTAATAAATTGACCGATAGGGCATCCTTGTTTTCAGGATAGATATTCATATCCGTCAGCCTTGTGAATGGTTTTTAGGTATTTAGGATGCACATCAAATTTCCTCTCTGGCTGTTGCAGAACAAAGCTTGGTCTAAACCGGATAGCAATTCGCCCTATATATGAACCTGCAAATTTGCCCGAAAGAATATCGGCTTTAACGATGTCTCCAGTTTGAAAACCCTGAAAGTATTTAGCGCCTTGTGCATGAGCTTTTGGGAATCCGTATTTATCAGGACGACAGCGCTGGCGAATTCCGTGTCCTTTAGCTTTAACAATTAGAAGTTTAACTCCCTTGAGTAAAAGCTTTTCAGGAGTAGATATCCCAACACAAGCAGCATCTGTCCAGTGCTGTTTCTCAAGGACCCTAGTCTTACGGTTGAACTTTGTCCGACCTCCAGAACCTACTTCTACAGGTAAGTCTGTTAACTGAAGCCTCCTGTACAATTCCCATCGGGTAGCATTAACTGCTGCTGCATCCTTAAGAGGTGCTTTGGCTTGAGCAAGAATTCGTTTGAGGACTTCAGGTTTCTTCTTGAGGAACTCTTCAACAGATTTGTTACCCTTGGCTTGATTGCAAGAATGACAGCTAAGACAGAGATTACTAACCCTGTTAGAACCGCCTTTGCTACGAGCAAGAATATGTTCAATCTCAAACGGGACATTTTCAACACCGCAGTAAGCGCATTTTCTACCCCATTTGGTAAGCAGATATTCTTTAATCTCAAAACCAAATAGCTCACCTCTTTGATACTCAACTCCAGATATTTCAGGGTTTTGCATCTGCTGCAAGTCGAATCGTACTAATTCCTGAGAGATTGCGGTAACTGGGCAAATTTTCCTAATTCGTCTAACCCAGGTTTCAATGTTGGCAATTCGACTCTCAAGAGAGGGTGGTAGCCAACCCACCTTGCGGTTTCGGTTTAAGAAACGAGGTTCACGGTAACGGATTTTGCGGTTACGTCTGCCTCTTCTCAATGACCTGCGTGACTCAAGAGAATATTTAATCTGCTGCCCTCGATGAAAGATTTCTAAGGCGTTGGTAACACGCCCCGTCTCTTCTTGAACAACAGCAATGCCCGTAACTTTAGAACCAGGATCTATTTTGATCCTGTGAGCGTGTGTTACCGAATCTTCAGCACTTCTATCCTGTAAAACAATAGTGAACGGGTAGCACTTGAATACTTTAGCCCTCCCTTTTTGTAATAGTTCTCTCGCCCGTGCTGGATGGCAAGGGTCAAGAGGATTTAAATGTTTATCAAGAACGAAAACTCGCATTACTTTGAGACTCTCATTACTGGTAAAGTTGGCCTCGACAAGGTTATCTAAACTTGTTAGGTACAACTCACTGGTTTAACTCGATAAGCCTGTTTAAAGTTGTACGAAAGAGCTGAAAACTGGCACGCATTCTCAGGTTTCATGATTTAGATAACGTAGGCTGCAAGAACCTTAGTCTGGTCAACTAGAGCTGTATTTCAAGCTCCCGCTATAGTTCGCTAGAACTTAGCGGTGAGTTATTGACTTGCATCTGACAATCACGCTCATAGATTGCATCCAGTACTCTTTGCTGCTGGGGCGTCAACTGGCTATAGGTCTGCATGAACTCCATATAGGAGTAGTCTTCCATTAGAGCGTACATTTCACCTACTGTTTGGATAGCGAGCATTGCTGCCTTGAGTTTTGCCATTGCTTCGTTAATTACTGCTATAAACCGTTATAACGCTCTTGGAGTTGAACGGGTGAAGATGTCATGTAGTAGCGTTGTTTAGCAGGTACAGCAGTGTCAATCAACTTTTCTGAAATCGGACGAGGTAAAGGCAGCGTAATCGTAAATGTAGTCCCTAAGCCTACTTCACTCTCCACCGCAATCTGACCACCGTGAAACTCTACACATTTTTTGACGATTGCTAAACCCAGTCCTGTTCCAGATATTTTGCCAACATTACTGCTACGGTAGAAAGCATCGAACAACCTTGCTCGGTCTTTTGGCGGAATGCCAATACCTTCGTCTCGGATGCGAAAAGTTACGCTAGACGCTTTCTCATGCTCACAAACTAGCTCGAACTGGATACTACCCCCTTGAGGCGAATACTTGATCCCATTCACCAGAACATTAGTAAGCATTTGGCGCAGCAATTTTTTATCTAGATAAACTTCCCTACACGAGCAGAAAGAGACAAAGTTGATGCTGTGAGAATTTCCTGTTGTGATTTGTATTTCCTCCACCAGTTGACTACAAAACGTCGCCAAATCTAGCGAGGAAGGATTAAATTCCTGTTTCCCCACCTCAGCTTTACTGACTAGCAACACATCACTAACTAGCTGAGTCAGATGGTTTACCGATGTTTTAATTCGCTGTAAATGACGCTTTATTTTTTCTTGGGTCCATTTATGGCTGTAGTGTTCTAGTAATTCCGCAGAAGAAAGGATTGTCGTTAGTGGGGTACGATATTCATGGGAAACCATCGAGATAATGTTGCTTTTGAACTCACTGATTCCTTTCTCTTGAGTCAGAGTCTTACAAAGTTCATGTTCCAAGCGCTGATGTGCAGCAATTTCTTTTTGCAGGTACTGATTTTTTTTCCTTAACTCATTAGTTTTCTCTTCAACTTTGCCTTCTAGTTCTTCTTGGAGTCGTTGCAATTGCTCTTCACTTTCACGCAGCTTCTTGAGTGTTTGCGCCCGCTCGATCGCATAATGAATGGTACGACCGAGTAAGTTACTATCAATCTTGCCTTTAATTAGATAATCTTGCGCTCCCTTCTGTAACGCTTCTAGAGCGAGGGCTTTATCCTTGATATCAGTTAGCACCACAATCGGCACTTCCGGTGCAGTTTTGTGCAGTTGTGAAACTGCGTACAATCTTTGTTTATCTGGTAAGGAAATGTCTAACAGAATTACATCAAAGTGGTTTTCCTTCAGAGATACAAGCGCTTCTTTAAGTTGTTCAACATACAGCAGTGACCACTTATTTTCTTCGATTGTCGTAACTTGCGGCGTAGCAGGTGCGCTAACTGCGAGAATTGCTTGCAGTAGGTCAGCATCAACTTGCTTACTTTCTACCAGAAGGATTTTGATTGGTTTACTGTACATAACTTAAAAAAACTCCGAGGGCTGTTTAACCACTGCGATGCAAAACGTTTCAATTAGTTGAGAAAGTTCACAGTTAACCTAAAACTTCATTTTTCCAGTCCAGCAACCTTTTCTTTTGCTGGGTTGAGTTCCCAAAAATTCCCCTTTGACAGCACAATGCACAAGAGCAAGTATCGGCGGGTAAAAAAAACTTGCTATTCAGTAATCTTTTTTGTGCTGCACGAGGTTGTCACCCAGAACCCTTGGTTAAGGACACCGACCCATCCGCTCTTGTTTTTGTGAGAAATCTTTTATTATTGTTACAATTCTTACTAGCATTGATTACCGAAAAAATACTGAATTTTCTTAAATTTTGAGTAAAAGCACTAACCGTAAAATTACTCAGAATAATAAAACCTTCACAAAAACTTCACAATTATCTGCATCTTGGATTTTAAGATTGACAAATGTCCGAGGTTAGTTTATTGTCTTTTTTTTAAACGCAGAGAGCGCAGAGGAAAACGCACCTCCCTATAATCCCTCCTGAAAGGAGGGATAACGATGTTGTCTCCCCTAAAAGGGGAGACTATAGAGGGGTACGCAGAGATTTTTAAAGAATTTTTAGACAAACGTAAATGATACAGCGGTTACGGCTGTTATGAGGTACAGTCAGACCTAACCCCCAACCCCCTTCCCACCTCCCCCTACCCCCTCCTACAAGGAGGGGGAAAAGGAATAAGATTTGTTAGTTGGAAGGGGGCTAATGTCAAAGCCTCTCTCCTTAAAGGAGAGAGGTTTGGAGAGAGGTAAATGTACCGCATTACAGAGGAAACCGCTATATAAGTCCTGAACTAGAAATTGCTGCAACACTCGCTCAGTAGAGACGTTTCCTGAAACGTCTCTACACTCAAAACTCAGGACTTAGTATCAACTGTTTTTTTGCTTAGGAATAGTGACATCTACCGACGTTACTTCAGTGGAAAGGCTAGTGAGGGGAGGCTGGATCGCAGACGCATTACCTACTACCAAGGTGACGATTTTATCTGGTTGCAGGTATTTTTGTGCAACGCGCTGAACATCCTCAACAGTCGTAGCTTTGACAGCTTTTTGATAACGCAATAGGAAATCACTTGGATAGCCGTAATATTCATAAGTCATCAGCCGCGATAAAGTTTGTCTGGGAGATTGGAAATTGAAGACAAAAGAATTAAGAACCCGATCTTTAGCAAAAGCGAGCTCTTGTGGCGTTACGGGTGTTTTGCGAATTTTCTCAATTTCCGAGAAGATAGCTTGAATAAACGGTACTGTAGCATCAGATCTAGTTTGTCCACCAGCCAAAAAGACACCTGGATAGTCATAATTGGGACTCCAAGAACCATAGACTGAGTAAGCAAGACCTTGACGAGATCGCACTTCATTAAACAACCGTCCACCAAACCCATTCATTACCCGATTCAAAACAGTTAGTGCTGCATAATCAGGACTATTGAGCAAACCGCCCAAATGTCCCATGCGAATATTACTTTGAGTAAGTTGGGGCTGATTTACAAAAAAGATTCCCTTTTGCTTTACTTGGGATGCTTCTGGAACCGTAGAGGCTGGGCAAATTGTACCCGTACATGGCTGAGATGCTGGCGTCCATTTGCCAAATTTCTCTTCAATAAGTTGGCGCATTTTTTCTGAATCAAAATCGCCACTAATGCCCAGAATGATATTTTCCGGATGAAAATATTTATTGTAGAAACCTATCACATCTTCACGAGAGATGTTGTTGATAGTTTCATACTCCACTGTGCGAGCATAAGGACTTGTGTTACCGTAAATCAGTTTCTGAAATTCGCGACCAGCAATATCATCCGGGTTATCATTACGACGGGCAATTTGTCCTGCTTCTTGCTTTTTGGCAAACTCCAGTTTTTCTTGAGCAAAAATAGGTTGTTGAAGTACTTCAGCAAACAAATCAAAAACTGTATTTAAGTCTGTACTCAAAGCACCAAAACTGGCGCTACCAGAAGATTCACCAATGCCAGTTTCTACAGAAGCTGCTAGTTGTTCTAAAAGCTGATTCAGTTCATCCCCTGAATGCTTAGTCGTACCACCAGTACGCATCACTTCCCCAGTGATTTCGCCTAAGCCTACTTTTTCTTCAGGTTCAAGGCGATCGCCAGTACGAACCAGTGCCGTACCGCCAACTAAGGGCAATTCGTGATTTTCCATCAGATAAACAACCATACCGTTCTTCATCTGATAACGGCTGTATTTTGGTATCTGAATTTCCGCTAAGGGAGGAAACTGTAACTCAGTATAATGTTTTGCCTCCGAAGCTGCAGCAGGTAAACGCGATGTAACTACCAGTAGTAGTGTTACCAACACGACACCCACCCAACGCAAGAATTTTTGCTGTTTGCTGTTTGCTTTTTGATTGTTCATTGGTCATTAGTTCATTGGTCATTAGTCATTGGTCATTAGATCTCTTGCATAAATGTTGATTTGAGATTTTAAACCGCAGATAAACGCAGATAAACGCAGATAAATGCAGATTTAAATGATAAGTTATCGACTGCGTGCAAGAGGTATATTGGTTATTGGTCATTGGTTATTCATCATTGGTCAAAAGCTCAGGACAACTTACAAACAACCAACAACAAACAACCAACAACTACTGACTAGATAATATGCGTCCAATCGTGCGATTTTCTGGCTTGAAAGTTGCAGCAGCTACTCGTTGAATATCTGAGGTTGTAATTGCCGCGATCGCTTCTAATTCTTTGAATAAATTCCGCCATGACCCGGTTTTTACTTCATATTCCACCAAAGCACGAGCCATACCAGAATTAGAATCCAGCGTTCCCAATAATTCAGCACGGGCTTGAGTTTTTACTCGCTCTAACTCCATCGCTGAAACAGGTTCCGTCTTCAGTCGCTCAATTTCTGTGCGCAATGCTGTTGCTACTTCATCTACCGTATGACCCGGTGCAGTAAGCGCATATAACAACATTAAATTGGGATACTTATCTCCCGGAAAACCACTGAGTCCTTGAGCCGAAATTGCCACCTGTTTTTGTTCTACCAGAGACTTATAAAGGCGAGAGGTTCGACCATTACTAAGCAAACGTCCGATAATTTCATAAACCACATTATCGGGATGCTTAATTCCTGGTTTATGGTATCCCTCCAAATACCAAGGTTGGGAAGGTAATTTTAATGTAACTTCCTTAGTTTGCTGTTGTGGTGGCTCAATGACGGTTACTTTTGGTGGCGCTGGCTGAGATTTGTAGCGTCCAAAATAGACTTGAGCCAGCCGTTTTACTTGCGCAACTTCAACATCACCTACAACCGCGATCGTCAAGTTATTAGGAACATAGTAAGTATCAAAAAACTGCTGAACATCTTGGCGAGTGAGGTTACGAATATCTTGGTCATAGCCAATCACCGGACGTTTGTAGGGATGTTTCTGATAAGCAGCATCGAGAAAAGCTTCAATCATTTTACCGATGGGAGAGTTATCGGTTCGCAGACGACGCTCTTCTAAAATTACATCTTTTTCCTTATAAAATTCGCGAAATACTGGTTCCAGAAAGCGCTCCGACTCCAGAGACATCCACAGTTCTAATTTGTTAGCAGGGAAGCTGTAAAAGTAGGCTGTCGCATCTGTAGATGTGGTCGCATTTAAGCCTACACCTCCAGCTTGTTCGACAATTTGGCCTAGCTCATTTTGCTTAGCCAAACTCTTTGCCTGACTCTCAATTTTGCTAAATTCTTCTTGTAACTTAGCGACTTCTGCTTGTTTACCTGCCTTTTTTGCAGCTTGGATTTGTTCAGACAACTTATCCAACTGGTCTAATAGCGGCTTTTCCGTTTTATAGTCTTGGGTACCGATGCGCGTCGTACCTTTGAAGGCCAAATGTTCCAGGAAGTGAGCGACACCAGTTTTCCCATCAGGTTCATCAGCACCACCGACATCAGCATAAGTGAGAAATGAGACTACTGGTGCTTGATGGCGTTCCAGGACAAGGAACTTTAGACCATTATCGAGCTTAAACTCATTTACCCGCTCGATAACTCTATCTAAGTAAGGCTGGATCGAGTCGGAGGTAGCTTTTGGTGTCTCAGTACGAGCAAAAGCTACAGTAGGTAGCATTCCCCAGCCAAGCGTCACTGTTGCTAAAAATACCACTATTATTAAACGCCACCCACGTTGTCTCAGTCGGGTAGCAAAAAGCAGGAATTGCATAATAAATCGATTTAGCTGATTCATCAGACCGTAACAATTGGCAATACGTCTAGCATAAGAATTTCTTAGTCTTCTAGTCTATGGTGGCAAAAAAAGCTAACCGTTGCGAATGTTAAGTTCTACTGACCCAGAAAGGCGATAATTTGTAACAAAATGTAAAATATTTCTTTCTTTAGTAAAACTTACGAGGTTTTATTTTTGAGTAAAATGCCCTAATCCTTGCAGTGAGAGACTTATCTACTCCTTTCCTCCTCTCTCCTTCCCCCTAATTTCTGCATTGAAATGTTGAATTCCTGTAACTTTTTGGAAGCACGGACATAAGACTTTATGAAAGTTTTAGGAATAATTGTCTAAGCTGTTGCACAATAACGCTACATCTGTTGTTGGTACTGCGATGCGAATCTTAAATCGTCCTCCTCAGTCAGAAATAGAAACCAGGCAACGAATCCTCCAAGCGGCGCAGCATTTGTTTGCCTGTCGTGGGTATGAAGGTACAACCACCCGCGATTTAGCTCAAGCTGCTGGTGTAGCAGAGGGTACGTTATTTCGCCATTTCGAGAATAAAAAAGCAATACTCATTGAAGTGGCCACGCAAGGTTGGGTGGAAATTCTCACAGATTTGCTCACGGAACTCAGCGAAATGGGAAGCTATAAGGCTGTTGCGCAGGTGATGCGGCGACGGATGATGCGGATGCGTGAGAATGCCGACATGATGAAGGTTTGCTTTATGGAAGCCCAGTTTCATCCAGAATTGCGCGATCGCATTCAGTCAGAAGTGATTGCCAAAATGACAGATGTCGCTGAAGCTTTCTTCCAAACCGCAATGGATCGAGGTATCTACCGTCGCACCAACCCCAAGATAGTCGCTCAGGTATTTTTGGGAATGTTTGCCGTTGCAGGATTCAGTCATGAGACTATCATGGAGCCAGGAGCTTCCCCCAAAGCCATGCAAGAAATGGCCGAAGGAATTGCCGATATTTTCCTCAATGGCGTGTTAGCGAAAGAGTAGGGATTGGGGATTGGGGATTGGGGATTGGGGATTGGGGATTGGGGACTGGGGACTGGACAAAAACTACTGACCACTGACCACTGACTACTGACTACTGACATGAAGGGCGTAGCATTTGCGTTTTTAAATTGTTGGTAAGACCCAAATATTTGGGAGCAAATGCTAAGCCCCTACACAACTGACCACTGACTAATGACCAATGACTAAATCACGGGCTTGTTTAATCCAGCAAGCCACTTCCTCCACCCCAGGACATAAATCTCGGCGGCGCATCATTGCTACTTGTAGGCGCAAAATTTGTTGGTGTAATTTGTGAGTGGGAGTAGTCGCGAGTTGACTTACAGAACACACACCAGCGTGCAGCAATAGTCCGCAATATTGGCAGCCAATCCCCGGTATCGTCGCTAAATCTGCCAAAGCAACCCATTTATTAACATATTGAGACTTAATTTGCAACGAACTAGCCAGCGCCAGTTTAGATTGGGGAGTGCTGGTCATAGCGAGCAATTGCAGGGTTGTTGTAATGCCTAATTCTTTTAGCTTATATTGATCCTGAGTACTCAATCCAGGCAATTGCTCAATTGACCAGTAACGCGGTTGGGTAGCGCTTCGATGAGTTTTTGGTTGGGAATACATCACAACTACCTCGGAAATTTATTATTTTATCAAGAATATGAGTAAACTTTAAATCTTCTGAGAATAGAGTTGTAACTGACAAAAAAACCTGTTTTCAGTATCATGATAGCCTAATAATGGGCAACTACTTTAACAACCCATTCTAATTGGGCAATGCCAAACCATTTTCTAGGAACACCTCAACCATCGCCTGAGAACAAATGCTCAGATTGCCTATTGATGAAATTGGAAGGAATTGTAATTGAGCCAGAGAAGCCTGGTATTTTTAATCTCAAGCCTAAATCAGCAGCAACAGAGCAGATTAAACTACTGTTGAGCCTACGATTCAGCGAACACTTGGAGCCGTTGCTGGGCGGTCGCATCAAGTTTGGTCTAAAAGGTGGAGAACTGAGCCTCAAGCTGAAAAATTGTACAATTTCCTTGCCATCAGGCGCTCTAGGTAAGTCCTTCAAGCTTTCTGTTAAGGCTCTACCCAAAGATAAAAAGCGGCAACAAAGCGATACAAATCAAGGCGGTGTAGAGGATTCTTTGATTGAGATGAAATTGGGAAATCAAGCCAATATTGCTCAAAATGAAACAGCAAAAATAACAGATTCCCGGTTAATATCCTGTCAAATCACAACCAAGGGTTCAGAGGAAAGTTTAGCTTGGGTTTTTGCACTAAAGACAGTAAAGACAGACGAGCCAATTTTGCAAGGCATGATCAGGAATGCAATACTAGCCACGATAAATGTAACAGCAAAGCCCTGCCGTATAGAAGCAATCTTTTCTGTCTCAGCAGAAGATGTTTACATAACAGAGGCTGAGGGACTATGGCCAGAAAACATCAGCAAAAAAAGAAAAATTGTCATACAAAGAGCGATCGTACATCGTTTACTAAAACGAAAATTAAAGCCCTATTTGAGTAGGCAAGAGTTGCGATTTGACACTCCCCGCTCTGAAGAGACGGGGATTCTTAAGAACACAAAGCCTTAGTAGACCTTGATTCTTAACGGCTGTGCCAAACAGCCTCTACACAGTCCGGTAAAACCATTCTGCTTACTTTTGCGTCCGATATTTGCAGCACCGTTAGTATCTGAATTAATCAAATGTCCTTCTTTGCTTCTATACAATCCACGTTTCACCCGCTTGCCAGAAAACTGGTAAGTAGCTGGTTTGTCGGCATTGTAAATAGGCATATCATCACCATCCAAAGCACTCGCCTTACTGGTGTAGGATTCCTCTTGCTCTTGGTAGATCAACCCGTATCGCTCACAGAGAGATTTAAGTTTGTTTCTCAAAGAATACAAAGGGATTTGGACAAAGTTTTGATTATTCCGACTACCAATGTCGATACCATCTTTCATGCCAATATTGAAGCCTACGATCAGACGTTCAATTTTGGTATTGATGCAATGGTCAACAATCAGTCTTGCCGCCTTGTTCAAATAGTCTCTAACTTGGTAGGTGCGGTTGATGTACAATCTCGATTGACGTTCGGTAAGTTTCTTAATTCCCTGCAAGTCTTTAAGAGATTGCAGTCTGGCGTTCTCTTTGTTGAACCACTGGTTAATAGATTTGAGTTGGCGACCATCCACGATAAAGGATGCCCCCATTGGTGTCAACACAAGTAGCCAAATTACTAAGCCCGAAATCAATCGCCAAAGCACTATCCTTGACTGTTTCTACCACGACGATTTCACCTTCAGAGATATACTCGACCTCAAAGAATCGAGCATCGTATTTGGGGTGAACTCTCACTTCTTTGATTTTAGCTGGGTCAAGACGTTCGGGAAAGTCGATTACAACCTCGCCAAATTCCTTTTTAAAGGCGTTCGACATTGGTACTTTGAACTTACCATCTTTGACTTTGATTCGCGGAATTATCAGGACAAAATAGCCCTCTTTAGGCAAGTAGTGAGGAAGTCTCACTTTCTGCCCAAATGTTCCAGATCGAACCGCTTTAATCAATCCATAGAAGCTGCGAAAAGTTCTGTCTACTACCTTCAGCGTTTGTTGTGCAATATCAGTATTAAGAATTTGATAGTTCTCATTGTCTTTGCACAGATGGTAAGCAGATTCATAGCGCAAGTGCTTATGTTCTTGAAAGTAGTATTGTCGAACAGTGTAAAGACCAATATTGTAGAGGTTTTTACTCAATCGACACAACTCTCTCAGAGCCAAGAATTCGGTCTTGCTAAGATCACGGATTTGGTTTTTCTGAGTCAAGTACATAGTTTCTACTCTCGCTATTCTTGAATAATATAGCGAAAACTATCTAAAAACCAGGATATTCTAAGGCTTAAAGGCGGTAGGTGAATAAAGTCGCTCGTGTCGTCGTTCCTCCCAGCTCTTTAGAGACTGGGTTTCCCAACTTCCCGTACTCTTCTTATGACTGATGAAGAATTTAGCCGGCAAGTGCACAACCTAATCCGGCAAATTATGGGTGCAAAAACCGAGGACTTTTCTCGGCTAGCGAAAATTGCTGGACTAAATCTCGCTGAAGATTTTGTGAGTGCTGATCTTAGCGGTGAAGATTTAAGCGGCGACAACCTCAGCGGTGCTAACCTTACTGGTGCGAACCTGAACGAAGCCAACCTGAACTGTGCAGATTTGAGTGGTGCGAACCTGAACAAAACCGACCTAAGCCTTGCTAATCTTAACAAAGCCGATCTGAGCCTTGCTAACCTCAACAAAGCCAACTTGATCGGTGCAGAATTGATTAGTGCAGAGCTGATCAGTAGCGACCTGATTGGTACCGACCTCAGCGGTGCTAACCTCAGCAGTGCTGACCTCAGCGGTGCCAACCTCAGCGGTGCCAACCTCAGTGGCGCCAACCTCAGTGGCGCCAACCTCGCTAGTACTAACCTTGCTGGTGCTATCCTCGCGGGGGCCAACCTGTCTCGTGCTAACCTGTCTCGTGCCAACCTAAGCCGTGCTGATTTAGCAGGTGCTAACTTGAATCGTGCTAACTTGACCCGTGTTAAGCTGGTCAATGTCAACCTGATCAGTGCCAACCTGATCAGTGCCAACCTGCTCGGTGCTAACCTGATCAGTGCTGACCTGATCAGTACCAACCTCAGCGGTGCGAACCTGAGCGGTGCTAACTTGATCCGCGCCAACCTCAGCGGTGCCAACTTCAAGGCTGCAAACTTGGTAAAGGCTATATTTGGATACAATTTAGGGCTTTCTGAGGCAATGAAGCAGGAACTGATACAACGACGGGCAATTTTTGAAGAATCGACTGGCGATCGCCCTAACTCCGGAGGAACCGCATCACTAACAGGTAATAATGAAGGCGCGAGCGTTGCGAGTAAAGAGCGTTTGGGTAAGCATGGTGCTCAGCAGCAAAGCGCAGATCGCCTGACCCTTAGCGATAGTGATACTAATAGTGATAGTGATAGCAAAGGGGGGAACTAGACGCTCACAAGAGTCATGTCTTCGCGTCCCTCTGTCGATACTGACTATCAACTTTCCTTAATTACCCATCATAAATTTCTCTTTCTCCCTCTCCCAATCTCCCCCACTTGACAGAGAAATCCGCGTAGTCTCACGAGAAGGCATGAGTTATAAGATGGTAAAGTTAAACTCGTTTTTTGCTCTGATCATGATCATAAAATATCTTCGCAGTAGGGAGTTATGCTCAATAGCAGCTAGGGCAAAAGTTGCCTACTGCTCCGACGCTTCAGACAACACATTCTACTAAATATTATTGAAATCTAAATTATTATTTACAATGACTGTCATAATCTCAAAAAAAATCTGTATGCTTGGCGATTTTAGCGTAGGGAAAACTAGCTTAATTCGCCGTTTTGTGGAACGAGAGTTTAGCGATAAGTATCTTTCAACGGTAGGCGTTAAAATATCTAGAAAAACTGTTGAATGCCATTCGGCAGGTTCACAAAAACAGGTGAACGTACAAATGTTGATTTGGGATTTAGAAGGAAATACAAAATTTAAGGCAGTAACACCGATGCACTTGCAAGGAGCTAGCAGTGCAGTGATCGTTGCCGATGTCAGTCGTCAAGTGACTGTAGAACATATTCAAGACCACGTTCAGGACTTCTTAGCCGTTAATCCCAAAGGACATATAATTGTTGCCTTGAATAAAGCTGACTTATTAGATGAAGAAAAATTAGAAAAAACGCTGCAGTTTCTCTCCTTCAAAGCTAATCCTCAAGTAATAGCTACTTATTCAACTTCAGCAAAAACAGGGTCGCACGTTGACGAAATTTTCAAAACATTAGCCTACCAAATGCTCAAAACAGAATGAATCCTTTATTAAACAAACTATTCTGTCCGCGTCACATAGAATACTTGGTAGTGGACAAAGATCTAAACATTCAAGAGAAATCTTGGGGAGTACAACGATTTTCTGATTCTCCTAAAGATGTCATTGCGGGTAAGAATGTCCGCATTGGCTTTCCGGAACTAATAGGAATTGAAGACCTATTAAACCAAATTATTCAAGAACAGCAGGCAGGTTTTGAGTTAAAAGGAATTGGCAGGATTTCCGAGCGAGGCGAGCCTATTTATATAGATGTATACATTACCAAAAATTATTATGGAAAAACTTTAGAGAATCAGTTAATTATTTTCGTGGAGGATGTCTCAGAAAAAATGATTTTGGAGCAATCATTAGTTCAGCGAACTAATGAAGCAGCTCTTTTATTGGATGCTTGGGGTGCTTCCAATGATTACTTAGATAAAATAATCTCTTCAATGGCGGAGGCATTATTAGTAACAACGCCCAAAGGAATTATCAAAACAGTAAACCTAGCTACTCAAGATTTATTTGGCTATAGCGAACAAGAATTAATCGGTCAGCCCATCTCACTGATTACTAACCAAGAAACTTTATTACGCCAAGCAAGCCAGAATTATATCTCACTTAATCAACAATCAAATAATCATGTAGAAGTGATTTGTCAAACAAAAACAGGAGAAAAAGTGGTGCTAACATTTTCCTGTTCCGCTATTCAGACAGAATCAGAAAAATTACAATATTTAATATATGTTGCTAAGAATATTTTCGAGTACCACCATATCCACAAACATCTAACTGCAGAGTATCCAAAAACCCTTGTCAATCTGAGCGGTGCAAATCTGAGTGGTTGCTCCCTGAGTGGTTGTTCCCTGAGCGGTGCTAACCTGAGTAATACAGACCTGACCAATACAGACTTGAGTAATACAGACTTGAGTAATACAGACTTGAGAGGTGCCAACCTCAGCGATGCCAATCTTAGCGGTGCAAAAGTAGAGAATGCTCAGTTTGGAGATAATTTAGGAATTTCTGAGGAAACTAAGTCGGATTTAAGAGAGCGGGGAGCTATTTTTTACGATTAGATCGGGATTGTAACTAAACTTAAGACCCGCAGGCTGGAAGCCTGGGGCTACATAAACAAAGCCTGCCTGCACAGGCTGAATTTCCAGCCTGCGCAGGCGCAGGTTAGGGGCGCAACGAGGCTTAAGCCTTTGGGCTGAAGTTTACGCAATAACACCAAGGTCAGAGAACTTGGATAAAATCGCCACAAATAATAACCTTGAGAGCATTTAAAATAATCTGGTCTTAAACAACTGTCATAAAACGACGGACGAACGAATATGCCGCGCCGCGACGACCTCCACAAAATCTTGCTCTTGGGTTCTGGCCCAATTGTAATTGGACAAGCCTGTGAGTTTGACTACTCCGGCACTCAGGCTTGTAAAGCGCTCCGGGAAGAAGGCTACGAAGTAGTGCTAGTCAACTCCAACCCTGCTAGCATCATGACTGACCCGGAAACCGCCGACCGTACCTATATTGAGCCGCTAACTCCAGAAATCGTCGAAAAAGTTATTGAAAAAGAGCGACCGGACGCCCTGCTGCCTACAATGGGAGGCCAGACTGCCCTAAACGTCGCTGTAGCGTTGGCAAAAAACGGCGTTTTAGATAAGTATGGCGTCGAATTGATTGGGGCAAAGCTACCGGCGATTGAAATGGCCGAAGACCGCTTGCTGTTCAAAGAAGCCATGGCTCGAATTGGTGTCGCAGTATGTCCTTCAGGAATTGCCAATAACCTGGAAGACGCAAAGGCGATCGCCCAACAAATCGGCTCCTATCCCCTAATTATTCGTCCGGCTTTTACTATGGGTGGTACCGGTGGCGGTATTTCCTACAACCAAGAAGAATACGAAGAAATGGCCCAAGGCGGTATAGACGCTTCGCCAGTATCTCAAATTCTGGTTGAGCAATCCCTCCTAGGGTGGAAAGAATACGAACTAGAGGTGATGCGCGACTTAGCTGATAACGTCGTGATCATTTGCTCAATCGAAAACATCGACCCGATGGGCATTCATACCGGTGACTCAATCACCGTCGCTCCTGCTCAAACCCTGACCGATAAGGAATATCAGCGCCTGCGGGATGCCTCAATTAAAATTATCCGCGAGATTGGCGTAGAAACCGGCGGCTCGAATATTCAGTTTGCCATTAATCCTGTGACGGGCGACTTGATTGTAATTGAGATGAACCCCCGTGTCTCTCGTTCTTCAGCCCTAGCTTCTAAGGCGACTGGTTTCCCGATCGCCAAAATAGCCGCTAAGCTAGCCGTGGGTTACACTTTGGATGAAATTCCCAACGACATCACTAAGAAAACTCCGGCTTCTTTTGAACCGACGATTGACTATGTGGTGACGAAAATCCCCCGCTTTGCTTTTGAGAAGTTCCCTGGTTCCGAACCTGTTTTGACAACGCAGATGAAGTCAGTTGGGGAAGCAATGGCGATTGGACGTACTTTCCAGGAATCTTTCCAGAAAGCTTTGCGTTCTCTGGAAACTGGTCGTTATGGTTGGGGTTGCGATCAGACGGAAAAACTCCCTTCCCTAGAACAAGTCCGTTCTGGCTTAAGAACCCCTAACCCAGAGCGTATTTTCACTGTGCGTCAAGCCTTGCAGTTGGGAATGACGGTGGAAGAAGTCTATGAACTGACAGGTATTGACCCCTGGTTCTTAGATAAGTTTGAGGAGTTGCTGGAAACCGAAAAATTCCTCAAGCGTATTGCTTTGCAGGACTTGACAAAAGAGCAACTTTGGCAAATAAAACGCCAAGGTTTTAGCGATCGCCAAATTGCTTTTGCTACGAAGACTACTGAAGACGAAGTTCGCGCTTATCGTAAGGGACTGGGCGTGATACCAGTTTATAAAACAGTTGATACCTGTGCGGCGGAATTTGAAGCGTTAACGCCTTACTACTATTCCACTTACGAGGAAGAAACTGAGGTGCTACCTTCATCTAAGCGCAAGGTGATGATTTTGGGAGGTGGGCCTAACAGAATTGGACAGGGGATTGAGTTTGACTATTGTTGCTGTCACGCTGCTTACGCTTTGAGTAAGGAGGGTTTTGAGACAATTATGGTGAACTCTAACCCAGAGACAGTTTCCACTGACTACGACACGAGCGATCGCCTTTACTTTGAACCGCTTACCAAAGAAGATGTCCTCAACATCATTGAAGCGGAACAGCCAGAGGGAATTATTATCCAATTTGGCGGACAAACTCCCCTAAAACTTGCCGTCCCGTTACAGGAATACTTGAACCAGCGGGAACAGGGGGAAGAAGTTGGCCCAATTCCCAAAATTTGGGGAACTTCTCCCGATTCTATCGATGCTGCTGAAGACCGAGAGCGGTTTGAGAAGATTTTACGGGAACTGGATATCAAACAGCCACCTAATGGTCTCGCTCGCAGTTATCGAGAAGCGCTGGAAATTGCACGGCGAGTTACTTATCCTGTAGTGGTGCGTCCTTCCTATGTCTTGGGCGGACGAGCTATGGAAATTGTATATTCGGATGCAGAATTGGAACGCTACATGACCTATGCAGTCCAGGTAGAACCAGATCATCCGATTTTGATTGACAAGTTCTTGGAAAATGCTGTGGAGGTGGATGTCGATGCGATCGCCGATCACACTGGTAAGGTGGTAATCGGTGGCATCATGGAACACATCGAACAAGCAGGTATTCACTCTGGCGACTCAGCTTGTTCTTTACCGACAATCTCTCTACCAGGTGCAGTTTTAGACAAAATTCGCACTTGGACGGTACAGCTAGCGCAGTCGCTGAAAGTCGTAGGCTTGATGAATATCCAGTTTGCTGTTGTTGGCGCTCAGGGCTATTCTCCCCAAGTTTACATTTTGGAGGCAAATCCCCGCGCTTCTCGAACGGTGCCTTTTGTTTCCAAAGCTACGGGTGTACCTTTGGCTGGGTTGGCTTCTCGGATTATGTCGGGACAAACTTTAGAATCTCTCAATTTCACCAAAGAAGTGATTCCCACTCATATTGCGGTCAAAGAAGCTGTTTTACCCTTTGAGAAGTTTCCTGGTACGGACACAATCTTAGGGCCAGAAATGCGCTCGACTGGCGAAGTGATGGGAATTGATACAGACTTTGGTAAGGCGTTTGCTAAAGCGGAATTAGGTGCGTCTCAGCGTCTTCCTTTATCTGGAATACTGTTTGTTTCGACGAATGACCGCGATAAACCAGCGGTTGTTTCGGTGGTAAAAGATTTTATGGAGTTAGGCTTCCATGTGATCGCCACTGAAGGTACAAGAAAAGCGCTGAAAGAACATGGGTTAAATGTTGATTTGGTGTTGAAACTTCATGAAGGGCGTCCTCATGTGTTGGATGCGATTAAGAATCAGAAGATTCAGCTAATTATCAACACTCCTTCTGGGGAGGAAGCACGAGCTGATGGGCGTTTAATTCGTCGTTCGGCTTTGACTTACAAAATTCCGATCATCACTACTATTGCGGGTGCTAAAGCAGCATCAGCCGCAATTCGTTCTTTGCAATCACAACCTCTGGAGGTGAAGGCGTTGCAAGATTATATCCACTAAAGTTTGGGACTGGGGACTGGGTAATCCCCATCTCCCCCATCGTTAGGGCGGGTTTTGTTGAGAGATTGACGGTACGTAGTGTTAGGTTATCTTCTAAACCCGCCCCTACATTAATCCCCATCTCCCTCATCTCCCCATCTCCCCCATCTCCCCCATCTCCCCCAATCCCACTAAATATGTGCCGATTACTTGGCTACCTTGGCGAAAGCATTAAACTTGACCACGTGCTGTATAAGCCGGAACATTCACTGATTGTTCAAAGTTATCAGCCTCGCGAAATGACTTCTGGCGTTGTCAACGCTGATGGTTTAGGAATCGGTTGGTATCACCCACAAGAAGATGTTCACCCGTTTACCTACAAAAACACGTTGCCGATTTGGAATGAAACTAATCTTCCTGAATTAAGCCGTTATATCGAATCTCGCTGCTACTTGGCTTATGTGCGCAGTGCAACAGCAGGTCAAGCACTGGATTTGAGTAATTGTCAGCCCTTTAGAAGCGAGCGCCTGTTATTTATCCACAATGGGTATATTGACAAATTTCGCAAAAGCTTGTATAGACCAATACGGGAGCGGTTAAGCGATCGCGTTTACCAATCGATCAACGGCACCACCGATTCTGAACACATCTTTGGCTTGCTGGTTTCCGAGTTAGAAGCATCTCCAGATATCAGCCTGGAGGAGGCATTAAACAAGACATTGATGACTCTAACTCAGTTAGCCCAGTCTCATCAAGTCAGCTTTGGTGCCAACATAATTATCAGCGATGGCCATACTCTCGTAGCCAGTCGCTATGCTTACGGCACCGTTGCACCTACACTTTACTGGCTCAGAGACGACCCAACATATCCAAATTCAGTAATTGTTGCATCTGAACCAATGTTCACTGGAAACTGGAATAGTTGCCCAAATAGTAGCATTCTCAGTATCAGAGAAAATCTTGATGTCAACATCCATCAACTTTCGTAGAGAAGCAATTCGCGATGCTATGGATCGGTGCCGTCTTGGCACCCTAGCTTTATTTGAAGGAATTGGCGATACTAGCTTCCGCAAGCAAGCACATCCAGAATTTAGCCCACCAGGTTGGCACCTCGGCCACATTGGTTATACAGAGGCTTTATGGATACTAGAACGCTGTGGTGGCTTCCCGCCATTGTTTCCGGAAAATCGCAAGCTGTGGGCCGCGGATGGTTTGCCAAAATGCGATCGCCAAAAGTTACCACCAGTTACAGAGATTTGTGATTATCTGGAAACTATCAGAAGCAAAGTCTTCTATTACCTGGAAACTGCACCACTAGACAAAGAAGAACTTCTGTGGCGCTTTTTGCTGCAACATGAGAGTCAGCACTGCGAAATAATTTCCTTTGTACTGCAATTACAAGGTTGGCAGGTTGGAAAACAAAAAAGTAATGTTGCAAATCCCCCATCTTCCTTCTACCACCCAAGGGAGATGGTGGAAATTCCAGCCGGTGAATTTGAGATGGGGAATGACTCAATTGACGCGCTGGATAATGAGCGATCGCTCTTTCGGTTGTACTTAGATACCTATTGGATTGATCGCTACCCCGTCACCTGCAAAGAATACCGAAAATTCATCGAAGCTGGGGGTTACCAAAACCCTGAATTGTGGTTAGATGCAGGATGGCAATGGCTTCAGGAAACAAGCGCACAAGCCCCTCTATACTGGTCAAATGACGTAACTTGGGACAACCATCCAGTTTGCGGAGTCAGTTGGTACGAAGCCGACGCTTATGCAAGATTTGTCGGAAAGCGACTACCCACAGAAGCTGAATGGGAAAAAGCCGCAAGTTGGGATAGTTCAGCGGGGCGTCGCAATATATATCCTTGGGGGGATGCAGAACCGGACAAAGATCGATGTAACCACAACAATATTGCTGGACAAACAACACCAGTGAATCTTTACCCAGAGGGACAAAGTGCCTATGGTTGCTACGATTTGCTAGGGAATGTTTGGGAGTGGACATCTAGCTGGTTTGAGGCTTACAAGGGATTTGAGAGTTACCCATACCGGGGCTACTCCCAAGTGTATTTTGATGGGAAACATCGAGTGCTTAAAGGTGCTAGTTGGGCAACCCGTCCTTGGGCGATGCGTTCTAGCTTTCGTAACTGGTATTATCCCGAAATTCGTCAGATTTTGGCTGGTTTTCGTTGTGTGCGTGATCTAGATCGACCATAAGCCCATTCCTTGATTCCCCCTAGCTCAGATAACCGATTTCTTGAAGAAGTCGGATATCTGGCTTCATCATGAGTATTTTTTAATGATTTACTTATTTTCACTACTAAAAATATGTTGATAACGAAAAGCCTAAAAGTACCGTATTTGTTAGATTAGCACCGCCTGTCTTGGCGAATCAGTGATCTTGGCAGTACAGCAAATATGAGATTTGCTTGACAAAAGTTTATGTTTTTCTCAAATAAGCGCTGGTAAATCAGAATTTACGGACGTTATTATATTTTTTTGTTAACAATCTAACATTTAGGAAATTCCTGAGTTTGAATAGTAGCAGAGACTGACTAGAAAATAGGTTTACCCATGAGAGTAGCTAAATAGTTACTCAAGACTTTTAGTAAATTGTTAAACAAATCGAAACCGATAATATTTTATTAGATTACTCTGCATAAATTGCAGATTGATGTAACAAGTTGCCAATCCAAAGAGAGTAAAGATAAACTTGTTGTAAAGCCTGAATAATTCAGGGGCTAATGATCAATATCAATAAGAATGGGGTTTATTAGATCAGTTGTCACTGAATAAGCATCATTACAGATATTGATGTGCTCCACCTAGCTAGTTGAATAAAACCAAAAATTTAGGTACAGATAGATGACAGATAGCGTTTTCATGCAAGAAACCGTCTTTCCTATGATTGTTTCAGCTTTGGCTGCTTATAGGATGGCAAGAATGGTGGTTAGCGAGACGGGGCCATTTGCGATATTTGCTAGAATGCGTCGCCATATAGACCCGCAACAAAAAACTTGGATAGGCATCGGGCTAAACTGTCCCTATTGTATTGGCTTATGGTCGAGTTTATTATTTTATTGGCTGCTGGCATATAACCAAAATACAACAGCACAGTTCTTGATTAATGTTCTAGCGATCGCGGGAGTTCAAACAATAATTCAAAGCTGGGAACCAATTCCCCCACCACCCCCAGACTTACAGAATTCCAACGGTAATTCACATCAAGTTCCCAATGGTAATACGGCGAGTATAGATAGCCAAGAAAGCCCAGAAGTTCAAGTATTATCCAAATGACAAGCGTTGAGTTCTGATTGGAAAAACTTGTCTGAAACGTAGCATTCTCTAAGTGGAAGCTAATCTAATAGGTAGCGGCCAGTGCTTAAGAACTGTAGTTAGACAACTTCCTCTTGGGCGATGCGTCCAGGGATCCTTAACTGCTATTATCAACTAATCGCCTAATCTAGGCGATTTTTTAGTGTTTGCGAATTCACAAGCTTATCTGAGTTCGACCTGACACTCAAATTCTTAGAAGGGTTTTCCTTGTTCGAGGGTTCAATCCTTAACGCTTGGGGTTTTTTAGTTGATCATCTCGAACTCACTTAAACAGGACTTACGCACAGACGCCACATATTGTAGTGGCGCAAGGCCTTGCACCCCGACGAATGGTGGTTCATTCATAAAATTGGCGTAAGTCCTATTTAAGTTAATTCTGTCTTTACGCATCCTAGTATTCTCAACCCATAGACAATAACTTATGGGTTTTGACCTGAAATATTGGGATTTCCCATGTCTTTCTAGCAATTTTGTCAGGTAATAGTAGGTAAAAATCGAAGTGAGAAATTTAAGTCAGAGCGTAACTAGCATTAGCCAATCTTACGGGAAACATCCTTTACAAGAGGGCCGTCTAAAAATCAAACGGTTAGTTAATCTCAGCACATCTTCAGAGGTTGAGACTAATGCTGGTAGTGACGTCATTCAAGGTTTAACTCAAACCCCCAAAACCATACCACCGCGATATTTCTATGATGACCGGGGTTCAGAACTTTTTGAAGAAATATGTGAGTTACCGGAATATTATCCAACGCGAACAGAAACAGCGATTTTGCAACAATATGCAAGTGAAATTGCGCGATTAACTGGTGCTTGTGAATTGGTGGAACTAGGAAGCGGTAGTTCTACAAAAACCCGCCTTTTGCTTGATGCTTACGAAAGTTTTGGCTATCCATTACGCTATTTACCGATTGATGTTAGTGCTGGAATTTTAGAAAGCAGTGCCGAACAATTACTGTTTGATTATCCCTCACTTCATATTCAAGGGTTAGTCAGTACTTACGAGTTAGCACTACAACAGTTAACACCAACTCAGTTACCAACTCGGATGATTTTTTTCCTAGGTAGTACCCTGGGAAATCTCAATCCCCAAGAATGTGAGATATTTTTCTCGCAAATCAAAGCAGCATTGAAAGTTGGGGAATATTTTTTGTTAGGAATTGATCTGCAAAAACCTAAACATTTGTTAGAAGCTGCTTACAACGATAGTCAGGGAGTGACAGCAGAATTTAATTTAAATATGCTGACACATCTGAATAAGCGTTTTCAGGGAAACTTTGACACTAACCTATTTGAACATTGGGCATTTTACAACGAGGAGTTGCATCAAATTGAGATGCATTTACGGAGTTTGAAAGCAAATTACGTCCGGTTAGATGCACTTGACCTTACTCTTGATTTTGAAGCGGGAGAAACGATTATGACGGAGATTTCTCGCAAGTTCAACTTAGAACTTATGAAGCAGGAACTTCAAGCCAATAATTTAAAACCAATCCAGTCTTGGACTGACTCGAACCAGTGGTTTGGCTTAATACTTTGTCAACGGCAAGTTTAGCAATCCTAAATCATTCATGAAGGGGAGATACCCGACTTTTCCAAGTCGGGTATCTGAAGCGCTGACATCTCACAACTCCAATACGATTGCTATATAGGCATTTCTGGGCGATTTTGATTGACAGCATAGTTTTTTTCTTGGTAACAGTGCACTTGCTGTGTGCCCTCTCAGAAAAAATTAAGTAATCTTAAAAAAGAATATCCAACAAGTAGACGGAAACATTAGACAAGATTGCAAAAATACAAAGCACCCAACCCCAACCCTCTCCTCACGCTTTGCTCCGGTTACCAAGAGGAGGGAGCCTGATTTTTCTGGCTTCCCTCCTTAGTAAGGGGGGACTGAGGGGGGTGAATTTCTGAATTTTGCAATCTTGTCTAGTGTAGTAACCAAAGGAGTAATTCCAGTGACAGTTGCTCAACCCAAACCGCAACAAGCGAAAAAAAAGTCAGCAGCTCAAAGATTGTGGTTTCTGCATTGGTTGATGGCAGCATTTTACTTGCTGTTGTTTGCAGGTGGTAATTACATGGCTGACTTACCAAGGGAAGTTTCTTATCGGGGTTCTATGTATGACTTCCATAAAACCCTTGGTGTAATTGTCATGAGTTTATTGTTAGCCAGAATCTTTGTATTACTGCGCGTTATCCAACACAAATATCGGCGACGCTTGCCTAAGTTTACACGAGATTGGGTACAAACTTTTGTTCTCCATGCGGGACTGTATTTCTTTATGTTATTAGTTCCGTTGAGCGGTTACTTTTTTTCCAATTCTTTTGGTAAAGATGTGATTATCTTCGGGACTAATATTGCTTTACCACGCCTATTTGTTGAAAACAAGCCACTCGCTGAATTAGGCAGAAGTGTACATTTTTGGCTATCTTACAGCTTTTTATCTGTAGTAGTGTTGCATATGGTCGCTCAAGGTAAATATCTGCGATCGCAATTGCGTCGCTTCTCTAAGATGGTCATCGCAGCTTTATCATCGAAAGCAAAGCAGGTAAGGTAGTAGCAGGCGATCGCGCAAAGCGCACCGGCAAAGCCGATCGCCAACTGTCTGCTTAACAAATTTTAAATATTCGTGTAATTACTGTAGACACTGGCTCTAGATAGTGCAAGTATTTTTTTAGCGTCGAATCTGGCAGAGTTTTGCTATGTTTTCGAGCTAAATTAAGGAAGAACTTGTCAGACTCATATCTCAATAATTTCCCTAAAAAGGAGAATAAAAGTAATGGCCGTTTCACTAACAAAAGGACAACGGGTATCACTAGACAAAGTTGCACCAGGTCTAACAGAAGTATTTGTTGGTCTTGGGTGGGACGTGAAAGCTACAGATACGGGTAACGATTTTGACCTAGATTCATCAATTTTCTTGTTGGGTGCTAACGAAAAACTTCTCTCTGACAATCACTTCATTTTTTACAACAACCTCACAAGTCCTGATGCAGATAAATCAGTTCAACACCTAGGAGATAACCTCACAGGTGCGGGTGAAGGTGATGATGAGGTCACCAAAATTAACCTCAAAAAAGTTCCTGCTGATGTCCAAAAAATCGTTATTACTGTAACTATCCACGACGCACAGAAACGCCATCAAAATTTTGGTCAAGTGCAAAATGCTTTCGTGCGAATTGTTAATGCTCAAACACAACAAGAAGCTGTTCGCTACGACCTCGTGGAGGATTATTCCATCGAGACAGCACTGATTATGGCTGAACTTTACCGCAAAGATGGTGAGTGGCGTCTCAATGCAGTTGGAGCCGGTTATCAAGGCGGTTTACAAGCATTGCTAGATCGCTATAGCTAAGAGGCAAAATACATGGCAATTAATCTACAAAAAGGACAACGTATTTCGCTTTCCAAGGAGTCACCTGGACTAACAAAATTGATGTGCGGACTGGGTTGGGATGTCGTAAAAAAAGGCGGAGGCGGACTTTTTGGCGCTTTCAGCAATGCTCAAGATTGTGACCTTGATGCGTCAGTTATCTGTTTGGATAACAACGGCAAAATTAATGACATATCCAACGTCGTTTACTTCGGAAACTTATCTCACAAATCAGGCTCAGTTACCCATTTAGGCGACAATATTACAGGCGCAGGAGACGGGGACGACGAACAAATTATTGTGGATTTATCCCGTCTACCGTCACAGATTACTAAGCTAGTTTTTGTGGTGAATATTTACGAATGCATGGCTCGGAAACAGGACTTTGCACAAGTCCAAAATGCTTTTGTACGTTTGGTCAATGTGTCTAATAATCAAGAAATCGCTCGCTATAATTTATCAGGTCAGGAATACAAGGGTATGACTGGGATGACTATGGCGGAAATCTACAGACACAACAATGAGTGGAAAATGTCCGCTATTGGCAACCCAGTTAGTGTGAATGGTTTGGGAGAACTTTTGCAATCCTATGCTTAAGTACTTCCTAGGGTAAATTCATTGAATATAGTTCTGTAGAAAGAGGTAAAAATCATGTCAATTAACCTAAGCAAGGGCGAACGGATCAACCTTTCTAAAGAAGCACCTGGAATGAAAAAAGCCGGGATTGGTTTAGGATGGGATGTTAACCAAACAGATACAGGTTCCGGGTTTGACTTGGATGCTTCTGTATTTATGTTGGCAGCTAATGGGAAAATTCCTAACGACAAATACTTCATTTTCTACAACAATTTGGAGTCGCCCGATGGTTCCGTAAAATCTTTAGGAGATAGCCTAACAGGAGAGGGAAGCGGGGATGATGAAACGATAGAAATTGATTTAAGTAAAGTAGAAGCTTCAGTTCAAGAAATAGTTTTTGTCGTAACTATTCACGAATCGGAAACCAGAAAGCAAAACTTCGGACAAGTCAGAAATTCGTTCATCAGAATTTACGACAATGCTACTGAGAAACAAGTGGCAAAGTATGATTTAGAAGAGGATTTTTCCCTAGAAACAGCAATTGAATTTGGCAGGCTTTACAAAAAAGATGGCGAGTGGAGATTCCAAGCAGTTGGACAAGGTTACAATTCAGGTCTTCAGGGCTTTGTAGAAAAGTACGGTTCTTAGTTTTCTCGCTTGTAGCATAAGAGTTTGAGTCCAATATTGGAATTTTTTGTTTAACTATTTGCGGACTAGATAATCTCATTGACTAAATAAGCAGGGGAATTCTAACGATGAATGTCCCCTTTTTGTTAAAAAAATATGTAATCAGTCGTTTGACTCTCCATTACCAATTACCAATTTTTCTTTTAAAGAAATGTCTCTGTACGATCGCCTAGATTTAACCAAATACAATCGCCAGCTAAAAGTCCCTCTCTCGCAACGCCTAAACCTCACTAGACCTCCCAAACTCCGTTGTCAGGGATGTAGGGAGCGAATCCAATCTCAATGGGAATTTTGCCCTTCTTGTGGATACGTTCTTATCAATAAACAGAGCGATATACGTCGTTGTATTTGGGTAGATGTAGCAGGAATTGATGTCGCTTCAGCCAACAAAGAAGCAGTAATTGGCATTCTTGTAGATTCCTTCTCCAAAGTCTATGGCGCGTTTAGAAGTGTCAATGTATTTTTGACTTCAGATACTCCCGATTTAAAAGAGTGGGGGGAAAACTTTACTCATGTCTATGTATTTGCAGACAATCAACCAGTTGACTATCTCGGAGTAGCTAGTTTCAAATTAGGAATGGTTACAGACCGGGCTATTGTCCGCCTTGACCAAATATTTAATGCTTCATATAGTGCTGGACTTAATGTTAATCAATTGTCTAATTTAATTGCCAATACTATCGCACACGAAATCGGACATACACTGGGTCTAGATCACTCCGCACTCCCTACTGATGTGATGCACGATGGACTGAATCATGTAATTCATAGCTTAATGCCTCCATCATTTCATGCTCAGCAAATCAACTCGATGAATAATGCAATTCGCCGAATTAAATAACAACGCCTAACGACTAAAGTCGCGGCTACACAAGCTAAGCCTACCTGCGTAGGCTAAGTTCTTGAGCCTGCTAAGCTACGGCTTTGTTCCTATAGCCCCACCCTTAAGGGTAACGACTCAAGTCGCGGCTACACAAGCTAAGCCTGCCGGAGTCGGCTACACTACAGACTAAGTTCTTGAGCCTGCGGAGGCAGGCTTCGTTCGTATAGCCCCACCCTTCAGGGTGTGGGTATATTTACATAAATTTAGATGCTTTAATTCTAAGTCAAAATCGCTGGAGGTTCCTTAACATTTTGCCGCCAAGGAATCTCAATCACAAACTCCGTACCTTGCCCAAACTCACTAAAACATTGTAGCTTCCCGCCGTGTTTTTCTACTACAATTTGATAGCTAATGGACAATCCCAAACCCGTACCGATACCCACAGGTTTGGTCGTAAAAAATGGGTCGAACAATCGCTGTTTAACTTGTTCGGTCATTCCTGGTCCATTGTCTGTAATTCTGATGGCTACTTGTTGCTCATTAATTACCTCAGTACGCAATTGAATCCTGCTAGGATTTGCTTGGATTTCTGCCAAAGATCGCTGCTGATTTTGCTCATATATGGCATCAATTGCGTTGGTGAGCAAATTCATAAATACTTGGTTCAACTGTCCCGCGTAGCACTCAACCTTTGGTAGGTTCCCATACTCTTTAATCACCTGAATCTCAGGATACTTACCTTGAGCCTTCAGACGGTTTTGCAGAATCATTAAAGTACTATCAATACCTTCGTGAAGATCCACCGCTTTCATATCAGCTTCCGCAAGACGGGAAAAGCTACGCAGCGAACGCACAATCTCACAAATTCTCTCGGCACCAACCTTCATTGAATCCAGTAATTTTGGCAAGTCTTCAATCAGGAAATCTAAGTCCATGCTTTCCATTTCTTCCTGAATTTTTGGCGTAGAATTGGGGTAGTGCTGGCGATACATATCTAGTAACCTCAGAATGTCTTGAGTGTATCCACTAGCGTGAGTTAAATTGCCATAAATAAAGCTCACAGGATTATTAATTTCATGAGCAACCCCAGCAACCAATTGTCCTAAACTAGACATTTTTTCACTCTGTACCAAATGAGCTTGCGTTCTCTGAAGTTCCTGCAAAGCTTGTTCAAGTTGCTTCGCTTGCGTAAGTGCGATGACTGTAGCAGTACGACTTTGCTTGTAGAGTTCTGCTTGTTGGATAGCGATCGCTGTCTGAGTTGCCAAAGATTTCAGCAAATCGACTTCCAATTGTTGCCATTTTCGCATTTCTCCACACTGCTGAGCAACTAACAAACCCCACAATTTCTCTTCCTGTACAATCGGTACAACCAAGTTAGCTCTAACCTGAAACTGAGCTAGTAAATCGACATGACATTGGGTTAAACCTGCTGTATAAATATCCTCTACTGCTTGGACTCGCCCTTGTTGATAAAGTTGAATATAAGTTTCTGCAAAGTGGCTATCATTGATAACTGTACCTGAAATTGGTATCCAATCAGAACCTACAGATTCAACTACAACAATCCCGCTACCATCCATATCCAAGCGGAAAATTATCACTCTGTCACAAGTAAGAAATTGCCGAACTTCAGCAACCGTCGTGTTCAGAATTTTCTCCAAGTTCAAAGACTGATGAATGCGTTGAGCGATCGCCCCAATCAGCCGTTCCTTCTGCATTTGCTGTTGCAATAATTCTTCTGCTTGCTGGCGTTTAGTAATGTCACGAGACAAAGCAAAATTGTATTCTTCGCCATTAAATTTTAAATAATGAAGTGTCAGCTCGACTGGGATAATTCTCCCTTCCTTAGTGCGGTGTCGAGATACGAAACTCAGAGTTTTTTGATGTTTTAGCTCTTCCCAATGATCTGACCACACCTCAACAGGGAAATCTGGATCAAGATCGTAAACATGCATTGACTGCAACTCAGAGCGGGAGTAGCCTAGATCTCGACAAGCTGAATCGTTGACGCGCATTATACTGGCATCGCGCTTAATCCAAAAAGCCGGAATTGAAGAGCGCTCGAAGGAAAAATCTGCCAGTCTTAGCGCTTCTTCCACCAATTTTCTCTCGCTGATATCTGCAACAACTGCAACAAAATACTTCGGTTCACCCGAAGTTTTACGCACTACAGACATGGTTTGATTCCCCCAGACAAGGGAACCATCTTTGTGGATGTAACGCTGTTCTATCGAGTAGTTATCAATCTCACCTGTCTGGAGCGATCGCGCATAATTCTCGTTCACAACAAGGTCATTAGGAAAAATAATATCTCCAAATGTTCGTGTTAGCAATTCTTCAGAGGTATAACCTAAAATGTCACAAAATTTTTGGTTTACTCTGAGAAACCGACCATTTAGATCGCAATGAAGCATACCAACAGCAGCTTGTTCAAAGGTAGAACGAAAGCGTTCCTCACTTTCCCGCAAAGGTTTTTCAGCTAACTTGTGGTCAGCTAAATCAGTAATATCGCGACAGCTATAAAGTACCGTTCCTCCCTTAATAGACACTCGCTTTACATTCACCAATAAGCTGTGTCGTTTGCCAGTGTTGTCCTTAACTTCCCGCTCAATATTGGAAATTTCCCCAGACTTTTCCAACTCTTGCCAATCAAATAAATGCTTACCTAGCAGTTGGTAAATATTGCCCATTTCCAGAACTTCTAACCAGGAGTAGCCGAAAATTATATCAACATTAGGGCAAATAAAAGTAAACTTACCGACGTTATCTGTAATGAAGACGGTATCGGAAATATTGGTGAGCGTATTTCGGTGAAGTTCTTCAGAATCCCGCAAGGACTCTTCCATCTGCTTGTGAATGGTAATGTCTTCACAAACTAGATTAATGATGGGATTTGATTGAGTTTCTGGCACTAAGCGAGCGAGTGTTTTTACCCACTTGATGTTACCGTTACTGTCAACAATACGGGCTTCCCATTGACTAATCTGAGTTGGTTTTTCTTGTAATTCAGCTAACTTCGCTGCACAACTAACTTGGTCTTCCCAATAAAAAAGTTCTCCTACTGACTTTTGGGCTAACTCCAGAGTGTCATAACCCAGATATGCAGCCCCGAACTGGCTGAATGAAAGAATTTTACCCGCAGAGTTGAGAGTAAAGCAAATACAGGGAAGACTATCATACAGCCTCCAAATTAACTCTAATTCTGCTCTTTTTTTGTTGAGAGATTGAAAGGATTCAGCCGGACAAAGTTTGCTCTTAGAGTTAACTTGTTGAGGCTGTCTAAAACTAGATTTTTTTATTTGTCTCATACCAATTATATTAGTAATTGGAATTGTTTTCTAAATTATTAACTATCAATGTTGTTTTTATTGAAAGTTAGGTAGTTATTTGTTTGCTACTTGTTTAAGTTTAGCTTAAAGTTTTAAAACTCAACCTTAATAATATAAAGTTTATGTGAATTATCTGATAAACTAGCAATTATTTCGGATTTTATAGCTACTGCAATTGAAGTAAAAAATGCACGAATAACGAGAGAGTAGATACTCTTGACCCAGTGTTATATCGGTTTCCTCTGTAATGCGGTACATTCACCTCTCTCCAAACCTCTCTCCTTTAAGGAGAGAGGCTTTGACATTAGCCCCATTCCCTCGAAGGGAAGGGGGTTGGGGGTTAGGTCTGACTGTACCTCATAACAGCCGTAATCGCTGTATCTAGTGCAGTGATTAACAGAATTTGATAGGAATGCATCTTGGATGATAGTAATCCTCTTTGATAGTCCAGAGATTTTCCTAAGTATGGGATTGTAATTAAACATAAATGATATTTGTCATTAGCCATTAATTCTTCACATCAAAGATTGAGATTAATGCCCCATGACTGATTACCATCATCAAAGCGTGATGTTTTTATACCCAATTGCTTAATTAATTCTAGAGCCGTCGTTAAGAGCGAAGCTCTAACGCTTTTTTCCCTCAACTACTCCTTGGACGAATTTAACTTGACAGTTACAGGCGATACATTTTTGGCTTGCACAATTATAAAAATAATCTAAAATGCACAAATAAGAGTATGTATCTTTAAATAACTTTAAGATATTTGTTAAAAATTAATATTGTTGTGAGGAGAGATATAAATCAATGCAGACTTTTGTTAAGAGAAGTAGGGAGCTAAGCAGGTAGAATCAATTAAACATCAGGGGCGTTTAGTTTATTTGTGTCCACCTGCTTGTAGAGAATGCGAAAATTTAGAAAAGGAAAGTGTAACAAAAATGGGTAAAAATTTACCCTCGATTTTTAATCATCATCACATCGATAATCTTCAGTGCAGTCTCCTCGGATATCTCCAAAGCACGATAGAGCTGGTTCAAAAATTCTTCTTCCTCTTCCGTAACTTCGCCATCAGCTAAAACAATATCAGTCGTTATCGCAAAGGCTGTCTCTTGCAGTTCATGGGGGAGTGCTGCTACAGATGCAGCCATCAAGATCTCTGGCCCTTGTCGCTGGAGAATGCTGAGGAGTCGGTCAAACATTTTTCTCATCACATCATCAGGATAGCTTCTGAATAGTTGCATTCTTGATAAAGAAGTCATGATCGATTGCACCTCAGAATCAGCAGCATAGCCGTCAGCACCAACTGCAATCAAGGCGATCGCCGCAAAGGCTTCGGCTGGCCCTAGTGTTATTTCGTTTTGTTGATGCGATCTTGATATTTTATCAAATAGGCTCATTGTTGTTTTCTCCTGAAAGCATTTATTTTTTAACACGAACACGCACACTATTTAAGCATCATCAAAACCTTATAAATACTGGATTTATGTTCGCCATCTTCCATCTAATTTACAACTGTTCTCATGGACTCGACAGTGAAAAGAGGAAAATTATCCGGAATTGACGCGGTGCGAGGTGGAGTGTTAGATAAGGACAAGACAGCCAATAGATAGATAAACCAAAGGGAGAAGAAACTCTTGCAGCTTGAGGCGATACTTTGTGAGTAGGGACGCCTTTTTCAACAAAAAGCCCTGCTTTTCCTAGTGGGGCTTTTGCAACCGTAGGAGACGATAACCCTACTTTCCTCGCAACGTTTCCTTGACTCACTGACTTTTTCTTGTTGCCCCGCATTCATGAATTCACCTAAGTTGCCATGACTGACGAAAAGATAAAAACCGCTGGGATAGTTCCTAATTGGGGGTTGCCAATAGAATTAATCGTACAACAAATAGAACTACTTACCCTTGGTGAAGGAACGCCTTATAGTGATGAACCAATCAGTCACGAACCACCAGGGATAATCAATACCATCATCCGGCGATTTCTTTACGCTGATACTCTTCCCGACGACCTGAAAGCCAGACTCAAAATCTGTGACGGACGTATGCAATATATCGTACAGCCATCCTGGCATGAGGGTTATGATGCCTGTACTTCTCTGGTGAAGCGTTGTCAACTGGAACCAGAAACACTCAAACAAACCGGTCACATAGAAGCAATGTACCGTTACTCATCAGATCAACCGCGCTGTTACTGGTTCTTGGCTGGTTGGTTGTCAGCTAGTCGAACTACTTGAGAGTTGCTTCCTTAGTGGGTGATATTCATCGCTAAACTAGAGTCGAAGGCGCATTGAAGGTAAGGGACGCTGTGGCACAAGTAACACCTGAAATTAAACAGCGGGTTCAAGAATTGCGGTTGCTGCTGCAAAAAGCCAGCTACGCATACTATGTCCTCGATAATCCCATCATGGAGGATACCGTCTATGACAAGCTGTACCGGGAACTGCAAGACTTAGAAACCCAGTATCCCCAATTGGTGACGCCAGATAGCATAACTCAGCGCGTGGGAGAAAAACCAGCGTCGCAGTTCTTTTCAGTACGACACAATATCCCTCTTTATAGCCTGGAAAATGCCTTCAATATTGAAGAGTTTGCCAAATGGCAGGAAAAATGGCAACGTTACGCACCCCCCCTTCCCCCCCTTGCTAAGGGGGGAGACCAAACAAGTGAAATCCTGTCTCCTCCCCTTACGAAGGGGGGGGGTGAATATGTCTGTGAACTGAAGATTGACGGTTCAGCTTTGGCCCTGACTTATGAAAACGGTGTCTTGGTGAGGGGTGTAACGAGAGGTGATGGTATCGCAGGGGAAGACATTACCCAAAATGTTCGCACAATTCGCGCCATTCCCTTGCGACTGAATACAGAGACACCTCCAGCAATTGTAGAAGTACGCGGAGAGGCATTTTTGCCCATAGAAGTATTTGAACAAATTAATCAGGAACGGGAGGAAGCTGGAGAACAATTGTTTGCCAACCCTCGTAACGCCGCAGCCGGTACACTACGACAACTAGACCCCAAAATTGTAGATCGGCGCAGGCTGGATTTCTTTCCCTATACCTTACATATTCCAGGAAAAAATGATGCTGAGGTTGCCCATACTCAGTGGGAAGCGCTGGAATTACTACAAAATCTCGGTTTCCGGGTGAATCCCAATCGGAAACTCTGTACCTCTTTAGAAGATGTCCGGGAATATTATGATTCCTGGGATACCCAACGACGAAATTTGCCTTACATGACTGATGGGGTGGTGGTGAAGGTAAATTCCTTTGCGCTTCAGGAAGAATTAGGCTTTACACAAAAGTTTCCCCGTTGGGCGATCGCACTCAAATATCCAGCCGAAGAATCCCCAACTCTTGTAGAAGCGATCGCCATTAATGTTGGTCGTACAGGTGCACTGACACCCCTGGCCCACCTGCAACCTGTACAATTAGCGGGAACAACGGTACAACGTGCAACTTTACACAATATTGATTACATCACCCAGTTAGATTTACGTGTCGGTGATACAGTAATTGTCCGCAAAGCGGGAGAGATTATACCAGAAGTGGTGCGAGTTTTGACAGAACTTCGCCCCGAAGGTACCCAACCCTTCCAAATGCCAACAAATTGTCCTGTTTGTAATCAGCCGGTGGTACGCCAAAAAGGTGAAGCGGTGACTCGTTGTATTAATACCTCATGTCTGGCAATACTCAAAGGTGCACTGACTCACTGGGCAAGTCGTAATGCGCTTGATATCAACGGTTTGGGTGAGAAGATTGTACAACAAATGGTTGACCAAGGTGTAGTTCATTCGGTTGCCGATTTGTATGATTTAACAGTTGAACAATTGGCTTCGTTGGAACGCATGGGGAAGAAATTAGCAGAAAAATTAGTAAGTGCGATCGCCCTGTCTAAAACTCAATCTTGGTCACGAGTATTATATGGTTTAGGAATCCGTCATGTTGGGAGTGTTAATGCTCAAACTTTAACCCAGCAATTTCCCACAGTTGAACAATTAGCTAAGGCGTCAGCAGCCAGTATTGAAGGAGTATATGGCATTGGCCCAGAAATTGCTCAATCTGTCTTTCAATGGTTCCAAGTTCCTGCTAATCAAATTTTGATTGAAAGACTGAGAAAAGCTGGGTTAAAGTTAGCAAACGAAGTCAAAACTTCTGCTGAATCGAAGAGTCAATTTTTGCAGGGGAAAACTTTTGTAATTACTGGTACTTTGCCTAGTTTGAAGCGAGATGAAGCTAAGGAATTGATTGAAAAAGCTGGAGGAAAAGTTACGACTTCCGTCAGTTCCAAAACTGATTATTTAGTAGTAGGGGAAGATGCAGGTTCTAAGCTAGAAAAAGCCCAAGCATTAGGAATCAAGCAGTTGAGTGAAGCCCAGTTATTAGAATTACTGGAAGATTAATTGAAAGGATATTTAAGTTCTATTGGAAGAACGGGGAGAGCGGAATTTTCCCGGAGCAAGTTACCAGAGATTGAAGCAAATCGCAAAATCTGGTAACCAGTCCTGACACTTTCAGCTAAGTTCTTTTCAAGAGAGGGGATGTGAACGGTTACTTCTTCCCCCTGTTTCTAGAGGCTCTGTATCCCGATAGCCTACCTGCTCACTTGCTGGTTAATTACGGTAGCCGAACCAGAGGCGGGGAAATGGGGTCATCCCAGCGGCCTGTCCAATAATTGAAGCCCGTATCGAGCCTGCCCAAGTGGTGATTAGGTTTACCTGGAAACCACCGATTACCCACATCAACCCTGACTTTCATGCTTCTTAGAGCGCTGATCTCTATACCATGAGAATTATTGTCCCTGGTATGACCATGAGGAAGATTTCGCCGATTTTGCGAATTTCCCTGAAAGCCTTTTTGGTCATACACAATAGCCACTAAACCTACCGGTATGATAAGCGATCGAGTCCCGGAAAGGTTCACACCAAATATGCTCGGGTCTTCCAGGTCTGGGTAGTCCCCAACACTTAGCCACACTGAATGTGGTGATAACCGCACGCCATGATCCCACATGTGTGGTCCAGCCGCTTGGTTTCCAATCCTTGAGAACAGAAGCAACCCCCATTGTCCATGGGCGCCAGGCCAGTTACCATGACCTCTCGAATTACTCACGAATGCATTGCCTCTAGCTAAATACCGATTTGCCATAAAGTTGGTAGCAAAGATATTTTGATCAGCGTTCGGATTAATGCTTATTCCTATCTCAGAGAGCCGTCTGCACGTGGAATCGTAAGCTCGACACATATTATGCAGCTCGGTATTAAGCGTTACAAAATAATCTATTCGATTTTCAAACCCTCCCCTAGCTGTATTTCCAATCGGTACGCCATTTGAGAATTGCGGGTGTGATATGGTCAGCCTGTGTAAACTATCCTGTACATAGATATTGGGATAAAAAAGAGATCCGCCTCGGCGTATGATGTCATCATGTCTTCTAGTAGTTCGGCCATAGCTCTCCTGAAGTAGGTTCGTTAGGTAACTGTACCAACGATTCATCAACATCCTCAAATCACTTTCCCGACTTCTTCGGAAATAGTGATCCCCCGTGCTGTTTGCACTCGCTAGCGCTCCCAACAGGATGTTCAATCGCATTACCACTGCCTCGCTGAAAAGTTGGTGCGTCTGATAATATAGCTGAGGTCTTGGGTGAGGTGTAGCGAGCAATTCCCTCTCGAGCTCCTTACTATGAACCAATGCAGGAAGCCAGAATCCCGGCTGAATATGCTGCCTGTTGCGATTATATTCGTCTCTAACTAGATCGAATACGTTTGTGTACGCATCGAAACATCTAGTAAAACTTGAACGGATTATTTCAAGCTGGACTACTTGGATTATTCTATTTAAGGCATCGTTTCGGTCGCTCAGGTCACGTCGCTGTATAGCAGGCAAATTACGCCAGATTAAGCCCAAGATAGCACCGAATGTCCTGCCAAAGATAGGAGAAACAGCCGCCAAGGCCAATTTTGCACCGGTTTGTCTTAGGAAACCACCCAGGAACTCGGTTAGGAGACTACCAATCATATCTCCAATCACTGCTGGCTCTATTACGGTGGTTTGAATCGCCGATGAGAACTCAGGAAAATAGCCCGCCTTTACCCAGTCAAGAGCGAGTTCTTGAATCGCTGCTGAAAATTCAGCATTGGACTCATCAGCTAAATCGATGAAAACACAATTCTTTTTGACTGTTGCCCCAAGAAGTTGTCTCTCCTTGTCCCCAGAGTTCCGTCACCATTTCACTAACTTGGTTGAAAGGCAAACTCTGGACATACAAATCGGCAATACGCTCTTGGAGGACGTGGTGAGCATCATGCACTTTCCGGGCATTCTCACTCAGTTCTACCCAATTGGTCAGTGAGCTTTTGGTGTGTTCGTCGTAAACGTAAGCTAGGTTATGGTAAGGACCCGACAGGTCAAACTTGATGCGGTAGTGGCGCTCTCTGTAAACGCTCTCCATTGCAATCTCGATTTCTCGATTGATCCGCCCGAAAGCTGCTTCAGCCACCCATGAGTTTTCCTCCGATGGATTCAGTTTTAGGTATACCTGGAGGATATACGCCGTGAGATAGGTCAAGCGAGGTAGATGGGGGAAGTTAAAGAAGCCTAGTTTTGCCTGAGAGAAGACATCATCAATCTTGTCGAGTTTCAGAAGACATTGATTCAGAGACACTTTCGCAAAACCTTGTTGCTTCTCCTCAGCAGAAAAACATTTAATTGTTTTGTAGAAGTCTAGTAGCGCTTCTTCTATGGAATCCAGGGCAGCCTCTACCGCCTGGTCTTGAGCCTTTAGTGCCTCCTGTGCCTCCTCGGAGTCCACCAGCTCATTGAACGCTTCAGCAAGCTTGGCTTTTGACTCTACCCAAGCCGATTTATCTTTGAATGTCTCAAGGAAACTGTCGTCGAAATCCTGTTTTTCCGAATTCTCATCAGAAGTATCCGGCGTACTTGGGTTCAAAAAGTTGGCAAAGTTTTGTTCGATTTTCTCAGTCGCCAGATTGATTGGCTGATTTTCCATTTTTTCAGATCCATGAAGGCCATTGACATTAGAAAGACAGACTATTCTGTGCTTTATGTAAAGCACAAGTCTCTGCTAAGAATAGATTCAGGCAAAAGTTTTGCCCAAGTTCTTCTTAGTCATTCCACAAGTTATGTTTTTCAGTTTTCCCTGAAATTTAGTGAAATATTTGGTTTTTACTCAAATATCATGAATGAGCTTACTCGATTGGCAGTAAGTTTGCAATAGCTAGTTCAAAGTTGTTTATACTTCTTCTTATTCTTCTTGCCAAAGTCGCTTCGGGGGTGCTTTGGGGATTGAAATTACACCACCGCTTACTATGAGAGTTGCAATCAGCCCGATCTTAAAAATTATGAATTCTGAGCTAGTTAAACATTTAAAGCTCACAGAATTTAAAAGATTGGATGTAACCGCAATCCTCAAAAGGCGAAAATATAGTTAAGGAAAATTCAATGAGGCTCAAACTATGATTTGGCTATTCTCAATTTTTCTAATTCTCTTACTTATCTCAGCTACACCGCTTCTCGGTAGCTTCAATGTACGCTGGTCTTTGGAAATTATGATCGGCTTATTCGCAGCTTTCATTGTTGCAGGGTGGCTAATCTTCATTTTCTACCCCCAATTTTCTTGAAAAAAAGAAACCCTACGATTAATATCATGTCCGTTGGCATCGGAATTAATCAAAAACCTCTGCGTCCCTCTGCGTTTCCCTCTGCACTCTCTGCGTTAAAAAAACATATTATTTCAATGCCAACAGATTTGATATAACTCTTGTGCTAGAGTATCAAGCAACTAACCTCAATCAGGTCTTTAGCTGCGAGGCTTTTTTTGCTGATTCTTTCCCACATACCAACGATGCCACTCTTGAGAACTACGAATAGCTATCCATAATAATAGTAAAGCAATTAATCCTCCCTGACGAGGTGCATCAAAGGCAAAGAGTACCAAAGCAATGCACAAAAGATCCTGAAGAAAGACAACCCATAAAGGTAAGCCTCGCAAACGGAAAAACCAACCTACTTGAACCAGTTGGAGTACAAAGGCTAATAATGCGCCGACTATTCCTACTATCCAGACGAATTGTATTGGGGCTGCGGTGAACTTAGCAACAGTAATGCCCAGAATTGAACCAACAATCGGACTGAAGATTAGCTGTACAATTTGCAATACACGCTGTCCCAAAAGTTTTTTGGAACCAAATAGCTCAAACAATGACCAACTTGTTAGGATACATAGCAAGACGGGTGGAGGAATTCGAGACAGTAACGGTATGTTTGCCCACAGCTCTTCACTCTGCAATAATCCAATGACAAGGAGTGGCAGGGCAATTCTCATTCCTGCTGCCGCTGAGGCTGATAATGCAGCTAGGAGTTCAATCATGGTTGCTCATGCCTGCAATACGAGTGGGTTTCCTAATGCCAAATGTAACTTATGACACATGGGAAGAGTCACCCTCAATCAGATTGGTACTCTATGAATAAAGAGTAATAAATCTATATCTTTAGTTTAATTGTTAATTTCCTTAGTGTGTAGATTCTTCTAGGAAACTCTGAAGTCAGTAACTGAGCGCCTAGGGTAAAGATTTGTAATATGTAGCTAAATATACAGTTTTTAGTGTTGTAATTGATACATGGGGAAGAATTAGTGTTCCCAGGTTAATTTCGGAGATACCATCGTTGTTAATTCAAGGTTCATGGTTCATTGCAAACTATGAAGCATGAAGTATGAGTAATGAACTTGACAGCTTATGTTATCTATCAAAGCAACTTAGTATCGGACGCGATTAGTGGCGTCTAGAACAAGCTTCGCATACCACGAAAAACTAAAAACCACTTAACTCGCGCTGTGGTTTGGTAGTTGAACATCTTCAACTATCAGGATATGTTCATGGTTCATTGCTAACCAGGAACAATCTTTCGTATATAAGAAGCTTGTTGAGAACAGGTAGAAGGAACGCTTAGTCACGTAAGAGGAGAAATAACAGAATGTCTGACTTATTATTTGCAGATGCTAGTAAAAGATTGCAAGCAGCACTGAAATATGTCTCATTTTCTGAAGATGCAATTGAACACTTAAAATATCCGAAATATAGTTTGAGTGTTTCCATACCAATCAGGATGGATGATGGGAGTTTGAAAGTTTTTCAGGGTTATCGAGTGCGGTATGACGACACCAGAGGGCCAGGTAAAGGCGGTGTGCGATATCATCCCAATGTTTCCCTAGATGAAGTACAATCTTTAGCCTTTTGGATGACTTTTAAATGTGCCGTTTTAAATCTCCCATTTGGAGGTGCAAAAGGCGGAATTACACTCGACCCCAAAACCTTATCTAAGATGGAATTAGAAAGGCTAAGTCGTCGTTATATTGATGCAATTGCAGACTTTATTGGCCCTGATGTTGATATTCTCGCTCCTGACGTTTATACTAACGCCACAATCATGGGTTGGATGATGGATCAATATAGCATCATCCGCCGTCAACTTAGCCCAGGGGTTGTTACTGGCAAACCACTTACAATGGGGGGAAGTGTTGGGCGTGATGGTGCTACTGCTACTGGCGCTTTTTTTGTACTTGAATCTATCTTGCCCAAATTTGAGATGATACCGCAAGAGACAACTGTAGCAGTTCAAGGCTTTGGTAAGGCGGGTGCAGTCATCGCCGAATTACTTTTCAAAGCGGGTTATAAAGTTGTTGCTGTTAGTGATTCTCAAGGGGGAATTTATTCTAAAAAAGGGCTAGATATTCCGAGTATTCGACAATATAAAGCAAGTGGGAATGGGATTAAAGCAGTCTATTGCCAAAACAGCGTTTGCAACATTGTTGAACATGAAATACTGAGCAATCAGGAATTGTTAGCCTTAGATGTGGATATTCTGATTCCTGCTGCTTTGGAGAATCAAATATGTCAAGAAAATGTCCATAATATCAAGGCGCGATATATCTTTGAAGTGGCTAATGGTCCGATAACCTCTGAGGCGGATAAAGTTTTGGAAGCGAAAGGTATTTTTGTATTTCCTGATATTTTAGTCAATGCTGGAGGCCGTCACCGTTAGTTATTTTGAATGGGTACAAAACCGGAGTGGACTTTATTGGACGCTTGAGGAAGTCAATCAACGCTTGAAACAAAAAATTGTGGAAGAAACTGAGCGCATTTGGTCACTTTCTCAGGAACTAGCAGTTTCGATGCGAACTGCTGCTTACGTTCATGCGTTGAATCGGCTTGTGGAAGCACTCAATGCTAAGGGTACAAGAGATTATTACATCAATGGTCGAGTTTTGTAGCACTTAAAAATAGGCTAGGGAATGGGGAATGGGTAATGGGTAATGGGGAATGGGGAATGGGTAATGGGGAATGGGTAATGGGTAATGGGGAATGGGGAATGGGGAATGGGGAATGGGGAATGGGGAATGGGGAATGGGGAATGGGTAATGGGTAATGGGTAATGGGGAATGGGGAATGGGGACTGGGGCCTGGGTCCTGGGTAATGGGAACCAATCTCCCTCATCTCCCCGATTTCACCCCATCTCCCCGATCACCCCGATCTCCCCGATCTACCCCATCTCCCTCAATCCCCAACTAAGTTAAAATCCAGTCAGTTTCTGGATTTTATTTCCATGAGTCAGCTCTATTTTTCAACCTTCACAAGCGTCAGCAACCGTTCTCGGTGAAGAGCAAGTTAATCGCCAAAGGATTGTTCTTCGTGCTACTGAGTACACTTGCGTCACCGATTAGCGCTCAACCAACCCACACACTCAAAATAGCTCAGGTTCAAGACACTTCTCAAACTGACTTAGTTGCTAAACAATTATTAGGAAGATGGGAAGCAAAAGACCCCACATCAGACAAAGTATTCACATTTATTTTTGCACCAAACGGCAATTTATTTGCAGTGCTACCGGCACCTGACGGTTCTACTGTTGCTCTTAAGGTTGGTTATCAGATTAATTCAGCAACTAAACCGATGCAACTTGATATTCAATTGGGGCCAGATCAAAAAGCTTTAACAATATTTGAGTTTACTACTGATGGTAAACTGCGTTTAGATTTAGATGGACTGGCTCCAGGAAAACCAAGAACATCAAAATTTCAACTCAATGCTGTCTTATTTAATAAAATTTCTGAAGTAACAACAGTACCTGAAAACATTCAAGTAATTGAGCTGAAAGATTCCAAAAATACCACTAATCAGCAATCCCAGAAGCCAGAAGATCAAGCAAAAAAGTATATGTATGCTCTGATACAAGTGCAGCAGGCACATTACAAAGAACAGGGAAAATTTGCCACCAAATTTGAAGAAGTGAGCATTGGATTGAGGACAGAAACTGAAGCTTATCGCTACAAAATTGTCCCGCAGGGAGATAATACGCAAAGCGTGATGATGACTGCGGAAGCTAAAAATACGACACTTCCCAGCTACACGGGTTTTGTATTCGTAACCAAAGTGAATGGACAAGCTAAGACAGTTGCCCAGATTTGCGAAACTAACCAACCATCAACGCAACCACCAGCCATCCAGGTACCCCCTGTGGGTGGCTCATTAGAAATTAAATGTCCGGTGGGTTCTCGTTCTCTCTAGAGAAAATTTCTGATTGAATAGAGACTATTCACAAAATTTTCACATTCAGTCGCTACATTAACAATTACTAGCTTTTGAACTGTGCCCTCTCCCTGGAAGATCCGGGAGGGCATTTTTTTTATCTTAGAAGGTCGAGAGCAATAATTGCCAGACATTCACAAAATATTCACACTTCGCGATTATGATTTTAAGTGCTTTGATGTATGCCTATGCCCTCTTATCGTGCTTGAGAGGGCATTTTTTTTTCTTCAGCATTGAAGCCTCTTGAATTCCTCGGTGAGTAATTTTCCCTAGCCAACTCTACAGTTTTAGGTAGCAGTCCAGCCAGCATCGCCACTAATTCATCAGGAATTTTTTGTGTTTCTTCGGCTCCAACCCAATGGTACAATTGATCCAAAATCCCTAAAGCCCGCTGTGATGGAACTTCCATCCCCGCAATTTCCTGCAAGCGCATAGAGTAAGCCATTCGCTTCTCAAATGCTTGCTGACGTTCTGAGTAGATTGATGAGGCACAGAATTTGACAGTGCCAATGACATACACTGAGGTGCAGTCAACATCAAAACTACTCCCCACAGCAGCACCAGAGCCAGCAAAGTCTGCATAAAAACGTTTTTGTAAGATTATGCCTCCCCGACAGTCAGTTGCTAAGGATAAGAACTGTCCACTGTTAAAGAAAGAAAGAGGAACTTGAGCGGAAGCAGAGTTAACTTGCTGATTGAGCAAGCTCACAAAATCGGTGTTAGAGTCGTTAAGCATATGCTGCACCCAAGAGGATCAGAGGCGGAATCGCCTACTGAAATCTATCTCTCAAGGCAAGGGAACTTATGCAAAAAATCCTTAACTATTTGTCTTTAATAATCTGCTGCTGAAGGCGCATAATGGCGATGAGGCTTTGTTCTTCCAGACTTGGAATATCTGAGAGGGGACAGCGAATTTTTTCTTGTAGCTTGCGGGTTTGATAGCAGCAGATAAATTCTTCTAGGGCGATCGCAATCAAACGACTGCGAGACATTTTCATCTCATCGGCTATAGTCTCTGATTGCTCTAACAATGATTCTGGTAGTGAGATTGCCGTTTCGATATTTTCCATAACCATAATTTGTACTTTTATTACTGATGATCGTAGTACCTTTCATCTGATTGTGGTTGGGGGGTTTCAGACTACAAGAACACCAGTAAGTTAATTTAGGATTTTGGTTATATAAAACCTCCATCTTCAGATAGATAATAGTAGATACCTTCGCTGAGGAAGTTTTTAGATGTTTAAGAAAAGTATATTTCCGCAAATTCTTACTGCGTTTTTCACCTGTATGTTAATTGTTGCCTGTAACCAGAGCAATAAACCAGCCGCAACAACTAACAGTAGTCCAGGGAATACATCAGCAACAGCTATCCCCATTGGCCTCGCTGTCGCACAAACCAGTAACGTCGCCCTACTCGGTCAAGAACAAGTAATTGGAGGCAAAATTGCCGAGGAATTTTTTAATAAAAAAGGTGGTGTCAACGGTACACCTATTAAAGTAATTATCCAAGATACAGCAGGTGATGAACAAGGGGCAATCAACGCCTTCAATACTCTAATTACACAAGATAAAGTTGTTGGAATTGTTGGGCCTACATTATCTCAGCAAGCCTTTAGTGCTGACCCCATTGCTGACCGTGCAAAAGTTCCAGTCTTAGGCCCTTCTAACACAGCAAAAGGCATTCCTCAGATTGGACAATATATTGGTCGTGTGTCAGCACCAGTAGCAGTTGTTGCTCCCAATGCAGTAAAAGCTGCACTCAAAATCAATCCACAAATTAAAAAAGTAGCAGTATTTTTTGCTCAAAATGATGCCTTCAGTAAATCAGAAACTGAAACTTTCCAATCGACTGTTAAAGACCAAAAACTTGAGTTAGTTACCGTCCAAAAATTTCAAACTACTGATACTGATTTCCAATCCCAGGCTACTAATGCTATTAACCTCAAACCTGACCTAGTAATTATCTCCGGATTGGCAGCAGATGGCGGTAATTTGGTCAAGCAATTGCGGGAACTAGGATACAAAGATTTAATTATTGGTGGCAATGGAATGAATACATCTAATCTCTTTCCTGTCTGTAAAGCACAATGCAATGATATTTTAATTGCTCAAGCTTATAGTCCCGAATTACCCAGTGAGATTAACACAGCTTTCCGGGAAGCTTATAAGGCAAAAAAACAGACAGAACCGCCACAATTTAGCGCTCAAGCTTTTACTGGAGTACAGGTGTTTGTGGAAGCGCTGAAAGCTTTGGATAGTAAAACAAAAATCAGCACCCTGTCCTTAGAACAGTTACGCACACAACTGAATCAGCAAATATTAACAGGGAAATATGACACACCGCTCGGTGAAATTGCTTTCGATCCAGAAGGGGAAGTCAAACAAAATCAGTTTTACGTCGCTCAGATTAAAATGGATGCAGATGGTAAAACTGGCAAATTTACATTCTTAAAATGAACAAAACTGTAGCTCATATCGCTGCATTATCAGTCACCTTTGGTTTGTTATTGACAGCCTGTGATTCTTATAGGAAGCAAGTAGGAGAAACCCAAGCTTCTCCTGTTACCACAAATTCTGCTGCTGCAATCCCAATTGGAGCAGCATTTTCCCAAACAAGCAACTATGCACTCTTAGCTCAAGAATCAGTAGTCGGGGCAAAAATTGCCGAGAAATATTTCAACGAGAAAGGAGGTATCAATGGTACTCCAATTAAATTAGTATTCCAAGACACCGGTGGCGATGAAGCAGGAGCAATCAACGCCATCCAAACTTTGATTAACCAAGATAAAGTAGTTGGCATTATTGGACCATCTGCTTCACAGCAAGCTTTTAGTGCCGATCCGATTGCAGAACGAGCCAAAGTTCCAGTCATTGGAGTATCTAATACTGCTAAAGGAATTCCTCAGATTGGTGACTACATTGCGCGGATTTCTGCACCTGTTTCCCTTGTCGCTCCTAATGCAATTAAGGCGGCACTTAAGCTCAAGTCTCAGATTAAAAAAGTTGCTGTATTTTATGCTCAAAACGACGCTTTCACTACATCAGAAACAGCAATTTTTCAGGAAGCAATTAAAAAGCAAGGCTTGGATATAGTTACAGTCCAAAAATTCCAAACTACTGATACTGATTTTCAAGCACAAGCCGCCAATGCGATTAATCTTAAATCAGATTTAGTAGTTATTTCTGGCTTAGCAGCCGATGGAGGTAATTTAGTAAGGCAACTTCGGGAACTCGGTTATAAAGGTTTAATTATTGGTGGCAATGGTTTGAACACTTCTAATATTTTCTCAGTTTGTAAAGCCCTCTGCGATGGACTTATAATTGCTCAAGCATATAGTCCGGAAGCTCCCGGAGAAATAAATGCCGCTTTTCGCGATGCGTATGTAAAGCAAAATAAGAAGGAACCACCACAGTTTAGCGCTCAAGCTTTTACTGGTGTTCAGGTATTTGTGGAAGCCTTGAAAGCTGTAGATAAAAAAACCAAAATCAGCACTTTCTCTCTGGAAAAGTTACGCACACAGTTGAATCAACAACTCCTAACTGGTAAGTACAATACTCCTATAGGTGCGATTGCTTTTACTCCGGAAGGGGAAGTTATACAGAGTCAGTTTTACATTGCACAAATCACAATGAATGCAGATGGTAATAATGGTAAGTTTGCCTTTTTAAAGTAACTCATGTAAAAAACTAATAGGTAATGAGGAATGGTTGTTTATTGTTTGTGTAGGGGCGGGTTTTGTAGATAATTTATTGGTTGGTAACAAAGATTATCTGCTAAACCCGCCCTTACAATGACCAAATACCAATGACCAAATACCAAATACCAATGACCAAATACCAATTACCAATTACCAATTACCAATTACCAATTACCAATTACCATGAACTTTACCCTATTTCTACAACAATTCCTCAACGGTTTATCCATCGGTAGTGTTTACGCTATTTTTGCATTAGGCTATACATTGGTTTTTTCAATTCTTGGTATTATCAACTTTGCTCACGGTGCGATTTTTACCCTGGGTGCTTACTTTACCTATAGCCTAGCTGGGGGAAGATTTGGCTTTAATGGACTGCTTGCCAATGCATCTTTACCTGTACAATTGCCTTTTGCTCTTGCCTTATTTATCGGTAGCATTTTAGCGGGAATTGCTGGAATAATAGTTGAACGTTTGGCGTTTAGACCTTTACGAACAAGAGGTGCTGATCCACTTCTGACTTTGGTTTCTAGTTTGGGTGCAGCCGTTGTAATTGTCAATTCAATCCAGTACTTAGTAGGGGCAGAAATCTATACTTTTCCTGCTGATGCTTATGGAAATTTGCCAGCAGCTATTAATTTTGGAACTGCGGACAAACCGATTATGCTGCGTACAGTTCAAGTAATAATATTTGGAGTTTGTGCCATAATTCTTGCTGTTCTAACTTATGTAATTAGTTTCACTAAAATAGGCAAAGCTTTGCAAGCGGTAGCTGAGGATGCTACTACTGCTAGTCTGCTAGGAATTAATACTGAACAGTTTATTTTATTGACGTTCTTCTTGAGTGGTTTCTTAGGAGGTATTGCAGGAACTTTGGTTGGTTCTAGTGTAAGTATTGCTGGCCCTTACTTTGGGATTGCTTTCGGACTTAAGGGTTTAGGAGTGATTGTGTTAGGAGGTTTAGGGAATATTCCGGGTGCGGTTTTGGGAGGATTGGTGATTGGTTTGGCGGAGGCCTTTGTCCCTTCCGATTATTCTGGTTATAAGGAGGCGATCGCCTTTGCTCTGTTATTCATTATGCTTCTGGTTAGACCACAAGGATTGCTGGGAAAAGCGCGAATGACAAAGGTTTAGTAATTGGGGAATTGGGAGATATGGGAAATAGGGGAGATATGGGAGATGAAGGAAACAACTAACAACTAACAACTGTTTTCATACCCGCAGGGCTGTACAACTAACAACAAATATAAATGTCAGATTTTATTAGTAACTATGGCTTCTTGTTCGTCTCAATGATTTTAGGTTCGATTCTTGGACTGTCAGTTTACTTGCCACTAATGGCGGGTCAACTTTCTCTAGCTACTCCTGGATTTTATGCTTTGGGAGGTTATATTGCAGCAATTTTATCTAAAAATGTCTTTAAGTTTACAGGCAACTTCTTCCCCATTCCATTTTTATTGTTAGAAATGCTTCTAGCAGCTTTAATCTCCGGAGTATTAGCAGTCGCGCTGGGAATTCCAGTTCTACGATTACGGGGAATTTTCTTAGCGATTGCCACAATTGCTTTTGTCGAAATTCTCAGAGTTTTGGCTCTAAACTTGGATATTACAGGCGGTGCTGTGGGGATTTTTGGTATTCCTCAACCCTTTCAAACTCCAATCGAATATCTGTGGATTGCCGCACCACTGCTAATTTTGAGTATGTTCTTTCTCTATCGCTTGGAACGCATCCGAGTTGGTCGTGCTTTGAGTGCTATCCGCGAGGATGAATTAGCCGCAGATGCGATGGGCATTAACCCAACTTATTATAAAGTCTTGTCTTTTACTTTAGGGGCAATTTTAGCAGGCTTAGTTGGGGCGGTGAGCGCTCATTTTTTGAATACTTGGAACGCTCGCCAAGGGACTTTTGATGCCAGTATTATTTACTTAGCATTTGTCTTGATTGGTGGCTCTAGAACCTTTATTGGCCCAGTATTAGGCGGGATGGTACTAACAGCTTTGCCAGAAGCGTTGAGGGCGCTTTCTGGCACAAGCGGCTTACCAATTTGGCTAGCGCAATTTTTGCGGGATGGTCGTTTGATTATCTTTGGGCTACTGATTATGATCGGTAGTGTGTTCTATCCTCAAGGTATTATCACTCCCGAATTGTTGAAACGTTTGAAGCCACTCAAAAGGCACAGACAATGACCTTTTTAAAATGCAAAATTATGGCATTCAAAATTCAAACAATGGAATAATCTCAGGAACTTGGCAGTATCTTCTGATCTGGCAAATTTGGTTGTCCTAAAGTCTTTGGCAATTGTACTCCCAGTGCCACAGCCAAGACGAGCATATAGGCCACCAATGACATCCACAGGATGTGGTTGCTCTGTAAATACCAAGCAGCGATCGCCAAGGGAAAAAATCCCAGTACAAAGGCAATCAAAACAGCATTACGCAGGGTTTTACCCTCCTTTAAACCAATGAAATAACCCTCAAGCATAAAGGCAATTGCCGTTAGTTCCAGCAATGGCAATAGCCAAATGGTGTAACTCATGATGTGTTCGTTCACTTCCGCATGATTTGTCAATAGCCCAAATATCTGATCTGGCAAAAGAATAGTCCCTCCTGCAAATCCCAGAGCGATCAACAGCGCAGTCATGATCGAAACAATGAGTACTGGAACTAATTTTTCTGTTGAACCTTTACTTTTGAAATTGCCAGTTAAGGTTTGTGTTGTCATACCAACTCCCTGAATTGTGAACTGACTCAACAAAGCAATCTGGAGCAACAAACCATTCTGCGCTAATGTAGTAGTTCCCATCGCTGAACTCAGATTGGTAAAGATGGCGTAGGTAGAAATCAGCACAACAAACCGGACTAAAATATTTCCTTTTAATGCCACGGTTTCTTTTATTGCTACCCAATCAAATAACTCTTGTAAAGCTTCCCATAACGTGTTCCACTGAATAGTAAAACAAATTCCTATTAAGCCAATCAGCAAACACAAATACTGACTCGCTGCAGTAGCCAGTCCCGCTCCTGCACTTGCCCAACCCCACTTGTAAATCATCAAGTAGTCGAGCAGCACATTGGAACCATTGCCCATGAGAGACATCAGCAAAACGATGCCATTTTTTTCTCTTCCTAGAAACCAACCAATCAACACAAAGTTAAGCAAAACAGCAGGAGCACCCCAAATTCGCCCATAGAAATAGTTAACTCCTGAAGCTTCCACTTCCGGAGATCCAGTTAAGATTAGAAATCCCACTTTTTGCAGTGGATATTGCAATAACAAAATTGCTAAACCGAGCGCTAATGCTATCAAACCACTCCGCAACCCTGCAAGTAAAATCGCTTTGTGATTGTCATTTCCCACTGCTTGCGCTGTGATCGCATTGGTACTTGATCGCAAGAATTTGAGAACTCTGTAGAGGTAATCAAATAAGATGGATGCGAGAATGACACCAGCTAAGTGCCGAATGTCTGCTAGATGCCCTAAAAAAGCAGTATCCACCAAACCAGCTAAGGGTACCATCATGTTAGACAGTACGCTGACTGACGATAGTCGGTAAAAGCGAGGCAAAAAATTGTACTGATTTTGGACTACAGTAGACATTTCCAAGCAACCTTTGTTTGATGAACCGGTCAATGGGCAAAACTTGCCTGACTTGATTAATATATTACAACCAGGCTTTTTGTTGATTTTCTGTATCTAATTTTTCCCCATCAACAGCAAGCTAAAATGCTTAACGATTGGCTAGACAAACTGTTACGTCAAGGGAAACCTACACTTTAAGAGGATGTCACGATTTTCTAACTTAGCAAAGTTCGGCCAAGTGCTTAAGCGCCTTTTCCTAACTGCTTTGGCAACTACTATAGCAATCCTAAATGATTTGTGAAGGGGAGATACCCGACTTCGCAGGAGAAGTCGGGTATCTGAGGCGCTGACATCTCACAACTCAATTAGGAGTGCTATATAGTAGTATTACTCTTTGACATCCTCGTCGTGGTTAGCTTCGCGGTTGTTTAATTAATAATTTTGAATTGGGAATTGGAGCGAAGCAACTTGAACGACCATCAGAAGGTTCCGGAAAGTTTTAAACCTGTTTTGGAGGTGAGAGAGATAACTCGCCGTTTTGGTGGTTTGGTAGCGGTAAATAAAGTCTCATTTGCGGTACAAAAAAACGAAATATTTGGTTTGATTGGCCCAAATGGCGCGGGTAAAACTACGCTATTTAATTTGATAACAGGTTTAATGCCTCCTTCTAGCGGTCATTTGATTTGCAAAGGTGAAGAAATTACTAAATTACGCCCCCACAAAATCGCGGCTAAAGGTATAGCCAGGACTTTTCAAAATCTACGATTGTTTGGGAATTTGTCTGCTTTGGAAAATGTGGCGATCGCTAATCATATCCACAATAAAACTGGTTTAATCAAAGGTGTGTTAGGATTGCCCTCAGCCGCTGCAGAAGAACAACAAACTTATGCTCAAGCCTTAGAATTGTTGGAGTTAGTAGGACTTGCTAACAGAGCAGATCAACAAGCTCGTAACTTTGCTTATGGTGACCAAAGAAGGTTAGAAATTGCCCGTGCTTTGGCATTAAAGCCGCAAATTTTGCTATTAGACGAACCAGCAGCAGGTATGAATTCTAATGAAAAAGGTGCTTTGAGTGATTTGATCCGACAAATTCGCTCTTCTTTCAATTTAACTGTGTTACTGATTGAGCATCACGTACCGCTAGTGATGGGATTATGCGATCGCATTGCTGTCTTAGATTTTGGTCAGTTAATTGCTTTAGGTGAACCGGAAAAAGTCAAGCACGACCCAGCAGTTATTGAAGCTTATTTAGGTGATGAAGGAGCGGTTGGTCAGTAGTCATTTGTCAGTAGTCATTTGTCCTGTAGGGGCGTAGCATTTGCACCGAAATCTTTGGTTCTTACCGACAATTTTACAACGCAAATGCTACGCCCTTTCTGTGCTAGGAGGGCGGGTTTTAAAGATGATCAACTGGTTCTAGTCAGGCGTTATCACGCTTGAGGGTGGGTTTTGAAGATGATCAACTGGTTGTAGTCAGCCCTGGTCACTAAACCCGCCCCTACAAGCCCCTACAAGCCCCTACGAATTTATCTGTTTTTTTACGCCAATTAGCCCTTACCAATTACCAATAACCAATGACAAAACCCCTACTTGAACTCAACAACCTCTACGTTAACTACGGTGCAATTCAAGCTCTCCTAGATGCCAATATCGTTGTCAATGAAGGAGAAATTGTAACACTAATTGGTGCGAATGGAGCAGGAAAAACTACAACTCTTAGAGCCATTTCCCGCCTGATTAATCCTGCAAAAGGTCATATTTTCTACAACGGACAAGAAATTACCAAAAGTCGCCCTGATCAAGTTGTGAGTCTTGGTATTGCCCAAAGTCCAGAAGGACGTAGGGTTCTGGCACGGCAAACTGTATTGATTAATTTGGAATTGGGAGCTTACACTCGCTCCGATCGTTTGGGAATTAAATCAGATATAGAACGTCAGTTTCTCACTTTCCCGCGCTTAGGAGAACGTCGCCATCAGTTGGCGGGAACCCTCAGCGGTGGTGAACAGCAAATGTTAGCGATTGCTCGTGCATTGATGAGTAGGCCAAAACTATTGCTACTTGACGAACCTAGTCTCGGTTTAGCGCCGCAAATTGTCCGGGAAATCTTCTCAGTAATTCGCCAGTTACACAAGGAAGGAGTCACTATTTTACTGGTCGAACAAAACGCCAATTTAGCTTTACAAACTGCTGACCGAGGTTACGTTCTAGAAGCCGGACAACTTACTCTCTCCGGACTTGCTTCAGAACTACTCAAGGATGAACGTGTAAAACAAGCTTATTTAGGTTAAAGTTACGCACTTAAATAGGCAAAAAAATAACCCCGAATTTTCATACTTTCTATTTTTGATTTCTTTTGCACCAAATTGGTTATAACGCCAGATGAGTTGGTATATCCAATCGTAGTTATAGCCTGTAAGTGCTGCTACTTCTTCTACTAATTTCCCTTGGGCGATTAACCAAATGATTTGGAACTGACTGCGTTCAATCGGAGATTTAGCTTGACGGGAATGCCTTTGCAGTTCATCAATGCTTAGGTGAGGTTGCAGAGTAATTGGTTGTAATAAAGGTTTTAGTTGCATATTTTGAGCCTGTGCAAGATTAATTTTTACTACCAAGTGTCCAAAAGTGAACCTCTAAGAACTTTTCAGCCCTACTCTCAGCTTTTCTGCAACTGTAACAAAGCTTTACTTAAACTGCCAATAAAAATGCCCTCCCAGACCTTGTTTGTGAGAGGGCATATCAGTAGTCCAAAAGCTTACATCTCAAAGAGTAGCGAGAAAATGTGAATAATTTGTGAACTTTCATGAGTCTTTTGTCTTGTACCTCAAAAAACTATTTCACATTCTCCCTAACCCCTTCATCCCCTCTCAGGATTTTTTTCTGGGAAAAACTGCATAACCCCTCCCTAGGTGAGAGATAGGTAATTGAGGAAACGATCCTCTAATCATTTCAGGGAGCACTTTCACCATGCAAGCTAGTCTTCACTCAATCGCTGACCAAAAATTAGAACGGCTGCATCAAAAGCGCTTCCTAGGTTTGAGGGAAACACCTCCCTTTGTGTTAGCCTATTCAAGGGAAAAGGCGGTAGCCTCCAAGCAAGAGAGCAGATCACCTGGCTACGATAAAAAAGCATTGCTCTTGAGTAGAGAGCAAAAAAGCTCATGCAAATGTGATTACAATGGCGAGGCCTTGAAGATCACAGCTCGCCATTACAGTCAAGTGCAGTTGCAATCCGCCTTAAAGAAATTCCAACAAGCCTTGGCAAAAGCTCAAGCAAATAACGATTGTGTGAGCCAGGTAAACATACTTAAGCACATTGGTTTATTTCACTGCCATTTGGGACAGTACGCTTGGGGCGTTAAGTGCCTTGAACAAGCGTTACAAATCGCCAAAAAAATTGGGCTGCGGGCAACGGAAGGTGTCATTCTCAATTATATGGGACTAGCTTATCGCCAGACTGGTCAGCATAACAAAGCTTTGAATGTGTATGTACAATCTTTAGCGATTTTTAAGGCGATCGCGAATGTTGCTGGCATTGCCAGAACTTTAAATGATATTGGGGAAACTTACAACAATTTAGGACAGTCGGAACGGGCAATCTTTTGCTGTCGTCAAGCCTTAAAGTTGTTCCAAAACTTGGGCTATTTACCTGAAGGTGAAGGCACGGCTCTTCATAATATCGGCGAAGCTTATTTGCAGTTAGGGCGGCCTCGTCAAGCGCTTGCTTTGCTGGAACAAGCGTTAGTTATTCGCCAAAAAAACAACGCTTGCTGCAACAGCCAGTCCACAACTCTTGAGAGTATTGGCACGGCTTATGTACGTGTCAACCAGGATTTGCAAGCGCTGAAGTTTTTTAGCCAAGCATTAGAACTTCGTCGGCAAGTGGGACACTCGGCCTAACGCTGAAGCTAGAAACCTAGATTATATGGGAGCAGTTCACTACAAACTGGGCAACCCTTCCCGTGCCTTATGGTATCATCTACAAGCTTTAGAGCTTTGGCAAGCGAGCAACCACAGTGCTAGTAAGGAGAGGCTTTTCTCTGACAATGGTGAGAGCGAAAGATTACTCCATCCCCTAATCGCTGCCTATCAACGTTTCAATCTCCACAGCCTTGGGGTAAAGTGCTATAAAGAAGCATTAGAAATTGTTAAAATCTTCGGTGAAAAGGCTTCTGTTGAAGCTATTGAGCATTATTTTGAAGAAGATGGTGAGTAGTAGGTTGTGAGTAGTAGGTTGTACAGCCCTACAGCCCTACGGGCATGAAAACCGGGCAGGAAAACAGTTGTTAGTTGTTAGTTGTTGGTAAAAGATTATTACCCATTCCCCATTCCCTATTAACTTTTTGATAAATATGACTAAAAGTGTTAATAGTTTCAATCTCAAAGTTCAGCGAGTCGAGCAATTTTGTGTGTTTGAGTTGTCTTGGGGACGAGGACAACAAATTAGTGTGACGATTCCCTACCCAGAAACTCTGAGTGCACTTTATCAGCAATGGAACGCTGATTATCTCAGTTTTTATAACACCTCTTTACGGGGGCGCGTAGCCGCAAAAGGTAGCCTTGGGAAACCATCTGTTGATTGGCACGCCAAACTTGTGGAGTCAGAAACCAAGCTACTGTATGAATTTCATCAATGGCTGCGTCACGCTAAATTATTTGAAATTCGCTCTTGTCTAGCCCAAGCGGCTAAGGATGGGGATAGGAATTCCCCCAATCCTCATGTGGAGGTTTTTCTCAGTTGTAACCCGATGGAACTAGCACACTTGCCGTGGGAAGCTTGGGAAATTGGGACGGAGTTTGCCGCTGCTGGGAAGATTAGGATTTTCCGCTACCCTTTGAATATTCAGGGTGTAACGGTGACGCATCAGCAGCGACGCCGACGGGCGCGGATTTTGGCAATTTTGGGAGATGATACTGGCTTGAATTTTCAAGCGGATAAGAAAGCTGTGCGATCGCTTGCAAGCGTTGCTGAAATTTCCTTTGTTGGTTGGCAACCAGGACAGGAATCTAATGCACTAAAAACCGAAATTGTCAAGGCAATTACTGATGAACGGGGCTGGGACGTGTTATTGTTTGCCGGTCACAGTGATGAAACGTTACTGACGGGCGGTGAATTGGCGATCGCTCCCGGCGTTTGCCTACAACTCAAGGAAATAGAAAAACCCCTAACAATTGCCAAGGAAAAAGGATTACAATTTGCCCTATTTAACTCCTGCAAGGGTATCAGTCATGCCAATTTTTTGATTAACTTGGGATTGAGTCAGGTTGCAGTCATGCGAGAGAAAATTCATGATCAAGTTGCCCAAGAATTTCTCTGGCGATTTCTTCAGTGTCTGGGAGAATACAAAGATGTTCACGAAGCCTTACTTTCAGCCTGTAAATATCTCAAATTAGAAAAGCCTCTCACCTACCCCAGTGCTTACCTAATTCCTTCCTTATTTCGACATCCTGACGCCCCACTTTTTCGCATTGAACCCTGTGGACTTAAGCAAAAACTCACTCGCTGGCTACCAACAAAAAAAGAAGCAATTTCCCTAGCAATTCTGGGAATAGTCAGTTGGCAATTATCAATACAAAACTATTTATTAGAAAAGCGGGTACTAACACAAGCAATTTACCGCCAACATACAGATCAAATTGCTGCGACAAAAACCTCTCCTTTATTAATAGTTGAAATCGACGATAAATCAATCATTGAGGCAGGAATTAAAAGCCCAACCCCAATGGATCGAAAATATCTATCCAGCCTTGTAAATAAACTTTCAGAAGTGAAGGCGAAAGTTGTAGGCATAGATTATCTGCTAGATCGTTCTCATGGAAAAAGCGACGATAGCCTGCTTGCAAAATCTTTAAAAAAAGCTGTACAAAAACAACAAACCTGGTTTGTTTTTGCTGCAATTCCCGATAGTTCAGGAAAATTTGTCGGAGTTTTGCCAAAAATTGCCAGCACTAATTGGACTTTGCAAGGAAATATGAATTTGTTTGTCTGGCAACAAAGATTGGGATATACAAGATTGATACCAAACAAAGATGCTAGTTCTCGAAATTTACCTTTGTCTTACCTGATGGCGCTGGCTTATAAACTAAACTTTGAGCCAAATCACTCACCTCCTCAACCACAATTACAACCTTCCCAAAAAGATTTTCTCTCTCAGCAAACCCAATATTTGGGAAGTAAGCACAAACAAGATTACACAACCTTGTTTTCCCCCGCTTTACGTCTGCATCCAATCACTGATTTTGCCTATGGAAAAAGCCAAATGTGGTTACATCCAATTATTGACTTCTCCATCCCGCCTAACCAAGTATACGAGCGCATTCCCGCTTGGAAGTTTCTCCAGATGACCAAAGATTCCCCAGAACTCCAAAAATTGGATCGACAAGCAGTGCTGATTGCGGCTGGAGGTTACGGGGAGAAACCGGGGGTGCAAGTGGGGGGTGAGGATGTTTTTCCTTTACCAGAAGCTGTTGGCTATTGGCGCCAACAGCAAAACCCTCCCGAGCCTCGTCGGTTCTTTACCGGTGGTGAAGGTCATGCCTATATTTTCCAAAATTTCCTGACTCAAAGATCAATTCTTCCCATCCCGGATTTGTGGATGATTGGACTAGCTGGGTTATTAGGAAAAGCTATAACCTTGGCACTAGAAAAACGTCAGCAGTTTTCGAGGCGATGGACTGTATTACTTTTGGTTGGTTTTACAGGTAGCTATGGATTAGTGAGCTTACAAATATACATTTGGGGAGCTGTTTTGTTGCCTTGGTTGTTACCATCCTTGACATTATGGGTTTATCTTGTACCTGTAGTTTCAAGGAAAAAATACCATGCATAATCTCAACAGATACAGCACAAGTATTATTTGTAGGGTGGAAAATGCCGACCAAAAGCCGTGTTGGCCTAATCTCAATAAAATTGCCTCTGCTTCGTTAGTAACAGCTACAACACTTGTTGCTTGGTCTTATTTTTTCGGTCAGGTAACAATTGCCCAAACTCGACCACAGCAAAATTTATCTAAGTGGGAAATTTCTCAAAAAAATGACCCTCCTGTGGATGAGAAAGAGGGCGGTAGAACTGGAGGTGGTAGCAGATTTACATCTGGTTCGCTATCTTGCTACCCTAATTTTTCTCAGACTTGATTTTCTGGACTGATGTTAGACCCTTACTTTTAAGGAAAAACACCATGCGCAATCTCAACAGATTTGTATCTTCCTCGTTATTAACAACTACAGCAATTGTAGGTTTGCCTTATTTCTTCACTCAGGTGGCATTTAGCCAAACTATTCCTCAGCAGAAATTATCCAAGTGGGAGATTTCTCAAAACAACCCGCCTGCGGATCAGAAACCAGGTGGCCCGCGCCCAATTACTACCTGTTCGATCGCTCCCCAATCTACCAATTCAGATCAAGCAGAAGTTTGGAGCGATCGCCCTTTGTTTGTCTGGAGAGGCCCGGTAGGTAAAATTGAGGTGAGGAAATCTGGTAGCAAGGATGCTTTGTGGAGTAAGACAATTACAGAACAAAATCGCTATATCATGTATGATGGGAAAGCACTTCAGCCGGGACAAACTTACAGTTTAGTAATCTTTGACTTGAGGGATAAACCCATTACTGAGAATGCTTTTCAGGTGATGAATACAGAAAAACGATCTCAACTTGATAAGCAATTACAGGTATTGGAAAGTGAACTAAAAGCCAAAAAAGCAAGCCCTGAAGAAATCGCTTTGAGTCGCGCAGATTTATTTGCGAAACGTAACCTCTGGTCAGATGTTTGGCGGGAAATTGCTTTAGTAAAAAATCCCTCCGCAACAGTGGCTACATATGTCCGAAATATTCCGATTCCGTCTTGTAACAGCGCATCAGCCCAAAATTCTTCCCCTGCTCCCTAAAAATTGGTGATTTGTTGTTTGTTGTTTGTTGTTTGTTGTTTGTTGTTTGTGTAGGGGCGTAGAAGAAAGCGCCGAAATCTTTGGAGATAACCGACAATTTTACAATCGCTTTTGCTACGCCCTTTCTATCAATTACGACTTACCGACGACCCATTACCAATTACCAATTACCAATTACCAATTACCAATTACCCACTCCCCCAAATTTCTGCATATGTCCTCCCAGGTTCAGAGATACATAAAATTGAACAGGTAATCCTACTGAACTATTGATGGAGGCTTCTCATGCAATACCAAAAAGTTGGACTAACGGCATTTATCACACTTTTAGCGACAGTTTCTACCCCCATTACCAGCAGTTTTCCTGCAAGCTTCACAGGTACACGAGTGTTAGCTCAAACTTCAGAGACTCGTGAGGTTGGGGTTACTGCTGTACAAGTTCCTCCTGAAGTCTTGGCTAAGGACAAATCTCAACAATTCGAGTACTGGTTTAACTTAGGGAAGTCACTACTTTCTAACAAGAAATATACAGAAGCACTTAACGCCTACAATCAGGCTATCCAACTTAATACTAATAGTGAAGGTGCTTGGCACAATCGAGGCAATGTCCTTTATAGTCTGAAAATGTATCAAGAAGCAATTGCTTCTTATGACAAAGCAATTCAAATAAATCCGAAAAATTCTGACTCTTGGGTTGGTCGTGGTAATGCCTTAGATGATGCGGGTAAGCCTCAAGAAGCGCTGGTGGCTTATGACCGAGCAATTGCTATTAATCCTGACTCTGCTTGGGCCTACTTCAACCGAGGTGTAACCTTAAAAAGTCTGAAACGCTATGAAGAAGCTCTCACGGCTTATGACCGAGTTGTTAATATTAATCCCAAGATTGCTGACGCTTGGATTGATCGCGGTAATCTCTTAAATAACTTAGGTAAATTCCCAGAAGCACTGACATCTTACGAGCGAGCAATTGCAATTAATCCTAACGATGTTTCGGTTTGGCACAACAAAGGTTTAACTTTAAGAAAGTTGACGCGATATCCAGAAGCACTGGCTGCTTATGACCGGGCAATTGAGATTGATTCTGACTATTCTTCTGCTTGGTATGGTCGAGGTGTCACGCTAGAACAAATGAAGCGATATCAAGAGGCGATCGCCTCCTACAATCAGGTCATTAGCCGCGATCCAAATGTTGAGGATGCTTGGTTCCGTCTGGGTGTGGTTCAAGGAACATTAGGCCAAAATCAAGAAGCTTTAACTGCTTTTGAGCGTGTGACAAAACTGAATCCTAAAAATGAGAGTGGTTGGTACAACAAAGGGTTGGCATTATGGAAATTAAAGCAGTACAAAGAATCGGTAAGTGCCTTTGAAGAAGTCTTGCGACTCAACCCCAAGAGTACCGAAGCTCAAAATAATATTAAGAGTATACTGCAACAAATGAAGCAAACTCAAACTACAAGTGTGGTCTGATATTTAGATGGGATTGCAACATTGTTAGTAAGTCACAAAATCCCCCAGGGGTTTCAACCCCACAGCGAGTAGCTGAAGTCGTCTTTAAAGGACTGAATTTAGACATGATATAGCATTGTTCCGCTACTGCTTGAAAGAGTCGATGAGCTATATACTGGTAGCTGGCATCGTCATAGATAACTAATATGAGATCAGGGGTTAAATCAACACACCAACTTCAAGGATTTGGCAGAACTAGGCATGACTAAGGCTTATATCCCTATTCTTCTTGGAAGTTCTCGAACAGGAAGGCAGAGTGTAAAGGTAGCTCAGTTTATCCTAGAAGAATTTCGCCAGTTTGATCGCCCAGAGGGACACAGCAATGGCCTTCGAGTTCAAACCGAACTCATTGACTTGCATGAATATAAACTTCCCATTCTGGAGGAGAAATTGAATGAGACATTAAATCCGCCGCCCAATGTAGTTCAGTTCTGTTCTAAACTCGGTCAAGCCGACGGTATTCTTATCGTTACTCCAGAATATAAAGGAGGTTACCCTGGAGTATTGAAGAATGCCCTTGACTACCTGGAACCCCAAGCTTTGCGGTATAAGCCTATTGGTATCTGTACTGTGTCTTCTGGAGGCTTTGGAGGGCTAAATTGTCTGACGCAGTTACAACTGGTATGTCTGGCGCTGGGAGGCTTACCAATTCCCGACAAGTTACCCGTTTCCAACGTACAGGATGTCTTTGACGAAATGGGAAACTTAGGCAATTCATCATTCAAAGCCAAGCTGGAATTGTTTATCAAAGAACTGGTTTGGTATACGGAGGCGATGATTAATCAAAAACAATTCTCTAGGTCATTGCTCAATGAAAAACAATAAATTTAAGACGCTATTTTTACTGTCTTACTAAAATAAGCTCTTTACGAATCCCCCGTCAATCTGTATACAAGTTCCGGTGATATAACTCGCCTTTTCTGAAGCCAAAAAAACAGCCATACTAGCTACTTCTGTTGTTGATGCTGGGCGCTTAAGGGGAACACTTTTCATCCATTCTTCAATAGCTTGTTCACGAGAAATTCCTTTTCTCCTCGCCTCTTCATCCGCAACTGCATAATACTTATCAGTAACGGCAAAAGAAGGACAAATGGTATTAACCAGAATGTTATCTCCTCCCAGTTCATTGGAGAGAGTTTTAGCATAGACAGCAACACTTGCTCTCTGAGCATTAGCAATCAGCATTCCTGGCTGCTTAACAGCAACTGAAGTGACAAAAATAATTCTGCCCCAAAGATTTCTTTTCATGACAGGGATAAAATATTCAGAAATAGTAACCTGACTCAAAAAAGTCAGTTCAAAGGAATTTTTCCAATCTTTTTCCGTTAATTCATAGTGATAATTTAAAGGTGGGCCGCCCACGTTGTTAACTAAAATATCAATTTTTTTAAATTGATTGGTAATGCGCTCTAGTAATTGTTCGATACTATCTTTTTGTGATAAATCAGCCTGTATTGCTGTAATGGGTTGCTGAGTTTTTGCTTCGATTTGTTGTGCAGCCTTGAATAAGTTTTCTTCATTTCTGCTGCAAATAATAACTTGACATCCTTCCGCCGCCAATCCCTCGGCAATAGCTCTGCCAATGCCTCGACTTGATGCTGTCACTAAGGCGGTTTTGCCACTCAATCCTAAATCCATAGTTATCTGTGGTAGGTTACTGTACAAAAATACTCTATTTACCTAAGCTCTTGCTTGTAGAATCAATCATTTTTTTGTCTGACAATTATATATTTTACTCGCCAACTTAGACTTAAGTCTTCCACAATTTTATGTGATATTAAGTCCCCTGGAATATCAATTGCGGACAAAGGAAGCAATCGCAGAATCCTTGAGATTGCTGCGTTCCACTTCGTTGCCCTCGCAATGACATATCACAAGTAATTTACCGGACATGATCTGAGACTTTTTTTTAGATCTGCTCCTTTTTGAGAAACTTTTAACAACTTCTATCTTGCTCCCGAAGCAAGGGTATAACTCCTTTAGCCAAATGAGTAATTTCATCAATATCTGGCCAACCCGTAAAGAGATATTGGGTAATACCAATAGTTTTGTATTCCATAATTGCCTTGGCAATGTTTTCATAAGAACCTACTAAGGCGATCGCGGGAGCACCAAGATAAGCAACAGCACCAGTCCATAAGTAAGGAGTTACCCAGTGGGACTGCTCCTTTTCAGACAAAGCAAATACAGATTGGAATCCCTCAGAATCCGATTGTTTGTTAAATTCTCTAATAACTTCTCTTGCTTTATCTCCAAATCTTTCTACGAGCGTCTGAGCTGCTGATTCTGCCTCTTCTTGAGTTGGACGAGTAATTAACGAAACTAATAAACCAACTTCTTTGCCTCGCTCCAATACTGTTTGGATTTGGGGTTGAAGTTTCTCTGGTGAATCAGGAAAACGCCAAAGACAATCAGCATATTGACCAGCGATTTCAGCAGCGCTATCTGAGTTTCCTCCTATAAAAATTTCCGGGTTATTTCTTTGTGGTGAAATAAAGGGAGTATTGATTTTACCATTTTCAATTTGATAGAACTTTCCCTGGAAATTAACCTCTCCTTCTTGCTGCCAAAAAGCATTGCATATAGCCATAAACTCTGCAGTTCTTTGGTATCTCTCATCATGGTTTAAAAAGTCACCGTAATATCGATGTTCTTGAGGAGATCGTCCGCTAACTATATTGATGTGTACTCTGCCATTGATCAAGCAAGATAGAGTATTGATTTGTTGCACAAATAAAGTTGGAGAAATCAACCCCGGTCTTACAGCTACCATAAAATTAATCTTTTTGGTCTTTTGACCAAGCATTAGTGAAAGCAGCATTGGATCGGGTCGAGTAAAGCCAATTGCCATGAGCATAGAATCAATCCCACACTCTTCGGCTCGTTGACACAAGGCAATTTGCTCCTCAAAGTTGGGAATACCAGATTGAGCGACTAAGGATTTAGATCTTCTAAATGTATCTCCTGCTTGGGAAAGGCTCCAATGGAATCTTAAATGCTTTTTCATAAGATAGTTTTTTTGCTTTTTATTAAACCAATATTTCTGTATTTCATCTCAGTTCAAACCGCTCCATACAGAGGAATAAAAGGCTTTTCAAAAGCCTCCCTATCCTCGGCTACCGCTGATATAGGCTTCTGTAGTAGGTTGCTGAGGATTTTCAAAGATTTGTTTGACAGAACCCGCTTCAATTAGTCTACCGCTGCCATCTTTTACCCAGAACAGAGCGATATAATCAGCAATTCGTCGAGCCTGTGCCAAGTTGTGGGTAACAATTAAAATTGTGTATTTTCCTCGCAAACTTACAATTAAATCTTCCACAATACCAGTGGTAATAGGATCTAGAGCGCTGCAAGGTTCGTCCATTAACAGAATCTCTGGCTGCAATGCCAGGGTTCTAGCAATACAGAGGCGCTGTTTTTGACCACCAGAAAGGCGAAGTGCTGGAGACTTCAGCCGATCTTTTACTTCATCCCACAGACCTACATCTACTAAAACTTGTTCAACAATTTCATCAATCCTCTGGCGATCTTTGACTCCATGTTCCCTTAGTGGAAAAGCGATATTTTTCCAAATTGAGAGGGGGAAAGGATTGGGTTTTTGGAAGATCGTGCCCACCCGACGGCGAAGAGCAACTGTATCTGTTTTAGGATGAAGAATATCTAATTCGTCCAGTCGAACTTGACCGCATATTTTGCAGTTGGGAATCAAGTCAGTCAAGCGATTAAGACATGAGAGAAAGCTAGTCTTGCCGCATCCAGAAGGACCAATAAGTGCAGTAATACAACCCTTCGGAATGGAGAGCGTCACGTCTTTCAGGGCAAGGTTAGAGTTGTAGTATAGGCTCAACCGCTCAGTGTACAGGCAAGGTAGAGGCAAATCCTGCTCAGAAGGAGAAGAAGTCAATTCTGTTTCTGATGAAGGCATATCCATAAGCGAGTCGCGATCAAAATACTAAGACTTGGTGCCAGCAGATATCAATTTTGAATCCTACTATTGAGCCAGCGCTCTCCCATCCAAGTAGCAGCGCCATTAGTCAGTAATAGCAGCATCATCAATACCACAACCGAGGTATAAGCACTGCTATCTCCACCAGAAACATTCATGGATAAGCTGTATATGTGCAGGGATAAGGAACGACCGGAATCCAGCAGGGACTCTGGACTGCGCTCAACGTAACCACTGGTATACATCAGAGCCGCAGTTTCAGCGATCGCTCGTCCGATTCCCAAAATCAACCCTGCGACTAAACTAGGAACTGCTGCAGGTAACAACAAATTCACGAGGGTTGTGGTGCGTGAGATTCCCAAAGATGCTGCTCCCAAGCGGTATTCATGGGGAACAGATCGCAGCCCCTCTTCTACAGAACGAATCAGAATAGGTAACACCATGCAAGCCAGGGTTAAGCCTCCCGAAAGAATCGAAAATCCGAGTCCTAGGGTGATACAAAAAAAGGCATTACCGAATAAACCAAAAACAATCGATGGAACACTAGCTAGCATATCTAAACTGCGTCGTACCAACCTTCCAAACCAGTTATTTAATGTAGTAAATTCAGCCAATAATATCGCTGTTCCCAACCCCAGAGGTACGGCAACTCCCAAGCAAACACTCAAAAGCAGTGCTGTGGAAACTAGAATTGAGGCAATGCCACCTTTGCGACCTGCATCTTCTGGTTCTGTAGTTAGGAATTCCCAGGACAACTGTCTGGCACCATGCCAAATAATATCAACTGAGATCCAGAGGAAAACTGCTGTGACGGCAATCGCAACTGCCCAAATTAGCCAATTCAGTAGGATATCTGCATAGGCAATCTTTTGGTTTCGATCTCTTAAGAGGTGAGAGCTATTTATGGTCATACTGTAGATGGCATGAGTGTAAATTTTGTCATGATTATACCTCTACTTCAGTTTTGAAAAATTGCTTTTGCAGTTCAAGTTTACTTGGAAAATATTGACGACTGGATGCCGTAATTACCTCTGAACCGACGTTCTAGTAATGATAAATTTCTTCTTCTGCGATCGCCTCTGCTAGTAACACTAAAACCAGGTTTACTCCCATCAACAATAGCCCGCTAACAAATAAAGCCGAGCGGTGATCTCCTAAAGCAAAATCCATTTCCAGAGCAATGTTTGCAGGTAGAGTCCGAATCGGATCAAATATACTGCTAGGAATCTGAACAATATTGCCACAAACCATCAAAACTATAATCGTTTCTCCTATAGCCCGACCCGTTCCCAAAATGATACTTGTGAACAATCCCGATCGCGCAGCAGGTAAAATAATCTCCCAGAGAGTTCCCCAGCGTGACAAAGAAAGAGCTACTGCACCTTGCAAATACTCTTGAGGTACTGCTGCTAAACTGGCATCAGCAATTAAGGCAATTGTGGGTATAATCAGGAGCGCTAGCAACAAAATACCAGTTAACAAGCTGGTTCCTGGTGGGTGTAAGCGATTAATCAGCGGAACCAGTACCACTAATCCCCAAAAACCGTAGACAACACCGGGAATTCCTGACATGATCTCTAGCAATCGTCGATAGAAATTGGCTACAGATTTGGGAGCGTAGTAGTTGCAAAACAAAGCTGACAAAATCCCTAGAGGAGCAGCTAGTAGAACCGCACCTGCTACAACTAGCAGCGTACTGATAAGCATTGGTGTGAGACTATAAAGCCCTTGGGTGGGATTCCAAGAAGTATCTCTCAAGAAGGGGAGGATGCCAACTTTCTGGAACAGTGGTAGGGACTCCAGAACTAAAAATCCGATAATCAACAGGACAATTGTTCCTACAATAGCTGCAATACCCCGCAAGCTCCAGACAAGTAACTGATCAATTTTTCGCGGGAACGAAGTTTTCTTTGCGGAAGATATCATAGTTTTCCTGAGCCTGAGCAAAATCGATGAATTGCTTGGTCAATTCTGTGGGTTCTCCCTTTGTTACTAAGTTGAGCGGCCGTAGTAGGGGGAAACTTTTATCCCCAACATTAGCACTTGTTGCTTTAACACCATCGAGAGTAAGAAGTTTAACCTTCACACCCTGCTTAATGCTTTGTTCTGTAGAGCCAATAGAAACATATCCGATTGAGTTCGGATTCCCCGCTACTGTTTTAATTCCCTGCTGGTCATCCCCAACTACAACATCAGCTTTAACAGCTTTATTGTCAATACCAAAATAGTGCAAAAATAGCGTCAGTGTTGAACGTCCCTCTGCCTTGTTTATGAGGGTTATAGGAGTATCTTTACCACCTAAGTCTTTCCAATTCTTGATTTTCCCAGTATACACAGCAACAACTTGTTTGCTGTCAATTTTATCTAAGGCATTGTCTGCATGAACAATGATGCTAATCCCATCACGACCAATGAGAAAAACCTGCATCCCTTTTTGCTCTTCTGAAGTTAGGTCTTCGGAAACCATACCGATGTTAGACAATCCTTGACGTGCATCTGCTAACCCCCGTGCAGAACCGCCTGTATGGACATCAATTCGAGTACCAGGATGCTGTTTTTCAAACCGTTTACCAAGTTCTGAAACCACAGGGGCAATGGTACTCGCTCCCGTAATGGTTAACTTTTGCTGTTTCAATCCTGCTTTTGGGCGTTCAGTACAGCTCGATGACAAAATATACAAAACTACGCCCATTACTAAATGCAGCGTTATTCTAGGACTCATCAAGTATGTTTGTTCCTATTACGAGTTATGTCTACAGGTCAAAAAACTTGCTTATTAGCCTAGCAGCTTAATCTTATACATTAATAATAAATTTTATGAAAGGATACAAAAAAGATTTTAATAGCAGGTTTCTATCTCAATGGCACTTCCCATATACAAACCATATACAAAAAAATAGGAAAAATAGGAAAAGTAGGAAAAGTAGGAAATATTTATTCATATTGTTTTTGTACTTTCCACAAATTAAGTTTTGTTAAGCAAGGGAAAAATATTCAAACAAAGTTATCCATCGCCAGTAAAATTTAGTCTGTGTTGGTACTACAAACAGGAGGAAACAGAAAAAATAAATCTCCTTTGATCGCGCCACCTTTAGGGAAATAGCACTCATTATTCCAAGACTTACACAACTGGCATAATCCTAGGATGCTCAACTCCAGCTAAAACCTCTTAAAATCGAACAATTTTTCGCAAGTCACGCACCATACAAGTTTATATATAGGTGACGCTTGCCTAAGTCCTAGATCATTTTTCACTTTCGCTGAAACTGAATGGGAAAGACTACAGGTACTCAAGGAATCCTGCTGTTTTTCTGCGCCTTCAGACTACTTTTATCGAAGACTGTCACCAAAATTTATGAGTCAAAGACAATTGACAATTACGACGCACAACAAACTCCTGAAAATATTGGTGATCTTTGTCATTGCAGTGGCAATCACATGCAGCGACGGTCGTTACGCGATCGCCGATGAAGCCCCCGCCCCTAAAATCTGTGCTGGAACACCTAGTAGCCTAGAAACTCAACTGCGAGGCAAACTGGGCAAGAAACTGCTCACCTACGAAGGTTGTCCAGAAGAAATGGGCGCTTGGTATATGCTGCCGATGCCTGAAGAGAAGGATCGGATGCAAGCTGTCCATGCAGCAGTATTACCTAACGAAAAAGTCCTAATTGTCAACGGTAGCAGCAACCGCAACCAAGTTACAGCAGAAGGCAAGATAGAAGACGGTGTTAATACTAAGACTTACGATGTCGTCAACAACACCTCCATCTTCGATCCCTCCCTTTCCGATCCCTATTACAACAACCCAAACCTAGACTTTAACAAATCTCCCTTCGAGCGCATTGGATCACCCCCAGCAGAGATCAACGGCGAAAGCAATGACCCGTTCTGTTCCGGTCATTTACACCTGCCCAACGGGGATGTGCTATTTATCGGGGGCAGCAGACTATATTACCCTGGTGTACGCTTCTCCGGGTCAAAACAAGCCAATATTTTTCACTGGCAACAAAAGAGTTGGGAAAATCTGGGTTTAACCCAGGATGGTCACTGGTATCCTACTCTCATTCCTCTAGCTGACGGGGCGATCGCTTCCTTCTCCGGATTCACAGCAGATCCCTCTCAGATCGTTAGTACTCTGGTGGAAATCTACGATCCCAAGCTGCAAGATCCTCAAGATCCTAAAAAGGCTTGGCAGTCTATCGATGTCAAGAATCTCCCCAACAATCCGTTTGTAACTCGGATGAACGACGAGAGTTTCGGCTCTGACATCATAGATCTCTACGCCCGCATACTACCCACCAAACAGAAAAACCGATTCTTAATCACAGGAGATGGCGGGGGTAAAAATGAACCCAAGATTGCACACGCAAGTGTCCATAGCTATTTCGTAACGTTCAATAAAGATGAGAACGGAAAATATTCCCTTAGCTTCGAGCCAGGCCCTGAAAGAAAAGCCATCAACAAAGTCTATGGCACGGCCGTACTCGACCCCAATTCTCCTAACGGTGATGTCCTCTTAATGGGTGGCATCATGGGTACCAATAACATTGGGATTGGCCCTGGCAAAGATGTCATCCCAGGAGCCAGCATCGTTTCTAGTCTAGAGCGTTGGAGAGCACCACAAGACACTAGCACTAAAGGTTCTTGGGAGCTCGATAAGGACTTCTTTGGCAAAATCGATGAGGACATCCTGCTGAATACTGAGGACATCGTAGATGGCAAGGTGAAGAAATTTCCCCTCAATTATAAGTATGAGAAGCAGTCCTCAAAATTGGGTCGTTATGGCAAGCGGGCTATGGAACAAGCCGTCATTCTACCCACCAAGGAAATTTTGGTGGTCAATGGGGGGAACTACGCCGAAACCCGTCCAGCTTACAACCCCACCCTGTTGATACCCGATCGCAGCAAAACCGACCACCAAGGCTTCCGCACCAAGCTGATGAACCCGGATGTTGAACCCAGGCTTTATCACAATACCGCTTTGCTCTTGCCGGATGCTCGCGTCTTAGTCATGGGTGGTAACAACTCTCGTGCCGCCAGATATGTCACTGATGGAAAAGTCCGTCTGGATACCAAGGGCGATTTCGCGTTTGTTGAAAAAGGCACTGAAGGCAATAGTGGTGAGATATGGCAACATGCGATATTTTACCCACCCTATCTCTTTGGAGCAAGCGATCGCCCCGAAATCACGGAAGCTCCTAAAACACTGAAATACGGCGCGTCTCAAACCATTTCTGTAAGCAATGTCTCTACAGATAAACCAGGTTCTATAGTTCTCGTGAAATTGGGATCTGTCACCCACTCCTTTGATAATGGTCAGCGATTGGTAGATCTCAAGATCCAAGAGCAAAAACCAAGTGGCACTGACAACAACACTAGCATTAGCTTCAGTGCTCCCACCGACGACCACTTTACCCCACCCGGCTACTACATGCTGTTCTACGTTAATGGTGCCGGTAAGCCCTCCCACGCCAAGATCGTGCAATTAGCATAGTAAACAGCTAATTGCTTCGTCGTTAATTCTTCCACAAGGGAGATATTTGTAGTAGTTTTTTAAACTCACTGTTTGTCAAATATCTCCCTGTCTTAATATCAACCAGACAAGTTTAGGTAAACCTGAACTAAGGAGTTAGTTATGACAACGGACAACGAGACAACTGATATCAAGCCAATTGACTTGAAGAAAATCGTCGAAATTGTTACCCCTTTTGATCAGTTTGAACATGAACCCCTGTTAAATGAGATCCAGGGCAACATCCTCAAATCACACGGACGAAACCATGCTGTTTATTTGTTCTTGAAATTCAAGGGCAACGAGGGCGATCCGAAAGCCTCCATGCTAGCCAAGCAATGGATTGGCAGTTTTACTCACAGGTATGTTACCTCAGCACTGGAGCAAGCCGAGCAGGCAAAGCTGTATCGGCAGAATAAAGACGTACCAGGCACAATATTTGCCAACTTCTTCTTGACAAGGGCTGGTTACATGCACTTAGGGTATCAATACCAGGATCTGCCCAATGAAGATGCATTTCGGCAAGGGATGCAAGATCCCAACATGCAGAATGAACTCGGCGACGATTCCGAGCAATGGGAAGCGGGTTTTGGAGAGGAAATTCATGCTCTCATCTTGCTCGCCGCTGATAAGATAGTAGGCCCGAGAACCAAGGAAGCAAAGCTGTTAGAGCAGAAGGATCAGACAAAGCTGCGTCAGCAGCCTGTTCTATTGAAAAACAAAGTAGCGGCAATAAAACAAGAGCTGGATGCGATCGCCTCCGTTGTCCACGAGCAAATAGGTTACGTCCTCAGAGATGCAACCTCTGGAGAAGAGATCGAGCACTTCGGATTCCGAGATGGAGTCAGTCAACCGTTGTTTCTGAAGCGAGATATTGACAAGGAAAGAGGAGAAAAGGAGAATTTTGACAACTGGGACCCCCGCGCACCCCTAAACTTGGTTTTGTTCAAAGATCTCTTGGGTGATAAGGAAAAGGAGAGTTACGGCAGCTTCTTGGTGTTCCGCAAACTAGAGCAGAACGTCGGTGGTTGGAACAGAGATGTGGTCAAACTGGCTAGAACGTTGAAAATAGTTACTCAGCCACCGCAACCACCGCTAGATCCTATGGGTCGGGAGCCGAGACTCGGTCAGACGCTGCAACAGTGGATGGAAGAGATGAAGCTATCACCGGATCAATGCCAAAAAATAAAATTAGTAGAAGCATACACTATGGGACGCTTCCGCGATGGCACACCAACGATCCTCTTCAAGGAACCACAAGGTCATGAAGAGAACAACTTTAATTATCAAGAGAACGACTTTAATTATGAAGAGGATTCGCAAGGTAGCAAGTGTCCATTCTTCTCCCATGCTCGCAAGGTCAATCCTCGTGGGGATACTGGAACCGCATCCCTCGTTTCCACACCCACTCTTCTAGAAGAGGAGAAGATGCATCGCATTGCCCGCAGGGCAATCAACTATGGCGATCTCCCTAGCGAAGTACCAGAAAGTGGCGCTGGACTGCTGTTTATGTGCTTCCAAGCTTCTTTAGCAAGTCAGTTCAACTTCATGCAGAAGGCATGGGCTAAGGAACAGAACTTTGTCAAGCGAGATGTGGGAACAGATGTAGTCATTGGTGTAGAAATTCAAGAACAGCTTCCGGGTAACTCAACGCGAACCTCGATCCCAGAGAAATACAAGTTTCCAAACGAGTGGGGTTCTCAACAAACGACAGAAGTTGATTTCAAACATTGGATAACCATGAGAGGTGGAGAATTTTTCTTTGCCCCCAGCATGAGTTTCCTCAGAGATCTCGCTACCGAACCCAGCCGCAATATCGTATTTCGAGGAGTCCCTAAACAAGAGATCGAAGCTGCTCAAAACATAATCACTGAACTCCGGAATTACAAGCAGCGGAACTGGGCCATTGGTCTAAACGGAGATACCACCCAACCGGACGGATTCCTCACCTTCTTTAACCAGCGAAAGCTGCCATTTGAGTTTTATCTACTCAATCAAGTTCGACTTGGTGACTACGGTGCCTACGATAAGAATATCGCCACGCTAAACAGGTACATCGAAGATGTAATCACCCAGGAGATTGACGCCTGCGAATATAAGATCGCTGAACTTGAGGAATACGATGTTCTGAACTGGGCAATTGGTCTAAACGGAGATGATCCCACAAAGACGGACGGATTTGTTAATTTCTTTGGCGAACGAGAGCTACCATTCGAGTTTTATGTGCGGAGTCAAAGTGTTTCATTGGGTGATAAGTCTGCCTACGATAAGAACATCAAAACTCTGAACGACTACATCACAACACTGAACAACTACATTAGTACCCTTAAACCAGTTAGACTGGTTGCCAAGCACAGTGGCAAGGTATTAACTGTCGCTTATAAAAGCTGTGAAGATGGGGCAAACGTTCTCCAGGTCAGTAAGAATGATGATGACCTAAGCCAATTATGGCTACTCGAAGCTGCTGGAAATGGCTATTACTACCTAGTTGCCCAACACAGTGATAAGGCGCTGGATGTAGCTGGTGCTAACACTGAAGATAAGGCAAACGTCCTTCAGTGGCAAAAGCATGGTGGCGATAACCAGCAATGGAAACTGGATACCGCTGGAGATGGCTATTACTACCTGGTTGCCAAACGCAGTGGCAAGGTGCTGGATGTGGCTGATGCCAGTCGTGGGGAGGGTGCGAATGTCATCCAGAATACTAAATCTGGCAGCGATAACCAGAAATGGAAAATTGAAGATGCCTAAGCTATTTCGCTGAGTCGTGGAGACGTTCCGGCGGAACGTCTCTACAAGCTGAAAGCAGGTTGCTGAAAAAGGGCTCACATTAATTAATTGCTACACCACATAAGTAGAGCTAGAGCGTGAAACAAACAACTCAATACGCATCTTACATGAAGGCTGACCAGCGCCCCTCTGGGTCGGTGTCGCTCGATCTTTCACCCCTAGTCGGTGAGTGGGTCAATACTAAACGGGACAGCAGTTACTTGGTTCGAGTCGTCCTCACTGATCGGGACAGTCGCCTTATGTTTCGGGGGTATGGAGCCAATGAACCTGATCCAATTGACTGGGGTGAGGTTGAAGCTGTGCCTTACGCTGGTGGAACCTCGCTTGTAGCAAGGGGATTCCACGCTTTTTACAGCCAGGACGGGATTGAGAGACATCTGGTGGCCAACGAAAAACAGGAAATCCTGGTCATTCAGTCCTATACCCGCTACTTGGATGGTAGTGGTCGAACCAGTCACATTGGTCGCGAGTTTTATCATCGCTAGTGGAAGAGGAGGATTTGAAAATGCAGCGCAACGAGATTTATGACAACCAGCCCAACAGGGAAACCGTTATTGATTTCACACCTGTTTTGGGTACCTGGATGAACTCCAACACAAAGACCAGATGGATTGAGAAATTTACCCTGACCAAACACGATGAGCAAATCATTATGCACGCTTATGGTGCCCACTCCCCCGAAGATTGGGGTGAGACTGAGGTGACGCCGTTCGTGGATAACATGAATCAGGAGAACGCTTTCTGTGCGCGATACGATCACGATTCAGTAGAATCCTTTTTGGCAGCTAACATGAACAAAGGCTTGTGCATCATTGCCGGGTTTCACAAGTTTAAGGATGGCAAGCAAACCGATTTTTGCCGGGAGTTTTATTATCGGCTGGACTAAGAAAAGGCTCAAAGAGCAAGAAAAAATAAGTCTATAAAACTCGATTAAATGATTTCCAATCTAATTCTCAATAAGCAAACCCTGATTGAGCATATTAGCAAACTGGCACGCGATAAATTCGCAGATCGCGCCCCAGACTACGATCGCACTTCCAGCTTTCCAACGGAAGATTTTGAAGACCTTTTTAATGCAGGTCTTAATGCGCCTGCTGTACCAACTGAATATGGTGGTCTAGGGTTAGGTCATGATAGCGATATCTTTACCCTCTGGATGATGACCAAGGAACTGGCCAAGGTGGATTTATCCTTAGCCCGTTGCTGGGAAGGACACGCCAATGCTCAGATTTTACTGGCGGCTATGGCTAATGAGTCTCAGAAAAAGCGCTGGTTTGAGGGTATTGTCCAGCGCGGTGAAAAATGGGCTGCTTGGAGTGGAGAACCCCAGTCTCAAATCCCAGGTCAAAAAGTCTGCCTTGGCACAACTGTTCAAGTGGTAGATGACGGCTACATCATTGATGGTACAAAGGTCTTCGCCACCAGCGCCCCAGAAGCACAGTGGGCCGTTCTGCTTGTGAACACAGCAGGGGCTGGGGGATCGCGGCATAACAATGGCTCGCCGACCTCAGTCTTGATGCTGGGCTGCAATTTATCCGACCCCAGTATCAGCTTTGATGATAGTTGGTGGCAGCCAATTGGGATGAGAGGTACAGTTAGTTACCTAGTTCGCTTTGAGCAGACTTTCATTCCTAAAGAAAACCTGATTGGCTATCCAGGACAGTACATCCTTGAGGAGTGGCAGACACGGTTTACGCCTCAGTATGGCGCTGCTTTTTTAGGAGCTGCTGAGGGAGCTTATGAGTATGCTTTGGCATACATCAAGAAGCAGGAAAAAGGACACGACCCCTACGTACAACACCGGATTGCCAAGGCTGCAATCAATATAGATACCATGCATTTTTGGCTGCGGCAAGTAGCCACTCTCTGGGAAACAGGTCAGAAGTTAGGGGCAAAACTTGCAGGCAATCGCGCCCGTTACATAACTGAGCAATTGGCTACTGAAACAGTTAACGACTGCATACATGCTTGTGGTGCTCGCTCCCTAATTCAACCGAGTCCGATAGAGCGCATATTGCGAGACTTGTCCTTTTACGTCCTGCACGATAATAGCGATCGCGTTTTGTCATCCATTGGTCAGGAAATTCTAGGGCAGTCCTACGATCGTTCCTATTTTGGCTCGTACCCGAATTCAACACCCTAAGCCGAATCATCTTATCGATTCCAGGACTTACGCAACTGTCACAATCTATGGAGCGGCATAGCCGCGTCCAACTAAATGCGGCAAGGGGTTGCCCGTTATCTAGCAGTAAAAATATAGATTAGGACATTCTCTTTCAGCTTATTCCCCTTTTATATGATGTCCGGTAAATTACTTGTGATCTGTCACAAAGCAGTGCAACGAAGTGGAACTGATCTATCGTAGGGGTTTGAGATTGCTTCACTCCGCTATCGCTACGTTCGCCTTGTGACAAGTAATTTACCGGACATGATATTAAAAAAAGGCTAGGGGAATTAAAACGTCCTAATTTTAACCCGTAGTGCTAGATATTTTTTTGTTGCTAAATGAGCAAAATTGTTGTAGGGGCGGGTTTAGGGGATTAATTATCTCAGAAAACCTACCATTTTTCTTCAAACCCGCCCTCTTTTGATTTAGGGGTTTAGGGGATTAATTATCTCAGAAAACCTACCATTTTTCTTCAAACCCGCCCTCTTTTGATTTAGGGGTTTAGGGGATTAATTATCTCAGAAAACCTACCATTTTTCTTCAAACCCGCCCTCTTTTGATTTAGGGGTTTAGGGGATTAATTATCTCAGAAAACCTACCATTTTTCTTCAAACCCGCCCTCTTTTGATTTAGGGGTTTAGGGGATTAATTATCTCAGAAAACCTACCATTTTTCTTCAAACCCGCCCTCTTTTGATTTAGGGGTTTAGGGCGGGTTTTGATTAGAGATTTTTGGTGTGGTGTCAAGTTTTAGTCCCTAAACCCGCCCCTACAAATATAACATTAAAAATATAGATTAGGACATTCTCTTTCAGATTATTCCATTTTTTAAAAGGGGCTAGGGGAATTAAAACGTCCTGATTTTAACCCGTAGATCTGTTCTAATAATATCAATTCCGGAGGCGCCACAATGATATAACCTCATCAAGCCAACGAATAATAGTACTCTGGCTATTAGCCAGGGAATCAATTCCCTGGCTGCTGTGTTCTTAGTACTACAATCCTTCCCGCAGTTTATCTAAAACACCACGGTCTTCCAGAGTAGAGGTATCACCTGCAATTTCCTGACCTGCTGCAAGATTGCGCAACAATCGGCGCATAATCTTTCCAGAGCGAGTTTTCGGTAAGGAGTCGGTAAAGCGGATTTCACCAGGCCGCGCGATCGCCCCAATTTCCTTAACTACGTGTTGCTTAAGTTCTTTTTGTAACTCCTCGCTAGGGATTTGATTCCCTTCCAAAGTGACAAAAGCAAACACTTCTTCCCCCTTCAACTCATCCGGTTTCCCAACCACAGCGGCTTCCGCAACAGCAGGATGAGACACCAGCGCTGACTCAATTTCCATTGTACCTAGGCGGTGTCCGGCAACATTAATCACATCATCAACACGGCCCATCACCCAGAAATATCCATCTTCATCCCGACGTGCACCATCTCCAGCAAAGTAGAGATACTGGCCATCTTTCGGGGGAATATGCTCCCAATAGGTGCGACGGAATCGGTCTGGATCGCCGTAAACTGTGCGCATCATCCCAGGCCAAGGATGCTTCACCACTAGGTAGCCTCCCTGATTATCCTCCACCGGGTTACCTTCCAAATCTACGACATCTGCCAAAATTCCAGGGAAAGGAACAGTCGCAGAACCAGGTTTAGTCGGAATCGCTCCCGGTAGCGGTGTTATCATAAAACCGCCAGTCTCAGTTTGCCACCAAGTATCGACAATCGGACAGCGATCGCCACCAATCACCCGGTAATACCACATCCAGGCTTCTGGGTTAATTGGTTCACCCACTGTTCCCAGCAAGCGCAGAGAAGACAGATTCCGCGCTTTGGGATGCTGTTCCCCCATCTTAACGAAGGCACGAATTGCCGTAGGAGCAGTATAGAAGGTGTTAACGCCATGCTTTTCAATAACATCCCAGAAGGCGCCAGGATTAGAGGCGCGAGGAGCACCTTCATACATTAATGTTGTAGCACCGTTGGACAAGGGGCCATAGACAATGTAGCTATGACCAGTAATCCAACCCACATCCGCAGTACACCAATAGACATCTGTATCCTTGATGTCAAATGCCCATTTCAGGGTCATGTGGGTGTAGAGGTTGTAACCACCTGTGGTATGAACAACACCTTTAGGCTTGCCTGTGGTGCCGCTGGTGTAGAGTATGAAGAGCATATCTTCACTATCCATCGGTTCAGCAGGGCAATCTGCAGATGAAATTGCTTGCAATTCATGCCACCAATGGTCGCGTCCCGCTTCCATGTGAACTTTTTGCTTGGTGCGCTGTACTACTAGGACGTTTGTAACGCTTGGTGCACCGTCATTTTCCAGTGCTTTATCTACTTGTTCTTTTAGGTGAACGATCGCATCTTTGCGCCACCCACCATCAGCAGTTACCACAGCCTTAACTTCGGCGTCTACTAGCCTGTCTTTCAAGGCTTCGGCGCTGAATCCACCAAAAATAACGGTGTGTGCTGCACCAATTCTAGCACAGGCTAGCATGGCGATCGCTGCTTCTGGAATCATGGGCATATATATTCCCACGCGATCGCCTTTTTGCACTCCCAATTGTTTGAGTGCGTTGGCAAACTGACAAACTTCCCGGTGTAACTGCGCATAAGTCAGAGTTCGCGAGTCTCCCGGTTCCCCTTCCCAAATCAGCGCAGCTTTATTTTTTCTCCAGGTAGTTAGGTGTCTGTCAAGACAGTTGTAAGAAATATTAATTTTTCCGCCAACAAACCACTTAGCAAAGGGCGGTTGCCAATCGAGAACAGTATCCCATTTTTGGAACCAGTGCAATTCTTGTTCTGCTAAAGAAGCCCAAAACTTCTGGGGGTCAGCTTTTGCTTTTTCATAGAGTTGCTGGTAATCTTCCAGACTCTTGATCTGAGCGTTCTGGGAAAATTCAGCAGGTGGCGGGAATAAACGTTTTTCTTGAAGAATGGATTCAATTGTGGGCTGAGACATTGCAATAAATTAAGTTTAGTTGTTGACTTCGTTTATAGTTTATCGTTAATAGGTAATAGGTAACTCGACACGGCTTCCTCTTATTTATTAGCAAGTTATTAATTTTTGGGAATTGTAACCGTGACTGTTGTGCCAACTCCCACTTCACTTTCCACGGAAATTGTGCCTCCTTGTAAGTCCAGACACTTTTTAACCACACTTAGCCCCAAGCCTGTACCGGCAAGATTTTCTACATTTTTTCCCCGATGGAATAGCTCAAATAGATGTTGCTTGTCTTCTGGGGGAATACCAATACCTTCGTCTTGAATTTGAAAAACTGTTTCTGACTGTTCGCAGGTCAAAACTAAATGAATATTGCCTCCTTCAGGAGAATACCTTATAGCATTTGAAAGTAAATTGCTCAAAATATAGCGCAGCAGTTTTTCGTCAAGATAACGCCTTGGGTATTGACCTTGACTGACAAAAGTAATTTGGTACTTAGAGCCATGTTTTTCTTGCAATTGTTCTATCAATTCAATGCATATTTTTTCCAAATCGGTCTGATCAGGATTAAAGTCAAGTTTTCCGGTTTCGGCTCGATTGATTGTCAGCAGATCATCGAGCAGTTGAGTCAATTTTTTAGCAGCAACTTCAATACGATCAATATTTCTGAATCTTTTCTCTTCTGTTCCTATTAGAGCGCAAGATTTTAGTAATTGTGCGCTACCGATAATAGTACTCAGTGGCGTGCGAAATTCATGAGATGCCATAGAAAAGAAGCGCAGTTGCAATCTTCTGAGTTCCTTTTCTGCTTCCAAAGCCAATTGCGTTTCTTCAGCTTGCTTACGCTCAGTAATGTCGCGCAAAATTGACAAATGCCTACCAGCAAGAACGTTAGCTTTACAAGCAGACTCAACTATTTTCACCGTTCCATCAGGGCGCAAAAGACGTACCTCAAGCATTGCCTGTCCTTGTTGTTGAAAATTGCGCCAAGTTAGTTCAAAATTGAAACTAGGCTCCATAAAATCTGCCATTCGCTTGCCCAAAAGTTCCGTCAGCGGCAAACCAAACATCTCGCAAGCGGCTGGATTTGCCTCAACATAAGTGGCGTTATCATCCATAATGGCGATCGCATCAAGTGCGTTATCGAAAATTGCTCGCAGCTTCATTTCTCTGACACGCAATTCGGTAATGTCGATAGCAGCACTGGTAATGCCAACAATTTCCCTAGTTTCATTGCGCAACGGCTCTACAGTTAAATCGTAGTACCGAACTTCTGAGCTGAGTGTCAGAAATGTCTCTTCCCGCGTTCCCACTCCTGTTGTCAGCACTCGGCGCTTGATTACTGTTAATCGTTGCGCGTCTTCAATGGAAAAGATTTCAGCATCCAATTTCCCCAAAATCTCATCAACACTACGCTCTGACACTGGATTATATATCCAGGTATAACGTAAATCGGTGTCTTGATTGAAGACAACGGTTGGCGAATTTTGCAGAGCAATTCTTAGCGCTTCTTCTGCAAGTTTTCGTTCACTAATTTCAGCGCTTAGCGACTCATTAATTTTAGCTAATTCGTCGGTTCGTTCCCGAACTTTTCTTTCTAGTTCTTGATTAGCTTGACGTAGCGATTCCTCGGCAAACTTACGTTTCGCGATTTCAATTTCTAGTTTTTCGTTTGCCAGTTTTAGTTGTGCTGTTTGTAATTGCTCCTGCACATTTTTTTGGAACAAAGAGACAAAAACTGCAACTTTTGAGAGCAAAATTTCTGGTAAAACTGGCTTGAAGAGATAGTCCACTGCGCCAAGAGAATAACCTCTCTCTAAATCAGAGTAATCTCGATAGTTTCCCGTGACAAAAATAATCGGGGTATGCTGGGATGCTGGTCTTTCTCGAATCAGCTTCGCCGTTTCAAATCCATCCATCCCTGGCATCTTGACATCGAGGATAATCACAGCAAAATCTTGAGCTAGCAGACATTTTAATGCTTCTTCTCCAGATGTCGCACTCACCAAATTGTGACCAAGGCTATCCAATATTGCCTCCAAAGCCAGCAAGTTGTTGCGAGAGTCATCAACTAGGAGAATATTAACTTTCGCTTTAGAGTACATAATTTTATTAAAAATACTTATTTAATTTGATGTAAAATAGTAAGGGTAAAAAAAAAGTTTCTTAAGAAAGAATTCTTGCCCTTTTATTTTTGCTACTCGCTGCCTCAATTTTTAACCAACTCTGGCGATGAAGATTCTCTTAGTAGAAGATGATGAACTGCTTGCGGAAGTTCTAACAGAATACCTCACTGACCAACTTTATATAGTTGATGTCGCCATAGAGGGAGAAGCAGCTTGGCAATACATCCAAAATATTCAATATGACTTGATTTTGCTAGATGTAATGTTGCCCAAACTGGATGGTATTGGTTTATGCAAGCGGTTGCGCTCCCAGGGCTATTCCGTACCAATTATGATGGTAACGGCCCGCGACACCAGTACTGATAAAGTCATGGGCTTAGACGCTGGTGCTGATGATTACGTAGTCAAACCCTTCGATTTCCCAGAGTTACTGGCTAGAATTCGAGCCTTGCTACGTCGGGGTGGTGCTTCATCACCTCCCATTTTAGAGTGGGGCGAGTTGCAACTTGACCCAGCTAACTACGAAGTCAGTTACAAGGGTCAAGTTCTCCACTTGACTCCAAAAGAATACGGTCTTTTGGAAATGTTGCTACGCAATGGAAAGCGGATAAATACTCGCAGTGCGATTATCGAGCACCTCTGGTCAATTGACAATCCTCCAGAGGAGGGCACAGTCAAGGCTCACATGGGCAGTTTACGCAAAAAACTCAGAGACGCAGGTGCGCCTAATGATTTAATAGAAACCGTTCATGGTATGGGTTATCGTCTCAAACAATTATCTTAGTCATTATTCTTAATAATTAGTAATTAATTTTTGGTAATACAACTTAAGCAATAATGGCTAATGAAAGGCGATCCCACTTCTTAAAGATTTTACGATCTTACCGATTTCTTACCGATTTCTTGCCCAAAATTTTGACTTTTGTTCTGTAAACTCAGAATCATTGAGTGGGAGATGGGTGATGAATTATTGTCCTTGTTGTTCAGGTCAGTTGGTCCGTCAAGCGACGCGCAACAACATTTATTGGTTTTGCTCACGGTGCAGACAGGAAATGCCAGTTCTTAGTGCAGTGAGTGCCGAGTTTAAGCAAAAAATTGCTAGCCTAAACAGTTGCACTAATATCCTTTCGCAAAAAATGTCAACATTGGCTAGGTGATTGGCGCTCAATATATAACGGGTTAGTGATTAGCTGTCTATAGCCGTTTTGAGAATTCAGATAGTTTCCTGCTCTTTAAAAAACTGTAATTTTTTGAATTGAAGCTGACGGCGAATTTTTACAGTGTTTTTCATCTTAGGGTTCCACTGCCAAAGACACCAATTTCTATACTTCAGAGACTCCTTACAGAAGGATGGTTTATCCAATTTAAGCACGTTGTAAAACTTAAGTAAGCTTCACAGAAGCAGAAACCATAGAATCTCTAATCTGGAGTATGGCATGGCTAATACAGTTGTTAATTTAACTTTAACTAAAGTCCTTGGAGAATTTGAAAATATTTTAGCGACTTACCCTGCTCAAATTCATCTAAAAATTTCTAGTAACCCAGAGTTGCGAACCAAGTTAGTCAACTATGTAATAAGACATATTACCGAACCCCAAGTTGTATTAATAGACTCGAAAGCTCCCTCATCAATTTCACCTAAATATTTATATTGCTCAACTCTTGAACAGCTCGAAATAGAAGAGATGATGCAAAAAGGTATTTCCTATTTAATTACAGAGTAAACCCTTTCAGCAGAAAAAGACATGGCTAGCACAATCGTTAATCTAACCTTACTTAAAGTCAATGAAGAACTGCAAAACATTTTAGAGTTCGATCTCGATACGACTACTCAGAAACTTTTTGCTGACACTTATTTACGTCAACAGCTAATTGCCTACGTTTTACAAAGACTGCAAAATCGCTATCTAACCATAGAGCCGGAAAAACTTGCCCTAAGTGTTTCTCAATTTACTGTGTTTTCAACCCAAGAAAAGTTAAAAATTGAAAATTTAATTTACCAAGGAATTTATCACCTTCTTGATTGTCAGGAAAAAAGCTATTTTTCTCATACCTGCAAACATAGTGGTTTGGTTTGTTACGCCTAAAACTGATGTAATTGATTAAACATCGCTCGCTCACAGCTAAAATGTCGATAATTCTTGCCATCGATGATAATACTGTTTTTCTAGAAAGCTTGGTAGATTTTCTGGAAGTAAATGGTTTTCCAGTAATTGATGCTGAGAATGGCTTCTTGGGCTTGCAGTTGGCAAAAGACAAGAAACCTGATTTGATTATTTGTAATGTCAAAATGCCTGGACTTAATGGCTATGAAGTATTAAAGGCGTTGCGTCAAGATCCAGTGACAAAAAAAATCCCGTTTATTTTTCTCACCGCTGAACATAGTAATAGCGCTCGTCGTTTAGCGCTGGAATTGGGAGCTGATGATTATATTGATAAGCTCTCGACAGTCAGGGAGTTAATCAAGGTAATCCATGCTCAACTCTAAGAATTAAATAATAACAAGCTGTAAGGAATATATAGAACGTGTAAAGTAAGCATTGCCACTGCGGTTCTCACAGGCAGGATGCCTGTTCTACATTACGATTTTATTACAAATCTCCTGTTGTCATTTCAATGTAATCTAAAATTTGTTGATAAGCATCGGGATTAGTCTGGGGATGGATGACAATTTGCACTTTTTCATCAGGCAAGTAAAATATCAGCCTGCCGTTTTCAGAAATAGCAAAGCTACTGATGCGGCTTAGTTCAACCACATAAGTATTTCGCTCGTAAATAAACTTAATCCAACTGCACTGCATAAGCAGTAGAATATTTTAACACCATAAAGAGTAGGGAAAAATTAGAGCTTTTTCCCAAGGCAAACAAGGATAAATGGTAGTTAAAACTAATAAAGCAAGGGACTCCTATACTAAGGGATTATCTCTTTCGGATGAGTTCAAGATACCAGAAAAAAGTAGAAATGCCCCTGCTTCAAGTTTAAATTAAGCGTGAAGGAAAGTGGCTTTTTTTAAAAAATGTGTATTAAAAAATAATAAAAAATCCGGTGATTAACTGAGAATTGACCACCGGACTTTATATTATTTATTAGTGGTTTGATCGCGCTCAAACCTTGAAGAACAACTAACAACGCTACACTTGATTAATCTCTCACCTTACCCGAAAGCAATGAGAATTGCTTGCCCAAGCTTAATAATTTCAAAGGTCACAAAGATAGCTAGGACTACTGTGACCAAATTATTTAGTATGGGTATATTATGTCCCAAGGCAGAGGCAGCAAAATTGATTACTATGATAGATAAGCCGATAGTAAAGGCAATTTGTATGGGTGTCATATTTCTCTTCTCGCTCAACGATTAACATTGAACGACTTTTTCCCAATCTTAGCAAACCCTGCTTGAGTTATTTGAGTTGTTTAAGCACAGCCGGATCGTAAGAGACATTGACCCTTGTTTTCCCAATCGCCGAATGGTAGTTAATCTGTCGAGCCAAATGGAAGCCACCCGCATCCTCACCCACATGAATACAGCCATGCGAACTATCATCTAGCGAGCCAACATGGAACGCCTGTCCTCCATAGAAAAAGACCGCGTAGTGCATACTGGCCGCAAGTGATTTACTATATTTTAACTTCGGACCTTCACCATCTGGGTTGTTGTAAAAAGGCTGATCGTTGTATCCAACTCCCTCAATCCTCGTAACTGTAGTAGAAGTATTATTACGAGTCACCCCAAGTTGTTTTGAGCCGCCAGAGATATTAGCATTAATCTCAGGGAGCGCCACTTTGTTTGGCTTGTATGTAGCTTTGATTTTTCCGGTTGCTACAAGGAAGTTGTTCGAGTCAGTCTTTGTGCCATCGAATTTTACTGTAATCTTCTCAATCCAGGGCCTGGGTGTCTGGGGATTTGAACTGCTCTTCCTTCAGTCCAGGTTCATCTACTTTACCGAAATTAAACGCACCCTTGTTCCGGTAGGGAAGAATCATCTCCGAAGATGCGACTGTAAGCTTGGGCCCAATCGGCTTCTGTGTAATGTCCTGGCGTCGAAAGACTGAGTTTTGTGAAGAGCGCAGGTAATTATGCGGGGTCGGTGTCGCTTCTGGGTATTTACGCTGAAGTAAGGGTTGTTTCCAAGCGTCGGGAGGAGGTGCGCTAGGTGCAGATATAGATATATTTGCTAAGCTATGGCCGAAGCATTTTACCGTTTCCTGTTGAGTTTCAGAATCGGGGAGTTCCTGTTGTGGTGAGGAGTGTTCTGGTTTTGTCTGAACTGCGAAAGGACGCGACTGAAACGGTTTGGTCACTGGTGTTACTGTGGACAGTGAGGGAGCTTTTTGGTGAGCGTGCAGTTCCTTAACCATTGTCAGCATGAGAACTCAACTTCTTTTATCTTCGCACTCATACTTGCCGCAAGTGATTAGACCTCAGTCTAATTTTTATTAAGAGAATTGGGCAATTTTACCTATCCCTTCATTCATTGGTTGAAATGCGTAAATTCTGTCTATGTTAATGCCCAGATAAAGTGTAAAACTGATTACTAGGGCTTGAGACTTGTGTCCTTCCTTGGGAGGGCTGCGGTACACTAGAAAGATTGGCGATCGCCCACAAACAGCTAGTAATGAAAATGCTAGAGACAAGACGCTTAACCATTGCTACCTCCAACAGATAGTAGTACCAGTGCTACCTACTTATCTCTCTGTGGAGGGTGAGGTTATGCAAAAAAAATTTGGGGATTGGGGATTGGGAAATATATTTTCAAGGAAAACTGCATAAGGTCAACTTGCTCAGAGATACATGGCTTCAGACAGGAGCAAATACGCTGAAACCACATCTAAATCAGAGGAAGTGAAAAAATTGAGAGAAATTCCAGCCAATCGTTAGGAATTTATCCTTAATCCTTGACTAATGACCGATCGCTAATGACTATTGAGCTATGAGTTAAGCTATTCCCAAACCGCTATGAGTGCTGCATCTAGATACTGGAAACTTGTAAAAATTGATGCTGCTGGAGGTCGCAAAATCGAAGAAATTGCCGACGCTAAGCAGTTTTTACTCTCATCATTTCCAGAATTCATAGCTCAAAGTGAAGTGCCAGATGCACTAATTCAGCGTAAACTTATGTACTTGATGAGAGAAGGTAATCTTGAAGGTACTTCCACAACCTACCCAGCAAGTAAAACCAGTATTCAACTGTTAGCAGAAACTTGTTTGCAATGCTTTGTTTCAACGCAAATCGAGCGAGTTTGCCAGCAATTGACAGCACAGTTCGGTGTCGCTCATGGCTTTACTTACAGTGATTTATTACCCTTGGTTTTAGATGACATTGGCAATAGACAAAAAGGAAACTCGACAAATTCTATCAAGTCCTCTTATCAATCTCTACTGAGTGAAATCTTACAAAGCTTTGATCCAGAGCAAAGCAGTTTAGCCACCTGGACAACCAGACGAGTGAAACACCATAAGGAACTCAATGCTTTTTTGCTAGAACGTGGAGTTTATCTGGTTAGTGACTGGGCAATTCTTAACGATACCAGTCCTAAACAACTTCAGCGAATTTTCTTAGAATTTCATCAGCTTACGGCTACTGAAATTCAGCAAGCTAAGGAACTTTTGGAGAGCTATCACGCAGTTTATCGCACTCAACGGATTAAGCAACGTCAGCAGGGAATTAAGGGACAGTGTTCGCCACCAACGACTGAACAACTACAAAAAATTGGCATGAATTTATCAAGCCAAATTAATCAGAAGTTTTCCCCGGAAACTGTGATGAAAAAACTCCAAAAAATCGCAGCCCACTTACGAGAATACCGAATTTATGTCCGAGGTGGATCTCTACCAACAGAACCTCTAGAACTTACTCATCCTGGTGGTTTATCTGACCATAACCAGTCCCTTGACATTCCGGATAATCGTGACTTTGAGGACGAGCAAAGTGAATTCTTGAAGCTATATCATCAACAATTCCTCAATTGTTTAGACGAGGCTATAGCAAAAGTAACGAGTGAGCGAGCGAGGCAATTACAGCGTAAAGAATCGCTGAGGGTGCAAAAATTCCTGACTGCTTTAAAACTGTTTCACTGTCAGGGAAGGTCGATGACAGAAATTGCTAAAATTGTGAATCTCCAAGCTCAGTATCAAGTGACCCGTCTGCTTCAACTTAAATCATTTCGTGCCGATGTTCAACAGCACTTATTGGTGTTATTGCGCGATCGCGTTCTTGAGCAAGCCAAAGCTTATACTGACCCAAAACGCCTACAAAATTTGCATCAACAGATAGAGGATGCTCTTAATGAACAAATTAATATGGTCATTCAGGAGGCAATAATAGAAGCTAGTACAGGCACTAATCATTCCCCAAACAGCCTATTTTCCCAGAGACTTTGCCGACATCTTGATACTACGAAAAACCAGCCATGACTAATTCCCTAGATCGTACCAACCAAGTTGTACTTGACTATGAGGCTTTGCCCATAGAAACCATAGATCTCTCACCAGAGTTGATTAACCAAGCTGTAGAGATCAGTACTAAAATTCCTAATGAAGAATTACAGTGGCAGACTTATCTTAATGCCTTAGCAATGTTCAGTTTTGAAGAATGGCTGGAAACAAGAGCGAGAGATTTAAATATTCATCGCGTTGAGCAAGTTTTGCAGCCAGCAACTATTAATGCAATTCCGGCATTTTGCCATCTGCAAATTAATGGTTTCAAAGTTTGTTTGCTTGCTACTGGTAGTCTTACAGACGAAGAAGTTTCTTTGCCGAGACCAATTGTAGATTTACCGGAATTCATCCCTCATCTCTACGTGCTTGTGGAAGTACAAGAAGAACAAGAAGTTGCTATGATTAGTGGCTTTCTTTCCTATGATCAGCTAGTAAATCAACGGGACAATGTTAACTTGCAAGCTGATGAAGACTGGACTTATCAACTGCCTTTTCATTGGTTTGAAACAGACCCAGACGATTTATTGCTTTATCTACGTTGTCTGGAACCAAGTACAATTACTTTGCCCACTATTGTAGATCGCAAAAAACAGCTATCTCAAGTACGTTCAGAACTAGAAGCATTGTTACCTCAGTTACAGTCACCGTCCAGTCAATTGTGGGAAGTTTTGACTTGGAAACAAGGAGAAGCTGTACTCACAAGTCCAGAGTTGCTGGAGTGGGTTTATCAAGTACAGAAGCAAGAAGGAGAGACATTACAGACAGTTTCAAGACAAAACCATCTAACAGATATTCTGAAATTATTGACACAACCAGCCATGAATGTGGGACGCTGGTTAGGAAACGAATTGGATGAATTAGCTGAGGAATTATCCTGGAAACTGCTACCAAGTTTGGCCATTCGATCGTCTAATAAAGAGTTGGCAACCAAATGGAACGAATTGGATGAATTGGCTAAGGAATTATCCTGGAAACTGCTACCAAGTTTGGCCATACGATCGCCTACTGAAGAGTTTGCCGCAATTGTGAGAGAACTGAAGCAAACTGGCGTAAACATTCCTTTACAGGGGTGTGGTGCTTATCTAGATTTGCGGCTTGCGGGAATACCTTTGCGGCTATATGCTGTTACCTGGCCCTTAGTTTCTGATGGCATTCCTGAATGGACTTTGTTACTTGTGTTGGGTTCTGCATCCGATACCAGTTTACCCCCCGGTCTGAAATTACGAGTAAGCGATCAGAGCAACATTTTGGTTGAAGAAGCGTTGGATGAACAAGAGAACAAATTTTATCTCTTTACCAGTGTCATCGGTAGTCGGGAAGAAAAGTTTATTGTCACAGTAAGCTTAGCACCCGGTATCGAACAGACATTTCCTCCATTCAGCTTTAATCCAGAAAGACAGCTTTAAACACACGCTTTTCTATAGTTCATGTAAGCTACAATTCAAGCAGAATTGGCATTTCAAAAACTAACAACCCGTAATGGAAACACTCTCTACCCGACTCTACGAACTAGAACAATTTGCCAACAATCTTGTCAACACTCAACTGACGCACCTCAGCTTGATTAGCATTGGTATTATCTTCATGGCTGGCTTGCTTACTAGCTTGACACCCTGTATGCTTTCCATGCTTCCAATTACGATTGGCTACATTGGAGGATATGAAACCAAAGGACGTTTGCAAGCTGCTGCTCAATCTACTTGGTTTTCCCTCGGCTTGGCAACAACACTGGCAATATTAGGAATATTAGCAGCTTCTTTGGGGAAAGTTTATGGGCAAGTTGGTTTTGGGTTGCCAATTATTGTTAGCCTAATTGCTATCATCATGGGGCTAAATTTATTGGAAGCTTTGCCTTTACAGTTGCCCTCTTTTGGTGGGATGGAATGGATTTCCAAAGACTTACCAGAAGGTGTACGCTCTTATTTAATTGGCTTAACTTTTGGTGTGGTTGCTTCTCCTTGCAGTACGCCAGTGTTGGCAAGTTTACTAGCCTGGATTGCCACAACCCAAGATTTAATTTTAGGCGGTGCTTTGCTATTATCTTACACAGCAGGATATGTCGCACCGTTAATTTTAGCTGGTACTTTTACTGCTTCTATTAAAAAAATATTAGAGTTACGTCGTTGGTCTGGTTGGATTACACCCCTAAGCGGTGCTTTACTCTTAGGTTTTGGCGTCTTTTCTTTACTGTCGAGAATTCCAACAGGAATCTTTTAATTACATCAAAATAGTCACGGGTAATGGGTAATGGGTAATTGGTAATGGGTAATTGGTAATGGGTAATTGGTAATCGGTAATGGGTAATCGGTAATTGGACAAACGACCAATGACAAACAACGAACAACAAACAACAAATAGCAAATAACAAATAACAAATGACTTTAGAAAAATCATCTTTACCCAATATCGGGAATCTATTTCGGCGTCAATTGTTACCAGTACTCGCTGACTTACGATTGGCAATTGTCCTATTGTTAACGATCGCCCTTTTCAGCATTTCTGGCACCGTCATTGAACAAGGTCAATCCCTGGAATATTACCAATCCAACTACCCAGAACATCCAGCCCTCTTTGGTTTCCTTACCTGGAAAGTTCTACTAACAATTGGCTTAGACCATGTTTACCGTACTTGGTGGTTTTTATCCATACTAATTTTATTTGGTAGTAGCCTCACAGCCTGTACATTTACACGTCAGTTTCCCGCGCTAAAAGCAGCCCGTCGCTGGAAATTCTACGAAGAACCAAGACAATTTGAAAAATTAGCCTTGAGTGCGGAACTCGAAACCGGAAATCTAGAATCACTCACACCATTACTTCAGAAGAAACGTTATAAAGTGTTTCAAGAAGGAGATACCTTATACGCACGAAAAGGAATAGTTGGACGCATTGGGCCAATTGTTGTTCATGCAGCTATGCTAATAATTTTAGCTGGGGCAATTCAGGGAGCAATGACTGGATTTCTTGCTCAAGAAATGGTTACCAGTGGTAATACCTTCCAAGTCAAAAATATCATCGATGCTGGCCCATTTGCCGCACAACCTCCTAAAGATTGGTCAGTGCGAGTAAATCGCTTTTGGATTGACTACACTCCCAAGGGAGGAATTGACCAATTTTACTCAGATTTGTCTGTCTTGGATAGCCAAGGAAAGGAAGTTGATAAGCAGACAATTTATGTGAATAAACCACTGCGTTACCGAGGTTTAACTTTTTACCAAACTGACTGGGGAATCGCAGCGGTACAGGTACAGTTGAACAAAAGCCCGATTTTCCAGATACCGATGGCGAAGTTAGATACTGGGGGAAAGGGACGCATTTGGGGCACCTGGATTCCCATCAAACCAGATTTGAGTGAAGGTGTATCTTTGCTGGCCAGGGACTTGCAGGGAACGATGCTGGTGTATGATGCCAAAGGTAAGCTAGTTTCTACGGTTCGCGCTGGGATGGCAACTGAGGTTAATGGCGTTACACTCAGTCTCAAAAATGTTATCGGTAGCACCGGTTTACAAATCAAATCAGATCCAGGAATTCCCCTAGTTTATACAGGTTTTGGTTTGCTAATGTTGGGTGTGATGATGAGTTATGTTTCCCACTCTCAAATTTGGGCACTGCAAAAAGATGGGCGTTTTTATGTAGGTGGTAGAACTAATCGTGCACAGGTAAGTTTTGAGAGAGAAATTATTGAGATTTTGGAACAATTAAGTACTCAAAAATCAGGGATAGAAGTTCCAACTGTAGTGACTGAATCTTTTGTTAGTTAAAATTAGCAACCATCCCACCAGAGATTTAAACCCCACCAAAGACAAATATTGATGTAGGGGCTAAGCATTCGGGCGATCAATGTTGATACTTAACCTAGATCTCCATATCCGAATGCTTAGCCCTTCTCCATTTCAAAAAGTCTACAATAGAGATATCCAAAATTCAGTTAAGCTATATGGACCCTCTCATTAGCACGATTTTAGGTATAGCCTTTATTCTGGGTATTTCCGGTATCAAAGTTGACCGGGAATATGAGCGAGGAGTCATTTTTAGGTTAGGGAGATTAAATGGTGTCAAAGGGCCAGGAATGTACTGGATTATACCTTCAATAGACCAAAAAATCCAAGTTGATGTCCGCACCAAAACAGTCAGTATTGAGCCGCAAGAAACGATCACGGCTGATAGCGTTACGATTAAAGTTAACGCTGTTCTCTACTACCGTTTACTTGACCCTTCTAAGGCAATTAATAAGGTTGAGAATTACAATTTAGCAGTCTATCAAACTGCCCTTACAAGCTTACGTAATGTTGTTGGACAACATGTCCTCGATGACGTTCTGCAAAACCGCGACAAAATTAATGTCAAAGTTCAGGAAATTGTCGATGAAATTACCGAACCTTGGGGAGTTGTCATTGAACGGGTGGAAATGAAGGATGTAGAAATTCCTACCAGTATGCAACGTGCAATGGCTAAGGAAGCTGAAGCAATCCGGGAAAAACGTGCTCGTATAATTAAAGCCGCAGCGGAACAGGAAGCCTCGATAAAGTTGTCAGAAGCTTCTAAAATGATTATGGAGAATCCAGCAGCTTTGGAATTGCGTAGATTGCAAATGCTAACTGAAATTGGCGCGGAAAATAACACGACTACGCTGATTATGATGCCTTCTGATTTCGTCAATTTGGCTAAGCAGTGGACAGATGTGCTTCAGAACAGCAAAAACCAGCAATCACAACCTATCCCACCAAATAACTTACCCACTGCTGAGCGTGTTCGCAAGGATGCTTGATCATGGTAAAATATATCCCACACCCTAAAAGGTGGGGCTATACAAACAAAGCCTGCCTACGCAGGCTTAAGAATTTCAGTTGGGTGTTTTTGTGATTAATTTTTGAAAAAGCTGATTCTCTCGAATTAAATCAAAACTTGAGTCAGTTTTTGCATGATTAATAAAGGTATTCGGCTCAAGATTGATTGCTTGTTGTAGGCTCTCAATTGCTAAATTTACCTGACCTTGTTCGGCATGGCAACCAGCTTTTTTATACCAAGCGTAAGGGTATTCAGGATTAATTTCAAGGGCTTTATCACAGGAGGTGATTGCCTCTTCATATCTTCGCAAATAGCCCAGCGCTATGCTTTTATTCGTCCAAAGGATAGACGAGTCTGACTGAAATTGAATGGCTTTATCATAAGAGGCTATCGCTTCTTCATACTGTCCTAATTCAGCAAATGCGCAACCTCGATAATGCCAAGCTTCAGTAAAATCCGGTTGTAGTTTAAGCGCCTTATCGTAAGAAGCGATCGCTTTTCCATACTGTTTTGCTCTGAATAACCCATTGCCTTTTTCATACCAAAAGCTTTTAGGATTAGTCAACCGATGAACTAGCAAACCAACACCAACAACACCTAACAGAACAATTCCTGATGATGTACTGAACGATTGTTGACCCTGAAAAGCTAGTCTAATTGGTACTCCAAGTGTTGTACAAATATTAAACGTCGTGTTCCATAAAAGCTGATTGAACGGTTTGACAAACCACAACAACATGAATAGGGCAATAATACCATATTGGCTAAAATTCCTGAGCTTAATTTTTGTTTGACTTGGTAACCAAGGCTCAATAATTCCATAACCATCCAGGGAGGGAATTGGTAGTAAATTGAGGATAACAACCGAAATTTCTAGCACAATTAAAAATGCCAAAGCCGACCAAATCCAGTGTTCCGATGTTGCTAAACCTAACCAAAACGGTATCGCCAACAACAAAGTAACCAGAATACTTGCGAAAGGCCCAGCAGCGGATACAGCACTCTCCCACCAACGATTGCGCAAGCGTCGGTGGTCGATATAAACTGCTGCACCAGGAAGCGCAATTCCACCCATTAATAGAAACAGCAGTGGCAAAATTAAACTGAGGTTAAGGTCAGTATATTTTAGAGGATTAAGAGTCAAGTAACCCTTATCTTTTACTGAAGTATCGCCCCCCCAATAGGCAACTATAGCGTGACCAAACTCGTGAAGACAAACAGACAAAATCCAACCGAGACAAACAAATATTGCGACTGGTAACACTGCTTTACACCCAGTTAGAGGATGTTTTGATAAGCTTATTCTAATGTAACTACTGCTACGGATTTCTGCAAAGATTTAGTGGCTTTGAGCAAGATGTAAATGTTACGACAGCAATCAATTACTGATTAAATGAATAACAAACAATTTCGCCAGCCAAAATAACCCCTTCCAGCACCATTGTTGCAGCCGCATCTTGCCTATTCACAAATTCTTCACACTTGTTTAGTAGAATTGCCGCAATCAAAAATAAAGCCCTCTCTAGATGATTGAGGACTTTTTGATTAGGGTCTCTATTACAGATCGGGAAGTGTAGGAGTAATAGGTTATGAAAGGGCGATCGCTTTTTGGTTTGATGGTGAGTTTGGGAATTTTAGGGACTGGAGTATTAGCCAAACCGCAAGCGACAATTGCTGAACCAGCACCGATCTTTAAACCAATTCTCAGAGATATTCAAAATCAGCTTCCTAGAGGGATGGTAATGCGTTTGCCAGCTTCTTTAGAGCTTATTAATTTCCAGGGCAAGAAAATAACTATTTATCCAATTTTGGAACCTTATAAAAGCGGTGAGTTCAGAATTTCTCTAGTTACACAACCAGATTGTCAAGCTAGAGCTTGTCAATTTGGGTACATTGCGGCTTTCCAGAAAAATGTAGATAATTACCACCTTGGTCTACGCAGTCGTGGTGTTCCAATTACTTTAGGAGAAAAAGTTAGTGGAGTATACGTTTATGTTGATATAAGAGGTGCTTCAAGTACAACTTACGGATTAGCTATTTGGGAGCAAAATAATCTTACTTTTTTGGTAAGTTTACCATTCAACTCTAATTTAAATTTAGCTCAAAACAAGCAGCTAATTATTAACATTGCAACGTCAATGGCTAACGAACCTCCGATTAAAAGTGCTAGGTAATGAAAATAGGAAGGAAAAGGTTTATGAAAAACAAATCACTTTTTGGTTTGATGGTGAGTTTGGTAGTTTTGGGTGTTGGTTCATTATCAGTTCAAGCACAAAATCGACCAACTCCCAGCAACATGACTACTCAGCCTCAAGTTCCAACTTGGAGACAATTTGTAGATAGAGGAGGTGGACGTTACATTCAAGTTGATTATGACCTACCAAATGAGTATAGAGATGGCTTTGTTTACTTCAATCAAGGACCTAGTGTTATAAATGCTTTTATTCTTAACCAAGGACTCTCTAGCTATACTTCTCTAGCCAGCGATATACAAATTGACTTTCAAGTTGCAGAGAAATATGTTAAATCAGGTCAAGCAATTCAGTTTAGCTGGAATCTTGGTAACTCTGGACTGAGATATGCAAACGACACTGAAGTTAGATTTCCCAGTAGAGGAACTGGTTGCTTTAGAGCTAATTGTTTAACAGCTCCTTTTTTGAACAATGCTCAAATTAGTAGGATTCTACTTTCAAAACGGAGGATTACTCAAAGTTCTCAGACTGCAACAGGGCAATCTACAAATACCAGACAGCAAGATACAACCAATAGCTTTGCTCAATCATCAAGAGAAGTACAGTTTCAAGTTTGTAGCGAATCTCAGACATGGGTGCGCCCAAATGAGGCAGAACAAGAAGCAAGACTGAATAGTCTGTCACGATATGCTAACAGGGAGTACCGACAAAGCAAATTTTGGACTGACAATATTTTCTTATTTACTAGTTATGGACTAGCTGCCCGTCACGAACCTGTTTATATCTCAGGGCTTTGGAAAATAGGTGATGAGGCTCTTAAATGTTATCAATCAGAAGGAATTACTCAAAAAATAAATTCTGGTCAAATAGCAGAAATTTGGCTATTACAACACAAAGTAAAAAAAATAGAATGGCAAAATGGTCGCTATGTTATGGTAGTCGCTCCTGTACAGAAGGGCGCTCAGTTTATTAACTTTTCACGAGTAGAACGCCAGTATCCCTTGAATATAAAGGTTGTGTCTGAAAATGGAACAGAACTTGCAAATCTTACCGCACCTGGTTCTCCAGTAGTGACAGCGCTTTTGCCAAACAGAAATCAACAGACTACGACGGGGCGATCGCTTTCTCCTGTACAAACTTACAGAGACACCAGAGCATTAGGAATGGCACAGTTTTTGCAGGGAAAGCAAGAACTGATATCTGCTCAAGAGAAATTACAGCGTACAGTTCAAGGAAAGTATGACATAGTTGAAATTCCCAAATCAGATTTCTTGGAAGACAAATTTACAGATGTAGCCGAATCACCTGGAACATTTTTAGGTAAAAGAAATGATGTTAGTTATGGAGATTATCTAAAACTGAAGTTGAAGTTGAAAGCACAAGAAAAATTATGGAATGAGGGTATAGATATTGTCAAAGCAATAAAGCCATACGATGAAAAACTGAACAAGGATAATCGACAAGGTGGAAGAGAGGTATCCCAAAGAATCAGTTCTAACTTTAACGAATACTTTAATCGAGTAAGTGAACAGAACAAAAAACCATCTTTATCACTAGAAGGTATAATCAGAGCCTTACCTTATGCCATTGAAGAAACTCGTATATCGGATCTCAACTTAATTACAGGAGGACTTCAAACAGGCGGAAAACTGGCTTCAGCTTTTACAGACTTAGGAGGATTAGTTAAACTTCTCAATTTGCCTGAACTGACCAAGCCTGAATCATTCCAACGAGCAGGTCGTAAAATCGACTACTTTTTCACTGTACAAGAAAAATTAGGTAAGATTCAAGAGGAGTTCTTGAAAGGTAATCAGGAAAAAGTTACCGACATTAATCTTGAAATAGCTAGTGAGACTATCAAATTAATGGATGCACAAGACTCTAAATCAACTCGCACGGCTGAGGCAATAGCAATTCGTTCTGAAGCGATGAACTTAATAGAGCGAAATAAATTTTTACAGCAATCTCAATTAACAGAAGTCCTAGATGGTTTTGATAAAACCTTTCTAACTACAGCCCAAGTTTCTTCTACTGTTAAACTTATCACCTCAGCTTTGGCGTTTATAGCTCCTGGAAAACAAGCAGTTCGGACATTTGCCGACAAAGCCGATGCTGTTAATGCTCTCTTGTTTAATGCACTTCAGTTTAGTTATAAAGAGGATGTTCGTAAACAATACGAGCTGTTGAAAGCTTACAGTAACCGCAATCAACAAATAATTTCAGGATTATCCTCATCGATTGATTTTTCAGCCCAAGAGGTAGGACAATATCTGACAAAAACTCGGACTGATGTAGTCACTCGCAGACCAGATGGCACAATAGCTGTAAGTATCAATGGTGTTGTATTTCCACCATAAGCAACACAATTTGAGTCTGAGATTCTACTGCTAGGACGCGATCGCTCTTCGTCTAGTCTATTCTTGAAAAAAGCGATCGCTCCTCAATTACCACAGGTTTAGAGTCACCAATGACTAACAAACAATTTCGTCAGCCAAAATTACCCCTTCCACCACCGCTAATGATGTCATTGTCAGGTTCTTTTGCGCACATGACACTTACTCAAAGAATGCCAGCAATTGTTGAGCGAGTAATCGCTGAAAACAACTTTTCTTCAGCAATTGTTGAGAATTTGGAAACCTTGATTCAGGAATTACCTAATGGTATTGTACGTCAACTTACAGACGAAGCAGCACCGGACTTTAGCGCCTGGATGAAATATCTTGAACCTTTCCTAGGAAAGCGCTGGATAGAAATTCCCTGGTTTTTTGCAGAAGCATACTTTTATCGTCGTATCCTGGAAGCTACCCATTATTTCCTACCAGGATTGTCTCAAGGAGTCGATCCATTTGCACTGCAAAAACGCCTAGGTTTAGAGACAGCAATTGATTCAATTCAAG
>JAYFMV010000016.1:0-44957 GCA_042408245.1 Potamolinea sp.
TGTTGAATGACCCTTATCGCTTGCGGGTGTTGAAGTTATTTGAGTCGGGGGGTCATATTCAAATTGAAAATTATATTGTCAAAGACGAAAAAGCCTTTTACGGCGCTTCTCGTAACCTCAATCTTTTGCAATCTCTCAAAGCTGATCAACTGGAAAAACTTCCTGGATGTAACATGATTGTTGAATGGACTGGTAGTGGTTTTCAAGGTCAGGTAGAACCGGGTAAGGCTTGTATGGTATTTCGCAATGGCAAGCAAACTTATCTCGACAGTTCTTTTGAGATTGATGAAGACAAGTTTATCAGCCGCGATCGCGGACGCGACCCGGAAACTGATGAACATATTTGGGGTTCCGTTGCTGGACCTTTTTATTTTGTCCGTTGGGCAAGTTTTGCTGATGAAGTAAAGGTTTGATCTCAAATCTTTAGCTGATAATCTATAAATCTTGTCGTTTTATATCCTTAGTCATATCATGTCCGGTTAAACACCCATAATCTCTGTAGGGGCGGGTTTAGCGACAAATTATGGCGACTTACAGATATGACTTGGATCAAAACCCGCCCTTTTACAGGTTTAATTATGGTTATTCAACCGGATTCGATATCATTAGTCATTAGCATCAGATCAAACAACTAATGACTAATGGCTAACGAAGGATTTATATCATTTCAGTTTGCACCAAAATTATTCAAAAACCTCTGCTACCTGGAGCGTAAAACTCTGCGCTCTCTGCGTTAAAACAAACATATTATTCCAAGGCAAACGGATTCGATATTACACATCAAAACTATTTTCCCCCTGGCTTGCAACCCCCAAAAATCGCAAAGTTAAAATATTGCCAATGACAACCAACATCTTCAAAACCAGCTTCCCTTAGCCACTGGGTTTGATCTTCAACAGACGAAGGTTGATCTTGTGCTAGATAACCGGCAAAAAACTTCTCATCGTCCTCTCCATTAGACCGCATATACTGACGCCATAAACTTTCGTACTGCTGTCTCAGTTTTGGGGAAGCACCCACAACAATATCCCGAACCAGAAAAATTCCTCCAGGATTCATTGACTGAAAAACTCTCTTAAATAACTCTTGCTTCCCAGTTCCATCAAGATGATGAATTGCTAAACCAGAAATCACCAAGTCATATTCGTTACCTAGGTCATCTTCAGCAAAGTTACCTTCCTGGAAACTTACTCGATGCTCATAAGCTGACAGGTTTTTCTGACAAACCTCAAGCATAATTTCAGACAAGTCAAACGCCACAACCTTTGCTTGAGAAAATTCTCTGAGAATATGATGAGATAATACCCCCGTACCCGACCCTAAATCCAGAACCTTGATACTAGAATTCCTCTCAAAAGTAATCAGATCGAGCATCAAGTTATGCTGTTCGTGATAGTAGGGAATTAAACGAGGAATAAATCCATCATAATCAAAGGCAGCCCGGTCAAATGCTTCTCGAATTTCAGCTTTTTTCATGGAGATTCTTGGCTGGTGCTCTCAAATTCATACTATCTGAAGCGATAACGAAGCGCAGATTGCACTCTCAAACTGTGACAGTCTGATGCTACATTTGGACTCCGACAACAATCAGTCAATACCTACACCAATGCTAAGTCTAGGACATCAGATTTTAAGACTTATCGCCCTCCAACTCGCAAAAGTTAACTTTGATGGCCTAGAGGGCACCCAAACCTGATACATTTACCGAGTATCGGCAAGCAAGATTTATAGATTACAGTATGAAAGTCCTAGTTATTGGCGGTGATGGCTATTGCGGCTGGGCAACCGCTCTGCATCTTTCCAACAAAGGGTATGAAGTCGGTATCTTGGATAGCCTAGTGCGCCGTCACTGGGATATGGAACTAGGCGTTGAAACTCTCACTCCCATTGCATCGATTCAGCGACGCCTCCAGCGCTGGCAAGATCTTACAGGAAAGTCCATCGAGCTGTTTATTGGCGACATCAATAATTACAATTTCCTGAGCGAGACACTACATCAGTTTGAGCCAGAGGCAATAGTTCATTTTGGTGAACAACGCTCAGCTCCTTTCTCAATGATTGACCGCGAACACGCTGTCCTCACTCAGGTTAATAATGTCGTCGGTACGCTGAACATACTGTATGCGATGCGAGAAGATTTCCCAAATTGCCATTTGGTGAAGCTGGGGACGATGGGTGAGTATGGAACGCCGAATATTGATATTGAAGAAGGCTACATCACCATTGAACACAATGGCCGTAAGGATACTCTTCCCTATCCCAAACAGCCTGGTTCCATGTACCACCTGAGCAAAGTACACGACAGCCACAATATCCACTTTGCTTGCAAAATTTGGGGTTTACGCGCCACTGACTTGAATCAAGGTGTTGTCTATGGTGTGCTTACCGAAGAAACTGGCATGGATGAGCTACTGATCAACCGCCTCGACTACGATGGTGTCTTTGGTACTGCTCTCAACCGTTTCTGTATCCAAGCTGCTATTGGTCATCCCTTAACAGTTTATGGCAAGGGCGGCCAAACTCGCGGCTTCTTGGATATTCGCGATACTGTCCGCTGTGTGGAATTGGCGATCGCTAATCCAGCCGAAGCAGGTCAATTCCGTGTCTTCAATCAGTTTACTGAACTCTTCAGCATCGGTGACTTGGCAATGATGGTGAAAAAAGCTAGTACGGCGATAGGACTTGATGTTGATATCAAGCACCTCGATAACCCCAGAGTCGAGAAGGAGGAACACTACTTCTACGCCAAAAACACCAGTCTGTTGAGTCTTGGTTTGGAACCTCACTATCTCTCTGATTCCTTGCTAGACTCCTTGCTCAACTTCGCCAGCAAGTATCAGTATCGTGTGGATAAAAACCAAATCTTGCCTAAAGTATCCTGGCGTCGCGATTCTTAATGGGATTGAGAACTAGGGACTAGAGCTTGGGGATTGAATCGTAAATATTTGGGAGTCAGAATTCTCGTTTCTCTTGCTTCTGATTCCTGAATTTTTCGCTGTTTTTTCTGGTCACCTGTTCATTTTTTTTATTTTTTATGGTATTTTTAGATAATGGAAATCTGTTCGTTATTTTTTTATTGCCAATATTACCATTATGAATATAGAAAATATTCTGAGATAAATCATACCATAAAAGGAAAATTTGTTTTTTTTAAGTTGCCAGTTGATTTTTTGGGAAAACTATAGTATTTTTATATAATGGGGGTTTTGTTGTTTTTTTATTTTCGCTTATATTCCCATTATTAAGTAAAGCATTGAAAATATTAATCATAGATTTAAAGATACCACAAAAAAACGTTCATTTTTTGTGAGAAGCTATAAAAATTCACGCGGCATTTAGCTGATAGCTAGGATATGCGAATAGCTCTCTTTACCGAAACTTTTTTACCCAAAGTTGACGGCATCGTGACGCGACTGCGCCACACCGTCGAACACTTGCAACGCAACGGCGACCAAGTGCTAGTTATCTCGCCAGATGGCGGACTGACCGAATACAAGGGAGCCAAAATTTACGGAGTTTCCGGCTTTCCATTACCACTGTATCCAGAACTAACGCTATCACTGCCACGACCGTCAATCGGCACAGTTTTAGAAGAGTTTAAGCCGGACTTGATTCATGTAGTCAATCCCGCAGTATTAGGGTTAGGTGGCTTATATTATGCCAAGGTGATGCAAGTTCCTTTGCTGGCGTCTTACCACACACATCTACCTCAATACCTCCAGCACTACGGACTAGGTATGCTGGAGGGCGTGATGTGGGAGTTGATCAAAGCAAGCCACAATCAAGCGCAACTGAATTTATGTACCTCAACAGCGATGGTGCAACAATTGAAAGAGCGTGGCATCCTGCGGTTAGACTTGTGGCAAAAAGGCGTTGATACAGAAACGTTTCATCCAGACTTAGCATCTAGGGAAATGCGTAAGTACCTCTCTCAAGGACATCCAGAAGACCCCCTTCTCCTCTACGTTGGGCGACTTGGGGCGGAAAAAGAAATTGAGCGGATCAAGCCAGTACTAGAAGCGATACCCAACGCTCGCCTTGCCTTGGTTGGGGATGGGCCTAATCGCAGCGTACTAGAAAAACACTTTGCCGACACACCTACCCATTTTGTAGGTTACCTCAGCGGCAAAAAACTAGGTTCTGCCTTTGCGTCTGCTGATGCTTTCATCTTTCCCTCCCGTACCGAAACCCTGGGATTAGTACTGCTAGAGGCCATGGCCGCCGGTTGTCCTGTAGTTGCGGCACGTTCTGGAGGAATTCCTGATATTGTACAAGATGGGGTGAACGGCTACTTGTTTAACCCAGAAGATGAACAAGGAGCGATCGCCGCAACAGTGCACCTCCTAAGTCAGCAATCAGAACGGGAAACCCTACGTAAAAATGCCAGGGACGAAGCCGAACGCTGGAGTTGGTCTGCGGCGACGCGCCAGCTACAAAATTACTACAGATCCGTAGTATTATCCCAGTCAATGTCATCAGCCGCGTGACGAATAATCAGTTACTTCTCTTTCCGTAAAATCTAGGATAGGCGGTTTCGCCTGTCAGCCGCAAGCATCTTGCTTGCTCTACATATTTCCAATTTTCCATCAAGTTATTGGAATCTAAACAGAAATCCCACCTCTACCTGGGGGTGGGATTCACTTTCTTATTGATGAGTAGCCTTGCTTTTCTTGAGCAAAATCCCTGCAAAATAGGGAAAATTGAGTGGAACTGCTGTAGCCAGAGAAATAACCCGTAAGGGTGATCAACCGTTGTAATTTTCAAGGAATGAATTTAGAAAAAGCGAAAGCCGAAGTTTTCTGTGGAGCTTAGACTAGAAGGGTTAGAGTCTTTATCAAAGCAGCTAATAAATAAGCAAAGTTTCGTCACCCTTAAGCGCGTCCAGATATCGGAGCCAACCACACCTGCTGAACAGTCATTACCATGACACTTTCCCACACCGGTAGCATTTTAGCTACACTAACTCAGTTAACCCACTTCAACAGGACGAGTGTCCTAGCTAACCGAGTCAAGGACGTATCCGTTCCTGAATTCATCTGCTTATTAGACTTCATTACCGCTGAATTTCAGCAATTTCTAAGGGCGATCGAGATGATCAACGACGAAGCCCTAGAAACAATGCTAGAGCAGGTAATGGAAGCCTTCACCCTAAAAATTGGTCAGATCCTGCAAGCAGACCGTACAATTATCTTCCTGGTTGACGCCGAAAAAGGACAACTCTGGGCAAAAATTCCTCAAAGCGACACAAACAAACCCATAGAACTCCGGATTCCTCGGAATGTTGGTCTTATTGGTCACGTAGCCACAACCGGCGAGTATCTTAATATTCTAGACGCTTACAACCATCCGCTATTTAACAGAGAAGTTGACGATCGCATCGGCTACCATAGCAAAACGCTTTTGTGTATGCCGATATTTAGCAGCAGCAAGCAAGTAGTTGCTGTAGTGCAGCTACTGAATAAAGCTGGCGACGTACCCTTTGATAGCGAAGACGAACAGCGATTCCGTGACTTTGCCGCCTCTATAGGAATAATACTAGAAACTTGTCAATCATTTTACATGGCAGCCCGCAACCAGCGAGGAGCCGCTGCACTACTCAAAGCAACATCTTCTCTGGGTCACAGCCTAGATTTAGAAGCAACACTACGTTTAGTGATGGATCAAGCTCGTAATTTGATGCAAGCAGACCGCAGTACCCTGTTTATGTTGAGCAAAGAAACAGGCGAACTGTGGAGTAAAATAGCCACAGCAGAGGGGGGAAACTTAGTAGAAATTCGCATCCCCGCTAATCGAGGAATTGCTGGTTATGTAGCCTCAACCGGTCAACTTCTGAATATCGCCGATGCTTACAAAGACCCCCGCTTCGATCCCAACACCGACATACGAACTGGTTATAAAACCCGCAACATCCTCTGTATGCCAGTGTATAACTCAGGAAATGAATTAATTGGCGTCACTCAGCTCATCAACAAGCACCAAGGTAGCTTTACAAGTTCTGATGAAGAGTTTATGCGGGCTTTTAATATTCAAGCGGGGATCGCCTTAGAAAATGCCACACTTTTTGAAAGCGTCCTGATTGAAAGGCAATATCAAAAAGACATATTGCAAAGCCTCTCAGACGCCGTGATTTCCACAGATATGCAGGGTAGAATTGTCACAATTAATGATGCCGCGATCACATTACTAGGCTATCCCAAAAAGCAACTAGATAGTAAAAATCGGCAATTGTGGTATGACAAACTGATCAACCGCTACGTGTGGGAGGTTGTACCAATCGACAATCTTCAAGGGCGTTTGCAGGACAGTTTGACTACTGCTTCCAAGCAATACTTTCCAGAGCAAAGTATGACGGTTGGTATATATGAAAGCCATCAACAGTTAAAGGTTAACAATAACAGCTTGAAAATTGTTAACTCTAACGGAACTTTGCGCAACAACACACATTCTCATCTAGCCTACTCTAATCCTAATTCCCTAGACGCTACCGCCTCCTCCTACCCTAACTCAGCCGCTACCCTAACCAAGAAGACTACCCTAACGGTAAATCCTGGGGGGAACGGCTACTCCTCTGGAGTACAGCCTTCAAATCCATACGGGATCGACGATGACGGTCTTTACATGCTAGCAATTCCCAAAAGCGATGACCCAGAGGTTTATCTCCCCTGGAACGAGATGCGTTGGGATTCAAGCCCCAAATCCCAGCTTTCAAAAGAGCAAGTCCAGGTAATTGAACGCAGCATTAACTTGACACTAAATCCCCTGACTAACCCAGAGGGAAATGTGCGGGGTGGTTTGGTGGTTTTGGAAGATATGACCCGCGAAAAGCGGATGAAAAGCACCATGTATCGCTACATGACCCCGGAAGTTGCCGATCAAGTTCTGGCGTTAGGCGAAGATACGATGATGGTAGGCGAACGCAAGGAAGTAACGGTTTTGTTTTCCGATATCCGGGGCTACACTACGCTCACCGAGAATGTGGGAGCATCAGAGGTGGTGTCGTTGCTGAACCAGTATTTTGAAACAATGGTGGAAGCTGTCTTCGAGTACCAAGGAACTTTAGACAAGTTTATTGGAGATGCCCTAATGGCGGTGTTTGGAGCGCCGCTAACCTTAACAGAACACGCTTGGATGGCTGTTAAGTCGGCGCTGGATATGCGTTGGCGCTTGGCAGAGTTTAATCAGTCTCGCATCCGTACAAAGCAGCCCCTAATTCGGATTGGTATTGGTCTGAGTTCGGGAGAAGTAGTTTCCGGTAATATTGGTTCCCAAAAGCGGATGGATTACACCGTGATTGGCGATGCGGTTAACCTGAGTGCTCGCTTGGAAAGTGTCACAAAAGAGTATGGTTGTGACATAATCTTGAGTGAGTTTACTTATAACCTCTGTAGCGATCGCATCTGGGTGCGAGAGTTAGATAAAATCCGGGTTAAAGGCAAAACCCAAGCTGTCAGTATTTATGAGTTGATCGGCACAACTGATATGCCCCTCAACGATATTACAAAAAGGTCTTTAGGACTCTACGAAGCAGGGCGTTGCGCCTACTTAAATAGAGATTTCCAAAAAGCGATCGCTTACTTTTCTCAGACTCATCAATTAAAGCCAAGCGACAAGGCTGTTCTTACTCAACTAGAACGCTCTAATATCTATCTGGAAAACCCACCCTCAGATGATTGGGATGGCGTTTATACAATGACGACGAAGTAGGGATTAGGGATTAGAGGAGGCGAAATTTCGGGTATCTACCTAAGTTTTACTCCGCGAAAACAGGGCAGTTATTAGTCAAAATTAATCACCCTTTTTCTTCTTCATCTCCTTCATTATTTTGGAAAGGATTTTCACCAATTTCCAGTTGCTTTTTACTACGTTTCAACTCTTTCCAAAGGTGTTTTATTTGCTTGTAAGCCTCTTCTGGGGAAAGCTTGCCAGCCGTTTCTAGATTGCAGATGAAGTTAATGCGTTGAGCAAACTCCTGCAAATTAGCGTTAAAAACCAGATTCTCCGGCTTAATCTGACCGTAATAGCGACTACGAGGATATAAAAAATCTGATTTATCTACCATAGCTATCTCCTGATATTAATAAGTCACTAAATATAGGTAAGTTTTCTACTTTAGGGAACTGCCTTGAGGAAGATTTTACTTATTTTTTAGATATATTTATGTCGTCAATTTTACCTAATCAATAAGTAGAGGAAAAAATCAAACATTGGGGCATTGCTTAATCCTGTAATTTTATTAAGTGAGATACTCAGAAGCAATGCCCACCATACAAGTCAGTTGTGTTTATTTATGTCTTGTTTGAAGACCAGTCACGCCTTGTCAAACTTTGGTTGTGAGAACTATAAGCTAGAGAGGCTTTTCGCACTGCTTGCTCTTAGGGGCAGTTAATGATCTACAGTTTTTGGGAGAAGACTGCTGTATGGTCATGTCAAAAGCGTTTATCGGTAATGGCAGGCTGAAATTATTCAGCTTACGTAGATAAGCTTGTCGCATCTTGCGTGTACTGTAGCTGTGTAAAGTAATAGCGTTTTTTGATAATATAAACTTTTTCTTGAAAATGAGCTTAACTTAAGCTTAGCAAAAAGAAAAGGCAGTCATTTTTGTCCTCCGATACCTGTATTGAAAGCTGTTTTCAGCATACAACTGAAAATCTCTGTTAATTATTCCCGGAAATATCCTCTATGTCCGTCCCTGAAAAACTCTACGAAGGCAAAGCAAAGATTCTCTATCCCACAGATGACCCAGAGATACTGCTGACCCACTTTAAAGATGACGCCACCGCCTTCAATGCGCAAAAGCGCGGTCAGATTATTGGCAAAGGAGAAATGAACTGTGCGATCGCCACCCATTTATTCGGCTTGCTAGAAGCCGAAGGCATACCAACACACTACATTGACACCCCCGCACCAAACCAAATGCTCGTGAAGCGAGTTCAGATTGTGCCATTGGAGGTAGTAGTCAGGAATATAGCCGCAGGTAGCCTCTGTAAACAGACTGGATTACCAGTGGGTAAAGTATTGCCAAAGCCCTTAGTGGAATTTTATTTAAAAGACGACAGCTTAGGAGATCCATTGTTAACAAGCGATCGCTTATTCCTCCTAGAACTAGCAACCCCCGAACAGGTGAACCAACTGACAAGTCTAGCTTTGCAAATTAACAAAATTCTCACAGATTTTTTCAATCGATGTGGCATTACCCTGGTAGACTTCAAACTGGAATTTGGTGTAACTTCTAACCAACAGTTGCTATTAGCAGATGAAATCAGCCCGGATACCTGTCGTCTTTGGAACCAAGCTGAGACAGACCCGGATCGCAGAGTCATGGACAAAGATCGATTTCGTCGCGATTTGGGAAATGTAGAAGACGCCTATCAACAAGTTCTAGAGAGAGTTCTAGCAACTCGCAACAAAGACTAAATGTTAAAGATTAACGATGAGTTAGCTACAAATCGTTAAAACTAGCAACAGACAATGGAAAATGGACAACGAATCAAAGCTGATCCCTTGGCAGCGCGCTAGCGCTATCGTTGACTCGTAATCAAAGTGGTGTGTGGAAGTGTCAAAAGATCTCAAAGAAATGCGCTTATCTCCTTTGTTAGCAGCAGTCCTTGCTGCGTCAGCCACTATTGGTTTATCTAAACCAGTAAGTGGGCAAGTTGCTGATCAGTCCAGTGTGGCTGACAAGCTTTCAGAACCAGTTACCTTGGACGTTACGATACTAAAAGTTCAACCGAGGATTACCTCTGCTGCTGATTACACTTCGATTTCAACACCAGTTGATCTCAAAAAAGACAAAGTTCCAGTAACTGAAGTAAAATCAGCTACAACCGCGACAACCAAGCAAGAGACAAATCCAACGTCGGAAGTTTTGAGCGTTGAAAATGGAACTGCACAGAATCCAACACCAACACTAACACCAACCCCAACACCAACCCCCTCACCTGCGACACCTTCCGACGCTCAAACTCAACCTCCAGCTACACCAGAAGCACGAGTATTAGTAGGGGAAGTAGTAGTTAGAGGTGCACAAGGGCAATTAGAACAAGAAGTTTTCCGAGTAATCAACACCCGACCGGGACAGGCCACGACTCGCTCTCAGTTGCAAGCAGATGTGAATGCAGTCTTTGCAACAGGCTTTTTTGCCAAAGTTGACGTACAGCCAGACGATACCCCATTAGGTGTCCGCATTACCTTCATTGTTGAAGCTAATCCAGTATTGCGTCAGGTTACAGTCAACACCGTGCCAGAAAAAGTTGGCCAGCGCGTCCTAACTCAAGAAGTAATCAACCAAATCTTTGGCACGCAATACGGTCAGGTTCTGAACCTGAATGATCTAAGAGAAAACATCAAAAAATTAAACCAGTGGTACAAAGAGAAAGGTTATGACCTAGCTCAAGTTGTCAACGTCTCCAAACCTACTCCTGAAGGAAATGTCACTTTGGTAGTGGCAGAAGGTGTAGTCGAAGATATCCGCGTGCGTTTTCTCAACAAAGAAAGACAGGCGACAAATGAGAAAGGGGAACCAGTTCGGGGCCGTACTCGCAATTTTATTATTACGCGGGAAGTGCAGTTACGTTCTGGGGATGTCTTTAATCGACAGACAGCGGAAAGAGACTTGCGACGAGTCTTTGGTTTGGGGATTTTTGAAGACGTACAACTTTCCTTCGCTCCCGGTACTGACCCCAGCAAAGTTGTTGTGGTCGTAGACGTGATTGAAAAAAATACTGGCTCCCTGGCCGCAGGTGCCGGTATTAGCTCTGCAAGTGGTCTATTTGGCTCCGTAAGCTATCAAGAGCAAAACTTAGGGGGAAATCATCATATCCTTGGTGCAGAGGTGCAGGTGGGTCAGCGAGAGTTGCTGTTTGACCTTAGTTTTACAGACCCTTGGATTGCAGGTGACCCCTACAGAACATCTTACAGCGTTAATTTCTTCCGCAGACGGTCAATTTCGCTGATTTTTGAGGGTGGTGACCCAGAAGTTGCCCTACCAGACCGGGATGACCCCACCCAGAATGGCGATCGCCCTCGTGTACTGCGGACAGGAGGTGCGCTCACCTTTACCCGTCCTTTCGCCAAAGATGTCTTTTCCCAGCCAGAATGGGTGACCTCACTGGGCTTACAGTATCAACGGGTTTCGATTCGGGATAGCGAAGGTGACCTGTCTCCCAAGGATCGGTTGGGTAACGACTTAAGCTTCAGCAAAGAAGGGAAAGACGATTTATTTAGCGTCCAGTTAGGTGCCGTGCGCGATCGCCGTAATAGCCTGCTGCGACCCACAAGCGGTTCACTGGTGCGAGTTAGTGCTGAACAGTCCATCCCCATTGGACTGGGAAACATCATGCTAACCCGTCTGCGAGGTAACTACAGCTACTACATCCCCGTTAACTTTACCAACTTTAGTAAAGGGCCTCAAGCACTGGCATTTAACATTCAAGGGGGAACAATCATCGGAGATTTGCCTCCCTATGAAGCCTTTTCCCTGGGTGGTAGTAACTCAGTACGGGGTTACGGTGAGGGAGATGTCGGCGCCGGACGTAGCTTTATTCAGGGAGCGGCTGAATATCGCTTCCCACTATTCTCTGTAGTAGGTGGTGCTCTGTTTGTTGACTTTGCCACTGACCTCGGAACTGGTAGCAGCGTACCAGGAAATCCAGGTGGTGTAAGAGGTAAACCTGGGAGTGGTGTAGGATTCGGTCTTGGGGTTAGGGTACAGTCGCCACTAGGACCGATTCGCGTAGACTATGGTTTTAATGACCGAGGTGACGGTCGTCTTCACTTTGGTATTGGAGAGCGATTCTAAGAATTGGTCAGTGGTCAGTTGTCAGTGGTCAGTTGTCAGTTGTCCTTTAACTACATTTAACTAATAAACCTCTTGCAAAAATCCTTGAAGGGCGTAGCATTTGGAGATAAAACCTTGGGTTTAACCGCTCATTTCTCACCCAAATGCGGGAGCCCCTACAAACACATTTCGATTTTTGCAATCTTGTCTAATGACTACTGACTACGAACTACTGACTACTGACCACTAACCACTGACCAATGACCAATGACTAAATACACCTTGGGTGGTATTTTTGAACGTTCGGGCGTCGGATTGCATAGCGGTATCTTGACAAAAGTACGGGTATTGCCTACCAAAATTGGTGAAGGACGTTTTTTTGTGCGAGTAGATTTACCTGGGACACCTGTTATCCCAGCGCAATTGGACGCAGTGCACGAGACAACACTTTCTACTGAACTACGGGACTCTAGTGATGAAAATGCCCGTGTGCGGACGGTAGAACATCTATTAGCCGCACTAGCTGGTAGTGGTGTTGATGATGCTCGAATTGAGATTGATGGCCCAGAAATACCGCTTCTGGACGGTTCAGCCAAGAATTGGGTAGAAGCAATCCAGGAAGTAGGCCTCACCCTACAAACAGACGCTGAGAGTGAAATCACCTCACCCCCTCACCCAGTCTCCCCGTCGCCTTTTCTCCTTACTGAGCCCATATCGGTGTATCAAGGGGATGCCTTTGTTACAGCACTACCAGCACCTACAATCCGCTTTACCTACGGGATTGACTTCACATTACCTGCAATTGGGAATCAATGGTGTAGCTGGGCTCCAGACCAGGAAAACTTTGCTCTTGCGATCGCCCCAGCGCGTACTTTTGGTTTAGCGCACCAACTTGACCAACTGCGACAAGCTGGTTTAATCAAAGGCGGTAGCTTAGAAAATGCCTTAGTTTGCGACGAATCAGGATGGCTGAATCCTCCCTTAAGATTTTCAAATGAGCCAGCGCGTCATAAACTTTTAGATTTAGTAGGGGATTTAAGTTTACTGGGAAAAATTCCTGTAGCTCACTTCCTCGCCTACAAAGCCAGTCACAATTTGCATATCCAACTTGCCAAAAAGCTAGCTCAACAAATCAGTTAGCTTTTGCAGTCAGGAGTGCGGTGACGAATTTACCGATCGCCATGGCGATCGCCACGCTACGAAGAAAGGAAAACGTGGCAAAAATCTGGTTAAACTCACCCGTACAATTAGCAAAAGCGACTTGCAACTGTAAGGGCATTTCTCAAAACGCCCCTACCCTTGACCCCCACTCCCGATCATCCCCAACACCCCAACCAAATATTACTCATGGCAACACTGACCGACATTAACACCCAAGATAACGCTGTTGTAGCCCCTACGACCCCAGAAGCCCAGTCATCAGCAAAATCCATTCTCACCGTAGAAGAGATTCAGAAACTCTTACCCCATCGCTATCCTTTCGCCTTAGTTGATCGCATCATTGAGTATGTCCCCGGAAAGCTAGCCGTTGGTATCAAGAACGTCACCTTCAACGAACCGCATTTTCAAGGACATTTTCCTGGACGCCCTCTAATGCCTGGAGTGATGATTGTAGAAGCAATGGCTCAAGTTGGGGGTATCGTTTTAACTCAACTTCCCGATGTGGAGGGAGGATTATTTGTCTTTGCTGGAATTGACAAAGTTCGCTTCCGTCGTCCCGTAGTTCCAGGAGACCAATTAGTGATGACAGCGGAACTGTTGTCCGTCAAGCGGCGTCGTTTTGGAAAGATGCGCGTTACGGCAGTCGTTGATAGTCAGCGAGTCGCCGAAGGCGAACTAATGTTTTCTCTTGTAGACTAACAAAACACTTAAAAAATAACCATTAAAAATTAAAAATTGTCCGGTCATTTTTAATTGTTAATTTGGCTTGTTTAATTGAATTGATCTATCTGGAAAACTACTCAGGACTCTGCGACTCAGGACTAAACAATTGGCAACACTAATTCATCCCACTGCTGTTATCAACTCTCGCGCTCAAATACACCCAACAGTTCAGATTGGTGCTTATGCGGTGATTGGGGAAAATGTGAAAATTGGTCCAGAAACAACCATCGGCGCTCATGCTGTGATCGAAGGACTAACAGAAATTGGAGCTAAAAATCAAATCTTTACTGGAGCGGTAATTGGCTCAGAACCCCAAGACCTCAAATATAACGGTTCCCCAAGCTGGGTAAGAATTGGCGACAATAACAAAATTCGCGAATATGTCACAATTAACCGAGCAACTGGCGCTGGTGATGCTACGGTGATTGGTAATAACAATTTGCTGATGGCTTATGTACATGTGGCTCACGATTGTGTGATCGGAGACTCAGTTGTAATTGCCAACAACTTAGCAATGGCGGGTCATGTACATATTGAGTCAAAAGCAACAATTGGTGGAGGGGTGGCGATTCATCAATTTGTCCACATCGGCCGTCTAGCGATGGTGGGTGGTATGAGTCGCATTGACCGAGATGTGCCACCCTATATGTTAGTTGAGGGCAATCCCTCACGAGTGCGATCGCTTAATCTGATTGGTCTCAAACGTGCTGGAATGACAGCAGGGCAAATGGGACAATTTAAAAAAGCGTTTCGCACTCTCTATCGTTCTGGCCACACTCTCAATGAAGCTTTAGAACATCTAGATTTACTTCCAGATAACGAACATTTGCAGCACCTACGTCGTTTCTTTCGTCTTTCCCAAATGGAAGGACGACGAGGTGTAATTCCTGGTAGTCGCAGCAAGCGAGAGGAATGAGTTGTTTGTTGTTTGTCGTTTGTCGTTTGTCGTTTGTCGTTTGTTGTTTGTTGTAAATATCCCGAAGTTGATGCAATACTCTAAGTTGTTTGTTATTTGGCAATAATCAATAACCAATAACCTATAACCAATAACTAACAACCAATAACTAACAACTAGCAACCAACGACCAACGACCAATAACTAACAACTAGCAACCAATAACCAACGACCAATGACTAATGACTCGAAAAACTATCTTTATTAGCACTGGAGAAGTCTCTGGTGATTTGCAAGGTGCACTGCTAATTGAAGCTTTGAAAAAAAGCGCAAACTCACAAGGTTTAGAGTTAGAAATTGTTGCCCTAGGTGGTAACAGAATGCAAGAAGCTGGTGCCAAACTTTTGAGTAATACCACTGGTATTGGTTCTGTAGGACTTTTGGAATCACTACCCTTTGTAATCCCTACCTTGCAAATCCAAGGACGCGCTAAAAAATACCTCCGAGAAAACCCTCCAGACTTGGTGGTGCTGATTGACTACATGGGGCCAAATCTCAGCATTGGTACTTCTATTCGGCGTCATCTACCAGAAGTACCAATTGTTTTTTATATCGCTCCTCAAGAGTGGGTTTGGTCTGCAGGGCCAATGGTTCCCCGCAAGACAGCGCAGACAATTGTAGAGATGACAGACCAATTATTAGCGATTTTCCCAGAAGAAGCACGTTACTTTGAAAAAAAGGGAGCGTCTGTAACTTGGGTTGGTCATCCTTTGGTGGACAGAATGCAATCTTGTCCCAGTCGTGAGGAGGCCAGACAAACATTAGGAATCGCACCCCAACAAATGGCGATCGCTCTTGTACCTGCTTCCAGACGCCAAGAACTCAAGTATATGATGCCGATAGTATTTGAAGCAGCAAAGCAAATTCAGTCAAAGTTAGCTGCTAGTCAGGAAAACCCAACTCCACTATTTTGGATTCCTCTGTCTTTGGAAGCTTATCGACCTGCAATTGAAGCAGCGCTCAAAGAGTATGGTTTAAATGCCACAATCGTTGCTGGGAAAACGAATGAAGTGTTAGCTGCTGCAGATTTAGCGATCGCCAAATCTGGTACCGTGAATTTAGAATTAGCGTTGTTAAATGTACCGCAAGTAGTTTTATACAAAGTTAGCGCTGTTACTTATGGAATTGCTCGTCTCTTAAAATTTTCCATTCCCTTCATGTCACCGCCTAACTTAGTAGTAATGCGAGAAATTATACCGGAGTTACTACAAGAAAAAGCGACCTCAGAAAACATTGTCAAAGAAGCATTAGAACTGCTGTTAAATGTTGATCGGCGTCAACAAACCTTGGAAGATTATCAGGAAATGCGGCAATTGTTGGGAGAAGTAGGAGTATGCGAGCGAGCAGCTAATGAAATTCTCCAGCTATTAAAATAGTTAAATATCATGTCTCATTGTATGAGAATCCTTCAAAAAAACTCTGCGTACCTCTGCGTAAACCTCTGCGTACCTCTGCGTTAAAAAAACATCTTATTCAAATACCAACAGACTTTCTATTACTCAGCAATTTGTAGAACCTCGAACAATGTTTTCAGCATCAAATAAGAAGAAGTAGCACCAGGGTCTTGATGACCAACACTGCGCTCTCCCAAATAACTAGCGCGTCCTTTCTTAGCCACCAAAGGAATCGTATTTTTCATCCCCTCTTCACCAGCAGCTACAGCCTGTTGTAAAGCCTCTACAATACTGCTACCCTCAGCTACAGCTTCTCTGAAAGCATCACAAGCAGGAGAGAGAGCATCCAGCATAGTTTTATCGCCTAAATTTGCCTTACCTCGCTGTACAACTCCTTCAACTGCAGCTTGGAATAACCTAGCAAAATCTTCCCCTGTCAGTTCCTGCTTTCCCATCACAGTAGTACTTGCTCGTAGGAACAGAGTCCCATACAAAGGACCACTAGCACCACCTACACTTGAAATCAGAGTCATGCTGACTGTTTTGAGAATGTTGCCGATATCTTGTTCAACAACATTTGGTAGCTGAGTCAAGACTTTTTGAAAACCACGATTCATGTTGATACCGTGGTCTGCATCTCCAATTGCTGCATCAAGTTCTGTTAGATAATCTTTGTTTTGTTCTAGTACATTTGCAAATGTTTGTAACCACTGAATGATTTGATGTTTAGTAACCATAATTACAAATTTATAGCAAACTTTGAAAGCCGATGAGGAAATGCTGCAATTATTAGGATAAGTTTCAGCAAGTGATCGCACCAACCGCAGTCCTAAAGATACTCACACTCCTAGGTAAATTTTACAATTAGTGAGAAGAGAAAAGTAGTGCAGTAGGAACTTTTATCAACAGTATTTATAGTACTTCTACTTATTAGTTTTTTCTTGATGGGTACTATGGGCAACTTCTTGATGTGTTAAATTGAGACAACAAAGGTGTATCTATTGCCTCTCAAGCTAACTTTCATCATAGCGGAAGCGTTCACTCTTCCTCTTTTGTGTGAATAAATAGCAGATTACAACTAGATCAACCAGAATAATCACCAACAGCAGTAAGGAAGCTAAGGTTATGAAATTGAGATTTCTGCCAATTACAACAATTGGACTATTTTTGTGTTCTTTAGGGTTAGCAATGCCATCTATTGCTTTGCCATTACAAGTAGGCGTTTATAGAGTGGGTTCTACTTACATTCAAATAGCTCAAAAAGGGAATAGGCTATGCTTTCGAGGTTTTTCTGCACGAGGAGCAACAACAGCTTCTATTTATCCTGATTCTGAAAATCCTGGCTTTTACAAAATTAATGGACTCACGGATTTAGTTATATCTCAACAAGATCCCAAAACTTTACTTTTTGGTAACTTGAATTCCTTAAGTTCCTATGAAGCTGACTATGAATTTCCACGAGATATAACTGACGATTTGCAGCGTTGTCTGCAATCTAAAAAAACATTTTTAGAAAGAGTATCTGGAGGTCGTGGAGGTTCTTAAATCCTATGATGTCCAGCAAATTAACGGTAATATATAAGGCTGCATAGATAGCCTTTGTTTAACAAGCTACAGACTTTTGTCTGACAGAACTAACGAGTGTGATCTGAGAAAATTTTAGCCTGGTAATCCAGCTTGCTGAAAAACCTGCCCAGGAGTTAGTTGAAGTCCTAGCAAAAGCTCGTCTATCAAAACTACTGTACCTCTGTAAGTTTGGGGTGGAGCATCTGGATAAAATACTGTAATGCTTCTAGCGTGAGAATCAACAACCCAAACTCGCGATACACCTGCTTGTAAATAATCTGTAGCTTTTTGGGCTAAATCACCAAAACTTTGACCTGGTGAGATGATTTCTATTACTAATTCCGGTGGAATTGGGCAAGGTTCATCCAGCATCCAATCTGCACTTAAGCGATTGTAGGAAATATAGGTTAAATCTGGAACAGGTGTCCAATCTTCACTGTTACGTTTGAGAATAATTGCCCATTCAGGGTAGATGCGGCCTTTACCTTGACACCAAATTTGAATAAGTATTAGTAAAGCCGCTTTAACTGCAGCATGAAATCCTTTTGGAGACACTTTAGATACAGCTTTGCCTTCGATTAATTCATAGTTTATGTCTGTTTCTGGCATCGCCAAAAATTCTTGGAGGGTAAGTTTTTTTGTTGTTTGAATCATGGTTTTGACATCCTCCTGATAAAAATGCTATCTACCATTAACAGCACCGCTTCAGCATCGCTCTTTTTCTATTCAGTCCGCTGCACTACAGTGTTAGACTGTTGGCGCTGGGCAATCTGGATTAATAATCTCAATGCGTCATTCACCGCTTGATCATTGGGAAAAGCTTGGGCAACATCGGGATCTAAAAGCACTAAATTTGTCCCTGTACGATATCGCTCAACATATTTGCCTCTAACTCCCCCCTGCATTTGAGCGAAGTTGTACTCAGGACGTAATTCGTCTTCCATTTCGTTCTCAACTTCCTTCTTCATAAAATCTCCTCTCTTGTCGGGTGGCTTTTCGAGCGCTGATAATTCGGACTTTTTCTCCTCGCTCAGTATGTGCAACAACTAAGAGTTGTCCAAACCTAGATATGCCAATAATAACGTAGCGACTTTCTCCGATGGAATGCTCAGGATCAGGGAAGGTAAAAGATAGTGGGTCATTAAATACGGTTGCAGCTTCCTGAAAAGAAACATAATGTTTCTCAAGGTTTAGCTCTGCTTTGTTTTGGTTCCACTCAAATTCCATGCAGAACTTTCTCTGCGATCTTTTCTTGAAGTTTAGCAGACTAATGACGCATTAAAAATTATTTTAAAGTCTTCACTAAGAAAATCTGAGCAAGGTAATTTGTAGGGGCGGGTTTAGCCAATAACTTTTGACAAGAACCGATAATTTTTGTACAAAACCCGCCCTCACCCAGCAGAGTTTTGGGTGGGTTTTGAGTTAGAGTGTGATCGCCCTTGATAGATCGCCGTCCTGGAAACAACCGCTCAAGTTCTAGCAAGACACATCCAGTCAGAAGAAGAAATCTCAACCATTATTCAAGAAATTAGAACGTAAACAACTCGTTAATTTAATCACTCCTACGATAACTTAGTAAGCAATCCCAACAATTTTTTACTATTCGGAGTCAACAACGTCCGACGATAAGCATCCGCTGCTTTCTTAATACCTTCAGCTTGAGTCGGATAAGGATGAATCACACTACTTAACTTACTCAAACCTAACTTTCCAACAATAGCCGTTGTCACTTCACTAATCATCTCACCAGCATGACGAGCAACTATTGTCGCACCCAAAATTTCATCGGAATTTTTCCTGTGGACAATTTTGACAAATCCTTCCTCTTCACTATCGGCGATCGCCCGATCTACACTACTTAAAGGAATCTTTATCGTACTAACCTCAATTCCCTTTTCCCTAGCTTCCTGTTCATACATCCCCACATGAGCAATCTCAGGGTCAGTATATGTCACCCAAGGCATCACTAAACTACTAACTTTAGAGCGTCCTAAACCAAAAGGTGAAAACAAGGTATTCTTAATTACAATTCTCGCTGCAGCATCAGCAGCATGAGTAAATTTCCAGTTCATACAGATATCTCCAGCCGCATAAATCTTAGGATTTGTAGTCTGGAGATAATCATTTACCTTCACACCTTTTTTCAGGTCATATTCCACACCAACTAAATCTAAATTCAAACCTTCAACATTCGGCTTACGTCCCACACCAAGCAAGATTTCATCAACTGTAATCGACTCTTCCTGATTATTCCGAGTAAAGTAGATCGTCTTACCTTCAGCAGTCTTAACTACCCGCTTTACCTGACTACCAAGAATCAATTTGATTCCTTCGCGCTTCAAGACATTTTGCACAATTTCCGCCGCGTCAGTATCCTCTTTATTTAAAATATGATCGCTGTTATGAAAAAGTACGACTTCACAACCTAAACGCTGGAACGCTTGGGCTAATTCGCAATTAATCGGCCCACCACCAATTGCTGCTAAACGTCGTGGTTTTTCTGTCAGTGAAAATACTGCTTCGTTAGTAAGATATCCCGCTTCGGCAATTCCTTCAATTTCTGGTATTACCGCTCGTGCACCACTAGCAATTACTGCTTTCTTAAACCGGATAATATTGTAGCCAACTACAATTGTATTTTCTCTCGAAAAACTAGCAGTTCCTAAGAAAACATCAACCCCAAGATTCTGAAAACGTGCAGCAGAATCGTGATGACTAATCCCAGATCTTATCTTCCGCATTCGCTGCATTACTGCGGGAAAATTCACTTCAATTTGTTCTGGAACATGAATGCCAAAATTTCTGGCTTCTCGCATTTCGGCGACAACGCGAGAAGAACGAATAATACATTTTGAAGGCACACAACCGTAATTTAAACAATCTCCACCCATGAGATGTTTTTCAATTAAAGCTACCTTCAAACCTAAGCCTAAACCTGCTGCACCGGCTGCGACTACTAATCCTGCAGTACCTGCGCCAATCACGACTAAATCATAACAATTAGCAGGTTGAGGATTAACCCAATCATTTGGATGAACGTAGTTAACCAAGGTTTGGTTATATTCATCCATCGGCGATACGGAAACTTTTGTGAATCCTGAATTTGACATAGCTAATACTAAAATTGGTAATTGGTAATTGGTAATTGGTAATACAGCCCTACGGGCAGGAAAACGGTAATTGGTAATTGGCAGGAAGGGCGTAGCATTTGCGTTGTTAAATTGTCGGTTATAGCAAAGATTTAGGCGCAAATGCTACGCCCCTACACAAACAACAAACAACAAACAACAAACAACAAACAACAAATAACAAATAACCTATTACCTATTACTCTTGTTTACCTTCTCCTTTCTAAGGCTTTCCTAGCAATACGGGTAACATGAACCGTCACAGCAACTGTGGCGACAAAACCCATAATGCGCATTATCCACTCGACAAGGGAATCGCTAGGTTGATCTTTGGTTCCAATCAGTGCACAACTCCCAGCCAACGAACCAATGTAAACATACATCATTGTGCCTGGAAGCATACCTACTGAACCGATAAAATAGTCTTTCAGGGAAACACTGGTGACTCCAAAAGCGTAGTTCAATACATTAAAAGGAAAGATCGGAGAAAGTCGAGTCAAAATTACAATTTTGAGTCCTTCTTTCCCAACTGCTGTGTCAATTGCCTGAAAGTTTTCGTTACTGGCAATTATTTTGTAAACCCATCCCCTTGCTAAATAACGCCCAATCAGGAACGCAGCAGTTGCTCCTAGTGTAGAACCAATGAAAACCAAGATTGTGCCAAAAAATAAGCCAAAGACAACGCCCGCACCTAGGGTGACAATTGAACCTGGTAAAAAGGCTACTGTCGTGATGATATAAAGTCCAATAAATGCTAACCCTCCGATTGGGCCAAGACTTTTTATCCAACGCAAAGCACGTAGCAACATTTCTCTTGGTTGGAATCCGTCAACATCGGGAGATTGCTGTGCTAAAGCAGGTGCCGAAGCAAGCAAGAATACGATACCAATTGCAAGCACTATTAATACAACTAGCTTGAAAAGTTTCGTCGAGTTTCTAGAATTAGATTGACGTTTCCTCAGTTTATCCGTCATTGTTTGACTTTATTCCCGATCTTGTGTTTGCTGTTGTTTACTGTGTTGAAATAAGTGGGATTTTGAGCAGAGCGCTGAAAATCTCCCTTCCACTAAAAATAAAGAGACGCACAAACTCTCTTGAGTTGAAAATATGAAAGCTGTGACAGATGTAGGCTTAGCTCAACTGTGGGCAGCAACCAATTCAATTCAATTACATCTAATTGTGTCAGTAATTTTCGGCAAATGGTATCTCTTGAAAAGCTGAACAAGCTAATCTTTATATACCATCCAGCCTCTATTTGAACTTTTTGCAGTTGCAACAAGCCCTAAAAATATTGGAAAATATTGAGTTGTTGAGGCTCTCGTTTGTGGTTTGCCCATAGGTTAGCGGTTTTCCTGCTCGTCGGGCTTTACGATAACTTCTTAAAAGGAGAATTTAAGAAATGCCAAATATGGATAGCTTTACACAAGTCACGTTTCACTATGTCAATGGTACTCGTGAAACTTTTGATATCCCGATCGCTCCTGAAGCATTCCAGCAGCAATTGCAAGATTTTTTCAACCAACCTTGGTTAATCATGCATTTGTTTGATAAAACGGTTTTCATTTGTACCACCCAGGTGATTAAGGTAGAAGTTAAACCTCCCCTTCCTGAAATTGAAGGAAAAGGCGTATTCCCTGATGTTCAGTTGGTGACAGCACTGAATTATGGAGCCAAGCAGTAAAATTAACAAAAATTCACAATATCAAATCATGTCTAGTGTTAGTTTGATTCGTGCGGATTCCTATGACCGACAAATCCTGAAAGCATCCCTCTTAACCTTACTGGAACCATTGGGAGGAATGGGTGCTTTTGTGAAAAAGGGAGATCGCGTCCTGCTTAAACCTAATCTACTCACTGCAGGGCGTGTCGGCAAGGAATGCATCACTCGTCCTGAAATCGTTTACTGCGTAGCCCAATTGGTGATTGAAGCAGGTGGTAAACCTTTTTTTGGAGATAGTCCTGCTTTTGGTAGTGCTAGGGGTGTTGCTGAGGCAAATGGCTATCTACCATTGATGGAAGAGCTCAACATACCAATTGTAGAATTCCACGGTCAGCGCTACGAAACTCAAAGCAAGGCTTTCAACCATCTGCGTTTGTCCAAAGAAGCGATGGAAGCTGATGTGGTGATTAACCTCCCGAAGGTAAAATCTCATATGCAGTTGACGCTGACAATGGGTGTTAAGAACTTATTCGGTTGTGTACCAGGAAAAATGAAAGCTTGGTGGCACATGGAAGCGGGTAAGGATGAAAAGCGCTTTGGGGAAATGTTGGTGGAAACCGCACGGGCGATTAATCCAGACTTGACGATTGTGGATGGTATCATCGGCCACGAAGGTAATGGTCCGAGTGGGGGAGAACCGCGACAGTTGAATGTCCTTGGGGCTTCTGCAGATGTTTTTGCCCTAGATCGCTCAATTGTAGATATGCTTAATGTTGACCCAGCACTTGTTCCCACAGTGGCTGCATCGCAACGATTGGGGATTTGTCCAGAACTAGGGGATATTCATTTTCCTCACTTGAGCCCCCTAGAACTGCAAGTGACTGATTGGAAATTACCAGAAGCATTAATACCCATTGACTTTGGGATGCCTCGCGTGATCAAATCTACCTTTAAGCATTTCTATATCCGGTTTATCAAAGAACCCATGAAAACTTATTCCCAAAGATAGATGACAGAAATTGGGATTAGGTAAGGGGTGATACAACTTGCTCTAAAAACGACAAGGTAGGCTGATAACTCCCTCCATTTTTTTTAGCCAACCGCCCTATTAGCAGAGGCGGTTTTTTATGTTGTTTCTTGTTGATTGTTCATTTTTCAGCAAGGGTCACTATCCTCAAAGAAAGCGCGAACCCTTAGCCAGAAAAGGGTAGAAGTCACCAGCTTACAGTCTATGATATCATTTTTTTACCTGAGAAAAATCTTGAGATTGTTGGCTAAAAAACAATTTGTTAGGAAGAAATCGTTAAAATAAGCAGTAGAGACTTCAGAGCTTAATACATTCTGTGAAGTCTCTACTGAACGAGTTCTAACTGACAACTAATTTATGGAATCCAGTGGCCCGACAACAAAATCTTCTGACCTCCACTCCTATAGGTGGGCAGAATTTATGGGCACAGTAATAGCTTTGTTGACCCTGACCTTACCTCTTTTCGTGATCGCTAACTACTCTTCAAGCAGCATGGGTGTTTGGCAAGAAACCAACTACCCGCTTACCAGATCCCAAAAGTGATAGGTGAGAAATAGAAAGCGGCTTTAAGCCATTGTGAGGTGAGAGACAAGAGACTCGCTTACGGCTCTTGCTTCTTGCCCAATGACTCTTTGTAAACTATAAAGGTGTTAGGGCTAGCCATTGGCAGCGAGAGGCAACGTTAAGACACTCGTCCGCTGCTCTTGAAATAGCCAGGACGCTGGGTTAAATTATTGTCGCTATTCACATGATGTGTAGTCGGCATATTTAACTTGGTGTCGAGCGAAAAAGCACCTCTAATTTGTTGTGTAGCACAAAAAAATCTTTCATGGATTTATCACGCATTCCTGCTCAACCTAAGTCTGGTCTAATCAACGTTTTAATTGAAATTCCAGCAGGTAGCAAAAATAAGTACGAATTTGACAAAGACCTGGAAGCCTTTGCACTTGACCGGGTGCTTTATTCTTCCGTTCAGTATCCTTACGATTACGGCTTTGTGCCTAACACCCTGGCGGATGATGGAGATCCGCTTGATGGTATGGTATTGATGGATCAGCCGACTTTTCCGGGGTGCGTCATTGCTGCAAGACCGATTGGAATGCTAGAGATGATTGATGGAGGCGATCGCGACGAAAAAATTCTTTGCGTTCCCGACAAAGACCCGCGCTATGCTAATGTGAAATCTCTTGATGACATCGCCAAGCATCGCTTGGACGAAATTGAAGAATTTTTCAAGACTTACAAAAATTTGGAAAAAAAAGTCACGGAAATTCTAGGCTGGAAAAATGTTGATCAAGTACTACCATTGGTAGAAAAGTGCATCAAAGCAGCTAGCAAATAATAACTTGAAACTAGGGTTAAGTGTAGGTACGCAAATTAATAACATTACCCTAGGCGGTAAAGGTTAAGCGAAAAGCCAGCATAGTAGGGCCTTTCGACCCCGTGGATTTTCTGTGATAGAACTCACAAGTCCGTAGCGTCAAGAACGCTACAATTTAACAGACTTGAAAAAAATTCCTGACCAGGACACGGGTGCAGCGAAAATTAAATCAGGGCAAGTGCGAAATAATAGTATTTTTTTGTACTTGCTCGCCCTACGTAATTTCTTTGAGATACGCAACCTCCGCCCTTATAGATATCAAACCACAGTTACCTACTCACTACTAGCAATCAGCTCTGAGTATAATAAGCGTGGAAATCGGCAGGTGCGAAGCGTTGCTAATCAAGCGTCACTTAATTGAAAGATGCCAGATTCTGAGCCAGCGGCACCAAACTCACTTACATCTAATGCCAGATCCAATATGGTAACTGGCTCTTGCGCCGATTTTGTAGTACAGTTTTGGGGCGTTCGAGGCCAAATTTCCTCTCCGGGAAAAGACACAATTCGCTATGGCGGTAATACCTCCTGTGTAGAAATGCGTGTTGGCAAGAAACGTCTTATTTTTGATTGCGGTAGCGGTCTGCGGGTGCTGGGCACTAATTTGCTCTCACAATTGCCTGTAGAAGCCCACATTTTCTTTACCAATTGCCACTGGGACAGCATTCAAGGCTTTCCTTTTTTTACACCTGCTTTCATTCCAGGAAATCGTTTTCATATCTATGGATATGAGGCGTCAAATGGTGCTTCTATGGAACAGCGTCTTGACCGTCAGATGGTCGCTCCAAATTTTCCAGTTCCCCTGAAAGTAATGCAGTCAGAACTGAAGTTTTACGAACTAACTTCTGGCAATAAAATATTACTGGATGACGTAACAGTTGAGCCAGTTCTTCTCAATTACTCCTACCGCTCAATGGGTTATCGAGTCACCTGGGGTGGGCTCTCAGCGGTGTACGCGACTGCTCGTGCACACTATCCCGGTAATCTCGATCCAAATCTACTGGACTTAGCTTCTGGTGCAGATTTGCTAATTTTGGATGCTCCTGCGGCGATTTCAATTGAGGATATCCTTAAATCTAAGGCGCGGTTTTGGCAAGATGACCTCTGGCAAACTGGTTTGATAACAGCAAAAGCCGCTGGTGTCAAGCGCATGGTCATGTCTCGCTATAACCCTGATTATGATGATGACTTGCTCGACAAAATGGAAAAGCAAGTTCAGTTAGCCTTCCCGAATGATTTACTGGCTCGCGAGGGGATGATTTTGTCTGTTTGTGATGTTGCCTATTAACACTTGCACTTAAAGCTTTACAACTACTGTCAGTACTTGTTTCATGCCTTAAATTATAACAATTAATGGGAATTGATGGGCAGTTCTGCGGGGCTTAACCTCTTGCACTACCCGCTATTCCCCTACTCCTCGCTCGTGTTCTTATCGATAGCCCCTCGCGATTTAGGTGGGGTTTTTAACTGTTCAAAGTTTTAACTTTTTCTGCTAGTTTTAGTCGGGATAAAAATAATTTTAAGTAGATTTACTGTTCTTATATTTCAAGCATTGGTGTATGTTCCTACTCCTTGCTTTAGCTTCAATTTATAAAGACTTATGTATATTTACGATTACTAAATCTTCAAAAAATGCAGAAAATTATTGATAGTTCCTGATCCGCAAACAAAGGATGTGCTTCATTTTTAAATTAGCGTATGTGTTTTAGTCAGTAATCCCTTTTTTGTCCAATTCAAAAATGTTTTTTGTCAATGCTTATATGGAAGGATTTTACCTAAAACAACTACAAAATCCAAACGTTCCCATAGAGGAGCGTCGTGGTATTGAACACCTGGATTTAAACGATGAGTTAATTCTCGTTCAAGCACCTATTGAGCAGGTAGGACAAGCTTTAAGCCAAATGCGACAGGTAAATAGTTGGGAGCGTAATGTTTACCAACGCTCAATTGAGCTTGTAGACCAAAGCAGCTTGCTTATTTTTCAGTTCCGGAGACACCCCTGGACTATAATACAGTCAAGCGGTTTTTTCCCACATCGAATTCTTCTTAAAGATGAGTATGCACAGTCACTTTCGGGTTTGCTTTGTGCCAAAGCAATTTACTATTTGATCAGTGATACGGGTGGCTATATTGGATACCATTTTTTCAACTGTGGCGAATTGCTTGAGAAATTTTACAAGGAACCACCAGAAGTGTTTGGAATTGAAGAGTATGAGTATGAGTATGAGTATAAGTATGAGTATGAGTATGAGGATGAGTATGAGGATGAGGATGAAAATGAATTTATAGGAATGTGTGAGTTTCGCTCCCAACTGAGTCAAAAAGAAGTTCATGAAATCGGGGATGGCTATCGATTCACTGACGATTTTTTGCTAGAGCAAAATGCTTATGTTCCCGCTTTTAAATGGGTAGACGATTTGAAAGCAGGTCAAAAATTTACCATAAGCTGGGAAGGTATTGAGCGTAATGACTTCGAGCGTATGGACTATATTACGCTGACTTGTTAGGCCAAATAGAAAAGCAAGTGAGGGTGACGCTTCCTCAATGATTTACTAGCTCGTGAAGGGATGATTTTGCTTGTTGCTGATGTCGCTTATTGACACTTTCACACCTATTCTTCAAAGTTCTAACTTTATTTGCTAGATTGTGGTTTAGGTCAAGCTACCTGAAGTAGGTAGCTACCTATTATATAGTTATGAATAAATATAAGGATGACCCAAACCCCTTTTGTTGTTTCTGCCCAGTATCTGAGCGAACACCTTGATGATCCGCAAGTTGTAATTGTGGATTGTCGCTTTGCTCTGACTGAGCCAGAACAAGGATATCAGCAATATCAAATTAGTCATATTCCTGGCGCTCACTATCTAGATTTAAATAAAGACCTTTCTTCTCCAGTGGAGCGTCATGGCGGACGTCATCCCTTACCTAATACCACAGAATTAGCCAAAAAATTCGCAGCAATTGGGATTAATTTCCAGGAAACCCTAGTTGTTGCTTACGACAATTCCCGCTTTGCCTTTGGGGCACGTCTCTGGTGGCTGCTACGCTACATGGGACACGATAATGTAAAACTGCTGAATGGCGGTTGGACGGCTTGGGAATCAGCAGGATATCCACTTACAGACGCCTCTACAATACCTCAGCCAGGAAGCTTTGCAGCGCATTTTAACCCTGACTGGGTAGTAAATATCGATACAGTGAAAGCTCGTAAAGATGACCCTGGTATAGTCTTAGTGGATTCACGGGAGCGCGATCGCTATTTAGGTAAACGAGAGCCAATTGACCCGATCGCAGATTGCATTCCTGGTGCTGTCAATTATCCTTGGCAAGATGTCACTGACAATCAAGGCTATTTGCGTTCCCTTTCGGAGCTTCGTGAGCGCTGGGCCGATGTCCAGTCAAGTCAGGAAATCATAGTTTATTGTGGTTCTGGCGTCACCGCTTGCGTCAATCTTCTCTCCTTAGAAGTAGCTGGGATTGAGGGAGCTAAGCTTTATGCTGGGGGGTGGAGTGACTGGTGTTCTTACCTGTAGTAAGAGTTAAGCCAGAACTACAAATTTGAATGTAAAGTTGATACAGAACATTTCCCGCAGTTCGTGGTCGCTCTGCTCAAAATTACTCATGGGCAAGAGCGTACCTATCTTAAGCAAAGCTTTCAAGCAGTGTTATGGGGTTGCGCTATCATTGCTTAAGTTTGATTTATGTGAAGGTTTTGAGACAATAAGTTAGGAGGAGAAACGCTAATGAATCATTCTTAAAAAATAACTATCAGCAAATTATTACATAAAGATTGCTAAAATAAGAAGTTCAATTAAATTCTCTAGAAATATTAGGTCTTAGTTTTTATGCCATGTTCAATGAACCGTCTTTCAATTTTTGTAGACGGAAACAATATGTTTTACGCTCAACAAAAAAACGGTTGGTTTTTTGATCCCCGCAAGGTTTTAGAGTACTTTAAAGGTGAACCACATACAATGCTTGTCAATGCATTTTGGTACACCGGATTAAAAGATCCCCAAGATCAGCGAGGTTTTCGAGATGCCTTAATCAGTCTGGGTTATACAGTTAGAACAAAAATTCTCAAAGAGTATTATGACGATAATTCTGGAAGATATTCTCAAAAAGCAAATTTAGATATAGAAATTGTTGTAGATATGTTTAATACAGTGGATCAGTATGACAAGGTAATACTTTTTAGCGGTGATGGGGACTTTGAACGTGCGATAGAATTACTACGCTCAAAGAATACGCATATTACAGTGGTATCAACAGAAGGTATGATAGCTAGAGAACTAAGAAATGCTACAGATCGTTACATAGACTTAAATGATATGCGCGAACAAATTGAGAAAACAGATTATTAAATTTAACTAGAGCAAAAAATATCCTGCACTTTATAGAGATTTCGGACAATCAACTCTCTCAAATCAAACTATGAACAAGCAACAGCGAACAGACAACATTATCATATTTGATACTACTCTCCGGGATGGCGAACAGTGCCCCGGAGCAACCATGAATGTCGAAGAAAAACTGATAATCGCCAAACAGTTAGCTCGTCTTGGCGTGGATATCATTGAGGCCGGTTTTGCTTTTGCTAGTCCTGGAGATTTTGAAGCGGTTCAGAAGGTTGCTAAGACAGTAGGTACAGAAGATGGCCCAGTAATCTGTAGTTTGGCAAGAGCGATCAAAGCCGATATTCAAGCAGCCGCTGAAGCACTGAAACCAGCAGCTCATGCTCGCATTCATACATTTATCTCAACTTCTGACATCCATCTAGAGTATCAACTTCGGAAATCTAAAGCAGAAGTGTTGCAAATCGCCCAGGAAATGGTTGCTTATGCAAAATCCTTCATGGACGATGTGGAATTCTCAACGATGGACGCCACTCGCACTGATCCAGAATACCTCTACCAAGTGTTAGAAGCAGCGATCGCTGCAGGTGCGACAACCATCAATATTCCTGACACCGTAGGTTACACAACCCCTAGCGAATTTGGGGCACTGATTCGCGGTATTAAAGAAAATGTCCCCAACATTGACCAAGCGATTATTTCCGTTCACGGTCACAATGATATTGGCTTGGCAGTTGCTAACTTCCTGGAAGCCGTCAAGAATGGCGCAAGACAGTTAGAATGCGCTATCAATGGTATTGGTGAACGAGCTGGAAATACCGCTCTCGAAGAAGTGGTAATGGCGCTACACGTGCGACGACAGTATTTCAATACTTATTTGGGACGACCAGAAGCATCAGAAGCGCCATTGACAAATATTGACACACGCCAGATTTATAAAACTTCTCGCTTAGTTTCTAACTTGACGGGAATGCTGGTACAACCGAATAAAGCAATTGTAGGCGCAAATGCTTTTGCTCATGAGTCAGGGATTCATCAGGATGGCATTCTGAAGAATAAACTTACTTATGAAATCATGGATGCTGAGTCCATTGGTTTAACAGACAATCAGATTGTAATAGGCAAACATTCCGGTCGTAATGCCTTCCGTAGTCGTCTCAAAGAATTGGGCTTTGACTTGACAGAAACTGATTTAAATAAAGCATTTCTGCGCTTCAAAGATTTGGCTGATAAGAAGAAAGAAATTAGCGATTGGGATTTGGAGGCGATCGCCAATGACGAAATGCAACACACTCCAGAACTGTTCCGCTTAGAATTGGTACAGGTTTCCTGTGGCGATCGCTCTCGTCCCACAGCTACTGTTACCTTGAGAACACCTCAAGGTGAGGAACTAAGTGACGCTGCGATTGGTACAGGCCCCGTGGATGCTGTTTATAAAGCAATTAACCGTGTGGTAAACGTACCAAACCAATTGATTGAGTTTTCTGTACAGTCGGTAACTGCTGGAATTGACGCGATCGGGGAAGTAACTATCCGCTTGCGTCACAACGACCGAGTATATTCCGGTCGTGCAGCCAACACTGATATTATCGTCGCCTCCGCTCAGGCTTATGTAAACGCCCTGAATCGCCTTTCTGGAACGTTGCAGAAGGTAGGAATGCGATCTGCTGAATCTGGAATCAAAGAGGAAGCAGCAGTAGTTCAGGGTGCACAGGAATAATCCTGACTGTGCCATTTTGGATTGAATAAAAGCAGATAGGGTTGCTAACGCGGCCCTATCTTTTGCTAAGTTACCAATCCTTGCCTCAAGATCATCCCAAATCTTGAAAGCATACCGGTATCAAGCCCCATTTTACCCCACAGGCTGAAAGCCTGGGGCTACAAAAACAAAGCCCGCCTTCGCGGGCTATAAAACAAGGGGGTATATAAACTGGATTGGGTATAAACCTAAAATTCGCTTTCTCCTACTCCCCGGAATTAGGGGGTATCTTAAACCTAAAATCTAATTAGCTTATTATTGATTATGCCACGTTCCCAATGGCAGGAAGAAGTTCCCCTGAAGTTTTTAATTAATGCAACGCTTTTTGTATTACTTACGATAATTACAGCAAGCATCACAGCAGTATATATTTCCAGTGAGCGTAACTTTCATTGGTGGATTGATTGGCATTATGCAACAGTCAGAATTGCCAACACTTTTCGAGAATCACCAGTTGAAGCAATCAAGCTAATTCAAGAGTCTCTTGTCGAGGAACGCAATCGACTTTATACGATACCATTGGTGCCATTTATCCTCTTTTTTGGCGATTCATTGGTAGTTTACGTAGTTAGCTTGGCATTAGTTTATTTACTCCCCTTGGCACTTGTTATGGGAGCAATAGCTACACAACTAATTCAGGCTTATCCGCTCATAGTTTTTTGGTCAACAGCTTACTTGACCTTACTTATTCCTATCAGTTGGGTTCCTACATTTATGGGAATTCCTGATACTGGAGGTGCATTATTTTTGGCACTAGCAACTTTAATTTACTTACAAAATCTCAAGCTTAAACGTTGGTGGCAAATTCCTTTGATCGGATTTTTCCTTGGCGCCTCTATTTTGTTACGCCGTCCTTTTGTTTACGGTAGCCTAACTTTTCTAGGAGGACTTAGCTTACAAGCCTTAATTTATTTCGTTGTCGAAGTGCGAAAAATTCCCCAAAAAGCTTGGCGTAATTTGTTAGGCTTTGGCATACGAATTGGACTAATTTCAATCATTAGTTTTGCCACCCTAATGATTATCGCGCCAGAGTTTACCCATGCTGCGCTAACAGTCAATTACAAAACTTACTATGTTTCTTGGAGCTTACCATTTAGCGATATTTTTAACTTGTACAGCGCCTTTTATGGCTGGGGAACCTGGCTTTTAGTAGCGATTGGATTTTCCGCAGCGATTCTTACCCGTGCTGTCTCTTTACCTGCGATTAGTTTTCTTGGTTTGTCGGGTATTTCATCGCTGTTTGTCTGGCTAATTTGGCTTCGTTATGGCAATATTTTCTATTCCTTACAGGTTACACCTCTAGTATCGATTGGAGTAATAGTCTGTATTTGGACAACCTGGATTAAGCTAAGTGGCAAAGTTCGCAAGTATATGCTGAGCGCGATCATCTGCTATTTGGTAGCAAATTTAGCAATCGGACTAACGCCAATTGGTAAAATGAGTGGTCTATTCTATCCCTTGTTTGCTATCAGCAATCCGCCCTTAGTACGTCAAGATTACGATGAAGTAATTAAGCTGGTAGATTACTTGCGTAAAATTGCTGCTCACGACGAAGCTATATTTGTAGCTGGTAGTCAGCGTCTGCAATTAGATGGAGGTTTAGTGAGAGGTGTTGAGTTCTTGGTACATGGCAAAAATAGCCAAGTTCTCAATGTTTTGGTGGCGCCTCAAGTTAACTCTCGTGATTTTTACCCACTTGAACCATTGTTACAAGCAGAGTACGTAGTTGTCCCCAACCATCTCTCTGAATATCCGGGTGTTCCTGTTCAGGTTCCTGCTGTTGGAGAATGGCTTCCAAATAAAGAGCATAAGGTTGTTCAAGTAGTGTTAGATGCTTTTACTAAAAATTGGGAAATTGCCAAAGATTTTAAGCGTTTACCCGTCAAGTTCACCCTGGAAGGAAACACTATTGTCAGTATTTATCAGCGAATTCGTCCAACTTCTATAAAAACGGCGGTCAAGACACTCCATGCTATACAAAAGGAAATTCCTAAAAAACCTGGTGGACAATCAGATTGGTTGGTTTTAACATCGGGGAATTCTTCTGTTAGTGAAAATACAGACAGCACGTATCAGCTAGTAGCCCAAAAGAGCGATAAAGAAGCGATGTTGTTAGCCAATCGATTCCGCAAACTTCAGCAACCAGGACTTTTACCAGCTCCAGAACCGATTCAGGAACAAGGAACATCTTTCTTGTATATGGGAACGCTTCCGCAAAAAACTGAGGTGACTGGTAAAGTAACTTCTCTGCAAAAACCATGTATTAGTTTATCTCTTAGATTGGCGACACTGAATCAGGAAGGAAAGGTTGTTACTTCTACGGAAGACCAATATTTTCCTCAAGGTTCTGCTAAATTTGAGTTAGCAATGCCTACTAAAAAATCAGCTTATCTTTTGCTTGATGTTTTGAGCTACGATGAAGACAATTTAGTTAATTCTTGTAAGATAGAAATTAATTCTTTGGAAGTATCTGGGTAATAGGTAATAGGTAATAGGTAATGGGTAATAAGTTCTTCGTTCTTCGTCCTTCGTCCTTCGTCCTTTGTTTTTAACCAATGACAAATGACAAACAACAAACAACCGTTTTCATGCCTGTAGGGCTGTACAACAAACAACCAACAACCAACAACAAAGAAATGTTAGACGAAACCCTCAAAAGAGAACGACAATTTCATGATGCTTGGGCTGCAGCGATTGATGTCGATGGTATTTATGTAGCAGATTATTTTGAAGCTTGCACTGCTCCAGAAAATCGCTTTATCCTCAAACATATGGGCGATATTCAAGGTAAGTTGCTGCTGGATTTGGGGTGTGGTGCTGGTGAAAATAGCGTGTATTTTGCCAAAAAAGGAGCTCGTTGTATCGCGTCTGACTATTCCCCTGGAATGGTGGAAGTAGCGCTTCAATTAGCAGCAGCTAATGGCGTTGAAATTGAAGGACGTACTATCAATGCGATGGCTATAGATTTTCCAGATAACACATTTGATATCATCTATGCCTCAAATTTATTGCATCATATCCCTGACCCAAAAATGGCTTTGAGTGAAATGCATCGAGTTCTCAAGCCAGGTGGAAAAGCTTGTTTCTGGGACCCTTTGAAACACAATCCAGTGATTAATGTTTATCGACGCATGGCCACTGAAGTGCGGACAGAAGATGAAACGCCTCTGGATATTAATATTGTCAATTACATCAAATCTACTTTTTCAGAAACCGCTTACGATACATTTTGGATAGCAACACTTTGGATTTTCTTACGCTTTTATTTGATTGAAAAAGTAAACCCAAATAAAGAACGCTACTGGAAGAAAATTATCCTAGAACAGGAAAGATTGAAGCCGACGTATCGACGGTTAGAGAAGTTAGATAGCTTTTTGAAACAACTTCCTTTAATGAAGCGTATGGCTTGGAATATTGCTGTGGTGGCGACGAAATAATATCAATACCCAGATACCCGACTTCTTCGAGAAATCGGGTATCTATAGTAGGGGTTATTTAAGTTAACGATTCCAGCTCATTCCTTTGAAATTAGATTGGTGAACCCACAACATTTCTTGACGGAATAGAGCTTCTGCACCAGCGCTAGCTTTAGGATTGTAATTGACCCAGAACCTTACACGCACATATCCCTTAGATGGTTGGCCCAATACTTCAACAGTAGAGTTTTCTGTGAAGTAATAACGAATCTTAGCTTTAGGGTTATTAGCAAAACGAGCTGGAGCAATATTCCCTTTTAAACCAGTATTTCCAATCACACCAATAATCATTTGATCGTTTGGTTTGGCGTGGTATTGAGCTAGTACTGAAACTACACTAGCATCCTTAATTGTCCCAACTGTGGATGCTTGAGCGATTACCGTTGTCATCAAAGGTACACTTACAGAACCCAGAAGCAAGGTCAAACAAGCTAGTAGTCTAGACATAATAAATAAGTCTTCACTCAATTAGTTTCCACTTAATTGCTTTTCCCAGCGAGTGGGGACTGATCCGGGAGATTTAAGCTAGATAAGAAATCAGAACAATGCTAAGTTGTAGGGGAAATAGAAAGCTATCGTAACTATCAAACCCAACCTACAATGTCCTTGATTTGAGAAAGCGCTTGTTGGCGGTCAATATGTGCTTTAGCTTTGGAAAGTGCCGCATCATGTCGTTTGTACCAACGTTGTGACCGTATACACAAACCATCGTCTGCGAGAATTTCCCAAGTGTAGCGTGTACGATCAATCAACAGCCAAAGTTCGTAGGAACGATAAGTTTCTTGAGGAAATTTCAGGATACCGATTTCACTCAAAACGTTGAATTTCATTGGGGAACGTTCCAAGCGTTTCATTAGTTCCAGGAAGGAAAAAGCAGCGCGTCTCGCGTCGTCGTGTGTCGGATAGCGGTAGCGGTCACGAGGTTCAAATTTGAAATCTGAACTAGCTAAACGAAATTGGAATTTACCCGTCGTATCTTCCACGAAGAATACGCGCCATTGTGTTTTAGGATATTGTACGCTGAAGCCTTGAGGCTGAACTTTTACCGCTGCTGTCATCGTTTCTTGATTTATGAGCAAACAACATCTTAGCCGAGCTTCGCTACTACTGCATTTTCTCTGGTAAATAAGGGAAGATCGATCGCTGTTTAAGTCTCTTGATTAAGTTTCGACAAATGACAAAAAATAAACAGTAGACAAGATTGCAAAAGTCAAAATCATCCTTTGAAATCACTCAATTACTTGCTGCTTAGGGTGCATTTATCCGTATTTATCTGCGTTTATCTGCGTTTATCTGCGGTTCCTAATCTCAAATCTAGGATTTATGCAAGATGTCTAGTCTAGATCAGAGCTTTTAAAACAAGAATCCCCCACATTCTATGGGTGGAGAGTATCAACTTCCTAATGTAGTGGCCAAGCATCTTGTGTATCCAACGGACTGGAAAACACAAATAATTCTTTATCCTTGGGTAGAGGTAATGTTTGACCGAGATAGCGATGAGTTCCCACTCCCATATTTCCAGTGAGAGTCATCCTAAAATTTACTTCCTCAAATCCTGATTTTTGCAGCAATTCTCGAACTAATGCAAGGCGATTTTCGCCATCCTCAAAAAGGTCACGAGTCCAGATCACAAATGCTTCTGGTTTACACAAGTAAGCCAGACTTTCCATCAAGCGCGGTAATTCCTCTTCGGGTATATTGCCAATCACACCACAAAGCAGGACAATATCCGCAGGCACAGCACCTTCATAAACAGAAGATATCGTCGCATCACCCTGAATAAACTCAAGTTGCTCTCCCAGTCCAGCAGATTCTGCTGCTGTTCGTCCGCATTCCACCAGTCTCTCATCTAACTCCACAAGTCTTGCTTGCACGTCAGCAGTGCGAGGATGGTCATATAGCGTTCCCGTCAAATCTCTGCTGTCACCAGCACAGACGCTAACTACTTGGATTTTTCCTGCTGGACAAGCGTTGAGACAGGTTACAAGATATTCGCGGACGATTTGCAAACGCTGTCTCATTCTTGGCCTAGTTCTGTAGTTATCGTGCCACGCGAACCAGTCTTTACTCATTAGACCTCTTAGTTTCATTCAAAATTTGACCCCCCTCAATCCCCCCTTATTAAGGGGGGAAGCCAGAAAAATTAGTCTCTCTCCCTTTCATCAGGTGGAGGGTTGGGGATGGGTTTTAATCAGGGGAAGCCAGAAAAATCAGTCTCTCTCCCTTTCATCAGGGGAGAGTTGGGGAGGGGTTTGAGGGATTTATGCAACAGAGAAATTAATCTTGGCGTTCAATAATTCCCCCACCCAGCACTATATCCCCATCGTAGAAAACAGCGGCCTGTCCTGGGGTGATGCTGAACTGTGGCTCATCGAAGACTATCTTAAGGCGATTATCTTCCAAAGGAATTACATTTGCAGGTGCTGCAGGGGAACGATAACGAACCTGTACTGATGCCCGAATCGGAGTAGTTGGTGTAGCAATTGATACCCAGTTTACTCGACAAACGGTACATTCTGGATTAGTCGCGCTAGTGCGATCGCCTACAATTACTCGATTGCGTCCTGCATCCAAACCGATGACATACAATGGTTCAGCGGCTGCGATTCCCAGTCCCTTACGTTGTCCAATCGTGTAATGATGAATGCCTTGATGTTGCCCTAAAACCTTACCGTTTGAGTCAACAATATCACCAGTAGTTTGGGAAATATACTTATCTAGGAACGTCCGCATCGAACCGTGAGATTCCACTAAACACAAATCTTGACTTTCTGGCTTGTCAGCAGTCTTGAGTTTGTACTCTGTGGCCAGTCTGCGAGTTTCGGTTTTCTTCAGTTCTCCCAAAGGAAATAGCGACCCTGCTAACAAGTCTTGAGTCAAATCATACAAAAAGTAAGACTGGTCTTTAGTTAAGTCCACAGCCCGACGCAATTGATAGCGATCGCTTTCCTGATCATAAGTAATCCGTGCATAATGCCCAGTGGCAATTTTGTCAATCCCCAACTGTTCACGAGCATAAGCCAACATTGGCCCAAACTTTACCGTCTTGTTGCACTGAGAGCAAGGTAGAGGCGTAATTCCAGCTTCGTAACCCGAAACCAGATAATTAATAATATATTTCTCAAAGACCTCGCGGCTATCGACGATATGATGGGGAACACCCAATTGTTCGCAAATCAACGCCGCATCGACCATACCCTCAGAACAACATTGACCCTTGCCTTTCATTAACCACAGGGTCAGACCAACAACTTCATATCCTTGATGATAAAGGGTGGCGGCGGCGACGGAACTATCCACCCCACCAGATAGACCTACGACGACTTTCTGCATGAAATCACAAGTAGTACACTTGAAACACAATTCTCCTTCTAGGCTAGCACTAGAAGGTAGGGTAATGGGTAATGGAGATGGGGAGCTGGGGGATATGGGGAGCTGAGGGAGAATATTACCAATTACCAATTACCAATTACCCATTACCCATATGAATAAAGCATTTAAGCAACCTCAACATCGACAAGAACAGATTCAGCAAATAGTAGTGACAGCACAACAGATGCGCGAGATTGAAGGACGTATCTTTGAAGCTGGAATGCCGGTTGCAGCTTTGATGGAAAAAGTTGCAGGTTTGATTGCTAGTAGGATTGAGTCGCTTTATCCTCTTTCTGAACTTACTCGCAAAGTCGGTGTCTTAGTAGGGCCAGGACATAATGGCGGTGATGCTTTAGTTGTAGCGCGTGAATTGCATTTTCAGGGCTACGAAGTGATGATTTACTGTCCAATCACCAATCTCAAGGAACTGACATCCCAACATTTTAAGTATGCAGCAAGTTTAGGAATACCTGTTTATGATCAGATGTCCCCCTTGTATCAGTGTGATTTGATTATAGATGGTTTTTTTGGCTTTGGGTTAACTAGGGAGATCGAAGGTGAAATTGCCGATGCAATTAACCAGTTGAATCAGTGGTCACAACCTGTTGTGAGCATTGACTTACCTTCTGGTTTGCATACGGATACAGGTGCTGCGTTGGGAACTGCGGTTCGTGCTACTCATACATTGTGCTTAGGGTTATGGAAGCTGGCTTTTCTGCAAGACCAAGCTTTGGAGTATATCGGGAAGGCTGAGTTAATTGATTTTGATATCCCTGTCAGTGATATTTGGGCGATACTAGGTCAGCCTCCTGCTATCCTACGCATGACAGCAGCAGTGGCAAAATCCCTGTTACCTTTGCAAAAGAAAGCAGTCACACATAAGTATCAGCAAGGACATTTGTTGTTAGTTTGCGGTTCTCGCAAGTATTCCGGAGGAGCAATTTTGACGGGATTGGGAGCGCGTGCTAGTGGTGTAGGGATGCTTTCAATTGCTGTACCAGAGTCTCTGAAACCTTTGTTGGTGAATCATTTACCAGAAGCGTTAATTATTGGTTGTCCGGAAACAACCCAAGGGGCGATCGCTCAATTACCAGAAACTGTGGATTTGAGTAATTATAGTGCGATCGCTTGCGGTCCTGGTTTGACGATGGACGCAAGGCCAGCAGTGCAATATGTCTTAGAGGCTGAATGTCCTGTGATACTAGATGCTGATGCTTTAAATATCGTTGCTGAAATGCGAACCATCCCAACGTTGTTAAGGCGTCGTCTTCCTACAGTATTAACGCCTCATACGGTCGAATTCAAGCGTTTGTTTCCAGATTCCGCAACTTTGCTTCCAGACAGAATCAGTGCGGTACGCAAAGCTTCCGGGTTGAGTAAAGCAGTAGTCTTGTTAAAGGGAGCGAGGACAGCGATCGCTCATGCTGGGGGTTCTCTGTGGCTGATTCCTGAAAGCACACCAGCTCTTGCTCGTGGAGGTAGTGGGGATGTACTTACAGGACTTTTGGGAGGGTTAGTGGCGCAGGAAGCCTTGACTGAGCAGCCTTTGGAAGATACAGTTGCTACTGTAGCTTGGTGGCACGCTCAAGCTGGTATTTTAGCAGCCGAGGAACGAAGCCAGTTAGGGGTAGATGCGTTTACGTTGACACAGTATTTGATGGCGGTGTTACGTTAGCTTGAATGCAGATAAACACAGATAGATTTGATAGTGTTTATTGACTTTTGCAAGAAGTCTAAGAATTGCAGTCCACTGAAGTGGACTTAAGCTACTCGCTGTGGGAATTAATTCCCTAGCGTACTTTGCGACTTACAATTGTTCTGGATCAATACCTCGTTCTCGCAATTGTTCCAACAAAGTTTGATAGCGCTGTTTTTCCTGTTCAAGTTGAGCAATAGCATCATCAGCACGTTGACGTTCTTGTTCTCGTAATTGACTTAGTTCCACAAAAGTAAGGAACCGCTCTCCAGAAGGTGAGAAAATTTCCATAGTATCTGATTTCAACTCAAACCTTATCCCTAAACGAGGGCTAACCCAACCATTCATCTCCTCAATTACTTCTAACTTTTCCCCAGAACGCAGTAAGCCATTTAAATCAATGCGATCTGGGTCATAAATATAATATTCCTCCACCCCATAGCGTTCATAAAAGTAGAGTTTTTTAGTCATCTCTTTGAGACGGTTTCCAGGAGATAAAATTTCAAAGACAACTTGAGGAGGAATATTATTTTCTTCCCACTGTTGATAGGAACCCCTATCCCCTTTTGGTCTGCCAAAAACAACCATAGTATCCGGTGCTTGGCGAGTCTTATTATCTCCCTGAATCGGATACCAAAGTAAGTCCCCCGCGACAAATACATCAGCAAGATTAGCAAATAAGATTTCTAAGTTTTCTTTAATGACAACAATGCAGCGAAATTGCTTAGTATTATCTGACATCGGTTGACCATCGCTGTCTGGGTAGATGACTACTGGTGCTGCTTCAGTTGGTAGTTGTTGTACCATGCTGGTTGACCTCCGCTTGGGTAGGCTGAAATACCTGCAATTCTATGTGTAACACATCACAAAAACAATGACAGAACCCCAAAACGTGGCGAAACTCCTGTCAATCAATATGTGCTTATACTTCACCAATCACGGTAGAGTTTTTCTGCATAAAACATAATTTCTTCATTCAAGTTACTCAAAAAATCACCCTGAATACTTCTTTCTCCAGAAACACCTACAAATTCGTATTCATCGGCAATTCTTTGATGTAACTCCGGAATCGGTAATCTTGGTTCAAAATCGGCATAAGTCCAGATACAATCATTGACAATAATAATTTCTAACGGTTTGGTAATCGGTTGAGAGTCACTATTCCCTTCTTTGTAGAGCCTACCTTGTCCATCAAATTCAAGCGCATGAAAAGGACAAGTAATAGTGTCTCTCTCTTTACAAACCCAGCCCTCTGATAATGGTGCTTGCATATGTGGACAGACATTATCGAGGGCAAATACTTCTCCTTTTGGGTTTTGCCATAGGACATAATCCTGACCGTTTAAGGTTAGTTTTTTGGGCTTATTAAATCCCAGCATAGACTTGTGAGCAATCAACCAAGGCGCACCGGGTAAGATAGGCTCCATTTTTTCCTCCAAAATATGATGTTTGATGTATAAATAAACCTCTCATTTTTTACTGGCAAGTATAGTTACCAGTCCGCGCTCAGACTTAAATAAATCCAAGCTAAATCCTACTTGCTTTAATGTATCTTGTACCCAATCCACTGAAATTCGTAACTTGTAATAAAAACTCTTTTTCAACGACCATTTATCCCCGATTTTTTCATAAATCAAATCGTGAACCTTTACCGTTTCTTCTTGGTATTCTAGAAAACAAGTGAAAATCTTGCTGTCATCACTGCGAACAGGTATAAACCGATCTAGATGTTTTAACTCTGAGGTTAAATCTCGAAACGTTAAGACAAATCGACCGCTATTTTCCAAGGAATCATAAACATCACTGAATAAGGTTTGAATCTTTTTGAGCGAATCGAGATGCGTCAACGTATCACCCATACAAACACACAATTCCACCTGGTCAGGACAATAACTGCGGAAATTAATTAAATCACCTGCAATTGTCTTAATTTGAAGCCCTTGTAAATTGTTTCTCAACTCATTCAGTAACTTTTCACTTTGGTCGAGTGCTATTACTGAATATCCCAGTTGTGCGAGGGGAATTGATTGGAAACCAGAACCACAACCCAAATCAACAGCAATCCTAGAACCGCAAGGTATAAGCGAGTGTGTCTCAAAAAATGAAAGATTTTCCGAAACTCCAAACTCCAGTCCGCCATATAGCCAAGAATAGCTGTCAGATAGATGGTTTTCGTAATGCTCTACAAGATCTGCCATGCTTTTGAGTCTTAGATGTGTTAAAAACATCCAACAACTAAAACCATATTATAAGCCTGCGCAGGCAGGCTTTGTTTATATAGCCCCACCCTTAATGGTGCGGAATATTATCCATGAATAACGATTAACTTGCTCTCAAAACCGACTGTTTCGTTATCTGCATTATAAGCCTGCGCAGGCAGGCTTTGTTTATGTAGCCCCACCCTTAATGGTGCGGAATATTATCCATGAATAACGATTAACTTGCTCTCAAAACCGACTGTTTCGTTATCTGCATTATAAGCCTGCGCAGGCAGGCTTTGTTTATGTAGCCCCACCCTTAATGGTGCGGGATATATTCTATTAATTTTATCTCAAAACAGGCTGTTTCGTTTCCGCCAATTGTTCCAACAGCTTAGCAGCCAAAGTTGGTGCATCATAACGAGCAATTTCAGCTTGCAAAGATTGTGCTTTTTGCCGATAATTTGACGATGCTAAAATTTCCTTCACAGCATCTTTTACCTGCGTTGGTGTAGGAGTCTGAGTTTTAAGATTAATACCCACCCCAGACCACTCAATCCGAGCACATACCTCTGGTTTATCTTCCGTTGTACCTGCAGCAACTAAGGGTATACCATTGGCTAGCGCTACCTGTACACCGTTGTACCCACCATTTGTCACCATAACATCAACATGAGGTAGAAGATGGTAATGGGGAATAAACGGTTCTATCCTAACATTCTTGGGAATTGTAGCAAGTTTAATATTTTCAATTGACTCACCACCAGTAGTGACTACAAGCAACATATCTTCATCAGCAAGTCCCTGGATTGTAGGAACAATTAAATCATCCGCTCCCGTAGCTACTGTACCCTGGGTAACATGGATGACGGGCTTGCCACTTTTTAGGTCGTCCCACCAAATAGGAGCTATAAAATCAGCCGGTGGTTCTGGCAAAAATGGGCCGATAAAATGCACACTTGCTGGCAATTCGATGCGGGGATATTCAAATGGAGGAACCGTTCCTTGTAAAAACAAGAAAGGTGATAAAGTAGCGTCAAAAAAACCTTGGTAATTCCGCGATAAGCCGATGCTACCTCGAATTTCGTCTAAGTAAACAGTGATATCGTTAAACAAAATTCGCTGGAATACCCAGTTCAAACAACTATTACGTAAACGACCTTTTGTTGAGGAATCTGGCTGTATTCCAAAGCCAACAGGGGCTGTATCATGGCTACTCAATGGCAATACAGATGTATTCAAAGCGGCGCAAGGCGGCCCTCCTTTTTCATGAATCCAGGAACCTCCCAGAAACATTGAATCGCATAAAAGAATATCTGCAGTAAATTCTTGCAGGATGTTATTAAAATCTTGAAATTGCGCCAAAGCAGAATCAATAAAAGCGTGCTTGAGGGCAAATTTAAACTTTGCTAATCCTTGTAGATTGTTGAATTGTTCTAACCAAGATTCAGAGAGAGTTGTTAAATCAGAAAAATCCCCTCCCGTTTGTATACGAATGTGGCGTGCACCTGTTGCTTCTACCTTAGATTGAAAGTTTTTGCCTGTATACCACCAAACTTCATGACCGCGATCTACTAGCTTACGAGCAATCGGTACGGCTGGATTGACGTGTCCAACAGCAGGTATTGTACCTATCAGAAAACGAGCCATATTAATCTAGCTTTTAGAGGTAAAATATTACACTAATGCTAGTCTAATATAGGGTGGGCAATCTTCGATATTTCTTAGCATTTAGCAATATCCTTAGTAGACATCGCCCACCTTACAGATACTTACTTTTCCAGCTTCACTCCCCGAATCGAATAATCCAACAATTCCAGCGGATGTTTGACAGCAATTTCCTTACCTTTCAGCCGCAAATGCTTAGTAATTTGCAAGGTACAACCAGGATTAGCAGAAGCAATTAACTCTGCACCAGTGTTAAGCAAATTATCTACCTTTTGCTGTCCCAACTCATCGGAAACATCCGGTTGCAGCATATTGTAAACACCAGCACTACCACAACACAAAGCAGCATCTATTGGTTCCCGTAATTTAACACCAGGAATTTGCCGCAAAAGTTGTCGCGGTTGGACGCTAATTTTTTGCCCATGTAAGAGGTGACAAGCGTCTTGATAAACCATCGTCAAAGGTTCATCAGTAATTGGATAAAGCTTGGTCGTCATTCCCACTTCCGCTAAGAATTCTTGGGCATCTTTTACCTTAGCAGCGAAAGCTTTTGCTTTTTCCTTATACTCTGGATCATCTTGTAAAATATGACCATATTCTTTCAGAGTATGACCGCAACCAGCAGCATTGATAATCACCGCATCCACACCTGTATCTGCAAAACTATCAATCATCTGCTTAGCTAAAGCTTGTGCTTGATTAGTTTGTCCTTGGTGTTCTGGTAAAGCAGCACAACATCCTTGAGTTTTCGGAATCACTACTTCACAACCATTCGCAGTTAAAACACGAACTGTTGCTTCATTAACTGGTGAGAAAAACAAGCGTTGTACACAGCCAAGAATCACACCGACTCGATAACGTTTCTCCCCAACTGCTGGGATAACCTCTGGCAAATTATCCTGAAAAGCACTCAGAGAAAGTTGCGGTAAAATTGAATCCATCGCCGCTAAGCGTGGGAAAATTTTATTCAGCAAACCAGTGGAACGCACAAGGTTCTGTACTCCCAATTTCTGATAGAAATATAGAGGAACAAGAAACACTCGCAGACGTTCAGGATAGGGGAATAAATTGAAAATTAGGGCTCTAATCAATCTATCTGGTAAACTGCGGGGATAGTTCCGTTCAACTTGAGGACGAGTCGCAGCAATTAACTTATCGTATTGAACGCCAGAAGGACAGGTTGTGACGCAAGCAAGACATCCCAGACAAGAATCAAAATGTGGTACTGTTGCCTCAGCTAGGGATGCTTCTCCTTTGTTGATGGCATTCATCATATATATTCTTCCCCTAGGAGAATCGGTTTCTTTGCCAATTACTCGATAACTAGGACAAGTGGAGAGACAAAATCCGCAGTGAACACAAGTATCTATTAGTTTCTGTTCTGGTGGATGATTGGTGTCAAATCCACTCACTGCTTCTGGGATTGATTCAGTTAAATTAGTGGTCTTTTCAGGCAAAGTTTGCATTTGTTGTTTGTTGTTTGTTGTTTGTCAGTGGGGTGGGCGGGTTTTGATGTGAAGTTATTGGTGTAGATTTATATTAAACCCCTAAACCCGCCCCTACACATGATTTATCACCAAATTAAATATCACCCACAAATCGATTGGGACTCAAAATATTGGTCGGGTCAAATTGTTGTTTGATTTGGCGCATAATCTTCAGAGC
>JAYFMV010000017.1:0-60855 GCA_042408245.1 Potamolinea sp.
AAAGGTAATCAACCACTTGAAAAACCTAGCAGTCGAAAGACAAAGCGCTGAACCTTGATAATTGAATCTATGCGGTTCTACTGCATTTTTCTAGTTTCCTCCTAGCAGTAGGTAAAAAATTCATAGGGACTAGACGCAGAGCATTTTGGGGCAGATTGCCTCGAATTAAACAGGACTTGCCACAAAGCAACTAGGGTAGGGCATACCCGAAGTAACGCTTGGGGAGAATCCCACCTCTGGGCTAGACGACGCAAGGAGTCTAGTTTAAGTGGTTTCGTTGAGCCAAGAATCCCCGTGCGTTCACGCCGGGGAGTGTCAAATTTGCTCCCGTACCCAGTACCCGCATCCTCGCCGAAGATATTGCCAAAAAGCTGAATGTCTTGCCTAAGTTGGGAGATGACGCGCTAGAATCTCACCTGACAACCTGCCAGTCTCCCCGCATCCTAGTAATTGCCACCCACGGCGTTTTCTTGCCAGAGGAAACCGCTACACCCGCCCCAATTCCCCTGAATCTAGAGAGAGGGCAAGAATTAGAATTCTCACCATTTAATCGTTTAACCTACAGCAAAGCAGCAGACCCGATGTTGCGTTCTGGACTCGCCTTCGCTGGTGCTAACAATTGGCTAAACAGTAAAAAACTCCGAGAAAAGGCGGAAAAAGGCTTTCTCTTCGCCCAAGAAGTAGCCGCCGTAGACCTCTGGGCAACAGATATCGCCGTCCTCTCTGCCTGCGATACCGCAATGGGAGATATTAAAATCGGCGAAGGTGTTTTTGGCTTGCGTCGCGCCTTTGCCGTCGCTGGAGCAAAAACCTTAATCATGAGCTTGTGGCCAGTCCCAACTCTAGCCACTGTCTTACTAATGCAGCGCTTCTTCAAGAATCTAGAGCCAAGGTTTAGGGCGTGGCGCAGCTTTGCGCGAAGCCCAAAAGTACATCCGCACAATCACTGTCCAAAAATTGCAGCAGTTTGACCTCGGTCAAAAGGTGCTAGATGAATTAGTGCAGGCTGAAGCTTATTACCACACAATCTAGACTTATGTCAAGAGGATAAACCACTTGCTCATCCCTGGTACTGGGGAGCTTGGATCTGTCAGGGAGATACAGATCCTATGAGTAGAGCAACATAAATAAATAGGTGAACAAAATTGAAGCGTAGCTCCCCGAATTCTCAGATAAGTCGGGGATATGAGCCGCTAGCATTTCACATAGGATTGCTATCACCTATTTCCGATATTTTTAGACCGCGAAGGCGGTCTTTGTTCCTGTAGCCGCGAGTTAACTCGTTAGGCTTCTATGTTTAATTAGACCGCGAAGGCGGTCTTTGTTCTTGTAGCCGCGAGTTAACTCGTTAGGCTATTTCCTATGTTTAATAGGAATCTCAACCACAAACTCAGAACCTTGTCCAACTACTGAATTGAAATGCAACTGACCGCCATGTTTTTCAACAACAATCTGATAACTAATCGCCAATCCCAAACCAGTTCCTCTACCTACTGGCTTAGTTGTAAAGAAGGGGTCAAATAACAACTGTTGAGTTTTCTGTGTCATTCCACAACCATTATCAGCAATGCGAATAAAAACATGAGAGGGCGATTGGTTGGATTCAGTTGGTGTTGAAACTGTTTCCTCTCCCTTACAGTTTTTTTTCACAACACCAGTATTAATAGTTATAGTCGGCAAAAAATAATTAGCTGTTTCCAAATGCTCACTTTTCATTTTTTGCTCAAGAGCATCTAAGGCATTAGTGAGCAGATTCATAAATACCTGGTTGAGCTGTCCTGGATAGCACTCCACCAGTGGTAAGTCAGCATACTCTTTAATAACAGAAATTGCGGAACGAGCGGAAGTAGCCTTGAGCCGACTTTGAATAATCATCAAAGTACTCTCAATTCCAGAGTGAATGTCTACCTCTTTGCCTTCGGCCTCATCTAAGCGAGAGAACGTCCGCAACGAGCGTACAATATCTCGAATACGTTCAGCGCCTAGCTTCATCGAATCCTGTAATTGATTAATGTCGCTAATTAAAAAATCCAGGTCTATAGCATTTATTTGTTCCTGAATTATTGTTGGTGGATTGGGGTAAAAATCGCGATAAAGTTGTAGTAAACTTAACAAGTTTTGAAAATACTCTTCAACGTAAATCAGATTGCCGTAAATATAATTAACTGGGTTATTAATTTCATGAGCCACACCAGCGACTAGCTGACCAAGACTCGACATTTTTTCAACTTGAATCAACTGTGATTGAGTACGCTGAAGATCGTACATAGCTTGTTGCAATTGAGTTGCTTTTCCTTCAGCTTGCTGAGCAGATGTGCGCATCTCCGCGTAAAGGTCAGCCTGCTTAATTGCTATTAGTAATTGGTCTTTAACCGCTTTCAGTAGTTCCAGTTCGCAAGCGCTCCAAGGTCGAGCATCACGATAGTGACTACAACTAATTACAGCGATATCACCCGAAGGTGTCTGCATAGGTATTAGTAATACTGAAATACAGCCAAGAGAGTGAAGAAACTGCTGAAAAATTGGGTCACTAACCGTTTCCACATTATCTACTTGGAGAATTTCCAGATTCAAAAGTTTTTCGCCTAGCGGGCCAAGGATATCAACCGGATAGCGTCCCCTGAGCTCTGAAAAATCGAGAGGGCGTGCTTCGTAAACAACTTCCCAATAGGGTCTACTATCATCAGGGTGATACCAGGCAAATTTGCAGCGATCAATTTGCAGCATCTGGCGGATTTCCTGAACCGTAGTTTCGAGAATTGCGTTCAGTTCCAGTGAATTGCGAATTTGGTTAGATAGCTGATTCAGTAGGGAGGCACGCAGCGCTTGTTCTCGCAATCTTTCTTCCGACTCTCGCACAGCTAATTCAGCAGCTTTGCTCGTGCTGATGTCTTGAACAACACGCAAAAAGTACTTAGGAATACCTTGGGGACTACGCACCAGCGACGCAGTAATTTGCACCCAGATAGACTGGCCATCTTTGCGAATGTAGCGCTTTTCCAAAATGTAATTTTCCATTTCACCAGCTAAAAGCGAGCGCACACATTCGCGATCCATCTCCCGATCTTCCGGGTGGGTAACATCTTGGAAAGTTAGTTCAAACAGTTCCTCACGGGTGTAGCCAGTAATCTCGCAAAATTTTTGGTTAACCCGCATAAATTGCCCTTGCAAGGAAGCGTGGATAATCCCAACAGCAGCTTGCTCAAAAGTGCTGCGGAAACGTTCTTCACTCTCACGCAGTACAGCTTCAGGTAAGCACAGTTCCTCTGGGAAATGTGTAGACATAATCACTCCACCAATTTCACCGTTACCGTTATACCAAGGCTGAATTTCCCACCTTACCCTTTGCAGTGAACCGTCAGGTTTTATGAAATAATCTGAATCGCCTCTTTGAGCTTCCCCAGCTAAACACAAAGCATAAATTTCTTGCCATCGGTAAAGTGGGTGATTGGAGAGTGAAGATTGTGGAAATATGCTCTCACTCTCCTCCTTCTGAAACAGCGGAAATACTTCATAATGAGAGCGACCAATAAGGTATTGGTTTTCGATAGCGTAATCATTCAGCCAGCGACGAGATGCGATCATGTAACACAGGTTACGATCAAGCATCGCTACAGCGGCAGGCGTGTATTCCACAAACGCCGATAATAGCTCTAGATTCGCTGAACCAACTAATTGCTCTTGAAGTTGCATGAAATTAAACGCTCAAGTTTTAATGTTTAGAAAAAATATTGCGCTCAGGCAGAGTGACTGATTTATTTTAGCTGGGTATTAATGATAAGAGGTGTTTGCGCTGAGTATATCTATGAGAGGATTGACAAGATTGTGAAATGATTTTTTTATGAATAGCTCTGCCTTTGGGATCGCTGAAACTACAACTAACTGGTCTAGCTTGCTGCAACAACTGCTTGAGAAACAATCTTTATCTACTCACCAAGCATCACAGCTAATGCAGGGATGGCTGAATGAAGAAATTCCCGAAGTTTTATCAGGGGCGATTTTGGCAGCTATCCAAGCTAAAGGCGTTTCTGCTGAAGAATTAGCAGGGATGGCTTTTATCTTGCAATCCCAATCTCTACAAAAAACAGAAATTACTCACAACCGACCAGTAATTGATACCTGTGGCACTGGTGGAGATGGTGCCTCAACATTTAATATCTCTACTGCAGTTGCTTTTGTGGCTGCTGCTGCTGGTGTTTTAGTTGCTAAACACGGCAATCGTTCCGCTTCTGGCTTAGTAGGTTCAGCAGATGTTTTAGAAGCATTAGGAGTCAATTTATCAGCCTCAAGCCAGAAGGTACACTCAGCACTCCAAGAAGTAGGCGTTACCTTTCTTTTCGCTCGTGGTTGGCACCCAGCAATGAAGGCCGTGGCACCACTAAGGCAAACTTTGAAAGTGCGGACAATATTTAATATTTTGGGGCCGTTGGTCAATCCTTTGCGTCCCACCGCTCAGGTAATTGGGGTATGTGACCCAAACTTAGTGATAACCATAGCCCATGCCCTGCGTCAACTGGGAACCCAACAAGCGATCGTTCTCCACGGAAGGGAAAAACTCGATGAGGCGGGTTTGGCAGATACAACAGATTTAGCACTACTTTCAAATGGCGAGGTGCGTCTGTCAACCCTCCATCCTCAAGAGATAGGCTTAACCCCAGCACCCACAGCAGCGCTTCGAGGTGGCAATCTTGAGGAAAATTCCCTGATTTTGCGGAATGTTTTGCAAGGCAAAGGAACGCAAGCACAACAAGATGCGGTGGCCTTGAATGCCTCAATAGCACTCCAAGTAGCCGATGTTGTACCACTAGAAGACTACAAAGCAGGAATTGAGCTTGCCAGAGATGTCATGTATAGTGGTGCAGCCTGGTCGAAGTTAGAGCAGTTAGTCAACTATCTACGAGAACCATTTTGAATCCCCCAGATAAATCAGGGGGAGTATGTCAAGCTCTTAGCGTGTTTCCTTTCATCGGAGTTTAGATCCCCGACTTCTTGGAGAAGTCGGGGATCTGGGGAGATCTGGGGAAATCCTACCGTAGGCGAAATTCAACTACATTTTGTTTGAGCGAAATGTCATAGTTCCCGTAAAAATCTTGACCAAGCAATCCAATCTCTAGACCCGGCCCAGCAATTGCCACTCGGACATTTTGTGCCACAACTCCCTCAACAGCAATTGACTCAACCTGTCCCGTGCTAAATTTTACCCCCTTGCCACTAGCAGTATCAGCCTTCACCTCCCCTTCTGCTTCTACACCAAGACTTTCAGCCATTGCCTGAGTGATCACAGTACCACTGGCACCAGTATCGAAAATCATCTCAAAAGTTTGGTTCCCATTAAAAGTAACCTCAAGCACCGGTGTCCGACCGACTCGGCGTTTAATTGGAACTTGAAACACCTGTGAATTGGAAGTATTTGTCTTTAGTTCCGTCGCTGGTGTGGGTCCGCTTTCTGTTGGGGTGGGAGAGGAACTGTCCACCCTGTCAGTAGTTGGAGATGCTATCCCAATCACGGTTTCTACAGAAGCGCGAGAACGGGGACGAGATGCTTGTTGTTGGGCGATACTCAGATTGCGCTGGTATTCTGAAATTTTAGGTTTGGCGATCGCATAATAAGAACTAGAAGCAGGCACTTTTTTTAACAGAGAAATTGCCTCTTGCCAGCGGCTGACGATTAGACGCCAATCTTCCGAAATCTCAGCCGATTGACTGAGAAAAGCAGCACCATAAGCAATATCAGTCGCCTGTTGATAAATTTCCTTAGCGTCAACACTCGGCGTATTGATCGGTGTCGCCGCTGGCTTTATTTTAGCTGGTGGCGCTTGGTCACGACTGGGAGTAGAGGTTACAGCTACTGGCTTGGGCTGTTCCTTTGCACCCCACAAAGAATCGACACTACTGCAAGCCACATTGATTAGTGCCAGAGTGCTTGAAAGTAGAATAATTTTCCCACGGTCATAAGAAACCATTGGCCTAAGTGCTCAAGAGCTGTCAAAATCCTAGTTTAGCTAGAGCCGCATGGCGATAGCGAAGTGAGTGCAGCAGTTCACCTATATATGTCTGTTATTCTTTTTCACGAGCCACTAACTACTAACTACCAAAAACTAACAACTGCTTATGCCTTTTTCAGATGCTCAACCTGCTCTGCTTGTGCTTGCAGATGGCACATCTTACCAGGGTTTTTCTTTCGGTGCTACTGGTACGACAATTGGAGAGGTGGTGTTTAACACTGCTATGACTGGTTATCAGGAGGTGGCGACAGACCCAAGTTACTGTGGTCAGATTGTCACTTTTACTTATCCAGAATTGGGTAACACTGGCGTTAACCCCGAAGATGAAGAATCGGCGTATCCTCACATCAGAGGTGCGATCGCTCGTAATATTTCCAAGCGTCCCAGTAACTGGCGTTCCACTCAATCCTTACCCGATTATTTCAAGCAATACAAAATTCCAGGAATTTACGGGATCGACACGAGAGCGCTAACCAGAAAACTTCGCTCCTCTGGTGCGATGAATGGTGCTATTTCCACAGAAATTCTCGACCCGGCTGAGTTACTCAAGCAAGTACAGGCCGCTCCCAGTATGGCTGGTTTAAATCTGGTTCGGGAAGTAACGACTAAAGATGTTTACGAGTGGTCCGAAGCTACCGAAACTGAATGGGAATTCGGTCCGCTGGATGGTGCTCAGGGCGAACCCCTAACGGTTGTAGCCCTAGATTTTGGCGTGAAACGCAATATTCTGCGGCGTCTAGCAAGCTACGGTTGTCGCGTTATTGTTGTTCCCTCGAATACACCTGTTGAGGAAATTGTCAAGTACAAACCGGATGGGATTTTTCTCTCCAATGGGCCAGGCGATCCGGCTGCAGTTAGCGAGGGAATTGCTACTACCAAGGCTTTGGTGGCACTTCAGCAACCGATGTTTGGCATCTGTATGGGACACCAGGTTCTCGGTCTAGCGCTGGGAGCCGAAACCTTTAAGCTGAAATTTGGACACAGGGGCTTAAATCACCCAGCAGGTTTACAAGATCGTCAGGTAGAAATCACTAGCCAAAACCACGGTTTTGCTATTGCTCCAGAATCTTTAGGTACTGAGGTGGAAATTACTCACCTCAACCTCAATGATCGCACGGTAGCTGGTTTGCGTCACAAATCTTTGCCTTTCTTCTCGGTGCAATATCACCCAGAAGCGAGTCCTGGTCCTCATGACGCCGACTATCTATTTGAGCAGTTTGTTGACTTGATGCGATCGCACCGCCAATCTGCTGCAACAGTTAAGGCTGTATCCTAGAAGCCCGACACCCTAAAGGGTGCGGAACCACAGGAACGAAGTCCGCCTGCGCGGACTAAATGCCGAAGCCTCCTGATAGCCTGCGCAGGTAGGCTTTGTTTTTGTAGCCCCAGGCTTCCAGCCTGTGGGGCTTCTCCGACTCCGACGCGATCGCCTGATTGAGCAAGTAGGGAGGGGAATCCCCAATCCCCAAAAATAAACCTTGCCAAAAACAGCTAGTTACTATACATTAGACGGGAACTTCTCGCTATACTATTCCATACGCTGTGGCAGTATGTCTGAAAAAAGCCTGTTTGCTGCTTCAGAACTGCTAATATGTCTCGTCTGACTTATGCCTAGCGTGGGTTGGTAAGGTGGGGCAAAGCAAAATTGCAGGGGTGAGTTTGGGTATCAACGCCGTAACAGATGTTTCGCGTCGTACAACTAAGCCCGCTTCTACAGATTGCTTCCAAAAGAGAGTTCATGCTCTCTTGAGCCACAACTGAACGACTAATCATCTGTTCAGAGAGGCTATATTGATTAAAAAAATCTCCTGCTACAGCCATTGGCTTTCGGCAGTGAGAATGTCAAAGTTCTGATGTTAGTATGCTAAAGCTAGGAGGGTGTTATTCCTGAGCCACTAACCCTGACAGTCAGCTTAAGGGGCACTCGCGAAGTCAAGGAAACTTGTCAGCTTTTTCGCCTCACTGGATTGTTAGATGCTTTCTCGGAAGCTACCTTTCGTAAGGTAGTCAGTAAGTGTATTGACGATGGTCCAACACATATTGTTTTGGATCTTTCCAAGATCGATTTTGTCGATAGTTCGGGATTGGGCGCTTTAGTGCAATTAGTGAAGAAAGCTCAAACTGCTGGAGGTAGTTTACAAATTGTAACGAATCCTCGCGTGACTCAAACAGTCAAGCTGGTACGCCTGGAAAAATTTCTCTCGCTCCAACCCTCTGTTGAGGAAGCATTGGAAAAAGTCAAAGCTAGCTGACAAAACCTTTCACAGCAAGATTGTAAGGCGGGCGTCATTGCTCGCCTTTACTCTGTAGAAAGAAAATATCTGGCTGGGTATGTTTGTATTTCAAATTCAGGGAATATTTTAGGCAACGCTAAAATTGAGACATAGAGGTTCGGCCAAGTGGTGATATCACAGGAGGAAGAAAGTTCATCAAACTTTTTGGCAACAGACCAGGCGCTTTTTTGGGCGCAAGCCAGATTTCAGCAATTGAGCGCAACTGCCGATTGTAATTCTAAAATCCAGCAAGTTTCGCCTGCGTCTTTAGCGTATTTGGGAGATGCTGTCTATGAACTTTATATCCGAACCAGCTATCTATTACCGCCCAAGCGTCTTTCTGACTATCACAATGAGGTAGTGGCTCAAGTACGAGCGGAAAGTCAAGCCAACCATTTGCAAGTTCTCAAACCCCACTTTACTGATTCTGAACTAGAAATCTTGCGGCGCGGACGTAATGCCGTTACTGGAATTCCTAAGCGTCTCTCTCCAGAGATATATCAACAAGCAACAAGTTTGGAGACGTTAATCGGATACTTATATCTGACCAATCCTCAACGCTTGCTCCAACTGCTTGCCCATCTAGAACTCGCTCCCCGTTAAATAATTCATCTCCTACTAAGAATATGTCTAATAAAGACCGCCGCCCCCAGGCTCCCCATCGTGTCTCGCGAGGGAAGTCATTTAGTGATGAGCGTGACAATCGCAACTTTTCCCGTTCCCAAGACGAGAACTCGCTTCCACACACACCTCGCTATCCAGGTAAGCCGAAACCAGGTGCACCTAAGCGCTCCCAGGAATCGGAACCCAAACGCAACCGTTATCAAGAATATACAGGCGATCGCTTTGAGCCACGCCATCCAGGTAAGCCGAAGCCAGCATTACCAACGCGATCGAACGAAGCTCAGCACCAAGGGCGATCGCGCTCTCAAGAGCCGAGAGATAATCGCTATGGCGATAAGTCAGAAAATCGTTACGGCGACAAAAGAGAAAACCGTTACAGCGATAAGCCAGAGAAGCGTTACGGCGATAAGTCAGAAAACCGTTACGGCGACAAAAGAGAAAATCGCCACAGCGATAAGCCAGAGAAGCGTTACGGCGATAAGCCAGAGAAGCGTTACGGCGATAAGTCAGAGAAGCGTTACAGCGATAAGCCAGAGAACCGTTACGGCGACAAAAGAGAAAATCGCCACAGCGATAAGCCAGAGAAGCGTTACGGCGACAAGGTAGAGAAGCGCTACGGGAATAAGAAGGTTGTGGTAAGTAGCCAAGCCAAACGGCATAGCGTACCAGAAGCGATGGCTTTTCCCAAGCGGATAATCAAGGCAACTCATAGACCTGAGAATTATGATCCAACCAACACCGAGTCAACTTCTTTATCTCATCAGTTAGAAGTAGAAGCAGAAGAAACAGATTTAGTCTATGGACGTCATCCAGTGCTCTCAGCATTGGAGAATCAGCGCCAGCTTAACCGAGTTTGGATTCTTCCCCATCTACGCTACGATCCCCGTTTTCACTCGTTACTTATTCAAGCCAAATCAAGTGGTGCTGTAATCGACGAAGTGGACCCAAGACGCCTCAGCCAAATTACTGAGGGTGGAAATCATCAAGGTATCGCCGCTCAAGTTGCACCCTATTCTTACAAAGATTTGGGTGAATTGATTGAAAAGGCAAAATCGACAACCACTCAGCCAGTCATAGTTGTATGTGAAGGGATCGAAGATCCCCACAACTTAGGGGCAATTATTCGCACTGCAGAAGCTATGGGCGCTCAGGGCTTAGTAATTCCTCAACGTCGAGCCGTTGGCATAACTTCCACAGTGATGAAAGTAGCGGCCGGAGCATTAGAATCCTTATCCACTGGCCAGGGTTGTTAATCTCAGTCGTGCCTTGGAAGAATTGAAAGCAGCAGGTTTTTGGATTTACGGTACAACTTCCCAAACCGGTAAACTACTACACACTGTTGATTTAACTGGCCCGATAGTATTGGTCATAGGCTCCGAAAGTAATGGTTTGAGCCTGCTGACACAGCGCTGCTGTGATGTGCTGGTTTCCATTCCCCTACAGGGAAAAACCCCAAGCCTTAATGCTTCAGTTGCAGCCGCAATGACCTTGTATGAAACCTATCGTCAGCGTGGGTCAAGCATACTACATCTTGGCACTTTATCTCCAGGTACTTCCCAAAACAAAAGTAAAATAGTATAACGAAATGTAAAAATTACGGTATTACAAGACTGAATAGCATCTCCGAGGGCAAAAAAATCATGAAAGAAATTTTGATCAAGATTCTCGATTTCCTAGGATTGGCTTTATGGGTTGAAATTGTTACCGACAACCCTCGCTGTACCTATTACTTCGGACCCTTCTTGAGTGATCAGGAAGCCCAAACTGCCAAGAGCGGATACATTGAAGATTTAGAAAACGAAGGTGCTTCTGGCATTTCCGTTACTCTTAAGCGTTGCAAACCAACGAATCTGACAATCTTCGATGAGCTGGGGGAGCAGATGGGCCGCAAGACAAGACCCAGTTTTAGCGGACAACCATCTTAAGCTGGGGATTGGGGAACTTGGGGCCCCCTCTGGGGATTAGGGGAATGGGGATATGGGGACTAGGAGAATCACTTCTTCGCCAATTACCAATTACCAATTACCAATTACCATCCCATTACCAATTCCCCAATCAGCCATTAAGTTACGACTTTGAGGATTAAGTTCAAGCCAGTGGTCAATGTCACTTAGTACCCGATTGGGAATCTCCCAGGGGAACAAGATGAGCAGTATTTGGGTAGCAAAACCACTGGCAATCCTTGAGATGTTGAGCCGTTTCCAGGCTTGATGCTGCGGTGATGTGTCGATCAGCTTCCCCAGCCAATACCAAGCAGGGAAACTCAAGCTGCTCTAACTCAGCCAAGCCGATTATACCCAGCTCAGAGAGCCGTGTTGAGAGCCCGTGTCGCAGCAGCAGAAGTTTGGAAATAGGCTGACATCGCATCTTCGGCGATGTACTTGTAAGCATTGGCCGTGTGTTGTTGAATCAGGTAGCGAAAGAGCGATCGCTTGCCAAATGTCTCAATATTCCACTCCCAACCCGGTTGTATTCGATTCAAAATTGCAGCGATCCCAGTATAAAGATTATCCTCCCAACTAATGGGAGGATGATTCCCTCTTGGTCTAGCCGCTGTAGCAATTAAAATTAAACCAGTCACTCGCGTTGGCAATCTGTGGGCCAGTTCCATCGCCAAAATACCACCTAGCGACCATCCCAAGACCAAGCAACGTTCAATCTGGTAACGGTCTAGAAGCGCCTCCAGGTCGTGTAGGTGGTCAGTCATACTAAAATCCCCCTGAGTTCGGCTTTTCCCGTATCCACGCAAATCGGGAGCGATCGTCTGGAACCGCTGGGATAGATGATTGGTAAAGACAGACATACTACTCCCAGAACCAGGATGACCGTGTAAACAGAGAATCGGAAATCCTTTTCCCTGTACCTGAACGTTTAGAGGAGCGGTGTAAGGCTTGGAACCCATATATATTAAGTCTGACTAAATTAAATCGTTACTTCTATATTTACCTAAAGACTTTCAGCAATTATCCGGAATGCTGCTAATTCAGTTTGTATTACTTGCGTAATGCGCTAAAACTGAGATGCAGTCATCAAACTTTTTGCAAAAAGAAGAACCAGTGGTTGGTGACAAGCAAATCCTTTTTGAGCGCTTCCTTGTGTAGAGACATTTTCGCCAATGTTTTTACATGAAATGAACGAGTGAAAGTAGTGGGGTGCAGTACTAATCAGTGAAATTGGACACGATGCGAGCAACTCAAGAAGTTGCAACTGTTGTTGTTATTAATTAATTATGAGCCACTACAAAGCCGAAAAGCACGAGAAGCACGACAAGTACGATAAACGCGACAAACGCGACGATAACGATGATGATGACAAGTACGAAAAACGCGACAAGTACAAGCAACGGGACGATGATGACGATGATGACAAGTACGAAAAACGCGATGATGACGATGATGACGATGATGACGATGATGACAAACACCCCAAGTACAAAAACATCACTTCAGTTAATCTGAAAGCCACTAGCATCAACCCCTATGCTAAGGAATACGAGAAATTGCTCAAAAATATGCAGGGCAATATTCTCAAAGGTCATGGTCGAGATTATTCAGTTCACCTTTTTATCAAATTTACAGCCGATACACGAGCAGTCAAAAAGTGGATTGAATCCTTTGCTAAAAAATATGTCACTTCAGCAGAACAACAGCTAAAAGACACTGACAAATACAAGAAAACTAAAATTCCTGGTGGTCTTTTTGGTAATTTTTTCTTGTCGGCTAAAGGTTATGAAACCCTAGGTTTCACCAAGCAGAAAATTCAAGCAGCCTTTGTGGAAGAAGATGTCTTCCTAGGTAGCGAAAAAGTCGATGTGAAATTTACCAAAGGTATGGCTGCGGCCCAACGGGAACTTCAAGATCCACCTGTGAATAGTTGGGAACAAGGTTACAAATATCAGCAGCAAACAATCGATGCAGCTATTCTTTTAGCCGATGAGAACGAGGCTTTGCTATATCGTGAAGCAACGGCAATTATGCAAGACCTCAAGGCTGTTGCTACGGTCTTAGCGGTGGAATATGGAAAAGCTTTGAGAAACGATAAAGGCGAGGGAATTGAACACTTTGGCTATGTCGATGGACGCAGCCAACCCTTGTTTTTGGCAAGTGAGCTTGAAGCTGAAAAAAATAAAGATGGTATCGATAAATGGGAACCATCAGCACCACTAGAACTTGCCTTAGTTAAAGATCCTTTTGCTGAAGAGCAAGATTGTTTTGGCAGTTATGTTGTCTTCAGAAAACTCGAACAAAACGTCCGAGGATTCAAGCAACGTGAAGAAGAACTTGCTCAAGCTTTGGGCTTAACAGGTGAAGATGCAGAAAGAGCCGGTGCTTTAGCTGTGGGGCGTTTTGAAGATGGTACACCTATAGTTCTTCAACCTACTGAGGGACTTGACTCGCCGGTGCCTAATAACTTCACTTATGATGATGATTTGGCAGGGAGCAAATGTCCATTTCATGCTCATATTCGCAAGATGAATCCGCGAAATGATATCCCAAACTTTTTTGCTCCAAATGAAGCTGTGAAGCAACAGTTACGTGCGGAAGAGCGGAGTCATCGCATTGTTCGACGCGGTATTCCCTTTGGTAAGCGTCAGGTTGAACCAAAGGACGATCCTACAATTGAACAAATGCCGACTGGTGGCGTTGGATTACTGTTTATGTGTTTCCAAAGTAATATTGCCCGACAATTTGGTTTCATGCAGAAAAATTGGGCTAATAATTTGAACTTTGTGCAACCACAAACAGGGATTGATCCAGTTATCGGTCAGCAAGCTATTGGTGAAGCACCTTTAGCACAACAATGGCCACCACAATGGGGACAGCCAGGTAAACAATCTTTTGATTTTGGGCGTTTTGTAACCATGAAAGGTGGCGAATTCTTTTTTGCGCCGAGTCTTGCTTTTCTGAGGCGTTTGAAGAAGGAAGATTAACAGGATAATTGGTAATTGGTCATTGGCCATTGGTCATACAGCCCTACGGGCATGAAAACGGTCATTGACAGGAAGAAGGGCGAAGCCTTTGCGTTGTTAAATTATTGGTGATAGCCACATATTCGGGAGCAAATGCTTCGCCCCTACACAAACAACAAACAACAAACAACAAACAACAAACAACAAACAACAAACAACAAATTACCTATTTTTCCTTGTAACCTCCAGCATAATCAATCACACACATTTTTCTGTATTTAGCATGATCTCCAAACGCGACCCCAGTCACCTTGAAATCTGACTTAAAAATGTTAGTTCTGTGACCGCGATTGGGAACTCCATCATCAATAATTAACTGCATGACAATTGCTTGGGCCGTTTCCGAACCATAGCTGATGTTTTCCCCTGCAGTAATTTGCCAAGTTCCGTAGCGGTTCATGCGAGTAAAGGGAGTGCTACCATCACTACCAGTGTGACCTGTAGTACCTTTTGGCCCTTGATCTTTGACAAGATCCTTGGCCGCCAAAGACATACCTTTAGATACACTTAAAGCTGAAACGGGACGCGCTGACTTCAAGAAGGCGATCGCCTCATCAACAGCTTTCACTCCTTCCTGAGTCAGTAAATAACTATTGTTAGAGAGTTTGACTTTGTTACCCTCAAAGCGCTTTTTCCAATCTTCCAAAACGGGGACATAGGAAGTAGGATTTGTCCGCACTTTGTTCATCTCATCAACGACCCCTTGTTCTACGGGTGAGAGGAAACTTGCTTGCGCTAGCACAGTGGTTCCTTTAGTCGGAAGTACACTTGGGGTAGAATTGACATTGGTATTCGCAAAAACTTGGCATGACTGTAATACGGTCGCAGACAATGTTAAAAATGTCACAGGGGCGACGATCCCCCAAAATTGACTTGTGCGCATAAATTACCTTGTACAAAGAAATTTCCAGAGAGATCGCAGCGAACGGTCATTCAGTATACAGACAAGCTTTGGTAAAAAAAGTTTCCTGGTTGTCAACGGTTACTTGTTAAGCGGATCTTGTTGATCACTCTTCCATCCCAGCTGTAGCCCTATACTAAATATTTGGCACTGAGAGACAGAAAGGAAGCGTTACATGGCATCCATCCGCGAGCTGCATAAACAACTCATTCGGAAAGAACGCTCAAGCGTAGAAATCACCCAAGAAGCCTTAGACAGAATTCAAGCGTTAGAGCCGAAATTACATAGCTTTTTGTGCGTCACAGCAGAACAGGCCTTAGAACAAGCGCGTCAAGTGGATGCCAAAATCGCCGCTGGTGAAGAAATTGGCTTCTTGGCGGGGATTCCCATCGGTATCAAGGACAATATGTGTACCAAGGGAATTCCTACCACTTGCGCTTCCCGAATTTTAGAAAATTTTATCCCACCCTATGAGTCAACCGTGACACAAAAACTCAAGGATGCGGGAGCAGTGATGGTTGGTAAAACCAATCTTGATGAATTTGCGATGGGTAGTTCCACGGAAAATTCTGCTTATAAAGTCACAGCGAATCCTTGGAATTTAGAGCGCGTTCCTGGTGGTTCTTCAGGTGGTTCAGCAGCGGCCGTAGCTGCAGAAGAGTGTACAGTTTCCCTAGGTTCCGATACAGGTGGTTCCATTCGTCAACCAGCATCCTTCTGCGGTGTGGTGGGGATGAAACCTACCTATGGTTTGGTTTCCCGTTACGGTTTAGTCGCTTTTGCTTCTTCCTTGGATCAAATTGGGCCCTTTGGACGAACTGTAGAAGATGCGGCAATTTTGTTAAGCGCGATCGCCGGATATGATCCTAACGACGCGACCAGTCTCAAAGTTGAAATCCCCGACTACGCTAAGTCACTCCAACCAGATCTTCGCCCAAGAGGACGCCTCAAAATTGGCATTATTAAAGAAACCTTTGGCCAAGGTTTAGATTCGGTTGTTGAACAAGCAGTTACTAGCGCGATCGAGCAACTGCAAAACTTGGGTGCTGAAATCCATGTGGTTTCCTGTCCCCGGTTCCGCTACGGTTTGCCAACTTACTACATTATCGCCCCTAGCGAAGCATCGGCAAACCTCGCTCGCTACGACGGTGTTAAGTATGGCTTACGCACACCTAACTCAGACAATCTGCTCTCGATGTACACTAAAACTCGCGCTGCTGGGTTTGGGAAAGAAGTCAAGCGCAGAATTATGCTAGGCACATACACTCTGTCAGCAGGATACTACGACGCATATTACCTCAAAGCCCAAAAAGTCCGCACTCTGATCAAACAAGACTTTGAAGACGCTTTTAAGCAAGTAGATGTCTTAGTATGTCCCACCGCTCCCACAACAGCATTTAAAGCAGGGGAAAAGACAGAAGACCCTTTAAGTATGTATCTTGGTGACTTGATGACCATCCCGGTGAATCTTGCTGGTTTGCCAGGAATCAGTGTACCTTGTGGCTTTGATCAGCAAGGATTACCGATCGGGATGCAACTAATTGGCAAAGTTTTGCGCGAAGACCAGTTGTTTCAGGTAGCCTATGCCTATGAGCAATCTACAGAATGGCATTTGCGTAAACCACCCCTGGATTAAGTGAGAGGGTGACGGGGACTGGGGAACTGGGAGACTGGGGGACTGGGAGACTGGGAGACATAGTAAATATTTCCCAATTACCCATTACCTATTACCCATTACCAATTACCCATTACCAATTACCCATTACCCAATCCCTATGTCTTTCGTTGGTTTACATATTCATAGTGATTACAGCCTACTTGATGGCGCTTCCCAACTACAGCCGCTTGTAGATCGAGCCATTGAGTTAGGAATGCCGGCGATCGCCCTTACAGATCATGGTGTCATGTATGGGGCGATCGAGCTCATTAAAACTTGTCGCAGTCGGAATATTAAGCCGATTATCGGCAATGAAATGTATGTAATTAATGCTGATATTGAAAAGCAGGGGCGTCATAAAAAATATCACCAAGTTGTCTTGGCAAAAAATACCCAAGGCTACAAAAACTTAGTTAAATTAACTACAATTTCTCACCTCAAAGGCTTTCAAGGCAAAGGTATTTTTGGTCGTCCTTGTATCAATAAAGACTTACTAAAGCAGTATCGCGAAGGTTTAATTGTCACCAGCGCTTGTTTAGGTGGAGAAGTTCCCCAAGCCATTCTCAAAAATGACATGGCGCTTGCTCGTCAAGTTGCTCAATGGTACAAAGAAGTCTTTGGGGAAGATTACTATTTAGAAATTCAAGACCACGGTTCAGTAGAAGACCGCCTAGTTAACGTAGAAATTGTCAAAATTGCCCGTGAATTAGACATTAAAATTGTTGCCACTAACGACTCTCACTTTATCTCTTGCTATGACGTAGAAGCGCATGACGCCTTGCTGTGTATTCAAACTGGCAAGCTGATTTCCGAAGAAAAACGAATGCGTTACAGCGGTACTGAATATCTGAAATCAGCAGAAGAAATGGCCCTGCTATTTAGAGATCATTTACCAGATGATGTAATTAAAGAAGCGATCGCCAACACCTTAGAAGTAGCAGAAAAAGTCAAACCTTACGACATCATGGGGGAACCACGTATCCCCAACTATCCAGTACCTAGCGGTCATACTGCAGATACTTACCTAGAAGAAGTTACCTGGGAAGGACTACTAACACGCTTAAAATGTCGCTCTCGCAACGAAATCGATCCAGTTTATAAAGAGCGGCTGGAATATGAGCTAAAGATGATGCAGCACATGGGTTTTGCTACATACTTTTTAGTGGTTTGGGACTACATTAAATATGCCAGAGATCGACATATTCCTGTAGGACCAGGAAGAGGAAGTGCAGCAGGTTCTCTTGTTGCTTACGCCTTAAAAATTACCAATATTGATCCAGTACATCACGGACTATTATTCGAGCGTTTTCTCAATCCCGAACGAAAATCTATGCCAGATATTGACACAGATTTTTGCATTGAAAGACGCCAGGAAGTTATTGATTATGTGGCTCAAAAGTATGGTTCAGATAGAGTAGCGCAGATTATTACTTTCAACCGTTTAACATCGAAATCAGTCTTAAAAGATGTGGCTCGTGTATTAAATGTTCCCTATGGGGAAGCCGACAAAATGGCAAAACTCATCCCAGTAGTGCGGGGTAAGCCAGCTAAACTTGCAGTGATGATTTCCGAGCAAACACCAGCACCAGAGTTTAAAGAAGCTTACGACAACAACCCAACAGTCCAACATTGGATAGATATGGCAATGCGGATTGAAGGGACGAATAAAACTTATGGTGTACACGCTGCTGGTGTCGTAATTTCATCGGAACCTTTGGATGAAATTGTACCTTTGCAAGTGAATACTGAAGGTGCTGTCATCACCCAATATTTCATGGAAGATTTGGAATCATTGGGGCTCTTGAAAATGGATTTTTTGGGATTGAGAAATCTCACCACTATCCAAAGAACTGCCGACTTAATCAAGAAACATCGCAATATTGATCTGGATTTAGATCAGCTACCGATTGATGAAAGACGGGCTTTTCAAATCTTGGCAAAAGGAGAGTTAAATAAAATACCAGTTGATATTAAAAAGACATATAAAATTTTAGAACAAGGGGAATTAGAAGGCATCTTTCAATTAGAATCTTCTGGGATGCGTCAGGTTGTACGCGACCTAAAACCCTCCTGTATTGAAGATATTTCTTCTATTTTGGCACTGTATCGACCTGGCCCTTTAGATGCTGGACTTATTCCTCAGTTTATCAACCGTAAACATGGGAGAGAAAAAGTAGAGTATCCCCATGCTTTATTAGAGCCGATTTTGAAAGAAACCTATGGAACTCTTTGCTTACCCAAAGGGACGTTAATCAATAAACCTGATAATTCTTACGTTCCGATTGAGGAAATTAAAGCAGGTGACGTAGTACTAACATCCGATGGTAAAAAAGTTTGGTCAGCAAAAGTAGCTAAACAATGGTTTAGTGGCGTCAAAGAGATTCTGAAAATCACGCTTTCTAGCGGTACAGTTATTTACTCCAGCAAGAATCACAGATTTTTAACGCCAGATGGAGACAAGTTTGCCTATGAACTGAAAGCAGCAGTAGGAGAACTCAAAAATGTTCATATCTCTGGTTCTGCACTTTATGAAAAATGGCCAGTATCTAGCAATAACCAAAAACTGCAACTGAATGAAGCTTATTTGCAAGATGTCAGAATAGTTTATGTTGTTGCTGTAGAAAATAGTGGAACAGAAGAGTGTTTCGATCTACAAATGGAAGAACAATCTTCGCCCTATTTTCTAGCTCATGGAGTTGTAACTCATAATTGTTACCAAGAGCAAATCATGAAAATGGCTCAAGATTTGGCTGGATATTCTTTGGGTCAAGCTGATTTGCTGAGGAGAGCGATGGGTAAGAAGAAAGTTTCTGAAATGCAAAAACAGCGGGAAACTTTCATTGATGGTTCAGCTAAAAATGGAGTTCCAAAAAGAGTAGCAGAAACCTTATTCGAGCAAATGCTGCAATTTGCTGAATATTGTTTGAGTTATGACACTGAAATTTTGACGGTTGAGTATGGCTCAATACCTATTGGTAAAATCGTTGAGGAAGCTATTGAATGTACAGTGTACAGCGTTGATAGCAATGGCTATGTGTACACTCAACCAATCTCACAATGGCACGAACGTGGACAACAAGAGGTATTTGAATATTGTCTGGAAGATGGGACAATTATTAAGGCAACAAAAGACCATAAATTTATGACAACTGATGGTCAGATGCTGCCTATAGATGAGATATTTGAGCGAGGCTTGGATCTAAAAACTATCGAAGGATTCTAGTCAGTAGGCTGGGTAGAGCGAAAGTGAAACAAAACAAATACAAAACAAATACATAGAGTTTCAGTCTCAAATCATTTCCGTTTGTATAGGAATCATTCAAAAAAACTCTGCGTCCCTCTGCGTCTCCTCTCTGCGCTCTCTGCGTTAAAAAAACCTATGATTCCAATGCCAACGGCTTTGATATCATCCTACAACATTGGCTAATTTTTGCCTGGTGACAGTCGATATCGCACTTTAAATACTTCTTCGGAGTTGAGAGAAGATCCCCCAGTCGAAACATCGAATTGATCTGTATAAGGCAAAGGTTTGCGAGTTTGAGAATCAGATTCAGGTTTTTTATCCCTTGCTGACATTGAGGGAATTGTTGAAGTAGACGAACTTCCAGAAACTGCTGGACGAAAATCTTGTGTTACATTTTTCCCGTCTAATCCGCGCAGAGATTCCCCTGATAAAGTAGTGTAACCGTTTGGTTGTTGTGCAGAGGCTGTTGAGGCTATTCCAGTGACAACCGTTCCTGCAAATAAGGACAGGATAATTCCACGAAACATTTGCTTTCTCCTAAGTTTTGATTGACTAAAAATTGCTGAATCTAAACAAAAATAGCTTTAGTATGCTTCAAAGTCTAACTCTTGAGCTATCTGTCTTAACCCACTTTAAGACAGATATTTGATTAGCTAGGGTGTATCTGCTTTTTCCCTTTGAGGGCTAACGCCGCTACCGGAGATTTTGACTTTCCTGGGAGTATATATATTATGATACTCCTCTAAGTTCTTAAAGCTGTAGCAAGCATAGCGTTATATTACTTTCGTTTACATAGTCATTATTATTTTTTCAGTCTTTCTCCATCTCTTCTGGTCTATCTGAATGATTAGCAGCTAAATGCAAGAGATCTGACAGGGTGATTTGTGCTATTTTTACCCTGATACTCATAAGACTACAACTATGGATACACTTGCCTACCTTCATTTGGCTGAAATTCATGAGGTATCTACAAACCCAGAATCTGAAAATGAAACGGACTACAGCTTATTTTGCCAAGAAATAGACTGGATAAAGTTGCCGAGTAGAGCCTCGATGCTCTTAATTTTCTGTACAATTGCTGTGGCTTCTTTGGGTTTATCAACGCCAGCTTTAGCTCTTCAGAAAGGAAACAGTAGTTCTCAGGTTACATCGCTCCAAAAAAAATTACAAGCAGCAGGATATTTTGACGGTCCAGTTACAGGATATTATGGCTCTTTGACGCAAGCTGCTGTGATGAAATTCCAGAAAGCAGAAGGATTACCTGCTAATGGAATTGCGGATTCAAAAACCTTACAAACTCTGGAATCTGGTTCACAAGAATCGCTCACAGAACAACCAGTTATCCAAGAGAAGCAAGTTACTAATCAACCTGTAGTATCGCCTAGTTATGCTCCAGTTCTCAATGTAGGAAACAGAAGTTCTCAAGTTACATCTCTCCAGAAAAAATTACAAGCTGCTGGATATTTTGACGGGCCAGTTACAGGATATTACGGCCCTTTGACGCAAGCGGCTGTGATGAAATTCCAGAAATCTCAGGGTTTACCTGCTGATGGGGTTGCTGGTTCCAAGACGCAAGCAAAGCTAGAATCTGAACCAACAGCAACAGCACCCATTAAAGAAGCAACTCCTCAAACGAAATCAGAAACAGAAGCACCCACAAAAGAAGCAACTCCTCAAGCAAAATCAGAAACAGAAACACCTGCAAAAGAAGCGACTCCTCAACCGAAAGCGGAAACAGAAGCAACTCCCGAACCTCAAGCGGAAATAGAAGCGACTCCCGAACCAAAATCGGAAACCCCAACACCCGCAAAACCGACTCCTCCTAAGAAGATAGTGGCTGATGAAACTAAGGAAGAAAAGATAGGGAAAATTGAGCAAAAATCTGAGACTCATGACAACCAGATGAAGCTCAAAAAAACCATTGCTGGCAACATTTCACCAAAGTCTGTGGTTCATTCGGGTAATGGTCTATTTTTTGCCCAAAATATGATGTATAGCCACACGATTACAGTTTACGATCGGGAGCATAAGTTAATCAAAACTATTCCTGATGCTGTAGATTTATCGAAATACGGTTACTCAAAGTTTAAGGGTAATTATAAAGGTGCACCTGTTGAGGCCAGTTTCTCTCATGATGGGAAGTATGCTTGGGTTTCTAACTACCAAATGCATGGGGCTGGTTTTAACAATCCTGGGAGTGATGAATGCAGTCCAGCGCAAAACACTGACAAGAGTTTTTTGTACAGAATTAACACAGAAGATTTAAATATTGAACAAGCGATTCAAGTCGGATCTGTTCCTAAATTTGTCGCTACTTCTCCAGATAATCGTTTGGTACTGGTTAGTAACTGGTGTAGCTGGGATTTGAGTGTCGTTGATACTGATGTAAACAAGGAAATTAAGCGGATTCAATTAGGTCGCTATCCTCGTGGGATTGTGGTAGATTCTGATTCAGAAAAAGCTTATGTGGCTATCATGGGTTCTTCTGATATTGCTAAGGTAGACCTCAATAATTTTTCAGTAAAATGGCTAGCAAATATTGGTCATTCACCACGACATTTGAATATTGACCCCAATGATAAATATCTCTACACTACTTTGAATGGGGAAGGGACAATCGCCAAGATTGATTTGTCTAGTGGTAAGGTTCTGAAGAAGGCTATTACAGGTAGTGCTCCTCGCAGTATGACTATATCAGATGATGGGGAAAAACTGTATGTGGTTAACTACAATTCCAACACGGTTAGTAAGGTGAGAACCAAGGATATGAAGGTGCTACAAACGGTTAATGTTAATAGTAGTCCGATTGGGATTACTTACGATCCAGATACTAGGGAAGTCTGGGTTGCTTGTTATTCCGGTAGCATTATGGTTTTCCAGGATTAAGAGCTAATTTAAAGGGACGATCGCACCGAACAGCTAACCTCTCTAAAAAAGGCGATCGCCTGAAAGTAACAAAGAACCCCACCCCAACCCTCCCCATGAATCAGGGGAGGGAGCAAGATTTCCAGTTTCTCTCCTTACCAAGGGGGGACTAAGGGGGGTTTATTCGACTTATTTAATTTAAAGGACTCTTTTTTTGACATACCTCTAATTTTTTAAGTTCTTCGGGATTGGTGATAAAGTAATCTTTCAGCCAATCGCAACCTTCAGTTAACAATTCATCTAATCCTCTGATACGCCATATTATTGCGGTACCGTCCTCTCCTGCTGTCGCCAAAAGTTTCCCATCCTGACTAAAACTGAGACTTCTAACAATATCCTGATGTCCCTTAAATTCAGCTATTAATTGTCCTGATAAATTCCACAACCTGACGGCGCCATGATTGCCAACTGTCACAATTTGTTTGCCATTGTGGCTAAAATTGATATTTTTGATACTTCCCTGAGAACTTTTAAATTCTGTCAAAAGCTTTCCTGAAAGAGCCCGGCGCCATACTGTCCCATCATCTCCAGCGATCGCCACTTCCTTGCCATCCTGGCTAAAACTGAGACTGTTTACACTGCCCTTTTTATTATTAAATTGTGCCAACTGCTTGCCATTGAGATCCCACAGCCTTACCGTGCCGTCTTCTCCAGAAGTAGCAATTTGCTTGCCATTTGGGCTAAACCTGACAGTCTCGACCTTACCCTCATGACCTTTACCTTCTGCTACTTGCTTACCCTCAAGATTCCACAGCCTTACGGTACCGTCTTCTCCAGCAGTAGCAAATTGCTGGCCATTCGGGTTAAACCTGACATTCCTGATTTTACCCCGATGACCTTTACCTTCTGCAACTAGCTGGTCATTAAGACCCCAAAGCTTTACTGTGCCGTCATTTCCAGCGGTCACAAGTTGCTGACCATTCGGGCTAAAATTGATGCTCTCAACACCATTCTGATAAGTGTGAAATTGCCTCACTAGCTTGCCATTGATCTCCCAAAACCTTACCAGGCTATCCTCTCCAGCGGTCACAATTTGCCTGTTATTCGGGCTAAAACGGACGCTGTTGACACTTCCCTTAGGTACTTTTAGCTTGATAGCTAAAGGCTGCTTTGCAGGGACTTTCCAAAGCCTCACCGTACCATCACCACTTCCCGCTGTCGCAAGTTGCTTACCATCCAGGCTAAAATTGATGCTCCAAACGCTGCCTTGATGACCGTTAAATTCTGCTACCAAGTTTCCCTTCAGGTTCCACAGCCTTACTTTACCGTTTTTTCCAGAAGTCGCCAAAAGCTCACCATTTGGGCTAAAACGGATGCTCTCGATACTACCATCATGAGCTTTAAATACTTGTAACTGCTTTCCCTGAAGGTTCCATAGCCTTACCGTCCCATCTTCTCCAGCGGTCACAAGTTGTTTGTTATCCGGACTAAAACTGACACCGTTGACACTACCTTTATGACCATTAAATTCTGCTATTTGCTTACTATTGTGACCCCAAACTTTTGCCAATCCATCTTTTCCAGAGGTAGCAAAAAGCTGGCCATCGCTATTAAAACTGATGCTATTAATACTGTTTTTATGAGCCTTAATTTTTAATAACTGCTTTCCCTGAAAGTTCCATAATCTTACCGTTCCGTCATCTCCAGATGTAGCAATTTGCTCTTTATTCGGTCTAAAGCGGACATTGTTGACACTCCCTTGATGTCCCTGAAATTTTGCTAATAGCTTTCCATTGACATCCCACAATTTTGCTGTCCCATCACTAGAAGCTGTAGCCAAGAGTTTGTCATCCGGACTAAAACGAATACTTCTGACACTTTTCTGATGAGCTGGAAATGCTTTTAACGGCTTGCCATTGATGTCCCAAAGCTTTACTGTACCATCTTCTCCAGCCATAGCTAGTTGCTTAGTATCTCGACTGAAGCTAACACTATTAACCCCTCTTTGATAAGTGTAGATGCTATTTTGTGCACGGATATTATCGAGAATTTTTTGTAAAGCTAATAGCGGACTGACTGTTGGATATTTTTCCAGAGGGAGGTCATCTTTGACCAAGGCTTTTAGGTCTTGTCCACTATACATAGCTGACAATAAAGCGTCTATTGGTGCGAGTTCAAATTGTTGCAACGCTGTTGCTCCAGCCTGCTCAATTCGTGTTATTTTAAGAGCATTATTTGCCCATATCCCTGCAAATGTTGCCCCAACTAAAGACGTTGCCAGAATAGCCAACCCGATACCTATTGTCAGCTTGGCTTGCTTTTGTGCCCTCTCTAAAAGCTGATTTGCCATTTTTGCTGCTTCCTTAGCTATTTTTTCCGCTTCCTTGGCAATTTTGGCTTCTGCGATCGCCAATTCTCGCTCTTTTTTTTCTGTCTCTAACGCTCGTTGTACTTCCCGTTTTTCCAATTCCAGACTAGCGTCTAAGAACTGTACATCTTCATAACTCAAACTTTTACCAGCTTTCCATGCAATTGCTTCCTGTAATGCTTGACCGCGTAACAGTCGAGATTCGTCCTGACGATCAGAATCTAACCAAGCATTTATTGACTCAGAGTATGGTCGCAGTTTTGTTAATATTTTCTCAACCCAATTTCGATCAAAAACTTCCCGATAAATGCGGTTATAAACTCTTAATTTTCCCTGTTGCTTAACCACTAATCCGGTTAGCCGCAATTCCATTTGTGCGGTACTATCAGATGCTGTTACTTCACCTTTTTTAAGAATTGCTTGATATAATCCCAAGAGTCGCGCCGTACTTTGCTCATTTTTTAAAAGGCGATTGCGTATAGTCTTTAAATGTTCTGGCTCATCCTGGGATTCCCAATTGGCAATCAAGCGCGATCGCACCAACTCCTCTAACCAAATACCCTCACTTCCCCTAGGAATCTGAGACTCAGTACTGAGGATAAGCTGACAAACTTTTTGTGTGAGAAACGGCTGTCCCCCAGTCCAACCCAACACCGCTTGTAGCAAAACTTGGGGATTTTTTGCTTTATCAGCCAAACCTAAAGCAAAAGCTTTTGCTTCCTGGAATTGAAACCCCGTTAATTCAATCGCTTGACCAATATTAAACGGTGTACGTAGCCTGTCTTGAATTAAATCTGAGGGAGTCGCTACCCCAATCAAAGCAAACGTTAATTTTCGGTAATCTGGATTATCTGCTCGTTTGTTATAGCAGTTGCGGATGAAAGCAAAAAAGTCATCAATATTGAACTTTAAGCTCAAAATACTATCAATTTCATCCACAAAAATCACAATGTTTTGGGAAACAGACGGCAGTACAATCTCTTCAATAAACTTACTCAGGCGCTGGACATTAGACAGCAAAATTTGCTCAGACCACCAGCTAGCCAAATCAAATTTTTCATACAAATTCAAATTACTGGTGATGCTATCAATGACCCCGGCATACCATTGTTCTGGGGTAATATTCAAGCTACCAATAGTAGTAAAATCAATCACAGCACAGGCAATTCCCTCAGCTTCCAAGCGCTGCATTGTCCTTACCCGCAAACTAGATTTCCCCATTTGTCGGGAGTTGAGAACATAACAGAATTTCCTAGCTTTTAGTCCGTTATACAAGTCAGCATCTGCTTGTCTGACTACATAACTTGGTGCATCAATTGGTAGACTACCACCGACTTGATATTCATAAAGCGAGTTGCATAGATTACTCATAAAACCTCGCACCAAGTAGTGATGGGACATCCTTGATTGGGGATGGTAAACCCATCGTGAAAATAATTTTAATAATACAAACTTAGGTACCCTATTTCTTAAGAAATACGTCTAAAGAAGTATGCCAAAAGGTAGTGTAAGTTTAAGGATTATCGTCTAATTGTAAGTGAGAAAGACAGCTTAAAACCAAAGAGATTGGTAAACTTTTTTTTCAACAACTTATTCTATATTCACACCTAAGACGGATTAAGCCTGAAGCTCTAGCGATAACTATAGAGTCATAAACTGTAATCAGCGTTACAGCCCTATACAAACTAGCGAACCAGTAACGCAGCTTTTAATACACGCAGTTTTAGTCCCAAAAGAGGGAGTAAACCATGTTTCAAAATGTGGAAATGATGCTGGGGTTATCCAGCACAGATTTTTCGATCGCACAAGTTTCAGCACCTCCTATCCAACCAGAGGTAGCGCTTGTTTTTTCTAGCCCACAATTTTTTATAGCCTTGATCGCTGGAGTGATCATGGCTTTTGCTTTTCAATTTTTGCTAACAAATTTATCGATTGCGGCTGGGATTTCCTATGGAGATAATCCCTTAGAATCAGATGATGATGATGATGAACATGAATCAATAAGCTTAGGCAAAAAGATTCGCAAAGTTGAATCTAAAGTTGGTTTGTGGACTTTACTCACCGTCAATGTTGCTATCTTCGTCGCTTGTTTCTTAGCGGTGAAACTTTCTCTAATTAACAGCATTTTCTTAGGGGCAATTGTTGGCGTTGTCATCTGGTCAGCATATTTCTTGATGCTAATGTGGGTGAGTTCTAGTGCAATCGGTTCCTTAGTTGGTTCCGTTGCAAGTACTGCTTCTTCAGGGTTGCAAGGAGTTATGGCGACAGCAGCTACCGCTCTCGGTGGAAGCGCTGTAAATGCTCAAGTTGTTAATACCGTAGAAGCATCTGTAGCTGCAGTTCGTCGCGAATTGAGTTCCGCTATTGACCCTTCAAGTGTCAAAGAAACGGTACAAGAATATTTGGGAAATATTCCTAAACCAAACCTAGACCTCAAACAAATTCGCAACGAATTTGAAAATTTACTCACTAATTCAGAGTTAAGATCTCTGACAGATAGTGACCTGCTAAGTAACGTTAATCGTCAGACATTTGTTGATTTAATCAGCAGTCGGACAGACTTCTCCAAACAAGACATTAATAAAGTAGCAGACCAGCTAGAAGCTGCTTGGCAAAAAGTATTAGGTCAGCAACAACAAGCAGATCCACAAGCTCAATTACTCAACTTCCTGAAAGAAGCTGCTCCCGAACAACTCAAGTCAAATGAACTCACTACAAAAGTTGCTCAATTAGTGGGAGTTGGACAAGAAAAAGGACAAAATGGTAATGGCGGTGGTGTGATGGGCCAAGCGATGCAGCTTGGTGTAAATGCTTTCCTTTCGACAGTATTATCTCGCACAGATCTGTCTGATTTGGATGTAGAAAAAATTTCCAGTCAGTTACAACAACTAAAGGAACAAACAACCGAACAAGCTAAAACTCTGGCGACTAAGGTAGCTGACAAAGTTCCTGCATTTGCCCATAATACAATTAAGGCTGATGTAGAAAATTACCTCTTGAATTCCCAACCTTGGCACCTCAACAGAGAAACAATCAAGAAGGAATTCCGAGATGTAATTTATGACCCTGAAGCTTCTCCCGGAAAAGTTCGTCAACAGTTAGAGCAACTGAATCGCGATTATTTCTTGAAAGTGCTTGGTTCACGGGAGAATTTCTCTGAGGAACAAGGAGCAGAAATTTCTGACCAACTGGAAGAAATCCGCAAGGAAATTTTTGAAACTGTCCAATCTGCTGAATCTCAAGAACGTTCACAAGACTTACGCAGTCGCATAGAAAATTATCTCAACTCGACTGGTAAGGAAGAACTGAACCCAGAGGGAATTGAGCGCGATTTCAAAGCACTTCTGGAAGACCCAGAATCGGGAGTTGACGCATTACGAGATCGCCTTTCCCAGTTTGATCGGGATACCTTTGTCGCTCTTCTAGGTCAGCGTCAAGACTTTAGCAGAGAGGAAGCAGATCAACTGATCGGTCAGCTAGAGGGTACACGCGATCGCGTTTTATCCGAAGCTCAAGAACTTCAAGAACAAGCGAAATCTAAAGCGCAAGAAATCTGGCAAAATGTAGAATCTTATCTACGCAATACCAACAAGGAAGAACTCAATCCTGAAGGTATCAAACGAGAACTACAAACTATCCTAGATGACCCACAAACAGGATTTTCAGCATTACGCACACGCTTATCTCACTTTGACCGCGATACAGTGGTACAACTGCTAAATCAACGTCAAGACCTGAGCGAAGAGCAGATTAATAACGTACTTGATCAAATTGAATCAGTACGAGACAATATCCTCCATGCACCGCAAGAATTAGCAGGTAAAGCTAAGGAACAGTACGACAAAGTTACTAACCAAATTGCTGAATATCTGCGCAATACTAACCGGGAAGAACTCAACCCTGAAGGTATCAAACGGGATCTAAGCAAACTCCTTGATGACCCCAAAGAGGGAGCTTTAGCGCTACGAGAAAGACTTTCTCATGTAGATCGAGAAACCTTGGTTAAACTCCTCAGTCAACGAGAAGATTTGAGCGAAGAGCAAGTTAATCAGATTATCGATCAAGTACAAGAAAATATTCGGGGTATTGTCAAAGCACCGCGACGTTTAGCTAGTCGTGCTCAAGAAAAGATACAGGATTTCCAAGCAAGTCTTGAAGATTATCTGCGTAACACCAACAAGGAAGAACTCAACCCTGAAGGTATCAAGCGCGACTTACAAGTATTGCTCAAAGATCCCAAAGGAGGGTTACAGAATTTGGGCGATCGCCTCTCACAATTCGACCGTTCTACCTTGGTAGCTTTTCTAGCACAACGGGAAGATATGTCCGAAGAGGAAGCCAACAAAATTGTGGATCAAATCGAATCTGTCCGCAATCAGTTTGTCGAACAAATTCAGACTGTTCAGCACAAAATGCAATCGGTAATTGACGGTATTTTTGCCAAAATCCGTAATTACCTCAACTCCCTGGATCGTCCCGAACTGAATTATGAGGGTATCAAGCAAGACTTGCGTAAAGTGTTTGATGATCCAGAAGCAGGATTTGATGCTGTACGCGATCGCATTTCCCAGTTTGATCGAGATACTTTAGTGGCGCTTCTGAGTTCCCGTGAGGATATTTCTGAAGCTGATGCTAACCGACTCATCGACCAAATTGAAAGCGTGCGTGATAGCGTCCTACACCGCGCAGAACGTCTCCAGGAGCAAGCTCAAAAACGCATCAAAGAACTGAAGCACAAAGCTAAGCAGCAGGCGATTGAAACCCGCAAAGTTGCTTCAACTGCGGCTTGGTGGTTGTTTGGAACGGCTCTTACTTCTGTTGCTACAGCAGCGCTCGCTGGGGTAATAGCTGTTGGTGGTTTAGGCGTTTTTGGTTAATAGTTCAAGTTTAATTTCTGAAGTTTTTGCCTCCTTAATTGGGGGCTTTTTTTTATCTTACATAGCGAAAGTTCTCTTAGCAAGATCTAGCTCTAGTTAGATGTCAAAATCTGAGATAACTCTATAATGGACAAATTATTGTATCTTACGTAAGAATTACGGGAGAATTGTTGCTTTGAATAACAATCTATGGCCAGCATTACCATTAGAAGAGTGGACAGATACATATGCGACGCTGCATATGTGGACACAGATAATAGGCAAAATCCGTTTAGCGCAAACCCCTTTAGTTAACCACTGGTGGAATGTGCCTTTGTATGTCACAACTCGCGGACTTACTACTTCACCAATGCCTTATAAAAATCGTACCTTTGAGATAGACTTCGATTTCATTGATCATCAATTGTTGATTAAGTGTGATGACGGAACTACAGAAACAATTGCTCTCGTTCCCTGTTCCGTAGCTGACTTTTATCAACAAGTAATGCAGAAGTTACGTAACCTTGGAATTGAAATAAAAATCTGGACTGTACCCGTCGAAGTAGAAAATCCAATCCCCTTTGAACAAGATCAGGAAAATGCTTCTTATGATGCTGAATACGTCAATCGTTTCTGGAGAATTCTGGTAAGAACAGACAAAGTATTAGAAGAGTTTCGCTCACGCTTCCTTGGTAAATGTAGTCCTGTGCATTTTTTCTGGGGAAGTTTCGATCTTGCAGTAACGCGCTTTTCTGGAAAACGAGTACCAGAGGGGGATGGTGTTGACTCAATCACCCGCGAAGCTTACTCCCATGAAGTCATCAGTCATGGTTTCTGGCCTGGTCTACGTGCGTCCGGTGCGGTGGAGCGCTCCGAGTCAGACGGAACCATCCATGCTCCTGCTTTTTATTCTTACACGGCTCCTGAGCCTCCTGGTTTAAGTAAACAGTCGATTCGTCCAAGCACTGCTTTCTACAGTACCCAAATGAAAGAGTTCATTCTGCTTTATGACGATGTGCGGAATGCAGATTCTCCTGAAAAAGTGCTGTTAGAATTTCTCCAAAGTACCTATGAAGCAGGAGCTAATCTTGCTAGTTGGGATCGTGTAGAATTTGAACGAAAAACTGCTTGATACATCCGTCAATCAATAGAAAATCACCAGAAAGTCACGCATCTTTATGCGTAGGTTAGTTTTCCACTTCTCCAAAGGGTTTAGCATCAGAAATATCATAAATTTCAACAGCATCGACACGACGAAGCATCCGTTTGCCAAGACGCGGAAACTCAGCAATTTCCACATCAAGGTTTTCTCCTCCCATTAGATAAACTAAGTTTTCATCACCTGTATTCCTGAGATGATGAGCGACTGAAGGAGTCGGAAAGCCCATGAAATCTCCCGAACCTACTTCAAATTTTTCTCCGTCAATTTCTGCAACACCGTGACCGGATAAGATATAAATCCATTCTTCCTCTCGGTAGTGGGAATGATAGACAAAGGATTCCTTACCAGGAGGAACTTTTACAAAGTTAACTCCGGTGCGTTTGAGTCCAACTGTTCTTCCTAAATAGGTTCCCGATATTTCAGATTTTGGATTCCAAGGGTGCGAAAAAGTTTGCAGACTCTCCGCTATTTGTTCAGCTCGTAAAATCAAAGATTGATGATTTTCTATGTTCATAATGTCTAATCAACCGCTTTCATTTTCGGTGTTTCCACAAGCACAGAAAGCACAAGCAAACTTAGCCCAATAATTTTGATCAAAGCGTTGATTGCATGTGCGTATTCCCATTGGTCGCGATACCGCGTCCAATCCGATGGAACTGGATTTGTCAGCCATTTTGCAAATTCAGCATTCATGGGTGCTACAAACATTATCCAACTCACAAAAGCCACTACCAAAAGAACAGTTCCCCCCAACGTCCAATAAAAAGTAGAACTGCGTTTGCGGACAAGAAAAGTCAGCACAATTGCTGTCAGAATTGCGCTGACTTCAAAAACTGCGCCGACTGAACCAAAAAGCCGATAAACATTTTCAAAAACTGTCACTCTTACCCACAGTTGCTGGTCAAATTGCATTCTTTGCGGCAATTCCATCAAATGTGCCATAGACAAGCTGAAACTAAAGGAAGTCAGCATGATTGTGATGAATCGCCAGGTTCGTGTGAGTGTCATTTGGCTTTGCCTCACAACAGTATTCAACACGCTTTAGGATATATATGTATGAAATTTTGCGTAACTACCAAAGGGCAGAAATAATACATCCTAATGTTCCGCAAAAGCCTGGAATTGCTCATCATTAATTCGCCCTGCTTGATACAATGTTTCGGTAATTTCAGAAATCGTTAACACTGAATGCGCTCGATAACCATTAGCTTTCAATCTGTCTTTTACCCCTTGTTCATGATCCATAAAAACAACAATATCCTCAACATTTAAGCCCGCAGATTTGATTTTTTCTGCTCCTTCCATGACACTCTTACCACTGATGAGAATGTCATCAACTACGACAATCGTTTCTCCTGGCTGAAAGTTACCCTCAATCACTCGTCTGGTTCCGTGAGCTTTGACTTCCTTGCGAGGAAAAATCATGGGATAATTCAAACGCAATGCTAAGCCAGTAGCAGTAGGTAAGGAACCGTAGGGAATCCCTGCAATACGGTCAAATTTCAAGTCTTTGAGGATGTCAGCATAAGCATTGAGAATTTGATGGAAAATTTGCGGATTGGAAATGATTTTGCGAAGGTCGATATAGTAAGGAAATGTCGCTCCGGATGCTTGGACAAAGTTACCGAATAAAATGCAGCCAATGTCGTATAGTTGTAAAATTAAATCTTGGTAGGGATGTTGATTCAGGAAACAGACATCAGCTATCCACAAGTCACAGGTAGAACCTTCACTAATAACCTGGTTTCTAACTAGATTCACTGCTTCCCGTAGAGGCTGAATTTGTTCTGCTGGATTCTCACTAACTAACATTTCCAGGGGAACAGGAATCAGCAAACCATCACCGTTGTTATTCAATCCTGCTGTTAAAATTTGCGTTAGGTCGCCACCACCTTCAGACCAGATACTACGTGCTAAGATAAGTCTTTCTGGTGCTGCTTTGCGAATGCGGGCGAAAATATCAGGATTAGTACTGCCAACCTCCAGCGCTAATTGTTCGGGAGTACCCCAATTTTTCGCTTCTTCTACTACTCGTAAATAAAGGGGTGAATCATTTGTGGAATAATGCTGTAAGGCGATCGCTCCTTGATTGGAAGTACAGCAGAGCACGAATACGGCTTTACCTGGGTAAACCAAAAATGGTGCTATATGGTCTTGTCCTGAGTAAGGACTGAGGGTGACTGCATCTACTTGCCATTCTTCAAAGATAGTTTTAGCAAAAATAGTGCTGGTGTTGAGGTCGCCATGTTTGGCGTCTAAGATAATCGGAATGTGGGCTGGAATGGCTTTGAGGGTGTTGTGTAGTAGTTCCATTCCTGGTGCTCCCAAGGCTTTGTAAAAGCCAAATGTTGGCTTATATGCGCAGACTAAATCTGCTGTTTGGCTGATTTGGTATTGCAGCCAATCCCACAAATTATCAATGTTGCTCTTGTGTTGGCAAAAACGGCTGGGAAGCATTTCTGGATTGGGATCTAGCCCGATAAACAGTAAACTTTGATTTTGCGCGATCGCTGCATTCAGTTTCTCGAAAAAGTTCATTGGTTATTATTGATTAGAAAAAAACTACTTTACTTAACTATGCAATAAACTCAGCAGAACTAATTCAATATATTATTAACAAACGAAAGTTTACTAGCATTGGGGTAACTCCCTATTCATGGGAAAGTTTACACTCACTCGCTATAGAACTTTAGGTAGTTCACATAAACGATTGTTTATGCAGCGGGCAAATTTTTTAAGAATTGTTATCTTACTGGTGTTGAGTTGCCTTACTTCTGTAGTATTTCAGCCAACACAGTCAGCATTGACTCTCCAAAATCTGGCGATACAGTCTTCAAATCGCGTTGATCTAGCTCAGCAAATCAACTTGGGACGGCATTTTCAAGCACTAGGGATTGAAGGGTCTATCCTGATTTATGATTTGAATAATGATAGGACTTACCAACACAGTCCAAGTCGCAACACCACCGCTTTTTTACCCGCATCCTCATTCAAGATTCTTAATTCCCTGATTGCGTTAGAAACTGGGGTGATTTCTGATGAAATTGCCGTTCTAACTTGGGATGGAGTTGAAAGAGAATTTGCTGAATGGAACCGTGACCTTAATATGAGGGAAGCAATCAAGGCTTCAGCAGTCTGGTTCTATCAAGTTCTAGCACGGAGAGTGGGTTACGAGCGAATGCAAAAATTTGTAGCCCAATCTGGTTATGGCAATAAAAACATCGGCACTAAGGAAGATATTGATAAATTTTGGTTAGAAGGAAAACTGCGAATTACTCCCCAAGAGCAAATTCAGTTTCTAAGTCGTCTTAACAAGAATGATTTACCTTTTTCTAAGCGATCGCTCTCCATTGTTAAAAGTATCATAATTGTTGAGCAGACCCCAAACTACATACTGAGGGCAAAAACAGGCTGGGTACGAGGAGCAGTAACACCAGAAATTGGCTGGTATGTGGGCTATTTGGAACAGGGTAAAAACATCTACTTTTTCGCTACAAACATCGATATTCGTAACAAGAACGACACAGCGGCTAGGATTGAGGTAACGCGACGTTGCTTGAAAGATTTGGGGTTGTTGTAAGTAAGGAAATAAGCCCAACATCAGGAGGGCGGGTTTTGAGCATGAGAAACTGGTTCTGGTCAGGCGTTATCACTAAACCAGTCCCTACAAATTTATCTTATTTTTTTACACATATCTGCTTAAAATCAATTTTTACTTCTCTCAGCCTAGACTGGCAATAGCAATCCTGAATGATTTATGAGGGCTAGATACCAGACTTCTCTAAGAAGTCTGGTATCTGAGGTAATCACTAATTGAGTGAAGCCAAAAAATAGCCTTACAGATAAAGATAAATACCACTACAAGTCGAGCGTTATCGCCTTGACTAATTTTCTGTTTGTGCAAAACTTAACAAAAGTCAAAAATCATTTTACTTGCCATTATTTTTTTTTATGCTACAGTGGTAACTTATTGATTACTGCAGCAAACCTCGCTCATAAATCTCGATTGAAAGTGGCGCTACTACTAGCAAATAACAGAGATTATGTAGTCATAAATAAGCCTCGTAAAATCATTTTTCTCTGCGCTCAATGGTTAATTATCCAAACATCTGAAATTACAACCATGAAACCAGACCTTCCACAAAATGACCCCGCTGCTGAACAGCGCAAAGCTCAATTGCAGCATTATCGAACATTATATGAATTTGACCCTGATTCCTCTATACCCAACCTCAAACCTGTACCAGCCATAGCCCCTGTACAAGGCTTACCCCGTGTCCCTCCACCAGAGGCTTTATCGTTACGATATTCTACAGAGCGCACGCAAGCTTTTTCCGCATCCCTAGACCCTTTTGATCAACTCCAGGACTATGAAGATTTTTTGCCGATTTTGGGCAAACCGGAGGTGATCAAAACCTACCAAACTGACATTTCTTTTGCAGAGCAAAGGCTTTCTGGAGTGAATCCTATGGTCTTGCGTAGACTTAAGGAAATGCCGCCAAAATTCCAGTTGACTCTCAGAACTTTACAGAGTGTTTGTGGGCCATTTTTGAACTTAGAAAAAAAACTCAACGATGGACATTTGTATATAGCAGATTATACTGGTCTTTCCTTCGTTCAGGGAGGAACATATCAGACAGCTAAGAAGTATTTGCCGAAACCTGTAGCTTTCTTCTGCTGGCAAAAAAACAGTTATGGTAATCGCGGTGAGTTGATACCTATAGCTATCAAAATTGACCCGAAACCAAATAGTCCCATTTTTACTCCGAGGGATAAACCTCTAGATTGGTTCATCGCTAAAATTTGTGTGCAAATTGCTGATGCTAACCACTATGAAATGAGTAGCCATCTGTGCCGAACTCACTTTGTTATGGCACCGTTTGCGATTGTCACAGCGCGACAATTAGCCCAAAATCATCCCCTAGGATTACTGCTAAGACCCCATTTTCGGTTTATGTTAGCTATCAATGATCAAGGTCGCCAACTGCTGATTAATCCTTATCAAGAGGGTAAGCCAGGTGGACACGTTGATCGATTGCTTGCGGGAACTCTAGAGGAGTCTCTGAAGATTTTTGGTAATGCTTATGCTGAATGGAGTTTAGATCAGTTTGCTCTACCAACTGAACTGAAAAATCGTGGTGTGGATGATGTGGAACGCTTACCTCATTACCCTTATCGGGATGATGGGATGTTGCTGTGGAATGCTATACACAAGTTTGTCTCTGGTTTTGTAGGTTGCTATTACAAAACACCAGAAGATATGAGCGGAGACTATGAGCTACAAAATTGGGCTGAGGAATTGTTTTCCCTGAAAGTTAAGGGTGTTCCTGAGCGTATTGAAACAGTAGAGCAACTGATTGAAATTATCACGGCTATTATCTTTACTTGTGGCCCTCAACATTCGGCGGTGAATTTCCCGCAATATGATTACATAGGTTATGTGCCGAATATGCCTTTTGCTGCTTATCGTCCCATTCCTGGAAAGGGTGAAATTACTGATGAGAAAAAGCTGATGGAGTTTCTTCCACCCCAAGGTCAAGCAGACCGTCAGGTGAAAGTTATCAGTTATCTTTCGGTCTATCATTATGACAAATTGGGTTACTACGATGACCAGTTCAATGAGGCTTTTATGAATACTCCAGTTAAGTTAATCCTCCAACAATTTCAACAGGATTTAACTTATGTGGAATACAAGATTGAGGTGAATAACAGGAATCGTTATTTACCTTACAATCACCTCAAACCTTCGTTGGTGACTAATAGTATTAGTACCTGATTTCAGGTTGGTGCAATTGCTTCGGATATAGTTATATCGAATAGTTTGCATTGGATTAATGTGTTTTTTTTAACGCAGAGAGCGCAGAGAGGGGACGCAGAGGTACGCAGAGGTTTTGGTGCTTTTCGGTTGAAATTATTGCGTCAGCTTATTAATTTCTTCCACCCAACGCTGTCTTTCAGCGTGTTCTAGGTTCAAGATGTCTTCTCTTGACCAGTGAAAATTAAGAGCAATATAGGCTACCTCTTGATACAGATCATCCAAGGGGTAGCCTATGATTCCCCCACTGAGAAATCTACTCCATCTTGTTGATTAATTTGATTATAAAACTCTCGCAAATATACTAAGTCTATTAAAAAGAGTTGTTCTAATAATTCCGGAGTGATTGAATAAATCTTGTCCAAGCTGGTAATAACTCTCGACAAAATTACCAAAACAGCATAATCAGGATTGTCTCTGACGCGGGGTTCTTTTTGTATGTAAATTTCATCTTTTCCAGTTGCCAAACGCATGATTCCAGAGCGATTTATGCCCCCATCGCTATCTACTAAACCTTTAGGTAGAGTAAATCTAAATTCTGTATAAGACATCTTTTTACTAGCAATCAAACAAATTTAATCACCCTCAGATTGTTGGGGAGGATTTGGTAATGCTTCGTCGTCATTTTCCTGTAGTTCGTTAATCTGGCGATAAAACTTTTGGAGATAATTTAAGTCGGTGGCAAAGAAATTTTCAACTACTGAAGGAGAGACTTCTTCTAAAGCGCCAAGTCTGGTAATCACTCGTGAGAGAATAATTACTGTTGCATAAGCTGGATTAGATTTTACGCGAGGGTCGCGCATGGGGACAATTTCATCCATCGCTCGCGACAGACGCATAATTCCTTTGCGATGCAGATTGCCATCGCTATCTATATAGCCTTTGGGTAAGGTAAATTCAAACTCAGTTTGAATCATTTGCTGCTGCTACTTTAATCCTTTTTAACTCTTCGACCGCTACTTCAATTTCTTCAACCTCAAGCTCACCTCCAGTGGCATTAACATCAGAAATTGTATAACCAGTAGGCCATGCGCCTTTGAATTCAAATCTAAATTGTTCTTGGCTTGCCTGATTATAGATTACCAAAGAACCGTCTCGACGTTGTTTTCCCCAATGTCCATCTTGTACTGCTTGTAGCCAGTTCCATAAGGTCATGGAAATAGTCAAACCTCGGCGTAAGGTCATATTGGTATAACTAACATTTCCAGGAATTTTAGTGGTGACATTGCGACCTCTAGATTTTCCATTTTTGCCCCATTTTTGAGCTGTTACTTCAGTAACTTCTATGACTTCTTGGCTAGATTTAAAGCCGCTACATTCCATGAAGTATCCGTCTACTGCATCCTTGCTGCCATCAAGTTTTAGTTCTAGATAAAAACGGCAAGTTGTGAGAATTTCTGGAAAGCCTTCTTCTGCCACAGTTAGTACCGCCTTGCAAACAATGTACTTTCAATTATACAAAGAGAATGCTTGGTGAGATGAACTACAGTTTTGGCAAACGCACTGACGATTAGAAAGGACGCTAAACAAACAAAGCCGTAGTTTACGCATACTAACTAATATAGCCTGCGCAGGCAGGCTTAGTTTGTTTAGCCCCAGACTTTAGTCTGTGGGCAAGTTTTATCCTTCCTTCCACTCCAGACGCTCGAATTGAAACTTAAAAGTCCAAGTTTCTAGGTTACTGCTTGATGCTTCCCTCTTGGGAACATCGAAGCTACTAGGTATCACACCTTTGAAAGTATAGGTGATAGCAACCTTTCCATCTGTACCGGAATAATAAACATTAACTTTCGCCTCTTTGTTACGTAATTCACGGGCATTTGATGCTTCACCTAAGTTGGCTTTCGAGGCAGCTTTGTCGTACATTTCTCGCAGCTTCTCGTCTGCACCTTGTTGATGTTCTCCTGGTATTAGGACAACCGTAATTTCGCCATACTTAGGTTGAGCTGGAGTACTCAGAACCAGTGATTTACCTTTGGGGCCAGAACCGATAGAATTTTCAGAATCAGATGGTGTCATATCTACCATCCAACCGCTGACTTCTTTGACTATCAGAGTATTGATGGAATCATAACTAAAGTCGAAGGTATCCTTAGAACAATATTCAATGCCAGAAGTCATAAATAATCTCCCAATCCATTGCAAAAGAAGGAATCAATGCCTTGCCGTCCAGCTTAAATTTATTATTTAGCTGCCTCGAATTGGTCAACTTGTAGGGTGTAAGTTTCTTCCAGTAAACCGCCTTCTATACTTAGTTGAGCGATTTCATATTTACAAGGCCAAACTCCTGTCAATTTCCAGCCATCTACTTTTTCTCCTGCATTGTTAAAGGCAGCGATTTCACCGGTTGTTCTGGCATCTTTAGGAAATCCCTTACCATTATCAGACTTAGGCATACACTCTTGCACCCACTGCCGCATCTTGGCGCTAGTACTCTTAGAGTCTCCACTCGCTAGAGTTACCACAGTGATTTTAACTGCCTGTTCTCTTTTCTTAGTTAGAGTTTGTCGTAGGGCTCCCTTTTTGCCAGACATTAAAGCATCACCACTTTGAACGTCGGTTTTATATGCTGGTATATCGACACTTTTAAAGAGGAGAGGGTCACTACCAAACTTATCCAACTTCATCTCGAAATTCTCAACAGTAATAATCGGCATAATTCAAAACCTCCGTACAGTTCACAAACTTTTTCTGTATTAACTATCACTTGCTTTTGAGCAAACTCCTAGAAGGGCTAAGCATTCGGATATAAAACCCTAGGTTTCACCGATAAATTGTCGTCCGAATGCTTAGCCTCTACCTAAATTTTGTACTTTGTAGACACGCCCTAAGCTAACCTACTGGTTAGGAGCCCATTGACTAATGCGGAAGATGACAAATTCTGCCGGTCGGACTGGACAGATGCCTACTTCCACATATAAACGACCTAACATCATCGTTTCGTGGGTGTTGATACTCGCATCGCACTTGACGTAGAATGATTCAGCAGGAGAAGCACCAAACAATGCTCCCTCACGCCAAAGTCTTTCCAAGAAGTTGCTCACGGTGCGGTCAACACGTGACCACAAATCTTGGTCGTTAGGCTCGAACACTACCCACTGAGTACCAATTTCAATCGATTTCTCAATGTAGCTGATCAAGCGGCGAACACTGATATAACGCCATTGGACATTATCCGGTTCCACCAGGGTACGTGCACCCCAAACCTTGAAACCTCGGTTGTAGTTGGCGAAGTTGCGGATACAGTTGATTCCCTTTGGGTTCAACAGTTCCTGTTCACGCATATTGGTTTCATAAGCCAAACCGATGACACCGCGAGGGGTATCGTTAGCTGGTGCTTTGAAAACGCCTCGTGACTGGTCGGTACGGCACCAGATACCCATCATATGACCGCAGGGAGGCACCATAATCGGCCGGCCACCATTGCGGGGGTTAGCAACCTTAATCCAGGGATAGTAAAGCGCTCCGAACATGGAACGGCGATTGAAGGAATCCAACCACTGAGCGACGTGCTGCGGTCTTTGTTGTTCGGGAGGAACTGCACGATTCTCATTTTTCCCCATTTTTACCGGTGGTGGATCGAGTACCGCCATACGGAAGGCTGGGCCAGGAAAGGAATTTTCGCACAAGCTGACCATCATTTCCATGACGCCGTGAACTTGATCCAAATCTAGCAAGCCGTTTTGGTAGGCCCGCATCAAGTCTGGACAAGCAATCATCGCCACTTCGTCGATTTCAAACATTCCCTGCATGCCAGTGCGGTCATCCCGCTGTCCTTGCAAATCCCGTGGGAAGCGCTCTGGACTGGCAATGTAGGGTGGGGGAACTACTTCATATAAACCATTCGCAGGACGCCGAGACAAAGCTTGTCCGGTTTGGGAAATGTCCGCGATCGCCACAAATTCCGAAGTTTCTAAGGCCGTTACCACATATTCGGCAACTTGGGTATCTACCTGCGGATTCATCGTCAGGTGTTCGTAGCGTTCGAGTTCCTGGCCTCCTTGTTGAACGATGACGGTAAAGAATTCTCCTGTGTTTAAAGGAGGTTCTGCGTCTTCTGGAGCATCTTCCGCTAGGGGTTTGGGTGTACCCTGAAAAATTGAAACCCTAATGCGTCCGTCGCTGGAAGGGAGAGCTAAAGCACCACCTTCCTCTGAGGACTCCTTCATGCTGAACTGCAAAGATGGGCGGTTACTTGAGCTCGCAATCTTCAGCGCTGTAGCTTCTGCTAGCGGTGCTTCTGAACCTGGAAGTTGAGTACCGATGCTCGTTACCCAACAGCGACCTCCTCCATTTAGGAACCATCCCTGAACCGCAAAAGGTAAGTAAGCGTCGAAGTCTGTGAAGCCATCGGAACCGGGTTTGGCAAAGTACTCCCGGTATTGATCCCAGTTGGTGATCATCATCGGTTGGAATAGTTCAGCATCACCGCGCACATCTTCGGTGAAACCGATAAATCCCGCTACACTCATACTAATGCCTTCGATTGGCCGGCTACCACGGTCTACTTCTTCGACGTAGACTCCCGGTGCAAAATAATCCAATGCCATGAGCGGCAATCCTCCTTCAGAATTTTGGTTTGTAACTGATAGGTTTTGAATTAATTACTGCAAACTTAGGATTCTTTGCTGTTAGTAATCACCTCCTTTTGAGAAATAGAAAATTCTGCGCCAAGTCGTTCCAGAGGAACTGTTACTGTCACATACAAAGCCGGACGTAACGGTACAGCCAAGGCCTTCCAGAAAACTACTGTGTCCAGCGACTCACAAGCAGAAACCCTGATCGGCAACAAACCATAACCCTGTAACGCAGGAGCCAGAAGTTTTTCTGGCAAAAACCGATAACGCAATAGCAACCTCAAAGCCTCTGAAAGTAACTGTTGCTCACCTAAGCCAGTACAATCCCAAGCAGTTACTAAAAACGACACGTCAAACCACAGAGGTGAGTTGTTGTCGTTAGGAGTGACTTCAGTTTCCAGAGGTGATTGCTGCATCTGCTGGTTTTCCCGTAGGTCATAGCAGTAGAGATTTATTCTGGGCTCTCCCTGTTGCTGCATCCCTGGGTGGTTGAAATCAATTTGCTCCGTACTGATTAGGGAACTACCTCCAGCTAGGATTTCTGCCAAAGTCTGACTGACAGCAGTGATCATAGAACTGGGTTATGAGGCTGTACGAGTTATAGAGTAGGCAGACTGAACCCCGCTGGTTATTAGACTTTGGTCGAAATCTATCTGGGGATTGGGGACTGGGGATTGGTGGGAGTAAAAATACTTAGGTGTCTTCTATTGGAAATTTAATTAATTTTTAGCATCTTCTCTAGGATAGAAATTTTAAAATTTGTGTGAATTTACTTGCGTAACCGCAATCTCGATTTACTATTCATATATCATTTGTTCCGACTTCTTCCTTATGGCTAAACTTGGAACTGTTGGAGTTGTCTTGTGAGTGCACAACTACCCGTATTCTGAAGTGAGAAATTGTGTCGAGATTCCCGAATTTTTAAAAGCTAGTTAGGGAAGGAGGGTTAGTATGCAAAAATCTGAAGTTTTAAGGCATTTGCCTTTGTCCGCAGTCTCTTTTTCAGATAAATTACGAGTGGATGAACTATTAACTTTGTCATTAGAGCAGCGGAATTTAAAACAGCCTGGTGTCAAACCAGCACAGCCACCAGAAGTTATAATATCATCAGTTTCATCACTCGATATTGAAACTATCTGCCAAAGGCACATCCAACAAATAATCACACAACTATCAATATTTGCAGTCTGGATTGTTTACCGCGATCGCCCTGACCAACAACGACAATGTATTAGTCAGTTTAGCGGCAATCGAGATAATTTAAGCCCCGCGATTCTGTCTTATTTAGAGTCGGAGGAATGGTTAAAAGAAACTCCTCAAGCTAGAAAGCTAACTCAACTGCCATTTCCCCCTCAATACAGTACTAACAAAACTGGAAACGCGAAAGTTGCTAAGCAGAAAATTGGTGAACAACAACACCCTAATTTCTTTGCTTATATTTATCCTTTAGGTCAGGAAGAGAAAACAGACGAGTATTTGCTGCTGTGGACAGAAAAACCTCTTTCTCCCCCGCAACAACAACATACCGAACAACAAGCACAACTGTTGCACGATTACCTAACAATTGCCCTTAATTCTTCTCGCCAACAAGAAGAAATTCAATTACTCGAACAAGTATTACGGCGCGGCGAACATCAACTACGTAACTCCCTAAGCTTAATTGGTCTTTATGCAGAAAACTTAGGCTTGGCTTTGCCTGATGACCAGTTGAAAGAACAAGCGCTAATTATTCGCGAAACTGTGAAAAAAGTAAGCTCAAACTTGACAAATTTACTTGCTTGTAGTCAGCAGGCAAAAATGCACGTTTACTTTCATGATTTGCGAGACATTTTAGTTGAAACAATCAAAATTTTACAACCAAAACTGGACGAGAAAAAACTACTGATACACTATCCTGATAAATCCATCACTTTAAATGTAGATGGGTTGCAGATTCAGCAAGTATTCGAGAATCTTTTGAGCAATGCTATTGATTTTAGTCCAGAGGGAGGAGTAATTACCTGCAATTGGCAAGTGTTTTGCAATGAAGTGCTTGTCGAAATTTCTGATCAAGGATTGGGACTTTCTCAAGAAGATTTGAAAGATGCCTTCACGCCTTTTTATTCTAAGCGTTCGGGAGGTACAGGAATCGGGCTAACAATTGCCAAAAAAATTATCCTAGACCATCAAGGACACATCTGGGGACAAAACCTAACCCTAGGCGGTGCTCAATTTTCCTTCATTTTACCCCGCAAGATATCACATCATTCTAATTCCACAGACAGTTTGTATATCCAGCCTTTTAATTGCTGATTTTTAGCCTGTTTTTTGTTGTAAAAGGTCAGTTATAATCAACAAGCCACTGATTACTAAAAAAGAACAGAAATTGATAATTTGCTAAGCCTTGCACAAGTGGTTTATAATCGACTGTTATTAGTCAATTAAAAAGCCCGTTAACTAAAAAATTGGCTTTATCGGTTAAGCGGGTGAATGAAGGATGACTGCCAACCAGCTAGTCTCAATTCTGCTTGTAGATGATGAACCCTTGTTTCGCAAGGGTTTGCATACCTTGCTCAACTTCTACAGCAATAATGGCTCTTTTCGCTTCCAGGTTGTAGGTGAAGCCGCTTCTGTAGACCAAGCCTTAAAATTAGCCCAGGAACAACACCCAACTCTAATTTTACTGGATTTGGAATTACTCCAAGATAATGGAATAACAGCCTTAATTCACTTGCGGGAACGCTCTTATGAGGGTAAGGTGCTAATATTATCCGGACACCGAGGAGACGAATGGGTGTTTAGAGCAATGCAGGCAGGAGCAAATGGATATGTCTTAAAAGATTGTATTGCGACACAACTATGTGAGGCGATTTCCACTGTCCTCAAAAATGAAATATATCTCGCACCAGAACTTGCGACTAGCTTCTTTAGAATGTTTCATTTTTATACCGGACGTTCCCTCCAAGCTTCTCGAAATCTACACCTAACAGAACGGGAACAAGAAGTATTACACTGGCTAGTACAGGGAGCTTCTAATGAAGATATTGCCAAGCATCTTTATATTACAGTCGCAACAGTAAAAGCTCATCTGACTGCTATATTTGAAAAATTAGGCGTCAATAGTCGCACTCAGGCAATTATCAAAGCTCTAAAACTTGGTCTAGTTTCTGGTTGTTAGTTGTTGATTGTTAGTTATTGGTTGTACAGCCCTACGGGCATGAAAACGGTTATTGGTTATTGGTTATTAGTTGTTGGTTATTACCAGACAACAAATAACATAGATGCTTTCATCGGCTTCCGAAGAATACAACAAACAACAAACAATAAACAACAAATAACAAACAACATACTTGCTAGGAAAGCTGAAATCTGACTGTATGAGTAATTACTTAGCTATTGCCACTGTAACCGCTGCTTTACAAAGAACCTTGCAAGCAACAGTCCAAGTAGATGTGGATGGCGCAAGAGTGACAACAATGCGACCAAATAGCCTAGGAAGCGGTACTCCAGAAACAGGAGTAAACATCTACCTTTACCAAGCTGTTCGTAATCCCGTATGGCGAAACAATGCGAATATCAAAGTGCAAAATCGTAAGGGAGAAATGGCCAAACGTTCGCAAAATGCCCTAGATTTACATTACATGATCAGCTTCTACGGTTCCGAAGTTGAATTAGAACCCCAACGACTTCTAGGTAGTGTCGTCCGTACCCTGAATGATTACTCAACTCTCACAACAGAGATGATTCAGGACACCCTTAATGATTCTAACTTTAGCTACTTAGCTGATTCTACTCTCATGGATCAAGTAGAAGAAATTAACTTCCTTCCCCTAGATTTATCATTAGAAGATTTATCAAAAATTTGGTCAGTATTTTTCCAAACACCATACGCTATTTCAGTCGCCTATAAAGCTACTGTAGTGATGATTGAAGGAGAAGAAGCAGGACAAAAAGCTCTTCCTGTACGAGAGCGAAAAGTTGGTCTAGGGGCATTTTTATATCAGCCAACTATCACTGAAGTACTTTCAGAAGCTGGAAAGTTTGAGCCGATTTTAGCCGACAGTACCCTACTAATTCGCGGCAAAAACTTGAAAAATAACATCACCTTAGTTCGCCTAGGTGGAATTGAAGTAACGCCGACTACTGTTAGCGAAACACAAATTACTTTATCTCTGTCTTTCATCCCAGCTAATTTCCTAAGATCAGGCGTACAAAGTTTACAAGTAATTCATCGACTCTCTACCAGCATAGAGCCTATCTCTAATAATGGAAACGCAGTAAATGGGACAAATAGCAGAGGACAATCAACTTTAGCATTAAGTTCCCAACCAGCTATCAATCGCGGTGTTGAGTCGAACGTATTACCTTTTGTCTTGCGTCCAAGTATCACAGATGTTAACGTTTCCCATGTAGAAGGAAGTGGAGATGAGCCGCATTCAGCTATTCTTACAGTGCAGGTAAATCTCACTATTGGCAAGAAGCAAAAGGTAGTATTAGCACTGAATGAATGGTCAATTGACAATCCAACAGCTTACCTGTTTGATGCTTCACCTCGTCGCTCTGATACTGACTCTATTACAGTTAAAGTTCGGAATGTAAAACCAGGAGAATATTTGGTACGCTTACACGTAGATGGTGCAGAAAGTCAGCTAAGTGTTGACACCAACTCAGACAGTCCAACTTTCAATTGGTATATCGCCCCAAAGGTATTAATTGGTAGTTAGTTATCAGTTCTCAATTGTTTAATCACCAAGTACCAATTACCAATTGCCAATGAGATCCTTTTCGTTTGTACCAAAATTATTCAAAAACCTCTGCGTAAAACTCTGCGTTCTCTGCGTTCTCTGCGTTTAAAAAACATATTATTCCAATGCAAACGGATTCGATATGACCAATGACCAATTACAAATTAGGAAAATACGACAATGAATGAAGAATTTATGAAGCAACGGCTAAATGATGAAATGGAAATACTCAGCTACAACAAATTGACAGAACTGGGAAATCAAGCCATTGACTTAAAGTTAATTGCCGGTCATGGTTATCACGGTGGCAAATATGAAATTCTGCGTCAAGGAAAAGTTCTTCTTATGTCCCCAGAAGAAGCACAGACTTACTTAGAAAACTTAATTAAACAAATTGGTGGCTAAATGTCTGTATCTCAATATACAGAAAGTATCGATTGGCTAGAGACAAACCAGACTTATCTGACAGAGGCGATCGCCTACGTGCGTTCCTGCTTACAACGTCAGATTACTACATTCCCCTCTCCTCAATTGGGCGAAGAACCACCAGCATTAGAACAGCTTTGCCGTATTTTCAATTTGTCGCCCTTTGAGCGCAATATCTTGTTGTTGTGTGCTGGGATGGAATTTGACAGTGATTGGGGTACTTTTTGTGCTGAAGCTGCGGGCGACCCCCAGAAAAGCTATCCTACCTTCAGTCTCGCTTTGTCAGTGTTACCAGCAAGCGACTGGGGAGCATTCATACCAACAGCACCTTTGCGTAGAGAGCGCTTGATTGAACTTGGTATCGGTAACGCTCTCACCGCTTGTCCCCTGCGCATTGATGAGCGTATCTTGCACTATATCGCTGGAGTGCAGTATTTAGATGAGCGATTGCTGGGAATTGTCGAGCCTATATCACTGGGGGTGTATAGTGTCCTACCTTTGCAAAGTTCCCACCAAGATCTAGCTCAGCAAGTAGCAACAACCTGGGTGCAGAATTCCGATACTCAGTTACCAGTGGTACAGTTGTGTGGGGAAGATGTAGCTAGTAAAAGGGCGATCGCCTTTGCTGCTTGTGTCATGTTAAATCTAAATTTGCAGTTCCTGTCAGCAGAAGCAATTCCCACCGATATCACTCAACTTAACCTAATCAAAAATCTCTGTGAACGGGAATGGCGCTTGAGTAGTAATGTTTGGTTGCTCGATTGTGAGGAGATGGATACAAATGAGCCGCAAAGAGAAAGCGCGATCGCCCGTTTCATCGAAAGTATAAACTGTCCTTTAATTGTTACCAGTAGCGATCGCCGTCGTCAAAGACAGCGCCCTCTAATTACCTTTGATGTACATAATCCCAGCACTGACGAACAGCGTAACATTTGGCAAGAAGCATTAAGGGATATTGCACCCAATTTTAACTCACAGGTGGAAAGCCTGATCTCCCATTTCAATCTCAATCTCCCTGCGATTCATTCAGCTTCCTTGAAACTGAAAAGTCAAAGTTCCACCCCCCTCGGTTCTCTCTTGGTAAGGGGGGGTGAAAATGAGGAAGAAGGTGACGATAAAATTCATAATCAATTATGGGATATTTGTCGTAGTCAATCTCGTCCTCGTTTGGATGAGTTAGCACAAAGAATTGACTCAGCAGCGGATTGGGAAGACTTGATTTTGCCAGACAAAGAAAAGCAAGTTTTGCGGGATATTGCGGCTCATGTACGACAAAGAGCGAAGGTATATGAAAGTTGGGGATTTGCTGGGAAAAGTAAGCGAGGTTTGGGAATAAGCGCTTTGTTTGCTGGTGCTAGTGGTACTGGGAAAACTATGTCAGCAGAAGTATTAGCAAAGGAGTTGAGATTAGATGTTTATCGGATAGATTTGAGTTCGGTTGTCAGTAAATATATTGGCGAAACCGAGAAGAATTTACGCAAATTATTTGATGCTGCTGAAGGAGCGGGAGCTGTCCTATTATTTGACGAAGCTGATGCTTTATTTGGCAAACGTTCTGATGTGAAAGATAGTCATGACCGTCATGCGAATATTGAGGTGAGTTATCTGTTACAGCGGATGGAATCTTACCGAGGTTTGGCAATTCTTACCAGTAACTTGAAAAGTTCAATTGACCAAGCTTTTCTCAGACGGATTCGTTTTGTGGTCCAGTTTCCGTTTCCGGATGCTACCCAACGTGGGGAAATTTGGCAGCATAGTTTTCCTAAGCAGACGCCAATTGAGGAACTAGATTTTAGTAAGTTAGCGAAGTTAAATGTTGCTGGCGGGAATATTCGGAATATTGCTTTAAATGCAGCTTTTATCGCAGCAGATGCGGGGGAATCGGTGGGGATGAAACATATTTTGCAAGCGGCGAAAAGTGAGTATATGAAATTGGAAAGACCGCTTACGGATACTGAGGTTAAGGGTTGGGTTTAGAATAGCCCGTAGCCTGTTAGCGTAGCGGTGCGTACAGCCTGCGGCATGAAAACAGCGCAGTCTGGGGCTATCATAACTAAGTCCGCCTACGCGGACTAAATACTATTTTTTTGATACCTAATATTATTTCCGTTTGCATCGAAATTAATCAAAAACCTCTGCGAACCCCTCTATAGTCTCCCCTGAAAGGGGAGACACAATTGTTGTCCCCCCTTCAGGGGGGACTTTAGGGGGGTGCGTAAACCTCTGCGCTCTCTGCGTTAAAAAACAAAGATATTATTCCAATGTCAACGGATTCGATACAACAATAGTTTTTGATGAGATGTGATACAGTAGAAGTCACGATATATTCTGACTCGACAAAGTACCTGTATTACACTCTATTTAAGATTAAAAAAATACTGAAATCTTTACAAAAAAGCATCTATCTCTTGGCAGATATTAGGTGAAAGTGCCAAAATAGAAGCGCTTTCCTTTCGTTGAGTACAAGGCTGCTATGGGTAATCGCTCGCACCTCCAGAAACAAGCTTCCTCCCAGTCTACTTTTACCCCAGTTACTAATCCCTTCCAACCGCGTCCCTTCGCTCCCCCCACAGAAATTTCACCCCAACAACAGGAAACGCCAGACTTACAAGCAAAAGAGGAAAAACCCCAAGGCTTTGGTTACAACTTAGCCAAAATATCTATAACTAATCGCAACGGAGTAGGACAGTTACCGATTCAGACAAAGCTGACGATTGGACAACCAGGGGATAAGTACGAACAGGAAGCCGACAGAGTTGCGGCACAGGTAGTTAACCAGATTAATGCACCAGTTGCACAGCGATCGCTGTGGCTTTCTGGGCAGAGTCTCCAGCCATCCCCTTACACTCAGATAGAAAGTCGGCTTAATATCCCACCCCTACAGCGGCGAGTTGAGGTTCAGACTGTCCAACGCCACAGTACAGGAGAAGAAGAAGAATTAAAGATGAAACCGTTACCTGGTTTCATTCAACGCCACGGTACAGGAGAAGAAGAAGAATTAAAGATGAAGCCCTGTTTGCAACGGGCAACAGATGGCAGCTTCGAGGCCAGTAGTGAAGTAGAAAGCCAGTTGCAAGGTAGCAACAGTGGCGGTAGTCATTTACCAAATGAAGTGCGTTCGTTCATGGAACCGCGCTTTGGTCAAAGTTTTGAACACGTGCGAGTGCATACAGATACTACCGCAGTGCAACTGAATCGGGATTTACACGCCCAAGCTTTTACTAAGGGCAATCACATCTACTATGGGGTTGGAAAATCCCCTAGCAATTTAGAGCTAACAGCCCACGAACTTACCCATACGATTCAACAAACAGGCGGCGCTAAACTACAGCGTCAGAGTGAGGCAGGCACTTGCAGTGCTGGCTGTGGATGCCAGTCTTGTAACCCAGTTAGCCCAACCATCCAGCGCCAAACAGCCTTCGCTCAATCGGCAGGAATACAGGATTTGTTGAGCCGGAAATTGTCTGATCGGGTGCTAAATTCAGACAGTCAGATCCAGTGTCAGTCGGAAAGCAGTTTCCACGGTTCCGATTGTAAATGCTCTATGTGTGCAGGCGGCTCCAAAATTCAGACTAAGTTGAAAGTCGGCGCACCGGGAGATACCTACGAGCAAGAGGCGGATCGAGTTGCAGCGGAAGTTATGAGAATGCCTAACCCCGCCTCCGAGCGACCTAGAGAAGAACTAGCTCAAACTAAGCCTTTATCAACTATTCAACGCTACGGGGGAGATGCCGACAACCACGTTTGCACTCCCGCTTGCTATCACACCATTCAACGGCAGATCTCAATTACTCCCGTTGCAGTGCAACAGTCTACTCCAAATGTTATTCAACGCCATGCTGCATACGAACACTATTTATTGGGGCAAGTTGAGCCAAGTAAACTAGCCAATATTCCCTTTGTTAGGCAAATCCCCGAACTAGAGAAAAGAGAGGCAGATATTCAAAAACTTATAGATAAGAAAAAAGCCAAACCAGATTTGATGCCGGAGGCCCTAGCGCTAGACAAAACGCTGAAAGATGCCAAAATCAAAAAGGAAGAGGTACGCCACACCCTCGACCAAGAAATGCAGCGCCTATTAATCTTTAAGGACAACCCTGAAGCCTTGGGCGGGAAACCGACAGGAAAGGTGGAACAGGCAAAGGATGGCAAATGGCAAGTTCCCTACGTATCATTGCCAGTCAAAGGTGCTGACGGTAAGACAGGTAGTGAATCAATTGTTGTTACTTACAGCGAAATTAATACTTTCCCAGATTTCTTCGGCAATCCAGAAACTATAGCCAATACGCCCAAGCAGAGCGTTCTCAATCTCTTGCAGGGAGTGCGCCAGCAAAGCTATATCAAATTGACTGATTTGTATAAAGAGCTTTTTGGCGTAGAAAAGAATGTATTGCACAACAAAGTATTGGTAGATGACGACTTTCAAGGAGCCGTAGGCCCGCGCGGTCAAGCAGTAGTGGAGTCGGCTTACGAGAAACGCACTGAACTGCAAGTCCAAAACGCAACAACAAGAGGAAAAGGCGAAAAGAGTGAGGAGTATTTTGCAGCATTAGAACGTAATGCCCTGCCACTTTGCCCCCTACAGCTGGGAAAGTTGGGAAAAATATCATAAAGAAGCTCGGAGTTTGGCACAACAGGCTGGGGAAGACCGCAAGTACATCCGCAACCACGAAAAATTCTTGAAGGATAGTGGGAAGCAAGCGACAACAAAGGAGCAGAAGGAAATTGCCCAACGAGAGAAAAAGGCCGGCGAGATTGGTAACAAAGCTCTACTGCAAAATGCCTTTGGCGAACATTATTTGCAAGACTCCTTTGCTGCTGGACACTTGATCGACAAGACCAAAATTATGCAATGGTTCACCCAATGGCTGAATGCTTCAGGTAAAGCGCTTGGTAGCACTGACAACGCCAAATCACAATGGGCAATGGCTAGTATGGTTGCTAACCAAGACCTCAAATCCAATCCTCAAGCTCTTGACGACAGAATGCATAAGGGAAACATTCATTCTGTGGGAGATGCTAGCAGTGAAGTAGGGATGGGGGTAAAACCAGAAATTGAGTTCATGATGTGGTGGAGAAATGCAGCCAATATTAATAATGACAACAAACACCTTACTCCAGATCAGGCAGCAGCAAAATGTCCTCTCCCTACAGTTAAACAGAATCAAGCTAAAGCTAAGGAATTGATGGAAAGTCTTGTGTCTCTAAATTTCGCCAAGATCAAGACAGACAGTACTTTGCTTGTATTCAACAGGAAACAAGTTTACTCGCTAGATGAAGCTCAGGTAGATGTATTGAAGGGTAAGGGTGCTTACCAAGCAAATCTCGGACAAAAGCTGAACGAAGATGGCAAACACGACTTTGCCAAGGAGGCTCAAGAATTTAATGTGGCAGCTTACAATATGTTTTTCAGTAACGCCTATATCCAGGCAGCAACAAAATATTTTCATGACAAATTCTGCAAAGATGGACTTAATGTTATCTCAGGAAATGGATTCAATTTGGGCAGAATCTACGGCGATAACAATATGATTAATCCCGGCGCTCAAAGGGGTGTACAATTCTCAGCCGAAACTTCTCAAATGTCTAGAGAAGCCATCTTTAATATTATGGATGGTAAGCCAGATCTGGCGAAACCTGTTAGTGAAATCAAAAATCGGTTCCCAGCTAAAGTCCATGACAAAGATTTAGGAATTGTATCCATAGCTAAATGGAATGAGGATTTGAAAGCTAAAGGAGATGCTGGTTTGTGGGAGAAAGCCACAGACAGCGGGGCTAAGGCGGTGTACAAAATTAAGGACGGTATATCCGGAGGAAATGCAATTGACGTAAGTAAACTAACAATGTCGGAATTCCAAAAGCATGATGCTGGAGCATTCTAGAACACCAATACAGTTGGCGATCGCCATATATCATCATCAAGAAAGAATTTCTAGGGTAAGTAAAGAACCATGACCGTCGAGACGACAATTCTTGAAGCGATCGCCAACTTTTTTAAAGAGAATAACTGGACTTTTTCTCAACCAGAAACTGAACCAATCCTGCGCATGGGATTTGAGGGGGAGAATGGGCAATGGGCTTGTTTTGTCAAGGTGCGAGAAGAACAAAGACAATTTCTGTTCTATTCAGTTCTTCCTATCAATGTCCCAGAAAAAAAGCGATTGGCTGTGGCAGAGTTTCTGACTAGAGCTAATTACGGTTTAACTGTAGGTAATTTTGAGATTGATTTAACCGATGGAGAAGTGCGCTATAAAACTAGCATGATTTTTCAAGGTTGCGCTCTGAATTCAGCAGTGATCGAGCAGTTAGTTTATGGAAACCTGCTAACGATGGATCAATACATACCAGGTATGATGACTGTAATCTATACTAATGTGTCGCCATTAGAAGCGATCGCTCAAATAGAAAGTCAGTCAGAGTGATCCATTGGGAAACTGAAGAAAAGGCGATCGCTTTGCATCTAAAACCTAGATGTCTAAAAAGTGCGATCGCGAAGCGTGGGCTTTGCGCGATCGCCCCAATTAAAAACCAAACTCACTCAGATAACTCTCCAAACTGTTCCCGATAACGAGCTAACAAAGACTCCATTTCGGCCAATTGTTGCTGAGCTTGTTCTCGTTGTTGTTCTGCTTGTTCTCGTTGTTGACGCTCCTGAAGAGCAACCTCCTCTGGAGTCGGAATCATTTCCCCCTCCACACTAAACAAACGCAATTTAGACTCATAAATACCCAAAAATAGCTGTAATTGCTGGCTCCACAACCATCCTTGATCATTGGGTGAAAGTTCCTCATACTTACCATCCAGCAAGCGAAAACCCTTCAATTCTAGTGTTACTGGATCAAACCAGAAATAATCTGGAGTGCGGAAGCTATCTTGGTAAATTTGCTTCTTCAAACCTCGGTCAGTTTCCGCAGTTTTTGGGGAGAGGATTTCTACAATCACATTGGGATACTTACCATCTTCCTCCCATACCACCCAACTTTTACGCGGTTTCCGTTGGGTTCCCAATACTACAAAGAAATCTGGCCCGCGAAACTTTTCAGATTTACGTTGACGGGGAGAATAATAGATGGTGAGATTGCCACAAGCATAAAAATCTTGGCGATCGCGCCACAACCATTCTAAGCATTTAAGCAGCAGCACCATTTGCTGCAAGTGCAAATCACTTTCCAAGGGGGGTTCGTCACTGTATAAGTCGCTAGGGGGAAAGATAACATCTTCCCAGGTATCTTGTGGAGTTTCTAAGGTTTGAGCGGAAGACATAGCAGCTCTCGGTAGGGAAGCAATTAGGCAAAAGCCATAAGTGGCAAAAGCCATAAGTTTAGTTTAGCCAGCGTTGAGAAAAGTTCGACTTCTGTCTAATCGCAGAAAGTAAAAGTAAGTGTAAAAATAGAAGGATTACCCTCAGTTGTCTTGTGAGGCTGGCTATGCGTACCCGACTGTACATCCAGAAAAAAACGTCCTCGAAGTCTAAATCTACTCCAGTCACAAATCAGTTTCAGTCGCGTCCTTTTGCTCCTCCTACTAAAGCATTGCCTCAACAACAGCCAGACTTACAAGCTCAACAGGAAAAGCCAAAAGGCTTAGGTCATAGCTTAGCCAATATTTCAATAACTAATCGCAACGGAGCGGGACGGCTACCGATTCAGACAAAGCTGACAATTGGCCAACCAGGGGATAAGTACGAACAGGAAGCAGATCGGGTAGCAGCTAAAGTAGTTAACCAGATTAATTCACCTGTTGCACAGAAGTCTCAAACTGAAAAAATCCAGCGCGATGAATTACCTGAAGAAGACGAACTGATGATGAAACCTGAATCAGGTATCATCCAGCGTGAGGAGATTGCAGAAGACGATGAAGAACTCCAAATGAAGTCAGTAGCAACTCAGAGAGGAACTGCTACACCAGACTTAGAAACATCTATCCAACAAGCGCGAAGCAGCGGACAACCCCTAACTAACGAAATCAGAACCAAGATGGAATCCGCTTTTGGAACAGATTTCAATGGGGTAAAAATTCATAGTGATGCTCAATCCGACCAGCTAAATCGTTCAATCCAAGCTCGTGCTTTCACCACAGGTCAAGATATCTTTTTCCGTCAGGGAACATACAATCCTGAGAGTCGTGGGGGACAAGAATTACTAGCACATGAGTTGACTCATGTAGTGCAACAAAGTGGTGGAACAACCAAGACAAACCCTGACCAGACAGTACAAAGACTATATGATATTGACACCTTCAAAAACAAAACTTTTGCTGTTGGATCGCGTAATAATAGCCAAATTACGGCGATTGATACAGCACTAATTGCATATAACAATACAACATACGATGACGTTAACAAGCTTGGTAATTTGCAAGCACTTCGGGCGCTTTGTCCGCCTTTCCTTACCGGTAGAATCGTTAGGAGGAAATCAGGCGTAAAGAAACTACTTGCACAGAGCAATATAGAACTTCCTGTAGTAACGGCATTAAATGATGCAGTTAATGAAGCTAACGAAGTACAAAAAGTCGAAAAACTGAGGCGTGCAGAGGACCTTTGGCTAGCAAATCAAGATAACTGGAGAGGGCTACCTAATGGTCCTGCTAAAGCAAGAGATGCTGGATCTGCTCTATATGATTTATGGCAAGGAATTGAGACTGACCTTAACGTTAACCGTGCTGCTTATGATGGGGTGACACAAAATGATTACAACAAATTATTGGCGCTTGCTGGCGATCCAAATCTTCCAAATGTGACACGAGATACATTGAACGAGATTATAAGCATTGTTGGACCATTGATTACAGGTGGACAATTGGACTTGATGCTGAACAGAACCAGTGGAGCGTGGAAAGATGCTGGTGGATATAAGGTTAAAGGAGCAGCTAGACAGGGAGCTGGCAGTTCTGCGGCTCTAGCATCCCTAGCACATGAACTCACTCATATTACGGTCGATCAAACTTTCAACAATACGTTTATGATGAGTATTGCTCAAGCTGATGAAGTTCATATCCAGCAAGAAGGAGTTCATCGTACTGGACTAACTAATGCATTAAAGGCAGCACGCGGCTCTTTATTGACGCTTTTGAATACTCAGCAAATGGGTGAAGTGAATAATAAATTAGACTATATGTCCGATCAGAACCAGTTGGTCCAATATGTTGATAGAGCAAAAGCATATCCAGTTCAATCAGGAGTTACAACGGCTCGGTCAGGACAAATTGAGGGGTACGTGGCTGCTGGTGCTGGAAACGTCGGCAACAATATGGTCGAATATGACGCGGTAATTACTCAGTTATTAGTTTTAATGTACCAATGGAATATCCCAACTAATAATCAGTTTTACACTGAGTTGCGTCGTGTAGCCCAAGATGCCTATGACTACCGTGTGGCAGTGGGGGGTGGAGATCCTCAAGGAGGTCGAAACAGATAGTGCGATCACTTCATTGTGTCATAGTTAATCCAGGAAGCAAGCATGGCATTAATCTTCAGCCTCTCTGCTGAATGTGGTTCTACTCGTGAAGCAGCAGAAGCTTTAGCCAAGCATTTTCAAGATATCTCCTGGAGACTGTCGAGCGGACTAGAGTCCCATTACAGCACGCGAGTCTTTCCAGACCTTGAGGATAACTGGTGCTGTATGGTATGCCCTAGGGGTATCAGCGAAAGTGGGATTAGCACCCCTGAAGATGCATATCAGATGACAGAGCTTGGACTGTTTTTATATCAAAGATTGCGGTCGTCACCACGGTTTCGGTATGCTCTCGTAGGGATTGAAGTTGATGAGGTCAGAACCTACAGTGAACTGATTACAGCCGATGGTCAAGCAGATGTCCCCTTTGATGGTATAGTCCTTGCCGAAGAGATATGGCATCACATCGGTCGTCCTGTAGGCTTCAGCAACTTTAAAGAAAACTACCTCTGGAAGCCTTACCAGGGAGAAGTTTACTCCCCCCTAGAAGCATCAACTCAGCTACGGGAGCAATTTTATGAATTGCTGGAAACTCCTTAAAGCAAAATAAACTTAAATTCCAGGAATTTCCGACAATTTACCCTCCACTTCTTCCACAGAGAAACGAGTCACATTTTGCCATTCTTCCAATGTGAAGTCATAGCCCAATTCTTTAGCCATCTTGACAAACTCTTCGGGATTAGGAGCCATATTCAGCTTTTCTCGTAAAGACGGATTAGCTTGAGCTGCTCTGAACAATTTAAGTACATCTTCTTTTGCCATACTCGTTTTCTCTTAGCTCTCATAGATAATGTTACTCTAATAATTGTGTGTTGATTATAGTAAAAATCTTAACTAAATCTAAATACTAATTCCTCAAATGCCTGCCCCGATAATCATTAACAATAGGGAATGGCTTACACTGCATTGGAGAAGCTTTGATTATGGCAAAAAAAGATGGCAAAGAGTTCCTGAAAGAACTGGGTACTAGAGAAACAAGTGATGTCACCAGTAAGGTTAGTTCGGCAAAAAGTGGTATCGTTTCCAGAGCCGTCAGGTTAGTACCACAGAGAATACAATGGATGTTACCTTGGCTACAAGAATACATCCAAGAGTCTGAACAAGTAAGTCAAGCAAAAGACAAAGTTAAGCAGAAAATATTAGGAAAAGATTCCTATGAAATTCTTCCAGATGAGGAAAATTCCTTACAAAAAAAGAGCGCTTACCCGATGGGGATTAAGCCTCTATATCAGAAATATTCTTGCAGATCCGGAAACCCCTTAGCTTGTAAATTTCCTCAACAAGTAGTTGAAGAACAACCAGAAGCTAAGTATTGCAGCCAATGTAGTTTTCCAGCTACTTTGGCCTCAGAAACGAAAATTCGCGGTAATAAGGGAATTTATCAAATAGAAAATTTATTAGGATATCGAGGGATGGGACGTCTGTATCAGGCGTTTCAATTACCTGATCGTCAACCAGTAATAATTAAAGAATACTTGATACCTAAACTTTATTTCAACCAACAGGAAACAGCCAGCCGTCAAAGTGTTTTTGTGCGTTTAGCTGGTATGGCATTAGCAGATGGAAGAGTTCAGGATATTCGCTTAATTATTCCCACAGAAGCAATTGCAGGTATAGGTGAAGAACGTTGCTTTTTAGTAACTAAAAATAGTTGTGATACCTCCCCCTCTCTCGCTACCTATCTTGTTCAAAATGGTGCGATGACAAGCTCACAAGTACGCAGATTGCTGAACCAAGTTTTGCAAAGTTTAGAATTTCTCCACAAGCAAAAATTTCTGTTACCTTCTGGTTTAGTACAGCAGGGACTAACACACGGCAATTTAACCCTTGATACCTTGCTTTTTGTGCCTACATTTCAGGGATTTTTTATCTACTTGTGTGACTTGGCACTATGGGAACATCGCTTTAATCCCATAGAGTACCAATCTCTTACATATTCAGCAAAACAAGACTTAAAAGATTTGGGATATATCGCTTATTATGCCTTAGCAGGAGGCACAGTAGATCCTGTTACCAATCAGCCACTAAATCCCAGATTAGAAAAAGATTGGCCACCCGTAAGTATTGCCCTAAAAAACTTTATCCTCAACTTAATGGGTATTGGTATTGTTCCCTTTGACAGTGCTGAAATCGCCCAGCAAGTACTGTTAAGACTACCACCAGAACCACTCATTGAGCCACGGAATAAAACATCTCTACAACCAGAAGAGGAAAAACCAGTCAAGCGTTCTCGTCTTCCCTTATTTCTGCTATTGGGAGCTTTTGGCTTATTATTGTTAGGGTTACTTATCTGGTTTTCAATGCGTAGAAATAACCAGCTTAATCCAGTTAGTAAAGAGCCTCTTTCTTGTTGTATAGACCAAGTATCGGGCATTCCTGCGGGAAGTTTTACCTACACAGCTCAACGAAATAGTATCTGGAATTATGTGTTAAGGCAAGAAAATCTCATTGATAATCGTAAAACCTTGGAAACAGAACTCCAAAATCGACAACCCAAATTAAAGTTAACTTATCAACCATTAGACTCGTTTCAAGATGCGATTAATTCGGTTAGGACAGAACAATCTAATTTTGCAATTACCAGTCTTGCTAATAACTTAAGTGCTGATTTAGCAAGTAAAAAATTTGCCCACGATGCCTTGGTTGTGTTTGTCGCTTTTAGCTATTCTAGAAGAGAAAACAGTCTTCCTCAAAAATTGAATGGGCAAATCACTTTTGAGCAATTGCGTCAACTATATACTGGAGAAATCACTAATTGGGAACAATTGGGTGGGACTGACTTAGAAGTAAAACTTTACATTCCAGCAGAAGAAGAAGCAATAGAAATCTTTAAACAGCGGGTTCTTAAAGATGAAAAATCTCTCGACTCATTTCAAAGATTAATTACGCAGGATAAGCAAAGAAACAGTTCTTTGACAATTAACCAACTTCAGACTTTTGCCACCCTTAGAGAAGTGATTCGGGATTTCGAGGGGAGAAGAAAAGGTGATAAACCTTTTGGAAGTATAGCCTTTGGTTCTATGACGCAAGTATTCGGTCAATGTTCTGTGTATCCTTTAGCTCTGGTGGATGATAACAATCTAGCGGTTTCTCCTCTGATCCATAACGATGAAAATCCAGTGACACCTAAAACAGATTTGTGCAATGATAAAGGTAGTTACCGTCCCAATATCAAGGCATTTATTTCCCAAAGTTATCCCCTGGCATATTCACTCGCTGTAGTTTATCCTAGAGATAACCGTCGAGAACCTGTTGGGGAAAAGTTTGCTGATATTCTGAGAACTGTTGAAGCTCAACGACTCTTGAGCAAAACTGGGTTAGTGCCGCTGCAACCTATACGATAGAAATGGGTAATTGGTAAGGGTTGTAGATATTCTCCTGTCCCCAATCCCTATTCTCCTAGTATTCGACTTTTGGCTACTATCCATCACCAAGCTATCTATTTAAATTAAGTTTAGTTCTGGGTTTTTATTATGGAAAGCCATAGCTTACCACAGGCACAAATTTCAGCTAATTTTGGTTGGGAGAAACTTCCTTTTCCTTCAACCATCAACACGACCAATGAACAAGAAGACAGGGCTGATCTCTCAAAGTTAGCTGCTAAAGTTTTAGAAGACCCTATGTTGTTGCAGATGTTGAGCGATCGCGTTTATCAGTTGATGTTGGAAGATTTGCGCAACCAGCGGGAACGTCATGGAAACTTTGGAGGGTTGTTGTAATATGCCTGACAATAGTAAGGACGCCTACGGACTGAATTACATCACAGCCAATCGCTTTTATGTAGAGATTGAGGATAAAAGCTATATCAGCGCTAGCTTTAGCGAGTGTTCTGGCTTGAGTGTCAAGGTTAATTACGATACCTACTTTGAGGGTGGTGTTAATAACCAACAGCGGATTGTTTTAGGTCAAACCCAATTTTCCGAAGTCACCCTAAAACGTGGCATGACTAACGATGTGGTCTTCTGGGGATGGGCAAGTAGGATGTTAACTAAGATTGACCCAGAAAGTAACCAAAATGTCAATCCCAAACGTCGCAATGTTAATATTTTGCTATTTAATCAGGCAGGGGAAACTATACAATGTTGGACATTAATAGGTGCGGTTCCTGTTGAGTGGAAATCACCTTCCTTGCAAGCAGATTCTAGTATTGTGGCAATTGAAGAGTTGACTCTAGCCTATGAAGGATTGAAAGTTGTTGTTAATTTGAATCCCGGACAAGCTGGTACTCCTTTAGGTGGCGGTGCTGTGTTTCATAAAAAAAGATATCAACAAACAGGCGGTTTTTTCCCTAGTAATTAACCTATGCTGGAATCGAATGCGCAGCATTCTAATAATATCTCTACCGAGGAAGATACAACTTACACAGAACCCCTCGGTATTAGAAATCCTTTGCTTCCACCCAAGGCTTTGGGACAAACATTATTGCAACCAAAATTTCTGTATCCTTTAGGTGCTAGATCTCTAATAAGTTTGGAAGCTTCTGATTTTTTAATCCAGCAAATGCCTGATTACAGTTTAGTGGATTATTCAGTAGGTGAGGAGCCTTTTTTGGGTCAATCATCGCTATTTATGTTAGAGTCGGATCGCAGTGTTTTTACAAGCAATATTGATTTTGCTTCGATAAATAACAGGGAAACTAAGACTACTCTTTCAAGACAAACCGAGTCAGACTCACCTGAAGTTAGCGGTGAAACTGAGACTTCCCTTCAACGACAAGTAGAATCAGCATTACCTACTGTTAGAGAAACGGAGACTTCTGTTCCCAGACAAGACCGAGTCAGACTCACCTGAAGTTAGCGGTGAAACTGAGACTTCTGTTCAACGACAAGTAGAATCAGCATCACCTACTGTTAGGGAAACGGAGACTTCTGTTCAACGACAAGTAGAATCAGACTCACCTGAAGTTAGCGGTGAAATTGAGACTTCTGTTCAACGAC
>JAYFMV010000018.1:0-30116 GCA_042408245.1 Potamolinea sp.
CTTGTATTACAGATAAGCATCATATGCCAGTAAGCCAACTACAAGCAACAAAGTTAAGCTGGCTTTATTGAATCTTTAAATTGTCTAGTCAAATCTTAGCGAATTGAATGTACAAACTGCTCTAATCTATCCATCCCCTTCTCAATCGATTCCATATCAGTAGCGTAGGAAAGACGGATACAGTCATCAGCACCAAAAGCAATACCCGGTATTACAGCCACTTGCTTAGATTCCAGCAAAGCATCGCAAAACTCCAGGGATTTTAAACCTGTATTACTGATATCGGGAAACAGGTAAAATGCCCCATTAGGCTTAGGACATTTGAGGTCAGGAATAGCGTTGAGACGTTCAAACATCACCTCTCGCCGTTTGGCAAAAGCTTGGCGCATCTCTTCTACACAGTCTTGAGAACCTTCTAGAGCGGCGATCGCCCCATACTGAGCAAAAGTACAGACATTCGAGGTACTGTGACCTTGAATAGTCGTCGCAGCCTTAATTAACTCAACAGGCCCCGCCAAATAGCCCAAACGCCAACCAGTCATGGAGTAAGCCTTAGCAAACCCATTGCTGATAATTGTGCGCTCAAAAATTTCTGCTCCTATAGCACCAATACTGAGATGTTCTGCACCGTCGTAAAGAATCTTTTCATAAATCTCATCGGAGACAACTAAAATATCTTGTTCAACTACAACGGACGCAAGGGCTTTCACCTCTGCTGGCGTATAAACCATGCCAGTAGGATTAGAGGGAGAATTGAGAACAAATAGCTTTGTGTGGGGCGTTATCGCTTTCTTAAGCAGTTCTGGGGTAATTTTATAGCCACTTCCAGCATCAGTAGAAACAATCACCGGCACACCACCGGCAAGCTTGACCATTTCTGGATAAGAAAGCCAGTAGGGAGCAGGAATAATTACTTCGTCTCCTGCTTCGATCAATGCCAGCATTAAATTGAAAAGTGAATGCTTACCGCCATTGGTGACTATGACATTCTCGGCATCGTAACAGAGACCATTTTCTTCTCTAAGTTTACGCGCGATCGCCTCCCGTAACTTTGGTTCCCCAGCAGCAGGCCCGTACTTCGTCTTTCCAGCATCAATAGCCTTTTGAGCGGCAGCTTTGATATGTGTTGGGGTATCGAAATCCGGTTCACCGGCGCTGAAACTACATACATCGATACCTTCCAGTTTCATGGCTTTCGCCTTAGCTGCAATAGCCAAGGTTAGGGAAGGAGAGACTTGAGTAACTCGTGATGCTAGTTTCATAAAAATCTTCCCGCCTGTAAACTCCATCCCTTGATGGGTGGGGAGGAAGACGGGGCAGGGTGTAACGCCTTCCTCAGATAATTTTTGTATGAGATAAAGATATTTTACTAATATTGGATTCGTTGACCCGCGTTACACCTCAAGCAAATGCAGTCAATCGATAACTTCGATGAGGAAAAAGCTTCACCCACTATTGGGATGAGGCTGTTGATGCTTTTAAATCCAAAACAATATGGGATTGAGCAATTTTGCTACACAATCTTGGCTCGATACGCGGTAACGTCCTTCGCTGCTAATGTAGGCATTTGCAATTCTCTAGTTTCTCAGAGTAGCTGGGAATCTTGTTCTAAATTGGCGTTTTTTTAACTTTTTCTGTTGCAGTGACCAAGCCAGTGTAAACAATACTGCAAATAATCAGATGTGAGAACGTCAACTTAAGTTAAAGAAAAACTACAAAATATATCTTTCCTAAACTGATGTATTTTTTTGCTGTCATTCCCCTGTAGTAGCTTCAGACTGAAATTAGTATTTTTTTTAGGACTTACGCAATAAGTTGAATCGATAAGAGCGTCTACTCTTCTCCCTATAATTCCTTTGTCCTCTGTTGCATAGCGTAAGTACTGTTGTCTTTCACTATCTCCTTGTGACTACAGGATGTTGTAAATGTTAGAAGTAGATCGATGCTACAGAATCCTTGAGGTAGAGCCAGGAGCTTCCCTAGAAGAAGTTCGCCAGGGCTACCTAGATTTAATCTGGGTATGGCACCCAGATCGCTTTGCTGGTAATCCCCGACTACAAAAGAAAGCTCATGGTAAGCTTCAAGAGTTCAACGAAGCTCACGAACGCTTGCGATCTTTCCTACCAAAACCTCAAAAAACAGACCTTCGCCCCAAGTCCAAATCCCAGATGACTCCCTTCCCACAGAACCAAACTTCTACGGAAAGCATGAACAAACAAAAAGTGCATCACTCTTGGGTTAGAGATGATAGGACAAATACTCAGGAATTTAAGCGGAACGTCAGTTTTAAAGCTCGCGATGTCGGTGAGTGGTTAGATTGAAAACAAATCACGAACAATCTAATTACTCAAAGCTTCTACATTCTGTCGGAAAGCCATTAAAGCGTGACCATTGCGACTCTCTGACAAAGTGCGAAGAATGTCATCTGAAGCTGCAGGTGAGACAACCGTCTTAATCTCAATATTGGTGTTATAGCCAGCAAGATTTCCTAAGCGTCTACCGTGACCACCCTCGCCTCCAACTTCACTAATAGTGTACCCACCGACGCCTTTGCACTTAAGAATTTTAATAATACGTTCTCTCAAAACAGATTCAGCAATGATGGTAATTAAGACAGCAGGTGTTACGGGAGCAGCTTCGGTAGACATGGGTATCTCCTAAAATAGTGTTGACAGCAGCAATCAAAGGCAGCCAGGAATACCTAGCTGCGCTCTGAGCAGCAGATTATTATAAAACACTACAGTCCCAAATTCACAATCTCTAGTTCAGGCGATCGTCACTTCAGGGGATAAGTAAACATCCTGAATCGCGTGAAACAGCTTCACACCCTCCTCAAAGGGTCGCTGAAAAGTCTTGCGACCAGAAATCAGTCCCGAACCACCAGCGCGTTTGTTAATCACTGCAGTACGCACAGCTTCAGCAAAATCACTTTTACCAGACGCACCACCAGAATTAATTAAACCAGCACGGCCAGCATAGCAATTGAGAACCTGATAGCGAGTCAAATCAATTGGGTGGTCTGTAGTGAGTTCTGAATATACCACTTCATTGGTTTTGCCGTATGTCTTACCACCAATGGTCTTAGCGATCGCTCCATAGCCATTGTTACATTCCGGCAGCTTCTGCTTGATAATATCGGCTTCAATGGTAACGCCCAAATGGTTCGCTTGCCCTGTGAGGTCAGCAGCAAGGTGATAATCTTTGTCATCTTGCTTGAAAGCATTATTGCGCAGATAGCACCACAGGATAGTTGCCATACCCAGTTCATGGGCACGAGCGAAAGCGCGACTAACTTCCTGAATCTGTCGTGTAGACTGTTCCGAACCAAAGTAAATTGTAGCTCCCACAGCCACAGCACCTAAATTCCAGGCTTGCTCCACAGTCGCAAACATGATCTGGTCATATTGATTCGGGTAAGTTAGTAATTCGTTGTGGTTGATTTTGACAATAAACGGGATGCGGTGAGCGTATTTGCGAGAAACCATACCCAAGACCCCAAGGGTGGTAGCAACAGCGTTACAACCGCCTGCGAGAGCGAGTTTGACGATGTTTTCCGGGTCGAAGTAAATCGGGTTAGGAGCAAAGGAAGCACCAGCGGAGTGTTCTATACCTTGGTCTACTGGCAAGATGGAGAGATAACCAGTATGGGCAAGGCGTCCGCAGTCGTAAAGTTGTTGAAGACTACGCAAAACTTGGGGATTGCGATCGCTTTGTGCAAAAATCCGCTCTATGCAGTCAGGGCCAGGCAAATTCAACAGTTGTTTGGAAACTTTCGCTTGGTAGCCTAGCAAGTCTTCTGCTTCCTTACCTAGCAAGGATTCAATAGATTGAGGTGCAGATAGTGTAGCGGTCATATGCTTTTCCTCAAAACTTTATCTAAAGAGATAGCTATTATTTAATTTTGGCAGTGGCTTAAGGTTAGCTTGTACCCACAATGATAGAGACTTGTTGAGTTAATAGGCGATCGCCTTCTTAACTTAGTTGACTTTTATCCCAAAATGTGTGTTTTTGTCGCCAAATACAGCGGTTTCCTCTGTAATGCGGTACATTGACCTCTCTCCAAACCTCTCTCCTTTAAGGAGAGAGGCTTTGACATTAGCCCCATTCCCTCGAAGGGAAGGGGGTTGGGGGTTAGGTCTGACTGTACCTCATAACAGCCGTAACCGCTGTAACTTCAATTCTGGTAAGTGCTTCTTCTGAATAGCGTTCGGCTTCTTGCAGGATAGTTGACCAGAGGGCGTTGAGGGCTTCAAGGTTTGGTGTGAACTGAATTAGGGTGCGACAAGCAGCAATTCACTGTTCCAGTTGGCGGTAACTGACAAAGAAACCTGCAAAAAGCGCGGTATTTAGTTCAAATTCGCCAACACAACCTTTGAGTCGTCGGAGGAAGCATCACTAACCATCGCTGAATATTCCCCGTTATAGTTGGTAAATTCAGAGGGAGATCTCCGAATATTAGATAGACGAATTTGCCAATCGGAAACCTGCTCGTAGGTAAGGTGCTTAGTATTGGAAGTCGTTGTCCATACCCCCCAAAGACAGGGGTCTTCAAACTGTAGCATTCCTGATTTCCGTAAGTCATAAGATTGCGGAGTTCCGGGCAAGGGAATAATGCTGTAGCACGAAGTCTGAAATTCCAATTGCGGGTTAATCTTTACCAGTTCATCGACCAATTCTGAGATGGCTTCCTCAAGAAGTAACAAGTCCTCATGGTCATCATCGGGTAACCCGATAATGATGCCATAAGCAATAACAGGTACACCAGTTCTGACCACAGATTTCATCAAGGTACAATGCTCTTGCCAAGGCAACAACTTCTTGTATGCTTCTCGTCCAAAAACCGGACGTTCAGCAGGGATATAAGCCAAAGGACAACCAACTTTGCCATCCCAGCCAAACAGTGCTTCAATCATTTCTTCGTCAGGTCTGAGATCGCTGCTTTCGTAGTTACGTCCAGCTCCCAGAGTTGTTTTCCTCAGTTCTAAACCATTGGGCCACATGAGTGTTATTCCCATCTCCCGCGCACCATTGGTAATGTCCAGGATCTCTTGTCGCCCCTCAGGGAAGAGTCCACGAGCGAGGAATTGATCTGAGCCGATATTGATCGAACGAGCCCCCGCTTCTTTCTGAATCGCCAACCATTTGAGGGATGTTTCTGGGGACATTCTGCGAAAGCCAGTGCCGTAGGTGGGTGTCATGCAAAAATCGCAGGTGCGATCGCAACCAATGTCAGCAACCAACGAACCAACGGGTACAGATCCCTGGACATTGGGAAGTGTCCCTAAACACTCCCGCGCTACTTCCACCGAGGGTAGTGCCCACTCCTCTGGACTTTTGGCTTTAGCCTTCCTGGGATACTGTTTACCATCTGCGAGAATGACACCCGTGAGTTCTTCCCGTGGGGTTTTTCCGAGTACATAGTCAAAAATCGCCCAATTTGCTGCCCCGGATTTATCCTGAACGACTGCTGCTGCGCCAGCCTTCAAGTAGTGGTGCGGTTCAGCGAAAGCATCCGAGCCGCCAACAACAATGGGACGACCTCCCTTAGCCAGATGCTCAATCACCATACAAGTAACTTGACGATCTTGGGAGAAATTCACTGTAATTCCCCAAGCATCGAAGGCCTGCGGATCAAGAGCGGAAATTTTGCCCCCTACATATGTTTTCTTCAGGGTCATCCCTTTCCAGAAAATCTCCCCAAATTCTTCACTATAATAATCATCTCTGAGGTTGACCAATTGGGCATCAAATCCTCCTGCTTGCAAGTCAGGGATCAAAACTTGCTTGCTGATTAAGGAACGATGTCTATATAGAGAAGTCCAATTTTTGCCTTCTGCATCGTATAGTCCTGTTGCAGGAGGTTCAACCAGTCCAATTGTTGGATACTTGTGAGCTACCATCGTCGTTCACCTTGTGGAATGTCGCATAAGAGTACGAGCTTTTTGATGGATCGCGATCTGAAGTGTTTTACTCGCTTCACGAGCATCACCCCTTGACCCTAAGAGAAGTGGTGCAATCCTATCTCTCATGAGCTTAGGGGATCATAGGGCAAAAATATAAGAAATTTATGAGTTAACCCTCCAAGCTATCTCCCCACCTTTGCGCTTACCAGCTCTGGTGGGGAGAGGGGAGTCTCTTGTTCCCCCTTCCCTTGCTCTTAAGGGGGTTAGGGGGTTAGGTCGGCAATTAATCAACACAAACACGACGACTAAGAACGCTCATCACTTCGCCGGGATTCTGGGTAGGTTGTGGCTTAGTCCACTCACTAACTTGAGCGTAGCCTAGGCGATAGAAGGTGTGAATGGTGTTATTGACAACTTTGGGAGAACTGATAATCAGGATTTTCAGGGGGACTCGGTTGGGTTCTGATGGTGTGTTGCTTGGGAGAGTATTTCCGGGTTCGGGGGTTTGTTCGGAGTCGGGAATAAAGTCTTCTGTCATAAAAAATCTCCGATGTTGGAAACCCCATGTCTTTAGACTGGGGAGGAAAACAAGTTAGCGGTTTTAACCGCCTACAAGAAATCTCATCGCTCCCGGTGAGAGATTCCGTGGCATCTACCAGTCACACTCTGGTATAGGAGCTACAGATACTGTTCTTTCGACCCGCCTCTGTGGGCGTTTAATGACGATAAGTCCTATTTCTAGGTATATATATCCCTAGCGCTTACGCGCCGCTTCGCTAACGCCACTGACTGCTAGAGAGGTTAAAAACTAGGGAGGCATTCTTAACGTCTTGTGGGATACCACTCCCAGATAGTTCAGTTTGTCTCTAAGACACAGGCTAGACACTGTTTTAGTCTCGAATTAAGAAGTTGGTGAGTCTTCCGCGCTCTTGCCCCGTGACTTTAGTCCGGGGTCAGTGACTGGTATTTACCTACTTGTAGCTTTTTGTTCCTTATATGTAACAACACCATCTTAGCTTAGTTTTCCATATAAGGAACATTTACTTGGTTATGAGCCTCTGACAAAATCTGAGGCATGGGAAAAGCAGGTAAAGCCCTTAAGCAAGTGTTGGAAACCTATGGTATTAGCCAAAATAAATTAGCCGTGGTGATGGATGTAGGGCGATCGAATGTTCACCGCTGGGTTTATGAGGTTGCAGATCCTGTCGGCGATGCAATCCTCGCAATCAGAAAAGGTCTTCAGAAAATTGCTCCTGCGGCGGCTGAGGAGTTTATTCGGCTGTATTTGGATGAATCGGTTGAGGATGAGGAGTCGTCGTAGGGAGTGAAAGAAGCGATCGCGCTTTGGGATGATAGGCGATCGCCCAAACCTGAATAAACTTATAAACAAGTAATCATCAGACATCCTCCGATGGGGGAAACTCCATCTCTTTAGAGTGGAAAAGTATCTACCAAATACTTATACTCAATCAAACTTTGTTTGACAGTAACTCTTCAAAATATGGATGCAATTAGCAATAGCCCCCAAATGAGCAATCTCATAGCCATGAGTATTTTGTGTAGGGAAACTCAAGCAAGCAGCACGAGAAACATGGCCAAACTTCATCGCAATTGAAGCATCACTACCAAAGCCACTAATTGTTGCCAATTGTAGGGGTACCTCAACAGCTTTTGCTGCACTGCGTAACTCGGAATTTAAACCTTCATCATAAATTCCATAACCATCCTGAGACAGAAGCACAGGAACCTCACCATCTGCAATGGGATATTCTGGAGACAAGGGACAGATTTCCAGCGCAATCAAAGCATCTAAACGTTGATTTTGAGTAAAATATAAAGCCCCAATCGCTCCTACTTCTTCCTTGGCTGAAGCTACCAAATAAGTATCAACAACGGGCGTTTTTAAATGTTCTGCTAGTTCTAGGAGAATTGCCACCGAAGCTTTATTATCCAGAGTATAACTAGCAATATAATCCTTCATCCGCATTGGTCGCTTGCGATGTTTTCCTATTACCATTCTCGTTCCAGGTCGCACACCAGCCGCTTCTAGTTCTTCTGTCGTACACTTAGTTTCAATCCAAGCATCTTCCCAACGCACAGGGGTATCTTCCTGCAAAGCTTTTTGAGGAGATTCATGGGAAATGTGACGCGAACCAAAGGAAAGAATACCGCTAATTGTTTCCTGATCGCCCAACAAATCTACTACGCCTTCGCCATAAACCCAAGGAAACGCACCGCCAAGTTTACGGACTTCTACACGTCCTTCTTTACCTACAGTTTTAACAATTGCGCCAATTTCATCTTTGTGACCAGTAATTGCAATCGCACCTTCCGGATTTTGTCCAGGAATTTTGGCAATTATATTATCTGCTTGATCTTGCCAAACTTCTACCCCTAAATCTTGAAATTTCCTGATTAATAGTTGGTTGATTTCTCCTTCAACACCACTAGGAGAATGGTGCATGACTAATTCTTCAATTGTGTTGAAGAGTTGGCTGTATTTAGATGAATTCATTTATTTCGATGAGTTAATTTAGATAGGCTGTTTTTTCAGTAACTATTATTGAAGAAGAAATCTGAAATTGAATAAAAACTCTGAAGATGTCATATCGAATCCGAATAATTGGAATAATATGTTTTGTAACGCAGAGAGGGGACGCCGAGGAACGCAGAGTTTTTTGAATAATTACGATAGGAAAATGATATCAAACAAAAAAGGCAAACAATTGATGCTGTGGCTCAATGTTGTTTTTCTTCTATCTTTATTAGCAATCTGCCTATTGGCAGTATTAATGAGGACATATCAAGAAGATGAAAACAACAAGCAATCTGATGATCTATCCAAAATTTTCCAGCAATTTTATTGATTAGGAGAACTCGATGGTGAAGACTCAGGTGTAGCTGATGGCTGGCTTTTTTGAGACTTCAATTGTTGTGCATCTTTTGCTGATACACCTTCACCTTGAGAACCAAAGTACCAGATAGTAGCCGCAGCTTCAGCGCGAGTTACTGCCTTTTTCGGCTGAAATAGAGTCGTATATCCAAAAACTCGACGAATATTCCCTTGTTCTCCATTTTGAAAATCCGCCAATACCGCTCGCAAAGCCTTGGGTTCAATTTTGCCAATATCTTGGAAACCCCAGGTTTGTTTCACGGCGTCAAGGGAGGCTGTAGGCAAAGCTTGACGAGTATCAAGAGGGACTTTCCACAAAACTAGATTTTCTCGCGTTAAGGGCGCATCTGGGCGAAAGAGAACAGCGGTACTATCGCCAGTCAAGGGACTAGGAATTAGACCTGCTTCTGCTAATGCTTGAATACTGGGAAAATCAGGATTATTTTTAGGTACATCCTGAAATGCTGGTTGAGAACTATCTGATGCTAAACGAATTTGTTGGCCAGGACGATTAGCAAAAATTCGATTATTCGCCGCAACTAACCAACGAGAAAACTCGCGCCTCGTTATGGTTTTATTCGGTTCAAGTTGATTATTTTTAGCCGATTGGTTAATGGTTAAAATTCCTAAATTCGCTAATTCATCAATGTTCTGACGCCACTGCTGGGGGACTTTCTCAAGGTCAGTGAAGTTCTGCGACGATGTAGAAGATATAGCTGTCGGTGAACTCTCAATAGTTGGGGTTACTGCTGGTTTCGCTATCTCTTGTTTGCCAGATGGGGAAGAAGTTATTTCGCTACTATTCCGGATATACTGAATGTCAAATTGGGTGCTAATTGCGGAAGTTTGACCAACATTGGGCGTTGCTGTAGGAGTTTTATTGGAGTTACTAATCGCCTCACTAGAAGGAACAGACAAGGTTACTTGTAGGTCATTCTTTCGCACCACAAATGTTCCGCCATCATCAGCTTCTGGCTTTGATACAATTTGCCAGTTGCCAGATTCAAAGGCTTTTTGGTAAAAACTTTGGATAGCATTAATTGGGTCGGGTGATGACCAACTTGTGAGCTGACCTTGAGCATTGGGTACTGTCAGCGCTTCAACTTTCTTTAACTGCGCTTCTGGATAAAGCGGAATTTCAGTAGGAAAATCTTTTGGTGGTTGTGAATCAGACTGATTCTGAGGAGTTTTCTGAGCTGAACCACCAAAAATTGTTGTATTATCTTTTAGTTTAGAGTCTGCGGACAAAGAGCGCTCAAGTTCTTTGCCTGTGGGAGAGTTGGCGCAGGAGGTCAACAAACCAAGTAGGCAAGCGGCTAAACCAGTAAATAGGGCAAAACGTTTATCTAACAGCACGGGTGTTTTGGACAAAGAGGCTCATTTCCTACGCTAACGCAAATCTGCAAGCTAATATTCACCTTTGTCTTGAAAGCCCACTAAGCGTGGTATCTTGGCTGAATGGCTGGCACAGGCAAAGATTTTGAAATGCTGGTCAGCTTTTTTTGAGTGGCAAGTTTTATGGCTTCAGAGAAAAAAAATTGGGCACAGGTAAATAAGTCTGAAGGATTGGCTGATTCAAAGCCAGCGGATATCAAAGCAGAAAATACAATTGATGCGGTCGAAAATCAAGTAGAAGCGAACCAGGGAAAGATTTTTTGGCAACGAATGCGGGAAAATCTGCAAATTATTGTCATCGCTCTGGCCTTAGCTTTGTTCATTCGGGCTTTTATCGCAGAACCTCGCTATATTCCCTCAGATTCGATGTTACCAACTTTGGAAGTAAGCGATCGCCTGGTTGTGGAAAAAATCTCCTACTATTTCCGACTACCACAAAGAGGTGAAATTGTTGTTTTTGAACCCCCCCAACAATTACAAATTCAGGGTTATCAAAAAGACCAAGCTTTCATCAAACGAGTGATTGGGACACCAGGTCAAACTGTTCAAATTCAAAACGGTATAGTTTACCTAAATGGCAGTCCTTTAAAGGAAGACTATATCGCTGAGCCTCCAGCATATCAAATGCCAGCAGTACGAGTGCCTGAAGACCAGTTATTTGTGATGGGAGATAACCGCAACAATAGCAATGATTCCCATGTTTGGGGCTTTTTGCCTAAGCAAAATGTCATCGGTCATGCTTGTTTCCGCTTCTGGCCAATTAGTCGTATTGGTCAAATTTAAGTGATTGGGGATTGATCAAAAACCAATGACAAACTACCACTGACAACTGACAACTGACCACTGACCACTGACTAACAACCTTCAAAACCTCAAATAGTGCATTAATTCAGCAGTTAGTTGAGGATTGAGGGATAAGCGTTGTCCCAAATCTGCAAGATTGCGGTAAGCTCCAAAATCTAGTCGATTTTGCGCGATCGCTCTGGCAAGAAATAAGTCAACTGCTGGGATTTTTGTCAACTGTTCTACGGAAGATATATTGACATTAATCACTTGTTGTGTAGTTAAGCTTTCGTCGTCGTAGTAACAAAAGCTGAGAATTGGTTGTAAAGGTTTGAGACGTCCTAGGGAGATACCAAGAGCGGCTGCAATGTCTTCCAGACAGCAAAACTGAACGCCGATGCTAGTAAGTTCAAAGAGCGATCGCGCTTGATGGATGGAGATTCCTGGTAATCTCAGCCAGTCATCAACACTTGCTTGATTGACATCAATTTTCATCCCCAGGGAAGCGGCGATCGCGATTTCTTGAGTTGATTGCAGCCGATAGTAGGGGTCACGTTGAATGCGTACCCGGATGGCTTGTAAATGCGGGTCAAGTCGGGATGTTGGAGAAAGCCAGTTAAAAATTGTCATCAAAAATTTGGGTAGAAACCCCGTCCTGGAAGGACGGCTTTACAGATTGTTTGTTAAGATGTGAAGCATGACCCAAAGATCCTACCGATACCGTTTTTACCCAACCGAGGAGCAAGAACAACTCTTGCGCCGCACCTTGGGTTGTGTTCGGTTGGTCTACAACAAGGCGCTTCACGCCAGGACCCAAGCCTGGTACGAAAAGCAGGAGCGGGTTGGGTACAGCGAAACATCTGGGATGTTGACTTCCTGGAAAAAGCAAGAAGACTTGCAATTCCTGAACGAGGTTAGTTGTGTTCCTTTGCAGCAGGGATTGAGAAACCTGCAAAAAGCTTTTAGCAACTTCTGGGCAGGTCGTGCCAAATACCCAAACTTTAAGAAAAAGCGAAGTGGCGGTAGTGCTGAGTTTACCCGCTCTGCTTTTAGGTGGAAGGATGGACAACTGTGGTTGGCAAAGTCTTCTTTCCCTTTGCCTATTCGGTGGAGTCGCACTCTCCCCAAGGGTTGCGAACCATCCACTGTTACCGTGAGGCTGGACGCATCGGGACGGTGGTTTGTCTCGTTGCTGGTTGAAGACCACACGGTTAAATCTCTGCCACAGGTTGATAAAGCTGTGGGCATTGATGCAGGAATCACCTCTTTGATTGCTACCAGTGATGGGGAGAAGATTGCTAATCCCAAGCATTTCAAACGCCTTCGACATAAGTTGAGGCAAGCTCAAAAAACACTTTCTCGTAGAGTCAAAGGCTCTAATAATAGAGAGAAGGCAAGGCTTGAGGTAGCTAGAATTCAAGCAGCTATTGCCGATGCTCGTAAAGATTTCCTTCACAAGCTGACCACTCGATTGGTACGTGAAAACCAAACGATTGCCGTCGAGGATTTGGCTGTGAAGAACATGATGAAGAACCGTAAACTCAGTGCAGTTATTGCTGATGCTTCTTGGGCTGAATTGGTTCGTCAGTTGGAATACAAGTGCCAGTGGTATGGTCGGACACTGGTTAAAATTGACCGCTGGTTCCCCAGTTCTAAACGCTGTGGAAAATGTGGTCACATTGTTGATAAATTGCCCCTTGATGTTCGAGAGTGGGATTGTCCTAAGTGTGGGACACACCATGACCGAGACATTAATGCCGCAAATAATATTCTTGCCGCAGGACTTGCGGTAATAGTCTGTGGAGCGTTTGCGAAGCATGCGCGAAGCGCATACGTAAGACCTGATGGACATAAGTCTAAAGGGCAGTTGCGAAATACCCGTAAGGGAAAGAAGCAGAAACCTAAGTCGTCAGTCTTAGGAATCACCGTGCGTTCACGCCGGTGAGGATGTCAAGGTTTGTTCTTCAAGCAATGCGATCGAGCAATTGGCGGCGCTTTTGCTCAAATTCATATTCAGACAATAGCCCTTCCTGACGAAGTTTGTCTAACTGTCGGAGAGACTCGGCGATCGCTCCCACTTGAGCGGGGTCAACCTCTGGTTGTGGAGTGACAGTAGCAGATCCAGGCATCACAGCCAGGTTAAAATTACGGTCAAACTCATCTTTATCTTGCAGGAGATACCAAACTGCTTCAATAGCGCTAGCAACTTTAGGGATAGGTGTCCAACAAAGGAGCAAATAGAGTATTCCCCAGAGTGGCTGACCCAGATAAAACTTGTGAAATCCGGTAAATGGGCTCACCGTTCCACTGAAGGCTAGGAGTGCAGCGATTTTTTTATTTTTTGGCTTACTCAACATACATGCTCTCACCCGTAGGAATGGCTCTTTTGCAGAAAGAACCAGCGGTTCATCCTTCTATGATATTGATTGAAATGGTGAGCTGATACGGAAATCCGAATTTTGCGTAAGCATTGCTCTAGATTAAAATGTGACTACAAGTAACAGTACAACCCAGTTGGTTGACAAGTAATAGCAATGGGTTTTTTTGATTCCGAGATTATCCAACAAGAAGCCAAAAAGTTGTTTGAAGATTATCAATCCCTAATCCAATTAGGAAGCAGCTATGGCAAATTTGACCTGGAAGGCAAAAAGATGTATATCGAGCAGATGGAATCGGTGATGGAGCGCTACCGTATTTTTATGAAGCGCTTCGAGTTATCAGATGATTTCATGGCTCAAATGACTGTTGAGCAACTCAACACGCAACTTGGCCAGTTTGGTATTACACCTCAGCAAATGTTTGACCAAATGAACATGACCCTGGAGAGAATGAAACGAGAGCTAGAAAAGCAACCTTAGCGCTCAGATAGCAACTTTTTATCAGCAGTCAGCAGTCATTAGTACTTCAACTACCAATGACCAGTGACCTATGACTAAAAATCCTCTTGTTAACTTAGCCCGTTTAAATACCTGAGAGATATCTAAGGGGGATTAAATTTGGAAGCTGAGGGGAAGTACTGTACTGGTTCATTCTTCAGGGCCTGAAGCATAAAATCTCGCCAGATGGGTGCAGCATGCATACCACCTGTGACGCCACCTCCTATAGGTCTGTTGTTATCATTGCCAATCCAAACTGCAGCAGCCAACTGCGGTACATATCCCACAAACCAAACATCTCGCTCTGAAGAAGTCGTTCCCGTCTTACCAGCCGCCGGGCGTCCGATCTGGGCATTTTTTCCTGTACCGCCATAAATCACGCCTTGTAGTACGCTGTTGAGGGAAGCAGCAGACCAAGGATCGAGAACTCGTCTCGGTTTAGGTGTGTTGTCTAGCAAGACATTGCCCATACTGTCAGTCACCCGGACAATGACTGTTGGTTCAGAATACCAACCTGTACTGGCAAAAGTGGCATAAGCGCCAGCCATTTCTAAGGGAGTTACTCCAATCGCCCCCAAAGGTAAGGAGACTACAGGTTCCATCGGACTCTTGATCCCAATAGTGCGGCAAGTTTCAATTACCTTATCGAGTCCAACCGCTTTGCCGATCTTTACGGCCGGGACATTGGCAGATACGCTCAAAGCAGTACGAATACTCATCGCACCAGAGAAGCCACCGCCATAGTTTTGGGGAGAGTACCAGCCATCACCATCTCGATAACTGACCGGCGCATCGATAACCGTACTGTCTGGCCCATATTTCCCACTGGCAAAAGCAGTATAGTACACAAACGGCTTAAAAGCAGATCCAGGCTGACGCCGCGATTGAATCGCTCTGTTAAACTGGCTCTTGGAGTAGTTAACTCCACCAACCAAAGCTTTAACATAATGCGTTCTGGGATCGACTGCTGCTAGCGCCACTTGGTCGGCGTAAACTCGCCACTGTAGGTTGTCATAAGCACGAGCGATGGTTTCTTCAGCCATCTTCTGGAATTTGTAGTCAATTGTGGTCTGAACCCGCATCCCACCTTTGAGGACAGCATCCCGACCAAATTTCTCGTTTAACTCCGCAACAACGGCTTCCGTGATGTAAGGTAGTTGACTACCACGCCAAGAGGTAAGCTTGCCTAATTTCAGGGGTTGCTTGCGTGCGGCTTTTTCTTCGGCTTCGGTAATCCATCCCAACTCTTTCATCCGGGTTAAAACCACTGACTGACGCTCTTTGGCTGTCTCGTAGCTCACAAAAGGACTATAGTCTTCTGGAGACTGAACGACTCCAGCCAACATCGCCGACTCTCCCAAAGTTAGGTCAGTGGCGGATTTACCAAAGTAACTTTCGGCTGCGGTTTGAATACCATAATTGTTGTGACCCCAATAAATTTGATTGAGGTACATTTCAAAAATCTGGTCTTTGTTAAAAATTTGCTCAACCCGAATCGCTAAGACTGCTTCGGTGATTTTGCGGCTAATTTTGCCCTCTTGCTTGAGAAACAGGTTTTTTACTAGCTGCATCGTTAGTGTTGAGCCACCTTCGACGACTTTATTATTCTTCCAGTTTTTTAACAGGGCGCGACCAACACTGTTGGGGTTAATCCCGGAGTGCATATAGAAGTGGCTATCTTCCATCGCCAGCACCGCTCGCTTCAGGTTCGGGCTGATTTTGTCTAATTTGATTACTTCTCGATTAGCTTCTCCGTGGAGACTAGCGAGAGACTTACCTTTAATATCGTAGATATAACTTGTTTCTGTGGGTACATAGTTTCTGAGTACCCTAACATCTGGGAGGTTGCGGAAGCTAGTCGCTAAGCCAACCAAACCACCAGCGACAATAGAGCTAGTTAGCATGGTAAAGCAGAGGATGGTTCCCCCTGTTACCTGTGCAACTCCTTGGATAAAACCAAAAGCTGACGATGAGCCGCTTTTCTTATCTTGTTTCTCTTGAACAGTGCTAGAAGACACAGCGATTTAACTTCCTCACTCAAAAAAAGACTGAATGCACACGTGCGAGCAATTTTGTATTAAAGATTTCTCTAGATCATTACAGAAATTTATAGCACTACCAGGATAAGCGATCGCGACCTTTTTGAATGTAACGCCCAGAAAACCTTATAAAAAAGGCTATACAGCTTTCGCACTCTTCTGTACAACGGTTTACTGTTGCTATTGCTTACTAGGTTGACGCCAAAAGAAACTGTTTTTTGCCACAGCAGAGTTTCTTTGGTAGGTTCTTGCTCTGGCGATGGCTTCCACAAGCTTAGCGTCAAAGTAGGCATCGATTTATCATATTGACACTCTCCAGGAATTGAGCCACGGAGATTCTTGGTTCAACGAGTCCACTTAAACTAGATTCCTTGGGTCACCTAATCCAGAGGTGGTTCTCTCCCCAGGCGTTAACTTTCGGTATACCCTACCGTAGTTGAATTGCTCCAAAATTTGTTTGAGTTTAATTGCTGGTTGTCTAGTTCCTGTGAATCTTTTACCTACTTTCAGGCTGTGCCAAATGCACTACTAGAACAATTTGTAGAACCCACTAAGATTCGATTGTCAAGGTACAGCGTCTGCTATAAAGGCAGCAATCGGGTTTTTCAACAGGTTGATTACCCTTCCTGATGGCTCAGACAATAGTACAAGTTAACTATAATGTCAAGCTTTCACGCAAGAGTTAAAAAGCAGGATCAAGCCTGCGGTTAGCTTTCCTCCCTGGCTTAAAAGCACAGCGTTTTCAGCATTTCTCTTCTAAGTTTTTTCTGGGATAATGGTTAAGACCGACTGATGGATATTTTGGCATTTTTAAAGGCAAAATATTATCTGGTTGGCTCGGATTTGTACAACCTAAAGATAAATCTGAATTGACCAGACCTCCCTATTTAATCCTCAAAGACATCGTAGACGAATGTCAAATTCTGAATTTGCAAGTAGTGCTTCCCAATCGGCAATTTCTAACAATTTTGCTTGGCTATACCGAGGTATCAGTGAAATTTTTCCTAATCAACCGGATTCTCAAGATATTACTGACAATTTAGCTCAACGGCTATTACAAGCAGACCGTCCCTTACGGGTAAAGTTGGGAATTGACCCCACCGGTGCAGATATTCACCTTGGCCATAGTATCCCTGTCCGCAAGCTTCGAGCTTTTCAAGATGCTGGTCATACCGCTGTCCTGATCATTGGCGATTTTACCGCTAGAATTGGTGACCCGACTGGCAAATCTGAGGTAAGACGACAACTGACAACCGAAGATGTCGCACAAAATGCTCAAACTTACTTGGATCAAGTACGTCCAATTTTAGACTTTGATACTCCCGGACGTTTGGAAATTCGCTATAACTCTGAGTGGCTCTCAAAGCTGGATTTATCAAAAATCCTGGAATTGTTGGCGACAATGACTGTTGGGCAAATGTTGGCTAAGGAGGGCTTTGCTGAACGCTATGAACAGGGAAACCCGATTTACCTCCATGAGTTTCTCTACCCGCTGATGCAGGGTTATGACTCTGTGGCTGTCCAGTCTGATGTTGAGTTGGGTGGAACTGACCAAAAGTTTAATATTGCTGTCGGTCGAGATTTACAACGACATTTTGGACAAAAACCTCAGTTTGGCTTGTTGGTGCCAATTTTACTGGGGACTGATGGTGTGCAAAAAATGTCTAAGTCTTTGGATAACTATGTTGGTTTGTCGGAAGATGCTCTGAGTATGTACTCTAAGTTGGAAAAGACTCCAGATAATTTGTTACCTGAGTATTTTGAACTATTGACAAATTTGCATATAAGTGATTTACCGAAGGAGCCGCGCGATCGCCAAAAACTTCTCGCTCTGACTATTACCGCTGGTTACCACGGCGCAGAAGCAGCAAAAGCCGCGCAGCAAGCCGCAATCGAAATTACAGGAGGAAGTACTGCTGCTACAGGTGACGCTGTACCAAAGTTTTCTCTGGCCAATGTAGAATTCCCCGCTAAGTTGTTCTATATCCTCAAAGCTAGTGGTTTGTGCAAAAGTAGTGGGGAAGGACAAAAACAAATTCAAGGCGGCGGTGTGAAGTTGGAGGGGGAAAAAGTTAGTAATGTTGACCTGACTTTTGATTCCCCAGAGGCTTTGGATGGTAAAGTTTTGCAGCTTGGGAAGAAAAAGTTTGTCCGGTTGGTAGTGGGAGAATAGTAACCGCAGCTCAACGCAGATGGACGCAGATGGCTATAGAAGACCGTGTTATTGTTCCGTTGGATGTTTCGAGTGAAGCAGAGGCGATCGCCCTTGTGGAAAGTTTGCCTGAAGTTAGCTTCTGGAAAGTAGGGCTAGAGTTATTTGTCAGCGCTGGCCCTGAAATTCTGCTTACCCTGAAAAGTCGGCAAAAGCGGATATTCCTAGACCTAAAGTTTCACGATATCCCTAATACCATGAGTGGGGCTTGTCGTCAAGCAGCAACCTATGGTGTGGATTTAATCACAGTCCATGCTACAGCAGGACGCAGCGCCCTGAAAGCGTCTAGTTTAGCAGCAGCAGAGGGTTCACAGATAGCAGGTTGTCCACCGGCTAAGTTGATAGCGATTACCTTGCTTACCAGTCTTAGCTCGCGGGATTTGGCATTTGACCTGAAAATTCCGCTGGAATTGCCAGAATATGCACTACAAATGGCCTTACTTGCCCAAGAAACAGGATTAAATGGGGCGGTATGTTCTCCCCAGGAAGTGGAACAATTGCGCGACACTTGTGGCGATGACTTTTTGCTGGTTTGTCCGGGAGTGCGTCCTAAATGGTCAGAAGCAGGCGATCAAAAGCGTGCGATGACTCCAGCAGAGGCGATTAAAGCTGGTGCTGATTACCTGGTCATCGGACGACCAATTACCGCAGTTAATGACCCTGTGGCCGCTTGGGAGAGGATTTGCGAAGAACTGGCGACTGTGGATGTCTAGGTTGAGGCCTATTGGCTTGCTTCTGCTTCCCTGGTTGGGGTTGCAGATGATACTTCTGGAAAAAGCCCCGACGACTGAAGTCGCGGCTACACAAACGAAGTCCGCCTGCGCGGACTATGATTTTAACAGCCTGCATTCGGCCGGCTTGGTTTCTGTAGCAGCCCCGACGACTGAAGTCGCGGCTATACAAACGAAGTCCGCCTGCGCGGACTATGATTCTAACAGCCTGCATTCGGCAGGCTTAGTTTCTGTAGCCCCACCCTTAAGGGTGCGGGCGAATAACGATGATTCTAACAGCCTGCATTCGGCAGGCTTAGTTTCTGTAGCCCCACCCTTGAGGGTGCGGGCGAATAACGATGATTCTAACAGCCTGCATTCGGCAGGCTTAGTTTCTGTAGCCCCACCCTTAAGGGTGCGGGCGAATAACGATGATTCTAACAGCCTGCATTCGGCAGGCTTAGTTTCTGTAGCCCCACCCTTAAGGGTGCCGGCTACGAATTGTCCTGCTGATGTCGAGACATTAACAGCGCTGTTGATACGGGATTTACCTAGCTATGCTAATCGAGTGATTCAACAATCTCGAAACATCAACAGAAAAATTGGTGGACTCACTCAAGTTATCATTGCAGGACGCCCAGAATTTACTCCCCTTCCCCTCAACAAGAGTGAATATAGCTCATTTACCCCAGCCACAGAACCAGCGCCACCCCAGCAAGTTTTTTTCACTACCTTAGAACGTCAGTATGTTGCGGGAAAAGCTGCCGAATCACAGCATTTTCACTGGCTATTTCTTAGTCAAACTCCAGATGGTTGGCGCTTGGCAATGATGTTTTCCCAGTTTGGTTCTTCTGAAAAAGGAAGTCCGCCAACACCTCCACAGGAAAGCAGTAACGGTATTATTGGTCAAGCTGTTACCACTTGGCTAAGAGATTGTCGCGCTGATGTTATTCGACCACTTCGTAAGTGATATAGAATCCGAATGATATGTTTTTTTAACGCAGAGAGCGCAGAGGGAGACGCAGAGGCTTTTGAATAATTCCGAGAGGGAAATAGTCTGATTTATTCAGCAAGTATTTTTTCACGATCGAAAGATTGTACCACTCGTTTATTGTTGAAACAACTACTTTTTTGTTGTTCAATTGGTAGAGAAATTAAGAATTCCGTACCCTGACCCAGGGTAGAAGTAAACTGGAATTGTCCACCGTGTTTTTCTACCACAATTTGATAACTAATGGACATTCCTAAACCTGTTCCCTGACCGACAGGTTTGGTCGTAAAGAACGGATCGAAAATTTTTCTTTGTGCCTCCTGTGTCATCCCAATTCCGTTGTCAGAAATTTGAATTATTAGGTTATTGCTATCATTAATCTCGGTGCGAATTTGAATAGTCGGTTGTTTGTCAGTGGTATTTTCACTAACCACTGGCTCTTCCAAGGCATCAATCGCATTACTCAGGATATTCATAAACACCTGATTTAGTTGTCCAGGGTAGCACAGCACTGTTGGTAAATCGCCGTACTTTTTGATAATTTGGATAGTGGGACGAGTCGGTTTATCTTTGAGACGGTGACCAAGAATCAGCAGGGTATTATCAAGTCCCTCGTGAATATTTGCCTCTTTTTTATCGGCTTCATCCAACCGCGAGAAGTTCCGCAAAGATAAGACAATCTGACGGATACGCTCAGCTCCTATTGACATCGACTTAAGGAGTTTTGGCAAGTCTTCTTTGATGAAATCTATGTCAATTGCTTCTATCTCGGCTTGATTTTTTCGTGCAGGATTGGTGTAGTATTCCTGATACAATGCAATCAAATTGAGCAAGTCTATGGCATATTCATTGATGTGGGTAAGATTGCCGTGAATGAAGTTAAGCGGGTTGTTAATTTCATGGGCAACACCAGCAACTAGCTGCCCAAGAGAGGACATTTTTTCACTTTGAACAAGTTGAGCTTGAGTTTTTTGGAGTTGGTACAGGGCAATTTCTAGCTGAGATGCTTTGGTTTGAGCTGTAGTAGCAGCAATGTGACTTTGTTCGTAGAGTTGCGCTTGGTTAATCGCGATCGCCAGTTGATTGGCAACTGCTTGTAGCAGTTCTATTTCTTCAGTCGTCCAAGGTTGTTGGTCAACTAAGCGACTACAAATAATCGCACCTAGCTGACCTGATTGTGTCTCAATTGGCAGCGATAAAACAGCCGCCATATTAAAAGGACTTAACATCTGTTGAACTGTATCATCACTCTCGGTAAATTGATCTACTCGGAACAATTCTTGATTGATCAGCTTATGGGTAAACGGATGCCAAGATGCCAAGGAATATAAGCCTAAATAGCTTGGCAACTCGACATTTTTTGCCTGTTTAATGACATCCCAACTGAGAAGAGTGTCCTCTGGACGATACCAAGCAAAGACGCAAGCATCAATTTTTAAATGCTTGTATATTTCTTGTACGGAGGTTTCTAGAATAGTATCCAGATCAAGGGAATTGCGGATTTCACAAGCAAGACGGTTGAGAAGTGATTCTCTAGTTGCTACTTCTTGAAATCTCGTTATAGTTTGTTTTAATTGAGCGGTACGTTCTTCAACTTTGATTTCTAGCTGATCGTTAGCCTGTTTCAGTGCTTCCTCAGCAAGTTTTCTTTTGCTGATGTCGATGATGACACCTTCCAAGTAACCTTCTTTTGCATATAATTTTCCAGAGTAGGACGCCCAAAATCTAGAATTATCGGGGCGACGAACTTGGGCTTCAAAATTTTCGACAAAACCTTTTTCAATCAGCAGTTTTTTGAGAATTTCCCTGTCTGCTGGATTGACATACAAATCCACGGTTTTTATTCCTTCATAGGAATCGATGCGCAACATTTTTAATACAGCCGCGTTTGCATCAAGAATCATACCGTCAGCGAGGGTAGTGCGAAACATCCCCACTAAGGAATTATGAAAAAGATTTTTATACTTTTGCTCGCTTTCTTGAAGTTCTAGCTCTGCTTGTTTACGCTTGGTGATATCCCACCCCAAGGACTGGAACTCAACTATGTTGTTTTGCTCATCTAATAATGCGCGATCGCTCCACTCTTGGACACGAATCTCTCCATTGCACAGGATGACGCGATGCTCAATCGTACCGATAGGGTTTTCCCGCGTTATGGAAGCGAAATACTTTTCGACTTTTTGCTGATCTTCCTCTGGAATGAGTGGAGTAAAACTATACCCGATTAGTTCCTCGCGCTTCTTGTTGAAATAGCGACAGTAGGGCATCGTTGACAAAGGTAAGTGTTCCATCGGGCTTAAACCGACACAGCAGTTCCATTTGATCTTCAACGATAGCGCGATAGCGTGCCTCGCTCTGCTGCAGCGCTTCGTCTGACTGCTTGCGCTCAGTAATGTCCCGAAAGCTACAAACTCTACCAACAATATTTTCTCCTATCCGTTGAGGGTAAGAATAGCGCTCGAAAATTCTCCCATCTTTCAGCTCGAAAATACCGTAACCTTCTGCATTTGGTTGGGAGAACAAATCCTGTGCTTGGCAAAGAAAGGCTTTGTGGTCTTTTAGTTGCTCTAAAATCAAGGGCAACACAAGTTTTAAATCTTGTGAGGCGATGACCGATTCAGGGATATTCCACATCTTGGCAAACTTTTGATTAACCGTCGCGATGTGTGTCCCGTTTTGGCTGACAATAATACCATCGGCCGTAGCTTCCAGCGTCCCACGTAGTAGAGACAGCGATCGCTCTAGTTCCTCCTCCGCTTGTTTACGCTCAACAATTTCTGTCAACAATTGGTGGTTGACAGTTTTTAATTGGGCGGTGCGTTCTTCAACTTTAATTTCCAGTTCTTGTTTAGCTATTTGCAGCGCTTTTTGAGCAAACTTTGCAGGAGTAATGTCACGCACTAACCAGCGCAGGGAAACCAACCCACTTGCTTGGTCTTGGAATACTGCTACTCTTAGGGCAGCATCAAAAAAATCGCCCTTGTGAGGACAAAACTGCATTTCCCATTCCTGAATTAAACCAATTTTGTTAACTAATTGGTCGAGTCGGGAACAAAAAAATTTTCGTTCTTCCAGAGGAACTAAACAAACTAACGGCTTGCCAACAACAGACTTCTGGTAAATATTAAATAGTGCGGCAGCGGTACAGTTAATTTCCTGGATTGTTCCCTGTGTATCTGTTACCAGATAGGCATCTGGAGCAAAGTCAAACAATTCTTGGTAGCGCTGGCATTGTGCTTCCACTGCCAGACGATTAGCAACTAATTCCTCATTTTGCTGGAGCAATTCTTTCTGCATTAATTTTAGTTCCTCTAAGGTGGTGCAGAGTTTCTCGAAGCTTTTTTTGAGCAACTTTTGTGGCGATAAAGGTAATTGATTAGCCTTTTGGTGTAGCGCAGCTATGTGTTCCCGCATCGCCTCTATTTGGTGGGCAAATACTTCTACTTGCAAAGCAGCCTCCTTTTCCTTGTGTTTACTCTAGTTATATTAATTTGTAATCAAGGCTCGTTGTTTATTGTTTAAGTTGCTTCATTCTTCATTGAAGATCATTGATAATTTTCTTAAACAAAATATAAATTTTATTGCAAAGAAAATATATATTTGTAATTTTTTATTACTCCTTTTTTGAGTAGAAATCTCTCTACCTTTAGTCAGAGTGGATTTGTTGATTCATAGAATGATTTAAGCAAGTATTAGCAACTTTCTGTACTTTAGGTATTTACGGCATAAATGTGTAGGTGCGTTAACAACTTGTAACGCACTTCGGTACTAGGTAAATGAAAAGTACTGAGTGCTGAGTTAAAATACCGCCCAATATAAAAACGGAATATGTATCGGGTGTATCAGTGTAGAGACGTTTCCTGAAACGTCTCTATAGAGTTTGGTCAATCAGTGTGACTTACAAAAGTTTTGTTAAAATTAAGCTCATCTTTTAGAGCATTTACCTATCAAACATAGAAAACATCGCCAAACGAATCGCTTGCTTTGCTGGGGGTAAACTTGTTAGCACAATTGTCAAAGCCATCGGGATTAAAATCCCACCAGTAACGCCTTGCAATGCGCGAAAAACAATCATCATTGGCAGATTAACTGATCACGCACAACAAACCGAAAAAAAGCTGAATAAAACAGTATTGACTAATAGATCTAAACGAATAGAAAAAACTTGAGATAACCAACCATTAAACGGACACAGAGACAGAGTAAGACTATTTCGGTAGCGTCAGTCAATGAAGTGTCAAGTGTTTCCCCGCTCCTTAAGGACGGTGAGTATGTCAATTGACTACTTATTTAGCAAGGCTGAAAAGGTGAGTTTATTGCGCTTTTTAAAAGGCTGAGCGCCCGGAGTGTGGTTAGACTAAATCCGTATGTATTTGACATCTTGCACGACTTTGCCTCATCCGCTAGGGAATTAATTCCCTGTCTCATAGCAAAAGTTCACTTCAGTGGACTAAATGCAGACAAGCACAGGAATTTTAGTCCACTTCAGTGGACTTGAGCTTAAGCTGTAGGAACAGGACTTACGCACAGACGCAACATATGGTAGGAGCTCTCTTGCCTTGCACCCCTAGGAATGGTAGTTCATTCATAAAATTTGCGTAAGTCCTGGGAATTGATTCCCTGTCGGGTTTTGTGAGAATTTTCTTTCTTCCTATCTCTCCCTCTCCCCCTATCCCGGTATACCCAATATTCCACCCTCACCAGCAATTACTTCCCCAATCCGATAAGCAGCAATTTCCTGCGATTGAAACCAGTTGAGGGTTTGTTCTGCTTGTTCTGCTGGTACGATCGCCACAAAGCCAATACCCATGTTGAAGGTGTTGAACATTGATTCCATACTGACTTGGCCTGCTTGGGCCAGCCATTGGAAAATTGGTGGAATTTCCCAACTGTTGGGGTAAATTTGCACAGCTTGACCACTACCAAGACAGCGAGGTAAATTTTCTGGTAGCCCACCACCAGTAATGTGAGCCATTGCGTGAATTTTAATACCGGCTTGCTGTGCTTCAAGAACTGGTTTGACGTAAATTTGAGTAGGTGTTAACAATACTTCGCCTAAGCTTCGCCCACCTAGCAAGTCTGGACGACTTTCCCAGTTAAAGTTAGGCGAATCAGCAACAATTTTCCGTACCAAGCTAAAGCCGTTGCTGTGTACTCCCTGACTTGCCAGACCAATGGCCACATCTCCTACCTGTACCTGAGAACCATCTAGCATGGCGCTTTTTTCGACAATTCCCACACAAAAGCCAGCGATGTCATATTCTCCTGGTTGGTAAAAACCTGGCATTTCTGCTGTTTCCCCTCCCAGCAAAGCGCATCCAGAGAGGCGACATCCTTGGCTAATACCGGCAACTACTTGGGTCAGTTGCTCGGAATTTAGCTTACCTGTGGCTAAATAGTCTAAGAAAAATAGCGGTTGAGCGCCACAAGTCAAGACATCGTTGACGCACATCGCTACCAGATCAATCCCAACTGTGTTGTGACAGTTGATCTCTTGGGCTAGTTTCAGTTTCGTACCAACGCCATCGGTTCCAGATACTAGCACTGGTTCCCGATACCCCGCCGGTAACTGGAAACAACCGCTAAAGCCGCCTAGCTTTCCCAACACTTCAGGGCGGTACGTGCTTTGCACCAAAGAGCGAATTTGCTCTACAAAGGCTCTACCAGCCTCAACATCAACACCAGCTTCTCGATAATCCATCGGACAATTACAAGGGTTTTGAGCACAGATGCCCGATGTATTTTATATCAAGTTTGGTTAGTTGTTTGTGGTTGGTTGTACAGCCCTACAGCCCTACGGGTATGAAAACTGTTGAGTGTTGGTACAGGCGGACAAATGTCAACACAAATACTTGGTACTATTACTCGCTCAATAACACAGTAAATTATACTACTTGTTGTCACAAAATTTAGCAGAGTTTTGTAAAGTTTTGTAAAGTTTCCTGAAAATATTTATAAAGAGAGAAAAAAGTCAAACCATTGTATTTATGGGATTTTTGGCTAAAACGCTATGTCAACTTTTGATAAAATTTGTGGCGATTCCGTGCAAACCCTGATCCCCAAAGTCAAAACTTCGTGTTAGTCTGTTGCAGTTCAATGAAACAGAGCGAAAGCGGAACGAGTACGAGTTAATTAGGGAGTGTGTTTGTCAAACAAATAAGCAACTAAAGAACTTACGCAAGTTCTTTTCACAAATTGTTCAGATGTAATACCTAGAATCCCATTCTAGGGCTGCGGAACTTGTGGGAAGGACAAAGCAGCTAACTAGATCGAGTTTTTGACGCTTGCTATCAAGCCCATAAATTCTCTTTCGGTAGCAAAACAGCGTAAGTGCTAGACACTAAACCTCGAATTCCACAGGCTTTTAACAACGGACGTATGAATAAAAAATTTTGGAGCAGCATTACCGTAACCCTCCTGGCAACAATTTTAGGCACGGTAACAGCGGCGATCGCCCAACAAACTAAGCCAGCCAAGCAAAGTTCTCAAGCAAGTCCTATTACCACCCCCCAGGTGCAGCCAATACCAGGGAAGGACAACTTTGCCTCAGCTCAACCAACATTTCAACAGCCGGAAGTAGTTAAGGTAGGGGAATTTAAGTCGAACCCTAGCACCTCAGTTTTAGGAGAAGCGATCGCCAGGATTTATGCCTATGAATCAGGTGGGCGTCAAGCAGCAACACTTTATGTACGCAGCATTCCTGTCTTGACTTTCTTAGGCGATTATCCTGCTACTAACAATGCTAGCAAAATTGGAGAAGTGACGACGGGACGCGCTCGTACCCCGCAACAGTCTAATCTACATACAGCTTTTCGAGATCGCGCTTCATTGCTCGCAGCAGCAGCCAATCAGCCAAATGCGGACTCGAAAGTGAATAAAGTCCAAAATGATCCAGCTTGGCAAGCTGCAGTAGTTGCGGCAAAAATCAATCAACTGAGTCTTTCCAACCTAGATGCGAGTAAGATTTCCGTCAGTTGGAAGCCAGAGTGCAAGTGCTACAGCATTACAGCCAATAACCAAGAAATCGTCCAAATCAACCAGAAAACCGTTCTGGCAGATACAACCCGCAACCTAGGCAAAGATGCGCTACAAGCAACCAATCGACTGCGACGTCTGATTGGTAATGCAGCACCCCTGCGGGCAATTGCTGGGACACCACCAGCAGCCAGGAAAGTAACACAGGTTGTCGCAGGTCCGGTTAGAGTTCGGATTAGCAGCGGTCTTGCTTCCTGGTATGGTCCTGGGTTCCACGGCAATCGCAGCGCCAGTGGTGAAATCTACAACCAAAATGCGATGACAGCCGCCCACCGTAGCTTACCTTTCGGAACCTACGTGCAGGTAACTAACATGGATAACGGGCGTTCTGTGGTTGTGCGGATTAACGATCGCGGGCCTTTTATCGGAGGTCGTGTGATTGACCTTTCAGCAGCAGCCGCTAGAGCACTGGGAGTGACGCAAACGGGAGTTGCACCAGTGCGTCTTGACGTTTTAGCTACTCAACAGGTGGTTAGAACACAAAAGTGAAGTACCCATAGACTTCGCGAAAGCTACGTCTGGGGCTTCCTGTCTCATTCGCCGTTGCTCTGTTAGGGACATCCTTGCGGATTGTTCGTCACTCAAGACGATCCAAGTCTTACACAGCGTCTCTGATCTTATGACCTTTATCCCTCATGGGAACCCAGGGCAGCCGCCCTCCTTCCAAAGGCAGTTTGATTGATTTTCGACAGACTCACCTTGGATTTACAGCGATAGCCAACCAGCTAAGCTCATCTCTTCCCCGATCTCTGCCGAGTACATACTTTATGCCCCGAGGGTGGCCTCTTAGTCAGTCGGGTGGGTACGCAACCATATTCATGGTAGCAGAGCAACAGAAGACAATGACTCAACTTATCGAAGATGGGAGCGATAGGCTGCCTTCGCTTTCATCCCCGGATCATGCTCCGCAGAATCCGGGTACTTCCCGTCAATAGAGTTAGCGATTAGCCAATCCCACTAAAGGCAGAGGTTTTGGGGCTTGGGAGCAATCGTTAGACCAAAAGCTAATGGATGCAATTGCTAACATCTATCTAGAATCCTCTCCCCAAAATCTCATGCGCCTGTTTACGACAACAGCGGGCTTGCGCTGCTATTTAGCACATTACCGCGACAGCAAGGAAGTTGGCCTCGTCCCGACGATGGGAGCCTTGCATGCCGGACACTCAAGTTTAATTGAGCGGGCAAGACGCGAAAATGACATTGTGATTGTCAGCATTTTTGTTAATCCCCTACAGTTTGGACCGACTGAGGATTTTCAGAAATATCCGCGTCAGTTAGAAGCGGATCAGCAATTGTGTGAACATTTGGGGGTTGATCTTATTTTCGCCCCCACTGTTGACCAGTTGTATGGCAATCCTCTGCCAAATTCCGACGACAGTTCACAGTTGACTCAAGTTGTCCCACCGACAACAATGACTTCTGTCTTATGCGGTCGCTCTCGCATTGGTCATTTTCAGGGTGTCGCTACTGTTGTCACAAAGCTGTTGAACTTGGTAGAGCCGGACAGAGCTTATTTTGGTCAAAAGGATGCACAGCAACTAGCGATTATCCAGCGTCTGGTGGCCGATTTAAATTTGCCCGTGACGATTGTTGGTTGTCCGATTGTCCGGGAAGATTCGGGACTTGCTCTTTCTTCTCGCAATCAGTATCTAACAGCGTCGCAAAAAGCCCATGCACCAGTAATATATAGAGCGCTGCAGCAAGCCGAGAAGTCTTTTAAAGCTGGTGAGTGCGACGTTATAAGTCTGATCGAGGCTGTCAAGTCAGAATTAGCCTCGGTGAGCGATATCCAGGTAGAGTACGTAGAATTGGTACATCCGACAATGCTGACGCCTTTAGATAATGTTGACGACTGTGGCTTACTTGCAGTGGCAGTACGCTCAGGTTCCACTCGTTTGATTGACAATATACTTTTGCAGCACCGTAAGCCTATTGTGGCAATTGATGGCCCTGCAGGTGCTGGCAAATCCACTGTCGCTCGCAAGGTTTCTCAAGCTTTGGGACTGACACATTTGGATACTGGTGCTATGTACCGCGCTATCACTTGGCGAGTTTTGGAAGCGGGTATTGATGTTAATGATGAACCAGCGATCGCCGAATTAGTCAGTCAGTCGCAAATTTATCTCACCAGTGACGAAAATAGCGCAACTCCCCTCCGCGTTTGGATTGATGGGGAAGATGTCACTCAAGCAATTCGTTCTCTGGAAGTCACGGCTAATGTATCGGCGATCGCCGCTCAAGGTTCCGTGCGCTGTGAGTTAGTTAAACAACAGCAGCGTTGGGGTTGTAAGGGTGGTATCCTTGCGGAAGGACGCGACATTGGCACCCATGTTTTTCCCGATGCTGAACTCAAAATTTTCTTAACTGCGTCTGTTGGGGAAAGAGCTCGCCGACGCCAGCAAGACCTCAAAGACCTGGAACTTGAGAGTGTTAGTTTAGAACAATTGGAGCAGGATATCCAGCAGCGCGATATCCGCGACAGCACCCGCGCTTTAGCACCTCTACGCCAAGCAGCAGATGCAATTGAACTCTCAACCGATGGCTTGAGTATTGCTGAAGTAACCGAGCGGATTGTGACGCTATACCATAAGCAAGTGTCTGTTTAGGTTAATATTTGCAAATAAACCAGCAAAATTCGGGATTCAGAGTTCTGAGTCCTGAATTTTCCTTTGTTAGTAGACTAATTACCAGGGATATATTTTAGAGATTGAGCTGGGTAGGACTGCTAATTTTAACTAAAATTTTAGAAAAATATCATTTTGTAGAGCTTTGTAAAGTTAGGAAAATAGAAGTCATGAATATTCTAGTACTTGCCTGGGAATTTCCACCCCGTATTGTCGGGGGAATCTCTCGCCATGTGGCGGAGCTGTATCCTGAAGTAATTAAATTGGGACACTCGGTTCACTTAATCACAGTAGAATTTGGACAAGCGCCACTCTATGAAATAGTGGATGGTGTCCATATTCATAGGGTGCCAGTTGCTCCCAGTCATGACTTTTTTCACTGGGTTGTCAACATGAACATGAGCATGGGGCATCATGGAGGCAAGCTCCTTTTAGAGGAAGGGCCTTTTGACATAATTCACGCTCATGATTGGCTAGTGGGAGATGCGGCGATCGCCCTCAAGCATAATTTTAAAATACCTCTGATTGCCACCATCCACGCTACAGAATTTGGTCGTTACAACGGTCTTCATAACGACACCCATCACTACATCTGTAGCAAAGAAAGACAGCTAGCCTATAATGCTTGGCGAGTCATTGTTTGTTCAGATTATAT
>JAYFMV010000019.1:0-89064 GCA_042408245.1 Potamolinea sp.
CTGTACCTTGCCGCTGTAGAGAAAAACAACTCGGTCAGCAGTACGGCGAATTGTACTTTGCTGGTGTGTAACCATTACGTATGTCCCACAACCCTGGTCTGCGTACTGTAGCTGTCGAACTAAATCTTCAATTACCGTCGAGGCGATCGGGTCTAGTCCTGCTGTTGGTTCATCATACAGTAAAACTTCTGGAGTATCCTTGGGATTATCTGGATTGGACATGATCGCACGAGCAAAACTGACACGCTTACGCATCCCTCCAGACAACTCAGCCGGGTAGCGATCGCCTATACCAGACAAGCCTACCATTTCCAGCTTTTGATTTACCAATTCCCGAATCCGCTTGCGAGGTAATTTAGAGTGTTGGTAAAGCAAAAAACCCACATTCTCTTCTACTGTCAGCGAATCGAACAAAGCCGCTTGCTGGAAAACCATCCCAATGCCAATGGGGTCTTGAGCATCTTCTATTAAACCTTTTCGTTGCTGCCCCTGCACATAAATTTCTCCAGCATCCAGCGCAAGTAAACCAGCAATAATGCGGAGAATTGTCGATTTTCCTGTGCCAGAAGGCCCAATAACAGCCAGAGCCTCGCCTTTATGAATTGTCAGATCTACACTATCCAGGATGATATTACCACCAAAAGACTTAGAGACTCCCTTTAGTTCAATTAGTGGCTCTTTCATAAAGATTTTCAGGAAGAATTGTCAGATTGCCACGACCTAATTTTATCACTTAGAAAGGCAGCGAATAATTTAAAACAATCGCTCAATCAGATAGTTATCAAAAACCGAATCAGCACTCAGGATTGGAATTTGTTCTACCATAGTCTGTGCAATTAGTAGTCGATCAAATGGATCGCGATGATGAAAAGGTAGCGAAGCAACAACATTAATGTGGTCTAAATTGATCTTCAGCAATTCGATTGTATTAACACTGAGTTGTTGCTCTATGAACAACTCAAAAGGCATACCAAAGCTTAACTTTCCACTGCTGTGCTTAATAGCCATTTCCCAGATACTAGCGATACTGAGCAGAATTTCATTATCCTGATCGTCAATTAAAGCCCGTACTGTAGGACTAATTTTTCGATTGTCCAGAATGTACCAAATAAATATATGAGTGTCCAGCAGTAGCCTCATTACATATAGTCCTTGAAGTCTTCTAGTGGCTCGTCAAAGTCATCAGATATCGTTACCAATCCTTTAGCACTCCCCGCTTGGCGGCGATGCTTAACTGGTGATTTTGTAATCAATTTTACAACAGACTGACCATTGTTTATAATCACTACTTCTTCACTACTGATTGCTACTTCAATTAATTTTTGCTGAGTCTCTTTTTCCTTAGAATCGGCGTGATTTCCTTTGTTGAGTTCAGTCAATAGTTGGACAAATTCATCTGTATTTTCCCATTGAATTAATAGTTCTTGGAGCCGCTTACGCTTGGACTCTTCACTGTTTAACTGATCTGCCTTGATTTCAATGATAATTTCTGAATTATCAGGAAGATTAATTTCTTCTAATAATTCGATTGTTTGTCCGCGTTTGATACCTTTTATTTTCATCGGTGTTGCTCACATAGAGATACGACCATTGTACTGATGGCACGACATATACAGCCATTCTCGATTGGATGAGGTACATGGGTAGGGGCACACGGCCGTGTGCCCCTACAAGGAATGCGTATCACACACAATTGAGAACCGCTATAGCAACTGCAAGACGGTTAGAACATAAACTAGAATCAGTCTGAAGTTCCAGGAGCGCTCGCTCGATCAATAGCAAAACTCTACAGTTATTACCTGCGCTCATCTAGTAATCCAAGCCATCAAGCTAGATGGCATAATGTTAACTTGATGATTCTATCAGCAACCAGACAATAAAAGTTGTTCCTATCTCTGCCTTGTCTTGAGTATTAAAAAATACATAGTCCGAATTTTGTTTTAGCAAAAATGGTTTTGTTGGACTAAAAACTTCAATTTTACCGTGCATTTGTTCAATTAATTCTTTAGCAATTGCTAAACCTAAACCACTGCCAGGAATCTCTGTGGATGCTTGAACTCCTCGATAATGTCGCTCAAACAAATGTTTTAAATCTTGTGGCGGAATTCCAGGACCAGTGTCACTAATTTGAATTCCCAGCATTTCACCTTGAGATGTTTGTCGCTTTTCGCCTACTCTAATATCAACTTTGCCGTCTGCGGGAGTGTACTTTAAAGCGTTATCGATGAGATTACTCAATACCTCCCGTAACGCCTTAGCATTGCCTTTGACTAATGGTAACTTGGGCGAAATTTCTGCCCGCAATTCTAAATTATTTTCTTGAGCGATCGCACTAGCAGACACCAAAAGCGGTTCTAAGACATCTGGTACCGAAAACGATTCTGTAGTTAAAAAATTGCCTGGTAGTAACTGCAATCCTCCCGTGGCTAACTCTGGTTGGGAGTTACTATTCACCTCTTGGGAAGCCTCAAGCCTATGGCTAAGTATCCGGGACGCTACATCTTCTTGGCTCATGTCAAGGGAAGCATCGAACTCTTGTAGCAATTCTTGCAGGCGATCGCTTTCTCGTACAATACTGGAAGCAGCTTCCCTGTTTTTATCCCCCGGTAGAAAACGCCGCATCAGCAACTTACCAAACGTCCTGACAGCCGTTAAGGGATTCCTAAATTGATGTAGCAAGTCATCTAGGTGATCGTGCTGTTGGGCTTGCCAGAGACGTTGCTGACTCAATTGTTGCTCGTACCAAGCACGACGCTGATCCATGATGTAGGCGATCGTCAAAGTCAGAACAATTCGTTCAATAGTCGCCTTTTCTTTCTCGTTCCACGGCCTATCTTCCCGCGTCGTTACCAACAAACCCATCACAACGCCTTCGTGAATTAGGGGTAAGACAATTTGGCGCTTTTGCTGTAAGTAATTTTCTTCCCACTCTGCTGAGGTTGAACCAATTTCTGGGTTATTTTCAGATGCTTGAGGGAGCAGCATGGGTCGGGGAATTTTGTCAATTTTTGCCCGAAGCTCAGGTAACACCAGGTCAGTATCATCCTCGCCGTACACCACACTTGCTTCAGGATAAACCACCACAGGAATTAACTTCGGCTGGGTTCCCTCCCTTAATTCTTCTGTTAAGTAGACGGCACCGCTAGCTGCTCCCAGCCCTTGAGTTAAGACTGCCACTTGCGATTTACAAAGCGCAACAAATTCTGAACTGGCTGGAATGAACATGATGTTACAATCATTGACATTATTCAAAGTGATGGCGCTCTGCTTGCAGCAGCGCTTCGCTATCGCACAAGAAACCGCTCTCGGTTCCCTCTCTATGATGTTGAACTGGTATTCCCCTCTTCTAAGTATTACCTTTTGTTAAGAATATTTGAGTTTTTCTTAACAAAGTGCTGTCTAACAGCGGTATTACAGTAGTCTTCACCTTAAGCCCTGAAAGCTGTTGGCGAGTTTGTATCAAAATATGAAAACAAGTTGATATTTTGAACTCAACCAGATATACTTTCGACGGCTTTTGTAACTAACATTACAACGGTCAGCAAAAAGAGGAGGTAAAGAGGTTGGCAAGAAGACGTAAGCGCAAAAGTCGCCGCCGCCAAGAAGGGCGCAAGATTCTGGAGCACGTGCCTCAGTATAATCTCGAAAGCGGTGAAGATAAACCGGTCACAGCAGCACGGAAGTACATTCAATCAACAGGAATACTACCACCTGCATTGCTGCTAGTGAAACGAAACGAACATACTACAGACCGTTACTTCTGGGCAGAAAAAGGGCTATTTGGGGCCCAATACGTAGAAGAAAATCATTTTCTGTTTCCCAGCCTGCGGACACTCGAATCCTCCGTAGAGAAGGCTGTAGTTGGGGCTAGTAGCCGCTGAACTATAGTCAGTAAAACGTGGTTACAAGCGCTTTTATAAAAGTGGGCTATAAGTACCCCATCTCTTTCTTCGGGTGGGGATTAAAGCCTGGTATTTTTGAAGGGTCACGCGCTCTGCACCAGGCAAGTAGCAAACGAACCCTTCAAGAAAACACCATAGGCTAGAGTTTCTAGTTAAGTTTTTGGCGGCGCGGGCCAAGTCACCGCCGCAGTAGCTTAATCTTGCGTTTTTAGATGTAAAGATTGTTTGAGCTGTGCGAGTTCATCGCGATGGCCAGTAACGGTAAGCAGAGTTTGCTGACCAGTTTTTGCAGTAGGTAAAGCTTCCACTTTGAGAGAAACCTGCTCGCTTCGTCCAGCTTTTTTCCAATAAAAAACTCCTGCGATCGGAGCTAATATAACAAGTCCCAGAAAAAATTTAGTAAAGGTTGGGTACAAAAACGAGAGAACCAGCGATAAACACAGGATGCCACAAGCTGCGAGCAAGCTTAAAAAGATAGCCAAAAACCAACTAGGCCGAACAAACCCTTGGAATGTGACTTGATTGGTAGCAGCATCAACTGCAGCTACCCGATAGGCTCTTTCCTCAAAATATTGCTGTAACCGAGCTAGAATTGATTCTTCTGGTTCTTGGGCAATCAGCTTTTCTTGTTCGATACGGTCTTTAACAGAGGCTCGGATAAAGAAAAATAATCCGACTGCCAACAACAGAGTTAGCAGGAATGTCGAAGAAAGAATGGGTATATCCACGGATGTTTGATTAAACCATACAGCATATACTCATACTTTACAATTTGTTATACCAAGTTGCTCCCAAACGTTTAATTTAGGACAAGCCTCGCACTGTAGAGAAGCAGGCAGGATGCCTACTCTACAAGTTTTATCTGTTTAGTGCAACTTGGTCTGATCCATTAGCTGGAGCTCGATTGCTGATTGCAATTAGCCAATAGGCATCTTGAGTGCGACCATAAACGCACCCAGCTAACGGACTTGGGATTAAGCCTTTAACCAAGACCAGCAAAAATCCCTAGCAGCTTGGCGATGAGAAAATTTTCCTCCAAAAATGGCTCTGGCAACGCTGCTGCTAGAATGGTTTTTTCTGAGGCTCTCACCGAAAAGCTAGGTATGAGGAGCCTATCTGACCTTTTTTCCAACAGATTTATAGAAGCTAAATTAGATAGCCTTGCTGTTCGGGGTCATATAGCTTCGCCAGAAATTAGCAAGTTCGAGCGCTTTATCCCGGTAGTCTGGGCGAATTTGATACATTCTCCGGGGCCGTCCTCGTCCTTCCACTTTCTTCCAGTAGCCTGTAATTGCCTCAGACTCTTCCAGAAACTTCAGTGCGCTGTAGAGCACAGTGTCAGAGAGTCTATAGGTTGGGTGTTCCTGTTCCAGTTGCTGGATCAGTTGTGTCCCATAGGATTCTCCCTGCAACAATACGAACAGAACGTAACATACGGCCAATTCCTTGTTGAGATAGTTGGGAGGGGGGTCGCGAAAAAATTGATAGATATCGTCAAATTTCATCGGTATAGCTCACTGAATATCCCAGCCAACCGGCTTTGATGGGAAAGTTTTTCTGAAACTAACAATCGCTTCAGCACCCCTAAAAACTCATACCAAATCCGCCTTGTACACTCATTTAATTAGTGTGTCTCAAATCAAGCAACACACAGAGCTTTAACAACCTTTGAGATCAAGGGAGAATATGAGCGGATTTGGAATTACACCTCGCTCTGTGTGTTTGTCCTTAAGACGGCTAACCTCAATTGGTTGATCGCCTTCACCCTTTGTAGCGTCAAAGCCTTGAGGAGTGTGTCATTCACTCATTTATTCCGTAACGTCAGATGCAGTGCAGCCAAATAGCCTTTATTAATTTTAGCTAAGTCGCTGAGAGCCATGTTCAGTAGCAAACATGCTCTACCCTAAGCTGAGCGGTACTTTAGATATTTTCCTGCCCTAGATATCTTATATTTTGACATCTAGTTGAATGCATTAATACTTTATACTCGCTTGAGAATGTATATTCCGCACACTTTAGTTTGGCAGTTCTAGATTTTTTTGTCATTAGCTAGGAATATGTCGCAGTTCAGATCTGTCTTTTCTGTCTTTGTCCCCTACAGCAGTCCATAGTCTTTTCTCTCAAGCGATCCCTACCCATACTCTCAAAAATTTCAGAAATTTACCGCAAGTGAGTTAAGTTGCTAGATGTTAAACGCTCAGTTCTGGGTCTGTTTCCCAAACTTCCTTGGTAATTTTGCCTGTTCGATCAAATTGTGCTTGGTAAGACATGGATAAAACAACAACCTCACCCTGACTGGACTTGGCGGTAATTTTGATTTGAGCTTCAACACGGAGATCGCGTTGCTGCTGTTTGACAACTTGGAAGTCTTTAATGTCGTAGTCCCAGAAAAATTCCTGCCAAGCTGAGTAAATGGAATCACCCCGGTAAATTTCGTCCGCATCCGAAACACCATAGGAGCGCTTTAAAACAGCCTGATCACTGTAACTTGTGACCAAAAGCTCTGGATTTGACGAGGCGATCGCCTTCCAGTGTTTTTGAACCTCCACTGAGGGATTGGCGCTATAACTGCTTTTGTACAGCAACAAAGTACCTACCAAAGTAATGGCTAAAGCTCCAAAGGATAAACGCTGTCTCAAAGTCGAACCTAAAAACTCCATGATTACCTTTCCTCTCCAATTGCGCTGCAAAGGAAATAGCAGGTAGTAAGAGTGGTTTATGCTACCCTGACCTGCACTCTTTGAGCAGACGACTCACTGACATTAAAAGTTTTCGGTGCTTAACATTTCTTATAATAAATCGCCTTCCTTGCCTAGTCACCAGAGACATATTCAGTCAGCTTAGAAGAGAAAATGAGATTAGGTTATCAATCAAGTAGCCAGCCCAATGCGAGAAAACCCTGACATTTCTTCACTATCTCCAGCCCTCCAGCGAGTCGCTCTGACACTACGTACAATCGGCAATATTTCCTTCTGGCTCCAATTAGTACTTGGCGTCATTTCCATTGTGATTTTGCTCGCAGCGAGCGCAAGCAGTGGTTTTAGTCGCCAACCAAACCAAGCAACTAATCAAGGAAGTGGATTTGGCATCTTTTTGGCGATTTGTGGACTGGTTACACTAGGTGTAGGCGCTTATTTTGCCTTCCGTTACACGAATATTGCCAAACAAATACTTTCTGGTGATCCTGATCGGCGACCAAGCAAAGCCGATACCCTGCAAATAATCAGGCTCGGACTGATTGTCAATCTGGTAGGTATGTTATTGACCATTTTGGGGGCACAAGCGACTATCGGCACCACCGTACTCAAGTCTTTTGCTCAGGGACAAGGAGCTTTCACAACGGCGATTGACCCTAGCCAGCTTGTGCGTTCATTGGATTTACTGGTTGTACAAGCCAACACCAACACCATTTTGGCCCATTTTGCCGGCATCGCCGCTTCACTTTGGCTGTTCAATCGAGTCAATCGGTAATGGTTGTTGGTTGTTGGTTGTTTGTTGTTTGTTTTTAGCTACGGACTACTGACCACCAACTACTGACCACTGACCACTGACCACTGACCACTGACCACTGACCAATCAATTGTAATTTGAGAACGAACTGTGGCAGATTGAGTAGATTGGCGCACGCTTGAAGAGCAGTTCAATCTGCTGAAATAGGCGATTGGGCTTTGCCCACTGCCGAAGGCGATCGCGCACATAAGTCGTAAAGCAAATCAAAATCTGTGCTTGACCTAAAGCAAATTCGAGAAAATCCCCAACAAATCCAGAAGCTCCTGGACCGTCGCGGAGTCGGTCAATATGACCTACAGCCGATTTTGGAACTGAATCAGCGTCAACGGGAACTAGAAACATCCCGTAGCCAGTTACAAGCTCGTAGTAACGAAATTGGCAAACTGATCGGTCAAAAAATCAAAGCAGGCACCCTTGCTGATTCACCAGAACTCCAAGAACTCAGGGAAGAAGGAAACCAACTCAAAGCCACTCTCTCGCAACTAGAACCCCAGGAAAAAGACCTGAAAGCCCAATTAGAAACCCTCCTACTAACACTCCCTAACTTACCTTCCGATTCCACACCAATCGGCAAAAGTGAAGAGGAAAACGTAGAAGTTCATCGCTGGGGCGATGCATATATTCCTCAAAATGTCAATATTATTCCTCATTGGGAAATTGGGGAAAAATTAGGCATCCTCAACTTTGAGCGAGCGGTGAAAGTAGCAACAACACGCTTTGTAAGTTTAATCGGTGCTGGCGCTGCCTTAGAAAGAGCGCTGATTAACTTCATGCTTGACAAGCAAATCGCCGCCGGTTATTTGGAAGTAATGCCACCAATTTTGATCAATAGCCAGTCACTGACAGCTACAGGTCAACTGCCAAAATTTGCTGAAGAAAGCTTCAAGTGTGACCAAGATGACTTGTGGCTCACTCCTACAGCAGAAGTACCTTTAACCAACTTCTACCGAGACGAAGTACTAGAAGCCTCCCAACTACCCATATATCAATGTGCTTACACACCCTGCTTTCGTCGCGAAGCCGGTAGCTATGGACGAGATACACGGGGACTGATTCGACTACACCAGTTTAATAAAGTTGAGATGGTGAAAATTGTCCATCCCAGCACCTCAGAAGACGAACATCAGAAAATGGTTCAGAATGCGGCCGCGATTTTGGAAGCATTAAAATTGCCTTACCGGATTCTGGAACTGTGTACTGGCGATATCGGTTTCTCAGCCGCCAAGTGCTATGACTTAGAGGTATGGTTACCCTCTGCAGGGAAGTACCGCGAGATTTCCAGTTGCTCAAATTGCGGTGATTTTCAGGCACGTCGCGGTAACATTCGCTTTAAAGAAGCTGGGAAAAAAGGTACTCAGTTTGTCCATACTCTCAATGGATCGGGATTAGCAGTAGGACGCACCATGTCAGCGATTTTGGAGAATTATCAGCAAGCGGATGGCACGATTAAAATTCCGGAAGTTTTGCAAGCCTATTTGGGGCGAGAGGTATTGTAACACTAGGGACACAGACAGCTATCTTGTGTCAGAGATTACAATGAAGAAATGTGATGAAACTTTACATTAAATAATTCTTATGTCAATTTTGGCGGCGATCGCAGTTTTGGCGATTTTGATTGTAGTTCATGAGCTGGGTCACTTTATGGCCGCTCGTCTTCAAGGAATCTACGCCAATCGCTTTTCCTTGGGTTTTGGCCCAGTTCTCTGGAAATACCAGGGGCCGCAAACCGAATATGCGATTCGTGCATTTCCCCTAGGCGGTTTCGTGGGCTTCCCCGATGATGACCCAGATAGCGAAATTCCTCTTAATGACCCGAATTTGTTGCGCAATCGACCGATTTTAGACCGGGCGATCGTCATTAGTGCAGGTGTCATTGCTAACCTAATTTTTGCTTACTTTCTCCTAGTAACTCAGTCAGCAACCGTAGGTATCCCAGACTTCAACAATGTAGGTGTTTTGGTTCCTCAAATTGCTGCACAAAGCAGTTCTGTGGCACAAAAAGCAGGTATTCAAGCCGGAGATGTGATCTTAGCCATAGATGGTCAAGATTTGGGTAAGGGATTGAAAGCCACGGATACCCTGAAGAAGACGATTCAGAAATCTCCAAACCAACCCTTAGAACTGACAATTAAGCGCAATGAACAAAGCTTGTCAGTTCAGGTAAAGCCGGAAGCAGGACAAGACGGCAAAGGTAAAATTGGTGTACAGTTGAAACCCAACGGCAAAGTGGTACGCAAGCGGTCAAATATTGTAGAAGCTTTCAGTACCGCAGCCGAAGAATATCAGCGAGTTATTATTCTGACAGTTCAAGGTTTTGGGCAACTATTGAGTAATTTCGGCGAAACTGCAGAACAGGTTTCTGGCCCTGTAGCGATCGTAGCGATTGGGGCGAATATTGCTCGTTCAAACCTTGCAGATCTTTTACAGTTTGCCGCCCTGATTAGCATCAACTTGGCGATTATTAATATCTTGCCCTTACCAGCGCTTGATGGTGGTCAGTTGGCATTTTTGGCAATTGAAGGAGTTTTGGGGAAGCCTTTACCTACTGAAATTCAGCAGAACATTATGCAAACCGGCTTGGTGTTGTTACTGGGTTTAGGTATTTTCTTGATTATTCGGGATACGGCTAACCTGATTCCTACAAGTTGGGTGCAAAACTTATTCCAGTAACAAATGTTGTGGGTTGTTGGTTATTTGTCATTGGTTATTTGTTATTGGTCATTGGTTACAAACAACAAACAACTAACAACAAACAACTAAGCAGGTGAGTGAAAATAAACACAACATGGGCAGGGCGGGTTTTGAATATAAAATACTGGTTCGTGTCAAGCCTTATCCCTAAACCCGCCCCTACAAATTTATTTGGTTTTTTTTACGCTACCTGCTTAACAACCAACAACAAAAAACTAACAACCAATGAGTATTACTCGTAAATGGTCAGCAACTGTGCAGAGGGCTTTAGAGATTTTAATTCGCCTCAAGCGACTTTATCCCGAAGCCCCCTGCACCCTTAACTACGAAACACCCTTTCAGTTACTTGTAGCAACAATTCTCTCAGCTCAATGTACCGATGAACGGGTAAATCAGGTAACCCCAGCATTATTCCTACGCTTTCCAGATGCGATCGCCTTGGCTTCGGCCAATGTCGAAGAAATAGAGAACTTGGTACGTTCCACCGGCTTCTATCGCAACAAAGCGAAAAATATTCAAGGTGCTTCTCGCATGATTATGGCTGAGTTTGGCGGTGAAGTACCCCAACGTATGGAAGAACTACTAAAGTTGCCAGGAGTCGCCCGTAAGACAGCCAACGTGGTGCTGGCCCATGCTTATGACATTCACCAGGGCGTTACAGTAGATACCCACGTGAAGCGCCTCAGCAAGCTCCTAGGCTTAACAGAATACGAAGACCCGATTCGCATTGAGCGAGATTTGATGAGACTTTTGCCTCAACCAGAATGGGAAAATTGGTCAATCAGACTGGTATATCACGGTAGGGCGATTTGTAAAGCCAGGAAACCAGAATGCTATGCTTGTTTACTTGCCGATTTATGTCCGAGTGCTGATCTGCCTGGGTTAATGCCTGCGGAAGCAGGGATTGTGGAATCGAGTGTTACTGCAACAGCCTCTAATTCAGTAGTAATGAGTTCCGAGTCCTGACTTTTAAGTATAAGCTCACAAACTCACAAGAACTTTTGACTGAGAATTGAGGAGTGATCACTAACTTTGTGGCAATCAGATAAGATAAAAAACGGTGTCTTTGTTTAGGAAACCTTGAGGGATTAATGGCTAAGAAAGGAATGATCGAGCGCGAGAAAAATCGCCAAAGACTTGTGGATAAGTACGCTGAAAAGCGGGCACTCCTGAAAGAGGAGTTTGAAAATGCCACAACTCAACGCGAGAAATTAGAAGCGCACCGGAGACTGCAACAGTTACCCCGCAACAGCGCACCAACCCGTTTGCGGAATCGTTGCTGGGTTACAGGCCGTCCTCGCGGTTACTACCGGGATTTTGGATTATCTCGCCACGTACTGCGGGAATGGGCACATAAAGGACTACTCCCAGGGGTTGTTAAATCTAGTTGGTAGTTACTTAGTTTTTAGTCATTAGTCACTCGAAAGCTGACCAATGACTAATGACTAATTACCACAGCAGCGGTCAATGCCAAGGCTTTCTAAAAGTAAATCGCTGACAGCATTGGCGATCGCAAATTCGCTGAAGAAACTCTCTCGAAAGTCAAAAGCCTGCATCTCTGTCACAATAGCAATCACTAGCGAACCAAGGTCATTTTCCCCTTCCATGCGCTGGCGAACAAAAATTTGAGCTGCCCTTTGGGCAATCTGTTGATTAACGGCTTCAGGAATAAACTCTTGATCGAGCCACTTGGCAAGAGTATCTCGCAACCATTCACCCTCCTGCTGGGCATTTTGAGCAGGGGGAAGTGTGAGCGGTCCAATAGGTTCATTCATGGGGCAAGTTAACTTTATAGCTCTGTTGTAAATTATTTTAAGTGCGACTGGACTACCTGTACTCAGATTCAGTTTGTTATTGGTTATTGGTTGAGAGAAGAGTGTTGATTCCCTTGGAAACAACAAACAACAAACAACCAATAACTAACAATCCCAGAGTTGTAGACGAATGGCATTTGACATTCCTTCCCTGATCCAGGGGTACGCCCAAGGCTACTTCCTGATGGCAGATGAAAGCGGCGATTTAGGTTGGTATTCCAGCCGTCAGCGAGCGGTAATTCCCCTAGATGATCGGTTTCGCTATCCCAAGTCTCTGACTCGCTTCTTGAATCAAGAACGTTTTAGCGTCGCTATAAATCGGGACTTCAAAGCTGTGATTGCTGGTTGTGCTGACAGGGAAACGACCTGGATTTCCCCGAAGCTTTTGGAAATTTATTGGGCGCTTTATAAAGCCGGTTGGGCCTATAGCTTTGAAACTTGGCAGGGTGACGAGTTGGCGGGGGGAATTTTAGGAATTGTTATTGGCGGAGCCTTCATTGGCGAATCTATGTTCTATCGGATTCCTGAAGGCTCAAAAGTGGCGATGGTTAAATTAGTTGAACGATTGCGCGATCGCAATTTTCTCTTGTTTGACGCCCAAATGACAAACCCGCACTTAGAGCGCTTTGGTGCTTATATGATTGATCAACAGCAGTATCAAGCATTGCTACAAGAATCATTGCAGCGCGAATGTTACCTGGATTAAAACTCTGAAACTAGGGTTGCTCAACAGCAAAAGTGCCACTCGACCTATAAAGAGAAGACTTCCCCCCAGTTTTCTGTACAAAAGGATAGGTTAGTCATTCGGAAATCTTTTAAGATAAACATCTACCGTTATTAATAAGTTTCCAAACTTAATCGTTATGGGAGCGAGTGCATTGTATGTTGAAGTCTTGGCTAATTGATTTACATCGTCTTTGGTCAAATCCAGTTCACCTGAACCAGTCTCTTGCCCAAAAACAACTAGCTAGATTAAGTTTATTGTCGGTTTTAGGTTTTACAGGCGTTAGCTGGTTCACCACTGCGACTTTCGTCCCCCAACGTGCCGAAGCTTACACAGCAAATGTTCAAATTGCTCTCAACCGTCAGTCTAGCGAAACTTTTACAACCTTTTTGCGCCGAGCCGATGCAGTTGCTAGAGCCGCAACCCAACGCAGCTTTGATCGCGATATTTTGGTGACAGATGTGGTTGTGACTGTTGTTGGTCAAAATGAAGGTGCGATCGCGCCTATTTTGGGGATAAAAGTCAACCGTAGAGCTTGGAGTAGTAGACCCGATGTTCAGCGTTGGGCTACTTACTACCCAAATACCCAAGCGCTGCTGAGAATTGACGACTCTAAGGTAGAAATTCTAGCGCCACCACCAACCCCAACCCCAACCCCAACCCCAACCCCAACACCCCAACCAACAGCACCAAGTCAGACTGGTACGGGTCCGATAGACCTCAACATTCCAGGTGCACCGATCCGACTTATACCGACAGCACCTCGACAAAACGCCCCCGGTGCTACTAACAATCAAGCACCGACCAACGCACCACGATCTAACCAGCCTGCATCTCCCGGCGCTCGCAACAATCAGACACCAACAAACACCCCACGTCCAGCCCAAGCGGCTCCAAGTCCTGGTAACAATCAAGCACCAACAAACGCGCCGCGTCCGAATACTCCTGCACCTACAGGCGAATAAATTTCCTGCAAAGCTTAGTTTAGCTCTCAGCATTTAATAATACTTTGGGCGTTGAGAAACTAGGTCAAGCCATGACATAGAATGGAAAAGCTGTCAAAAATTTAGAACTAACTCTCATGGCTGTTCCTAAGAAGAAAACGTCAAAATCTAAAAGAGACAAACGTAAAGCGACCTGGAAGCACAAAGCGGCAATAGCTGCTCAAAAAGCATTATCTCTAGGCAAGTCAGTTTTGTCCGGCCGTTCTACTTTTGTGTATCCCACACAAGAGGAAGAAGAAGAAGAAGAGTCCTAAGAGGGAAAGCTGGGCAGTCTTTGGCAGTTTTCAAGCCTGATGTTTTGTTCGAGAAGCGGAAAGTTGAACAGATTTTGCCCTGAGTGCATAATCTGACGCTACGGTGTGATTAGTACATAAAACTTTATCTCCACTGCAATTATGATCGGGAAATTTTTCCGTAAACCAGAAGCAGAACAGAGCGATCGCGTGCCTCCCGGTCAATACCTGACCAAAGGCTTCCCAGTGCTAACCTACGGTCAAACTCCCGAAATCAGCACAGACACCTGGCAATTTCGCGTCTGGGGCTTAGCCAAGGAAAAAACCTTTAGTTTGCCAGACTTTATGGCAAGTCCTCAGCAGCATTTCACTCATGATTTTCATTGTGTTACTCGCTGGTCTAAGCTAGATGTGCAATGGACTGGTATCAAAGTCACCGACTTTATGAAGCAGATTGAGGTCGAGCCCAAAGCCACTCATGTCATGCAGCACTGCTACGGCGGCTACACGACAAATCTTGCTCTAGAAGAGTTTTTGCGGGAAGAAAACTTTTTCGCTCACACCTTGTTTGGAGAACCGCTACCTAGTGAACATGGCGGCCCCCTGCGATTAGTTGTTCCCCATCTTTATGCTTGGAAAAGTTCTAAGTGGATTAATGGCTTAGAGTTTCTTGACCGCGAAGAGTTGGGTTTCTGGGAGCGCAATGGCTATCATCGGCGAGGAGAGCCTTGGGCCGAAGAGCGATACAGTTGATCAATTTTACCAAGGGGGAAGAGGAAATCTATTCCCATATCCCCCGTCTTAAGTGTATTATTGGATACAAGCTGCAATCAGGAATGTACTAATTCACGTGACTGTTGCTTGATCAAACCTAAAGTAGCAGCTTGCTGCAGCCGAGTTAAAGCCTCTATATCTTGGATGTCATACCGAACTGCAAACAGTTGTCGCAGTTGATCTTCAGCTTCTACTGTTAGATAGCCAGATTGAAGAACTTTGTGAACAATCTCACTAATATCAGACATGACCACGTTTTGCTCTTGGGACTGTCCTTGTAAGTATGAGGTTTTCGATCACAATCATCTGTGATGGTCGCAATTGAGGTTAGTGAGATTAGTTATACTTTTTTAGTGATGAGGCTTAGGTTGTAAAGTGAGACGGATCACAACTAAGCATCGCCTGGTCGATAAACATCGCCAACGCTATGGTCGGAATTGATTTCAATCACCAGGTCTACCAAATTGGGGTTTCTGGTCAGAGGTGTAATGAATAACTCTGGGTGCAGCGATCGCCAAAAATAGTTGACAAATTCACCAATTTGTGAAGTAGACATACCAGATTTACCAGTAGTAATCATTTGCTGTTCCGCTTGAAGCCGCCACTGTTGACTGAGATGGTAGTCAGTGGGATAAAGCAGCATCAATCGGTCTAAGCGTTCCCACAAAGGCAAATACTCCCGCAACTGCTGATTCATATCACGAGCAAAAGAACGGTCAGCAGCAGTCTGAATCGGTTCTGGTGTTGCAGAGTCAAACACAGTTGGGTCAATTGGTCTAACACCAACAAACCAGCCTTCAAAAAGCACAATATCAATATTTTTCACCATTTCTGGATCAGTTCTGTCACCGGCACCCCCCCAAGCCGACTTCTCAAAGCGAGGTACAAGGATAGGTTGTCCTAGATTGGGAGTGCGTAATTGGTCTAAAACCTGCTTCCCTAGCTCAAGATCATGGGTTCCCGGTGGGCCGCGTCTTCCTAAGCGGGGGTCTAGCTTTTGCAGGTGTTGGCGTTCGCTGTAGGTTTTGTAGAGGTCATCGAGGGAAAGGCTGAGAGTGCCCAACGCTAAGTGCTTGAGAATCAAACTCAGGACAGCACAAAGGGTCGTTTTGCCAGTTCCCTGTCCCCCTAAGATTCCTTGGACGAAAGGACGGCCTAGTTTTTGCTGGATTGACGACAGTTGCATTGCTAGGGGAATCCAAAGTTTCCAGAGGGATAAAAGGATTTTGGCTTTTGACTCCCCCCCTTGGTAAGGGGGGGTTGGGGGGGATGAGATTAAAAATGGGAGAGAGAAGATATCTGGGTAGACAGAGTGGAAGATCAGCGATCGCTCCTGAAGTATCTCTTGCGCATTTGTCTGGGTGATACCAAAAGCTTTTGCTCGTTGTGACAAAGCTAGTTCCTCAGTTATCAAATATTGCCATTCCCAAGCGCTTAGTGTGTGACCTGTGGCTAAGTTATTGAGGATTTGACTTAAGGATATATTTGGTTGCGACATAGCATCAAGAGCCAATTTTGAAAGCTTCGAGAAACAAACTGTAAGTCAGACCAATTTTCAGATAATTAATGACTTCAACAAACAACGAACGTCTAGAAACACCTTCTGTAGATTGTACGCGCCGCTGATTGCTGCCATAAACAAGCCGGCTAACAGCTTCTGTGAACAGAAGCAAAATAAGGGCACCAACTATGTCCCACTCAGCAGCTTGTCCCACTGAAGTAGGAATTGCCGAACCCAGGAACACACCAAAGAGAAAACTAATCAATATTAAAGAGAAGCGTCGCCAGGGATTAGTAAACCATTGTCCCAACTGCGCCAAGATAACATTAACTAGATTATTGAGCCTAGTATTCTGCATAACTCCACAACCAATGATAAAGTTTATTTTTAACAAAATTGCCAGAAAATCAATTAATTTTGCGAAATTTTTGGCTTACTAGAACATTCAAAAATAAACTGCTTTTGTGTCCTTGATTTTTGTGCTAATTGTTCTTTCCCACTCTCCCCAATCCAAACATTTACACAGTGGTGTAGCCTCAGACCCTTAAAGCCCATGAAAAATCTTAAAATTACACTTTATCCTCTAATTATTGGTGTTTTACTCTTAGGAATAGCCACTTTAGGCCTGAGATTGATTCAAGTTACGGTTTGGATCGAGCCAGAAATACCAGATATTTCCTCTATACCAGAAATTTCGCCACCCGAAGCACCAAAAATAGAAAAGCCAAAAGTATCGCCGAGCTTACCTACCCCAGACACAAAACCTGAGAAAAGTCCAGATCCAGCCGAGGTAGAAGCGCGTCAGGGAGCTTTACGGGTAAGTAATCCAACCGCACATCCGATCCGCGTTGCGTTACTATCACGTCAGTCATCAGATAAAGCTTACGTAGAACCAGCGCATTGGGATTTTTCACCGCTGGAAGGTGGAACTCAAGGATTGAGGCTTTCGCTACCTCAAGGAAATCTGAAGCTGAAAAAAGGAGATATTCTCGTTGCTTTCGCTCAAGATGGCTCCCGTCAGTACTGGGGGCCGTTTGTAGTAGGTGAAACGTCAATTCCTGTCTGGAATCCAGAGAAAGCTGAATGGCTGCTAAATTTGCAACCTTGAGGCTTGTTTGCCAATCTATACCAGCAGGCTATAAGGCCCTGGGGCTATAAAAACAAAGCCTGCCTACGCAGGCTTACAGTATAGTCCGCGTAGGCGGACTTCGTTCTTGTAGCCGCGACTTTAGTCGTTAGGCGTTTTTGCAAAATTGGGATGCAACCTTGACACTGGGCTCTGAGGGCTTGATATTCAACAAGGGAACTGCGAGCTTGTATCAAAGTCATCAAAGATACGAGCAGTGGTATGGTAGCATTTGCCGTTAAATTAAGGTCTGGGAAGATAAATTCTTGGAGCGAGGCATATTTTTGGCAGTATTTTCCAGCATGAAACATCTAGTTAGGCAAGGATTAAAAATCAAAGAGCGACATCCTGCAATTGCTTGGGGATTAGCAATTTTGTGGCTACTGTTAATTAGTTTCCTCGCTTTCTTTTGGAACTTAGGTAACACTGGCTTAATTGATGAAACTGAACCACTGTTTGCAGAAGCGTCTCGACAGATGACAGTGACGGGAGATTGGATTACTCCCTACTTCAATACTGTCACTCGCTTTGATAAACCGGCTCTGATTTACTGGTGTCAGGCGATCGCTTACAAAATCTTTGCAGTCAATGAATTTGCTACCCGACTCCCTTCAGCACTAGCCGGATTGGCACTCACAAGTCTAACTTTCTACACCTTAAAATATTTTGGCAATTTGATTGGAGATTGGAGAGCCAAGGAGCAGGATTCTGCATTCACCACCGCATCCCAATGGCAATCCTGGTTAGTAGCATGTATGGGTTCAGCAATGGTGGCCTTACATCCCCTAACCTTGTTTTTTGGACGTACTGGCTACTCAGATATGTTGCTGAGTTTATGTTTTGGTGGAGCGCTACTATCTTTTTTTCTAGGTTATGCTCAACCAGAATTACCAAAAGTTCAGGAACGTTGGTATTTAGCTTTTTACGTTTTGATGGCTTTAGCTGTTTTAACTAAAGGGCCAGTGGGAGTTGTTCTACCTGGTTTGATTATTATTTCTTTCCTAATTTATGTTGGCAAAATCAGGGAAGTTCTTGGGGAAATGCGTCTGATTCGGGGCGCCATAATTTTTCTGACTATCAGCGTACCTTGGTTTGTTCTGGTAATTTTGCGTAACGGCGATGCTTATATTAACTCCTTTTTTGGTGTACACAATTTTGAAAGATTTACTAGCGTCGTCAATGCTCATCAAGGGCCTTGGTACTTTCACATTTTGATAGTATTACTTGGCTTTGCCCCTTGGTCGATTGGATTACCGAGCGCGATCGCCAATATTAAAGTTTTCCAGCGACGCCATTGGCAACAATCACCCCGCAAATTCCATCTCGGACTATTTGCCTTATTTTGGTTCGTGATTGTCCTAACTTTTTTTACCATTGCCGTTACCAAATATTTTAGCTACAGCTTACCGCTGATACCTGCGGCTGCAATTCTCCTAGCACTTTGGTGGAGTGAACAGATTGTACAAGGACAAATTTTCCAGCAACAAAGCCGCAGCTTAAAGTTAACCAGTATTGTGAGTATCATCTTTTTTATAATACTTGCAGGTGCTTGTTTCTGGAGTCCAAACTGGTTGAAAACTGAAGCTACTATGCCTAATCTTGGCTGGCGGATCAGCCAAGCAGGTTTGTCTAATTTCGGGGCAATTGTTTGGGGAGGAAGTACAATTGCTGGAATTGTTCTACTACTGAGGCGTCAAATTCATTTACTATGGGGAGTAAAATTTTGGGGATTTGTTGCCTTCTTGATGTTTGTAATTATGCCAGCTTCATTCATCCTTGATGCTGAACGCCAGTTGCCTTTGCGCCAAATTGCTCAATCTATCGTTCAGGTAAGAACATCCGGGGAAGAAGTGATGATGATTCCAGAAACATTTGAAAAGCCAAGCTTGGTTTTTTACACAAAACGACCTGTAACTTTTTTACGGTCTGCTTCAGAAGCTGTTCCCCGTATTCAGAAAAAAAACAAACAATTTAATCCCAAATCTGTACTGTTGATCGGTAGTAGTAAATCTCTCAAAGAAGCAGGGTTGCAACCAAAGCAGTATAAGTTAATTACTAAGGCGGGCATTTACCAGTTAGTTCGCGTACCAAGGGTAGGAGTTCGCTAATGCAGACAATTCAGAAATGGTTAGCTCAAAAATCTAATCATTCAGTAATTTATTTGTTAATTGGGGGATTGCTGTTTCGCAGTTTAATTGCTTTTTGGCTGTTCCCTGGTTTTGATGAAGCCTATTACTATGTCTACACCTTAAATTTGGATTGGAGTTATTTTGACCATCCAGCTTTAGTAGGGCTAACTACTGCTTTTGGTCCCTGGTTAACGGGAGAAGTCTCACAATTTACGATTCGTCTGGGAACGCTAATTTTACATACAGGAAGTTTGTTGTTGCTGTATCTAACCAGTGCTAAACTCTTCTCAACAAAAGCTGCTAATTTTACTTTAATTATCGCTTCCATCACCCCAATTTTTCTAGTTGGCTTTGGAACCTTCACTTTACCAGACAATCCTTTGATATTTTTCTGGTCAGCTAGTTTGTATTGTGCCTCCTGTGAATTTTTTGGGCAATCTTCAACTCAAAATTCCGATTCTGATACATCTCTTCCCTATCTCCCCAGCTACCGATTAGTAATTCTTAGTATCCTTGTTGGTTTAGCCTGTTTAGGTAAATATCACGGCTTTGTATTAGGCTTCGGATTAGTTGCTTTTTGTTTGACAAGTCCCCGTCATCGTTCCGCACTACTATCACCTTGGGCCTGGTTGGGATTAAGCTTGTTTATCCTGACAATTTCCCCAATTTTGTTATGGAATATGCAGCATGAGTGGGTATCTTTGCGTTTTCAATCAGAGCGCGGAGTGCCTAGAGGAGGTTACAATTTCCTGAGTGTATTAGGCATATTTTCAGTTCATGTAGTTTATTTATTCCCCACTATCGGATTACCTCTATGGTGGCTAAGTTTGCGGTCATTTTTTAGGAAAACAACTCAACTTTTTTCCCATAAATTGCCAACTTACGATAGAGATTTAGGGGAAAAGCAGTTATTAATTTTATGGGTATCCCTACCTTTAACTTTAGGATTTACCTTCATGGCAGGATATCAACAAATTTTGCCTACTTGGCCGATGCCAGGATTTTGGGGGATAACTTTACTGTTAGGAGAATATACAGTTAGATGGGAGCAACAATCTCGGCTTTGGGTGCGTCGCTGGCTACAAGGTTCGGGAATTGTCATCGGTATCAGTTTACTGCTTGCTCTACTCCATGTCACCACAGGAACGCTACAAAAGCCTAGTCAATACTCCCTACTGGGAGGGTTTTGGTCGCCTAAAGATGACCCTTCAACAGAGTTGATTGATATTCAGCAAATGCGGCACGGTTTTGTGGAATCTCCGGTGCTAAGTGCAGCTTTGCGGGACTCTGGCTTTATATTTACTAATGGCTATTACTTAGGTGGACTGATTGCGATGGCTCTTCATCCTATAAATCAAACACCGATTACTTGCTTTAGTTCTGATCTGCGTGGTTTTGCTTTTTGGTCGAAGCCAGATCAATGGTTAGGAAAAGATGCTTTGTATATTACTCTGGCTCGCTTTAAGGAAAAAAAAGAGCTACTGGAACGATATCAGAATTATTTTAGCAGTATGCAGGAGATTGGAACGGTACCAATTAAACGAGGTGGGGCAATTACAGAAGTTATTTATGTTTATCAAGCCAAGAATTTACTAAAGCCTTATCCTCGTCCTTATGGGATTAAAAATTAAAATCTTGTGGTGTTTTGATTAAATATCTAACAATTAATAATTAAGCTCGAATTCTTTGGTATTGGAATAATATGTTTTTTTAACGCAGAGAGCGCAGAGAGAGAAGACGCAGAGGGACGCAGAGGTTTTTGAATATTTTCGAGAGAGAAATGAGCTAACAACTAACAACCGTTTTCATGCCTGTAGGGCTGTACAACTAACAACAAATAACAAATAACTATGACATTTGGTAAATCAAAATCTCTGTTTTTTCTAATTCCTGGTATATCGGTTATGGATCGATATATTGCTTCTGAGTTAATACCGCCGTTTCTCTTTGGAGTTGGCGCTTTTTCTTCAGTAGGAGTGGCAATCGGCACTTTATTTGATTTGGTGCGGAAAGTAACTGAAGCAGGATTACCGATGGAGATTGCGGTTAGAGTAATGATGTTGCAGATGCCACAGTTTATTGCTTATGCTTTCCCAATGTCTACGCTCTTAGCAGCAATGATGACCTATTCTCGCCTCAGTAGCGATAGTGAATTGATTGCTCTACGTAGCTGTGGTGTTAGTATTTACCGGATGGTTGTTCCTACTGTAATTTTGAGTTTGATGGTTACGGGTACAACTTTTGTCTTCAATGAAGTTGTTGTTCCTGCTGCTAACCGCGAGGCTGCCGTTACTCTACAAAAAGCGTTGAAGGAGGAAAAGCCATCTTTTCAGGAAAATAATATTTTCTATCCAGAATATGGGGAAGTTACGCAACCAGATGGTAAGAAAAGTAGGATGATCAAGCGTTTGTTCTACGCTGATAAGTTTGATGGCGAACGCATGAAGGGTTTGACTATTTTGGATTGGTCACAGCAAGGTTTGAGTCAAATTGTGACTTCTGAATCAGCTATTTGGAACCCGGAAGAAAGTACGTGGGATTTTTTCAAAGGTACTATATATGTTGTTTCTCCGGATGCTTCTTATCGCAATATCCTGCGCTTTGAAAATCAACAGATAAAACTTCCCAGAACGCCCCTTGATTTGGTTGGTAAGGAAAAAGATTCCGCTCAGATGAATATTTCTCAAATCAAAGAATATATGGAAGTCCTGCGAGTTAGTGGTGATACGAAAAAAATTCGTCGGCTGACTTTGCGTATTCAACAAAAAACTGCTTTTCCTTTTGTTTGTCTGGTATTTGGGCTGATAGGTGCGGTTTTGGGAATCAAACCTCAACGTACTGGTAAAGCTACCAGTTTTGGTATTAGTGTTGTGATTATTTTTACTTACTATTTATTAGGTTTCATCACTGAAGCATTGGGTTTGTCTGGAGTATTTTCTCCTTTTCTGGCTGGCTGGTTTCCCAATATGTTCGGTTTAAGTGCCGGTGGATTTCTGCTATTCAAAGCAGCACGATAGTCAGTTGTCAGTTGTCAGTTGTCAGTTGTCAGTTGTACAGCCCTACGGGCATGAAAAACGGTTGTCAGTTGTTATTTGTTGGTTGTGTAGGGGCGTAGCATTTGCTCCCAAATATTTAGGTATTACCGACCATCTAACAATCGCTTTTGCTACGCCCTTCCTGTCAGTGATCAGTGCTTCTGATTATCAATTACCAATTACCAATTACCAATTACCAATTACCAATTACCAATTACCAATTACCTGTTTTGAGCGAGACTTTGATTAATTTGCTCTAATAATTCGCTCATGGATTGGGAAGAACCTCGGAGAACTTTGGTAGCGAGGGTTTTTAACAGTGCATCTAGGCCAGAATTTGATTTTCTATTGTTAGTTTTACCTTGCTTTAAATGCGATGCTTTTGATGTCGCTATCGCTTCTCGAATGCTATCGCTATCTAATCGATGATCTAGCACAAGTATGGGTGGTAGCGTTTGCAGTCCAGTCAGAGAAAGCAGTTCATTCACCAGTGTTGAAGAGTCGTTAATATCTCTTAAACGAATCACCAGTAAGTCAACGCTTTGTTCTTGAAGTTGACGGTATACTTCTGTCCAAGAAGACGAAAGTAAGCTTCTAAAGCCAGCAGTTTGGAGGTATTGTATGAAAGCTGGGAGCCAGGAGGCTTGAGAAGTCGGGGTTGTGGAAATTTTCGAGCTATCCCCTTCTCCCTGAGCACTCTCCCCAATAACCAAGGAGGGTTGAGGACATTGGGGAATTACCTCAGCTTTCTGGGTGCTGCGTTCTCCAATGTCCATCACAAGAATGCTGGGCTTGCTGGTCATCCCCACGGCAACTTGAATCACTTGCAATAAGGCAGGCATCTTGGAAGTGCGATCTGATGTTAAACAAGGATATACAGTTAGTCCAGTGAGTTGATTTGCCGCCTCTGTTGTCTGGCGATCTAGCGTTACCAGTGGTAAAGAAGTCAAGGCCTTATAGAAGGAGAACTCTTCCAAGAAGTTTAGGGGATCGGCAATTTCTACAGTGTCTAGTAAGATGACATCTGGACGCCAAATACGGCTCAATAATTCTGCCTGATCTAAATCATCAGCTTCGAGTAATCGGTAATTGAGTTCTGAGTGCTGAACACTTAGGAATTCAGTGAATTCAGAACTGAGTATGGATGAATGAAAGCGCGTATCATCCCCAACTGGACAGAGGTGGAGAATTGTCAGATTGCTGCTAGTGGGAGGTGAGCTATCGCATAAACAATTCAGATTATGTAATAAGGCTTTTTCTTGCACTGGTAAGTTTAAGAAGCCATCAGCTTTGTGATGATAAGCCTGTTGTTTTTCTGCCTGTGTTGCTGTTACTAAGACGGGAATATGAAGAGTTTGGGCATCGGATTTGAGTACTGTTAAGACATCCCAGCCGGAAAGTTGGGGTAAAAGAGGATTGAGTAAAATTGCACAGGGTTGGAAGCGGCGGGCTTTTTCGATCGCCTCTGTACCTGATCGAGCAATGATCACTCGATAGCCGAAACTCCTCAGTTGTTCCGTCAAACCTTCCAAATAGCGGGGTACAGTTTCAACAATTAACACCAAACGGTTGTGGATGGAGCATTGAGGATTGGGGATTGGGATTTGGGTAATCTCGCCGTCCTCTTCTGAGTTTCCACTTGCTTGAGGAGGACAAGGTGGTAAGAGAAGGGTAAATTGACTTCCTTCACCTATTTTGGAAATAAAAGAAACATCGCCACCGTGTAAACGAGCAAGGCGTTGAGTTAAGACCAATCCTAAACCTGTTCCTTCAAAGCGACGGGTGAGGGGTTTTTCCAACTGTTGAAATTTCTGAAAAATCAAGTGCTGTTGCTCCGTTGGGATGCCAATGCCAGTATCCCAGACAGTGAAAGCAATCCAGCCTTCCCAACGACTGACTCTCAGACCTATTTCACCTCCCTCCTCTGTAAACTTGAGAGCATTAGAAAGTAGGTGCATCAACATTTGGCGCAGACGCAACTCATCGGCTACAAGAGTTTCTAGTCCCGGTTCGATCTCTAGGGTAAATTTTATTTCCTCTGGGGATTCTTCGTCTTGTGGCTCTTTTTCTGAGGGTCGTTGTAGCGCTTGAGAATAGGCGCGATCGCATACAGCCTGAACCTGCACCGGCTCCAAAGTCAGTTCCATCTGACCTGTTTCCATGCGAGTTAAATCCAGGATATCGTTGACCACGGCCATTAGCTGACGCCCACTTTGATAAATCAGTTTGGCATAGCGAGCTTGGCGATCATTTAGTTTCCCTAATGTCTGATCTTTCAGGAGCGTTGATAAACCCAAAACAGCAGTAAGAGGCGTCTTAAGTTCGTGGCTAATACAAGCTAAAAACTCATCTTTCAGTCGATTTAGTTGTACTAAATCGGCATTTTTTGCTGTCAATTCTTGGGCAACCTGTTGCTGTTCCGTGGTGTCTTGAGCTAGCACTAACCACAGATTAGTTGTTGGCGATTGGGAAGATTGATAGGAATTTGTCGAGGAATTTTCCCCAATTTCGTAGGATAGTTGTCCCGCCTGTCCTATCCAGTCTCTCTCTTTTAAAATAGACTTCGGCAGGGGAATTTTCACAAAAGAGAAGACGCGATCGATGCCATTTTTTCGCATTTCTGAAGCTGGTACGAAAGCCTCCCAAGCAGTTGGAGAATCTTGGAAGTTGAGCAGCGGTGGTTCTTCTAGGAGCGATCGCAATTGAGAAACCGTTGCAGCCATGCGGGGGGTATCAAGGGCACAGTAGCGTTCTCTAGCAGCTTGAGCAACAGGTTGATACTGCTGTTTTGTAACATTTCTCAGAGGATTGGGCGATGTCCTTCGGACAGGCTTCGTCAACCGAGAAGCGTAGGCTTCACCCAATCGCCCCACAGAAGCAGTCGCGGCGTTTTGTTGTTGTACACTGCTAGATTGGGTTGATTGCAGCTCACGCGCTGGAGCATCTAACCCAGGAGCAGGACTAAATCTAATACAGCCCAGATTAGGCGATGTCCCAATCAGAGTCCGCCAAGTGAGATTTTCAGCCAGTATTTGCCCCGTAGAGGTTTGTATGCTTAGGGGTAAAGGCAGTTGTTCTAACAGTGGGACTAAAGAATTGAGCATCGCTGGTTCCGGTTCTTCCAGAGTACTCGCACCCACATCAGTTGCTGTTAGTTTTGGTGCCAAGGATTTTAAGAGCAAGCAAATGTTGAGCATTCCCTGAAACTTTCCTTCCCCATCTACCAAGGCCCAGTTCTCAGCAATAAGCCTTGGAGAGTGGGAAGATGCGTCCATCCTTTTGCTTTCTTCCTCCCTAGTTGCCAATCCCCATTGCCCTTGATCTACTTCAGTCAGTCTCTCTCCAGACTTTTGTAAATATGCCCAGAACTGTTCTAATTTCAGCTTTTCTGGTAGGATTACCAAAGGTTCAAGGAGCGGCGGATCTAGCTCAGAAAGAGGCTGGTGGAAATCAACAGAGGCGATCGCCACAGGAGTTTTCCCGTCATCAGCCGCTGGGAGCAGATAGGGCATTACCTGTCGCAGGTTGACCAATCCCAAGGGACGCTGCTGTTCGCTTACTACAACAATTGCGTCACTCCCTGAAGACCTAAAAATCTCCAGCACGTCAGCGATACCACAAGTTGGTTCACAAACAGGAATGGCTTGAGCAAATTCTTTTAAGCTGGGAGTTGGCATTAACATGACCATTCTTGCTGAATTTGAGCATAATCGCTGATTAAAGCTAGGGCCTCCCCGCTTGATTGAACTGAAAATGGGGTTGACTATAGCCGCATCGCGTGAAGGAAAAATTTCGTCGGTTCTTTGAAGCAGTACAGCTCAATTATTGCTCTTGATTGGGAGTATATATCCCCTAGCAATTACAATTTCTTACAATTCTCAAATTCTTTAATTAATGTTAAGTATTTTTCTGAATAAATTGTTAAAATGTACCCCAATAGAGTGATGTTACACCCTAAATCGCGAATAGTTCTTTTTAACACTTTTTTCAACATAAATCGTTTTGCATCCCCAACTGACTATCTGTACGTTTGTGCCTTCCGAATCCCTGACTCAGTCGTTGAGTCAGTTTTTGAGCAGCGAACGCTATATCTTGCACATCACTGTTTCAGAATCCGAGTTTTTCGAGTTTGTGGATCGACACAAGCAGCAGCTTGATTGTTTGGTTGTACAGGATGAACACTCATTATTGCCAGTACTCAACCGACTATACGAGCAAGGAACGCTGCTACCTGTTGTAATTTTTCCCCAGGAATTGGTAGAAGTCACGTCTTGCGTTGCTAGCAATCAAGAGATCGAAACCAGTCAGACGCTGAATGAGGCCGAGGTGGCCAAATTAAATCATCTGTTCCATGCCGCTGAAGTCCGAGTCAATACTACCCAATTGCCTGAGATTAGGAGCTTTATTGAAAAAGCGATCGCTCAGTTTGTCTCTCTTTCTCCGGCCTATACCTTTCCCGATTGGTCTACCACTGTCGAGCGCCAAACCGATCTGACCCCTAATAGTTTCCTCATCCAGCAGCAGTACCGATTATCTGAAAAACTCAAGGAAAGACTTGGATACCTGGGTGTGTATTACAAAAGAAATTCCCAGCTTTTTTTACGTAATCTAGCTCCAAAGCAAAGAGAAAAGCTTTTAGAAAAATTAAAATTCGGGTATCGTCAGATCGTTTTAAAGTATTTTTCTCAAGAAGATTCCCTTAATCAACAAATCGATAGCTTTGTCGAGCAAGCATTTTTTGCTGATATTCCAGTCTCTAGGGTTGTGGAAATCCATATGGAACTAATGGAAGAATTCGCCAAGCAGTTGAAGCTAGAAGGGAGAAGCGAGGAGGTGTTACTAGATTATCGACTGACCCTGATCGATGTTATTGCTCACCTGGGCGAAATGTATCGACGGTCTATCCCTAGAGAGTTATAATACAAACCTTTAGCTATCAGCTTTTAGCGCTAAGCTTGAAGAAAGCTCTTAAATTTACCTAGTTTTTGAGTTGATTTTCGGATGACCTTGTATTCTTAACCTGTATACTTGCTGATTGCTTATAGCAACTTACAAAATTATGAGTCCGTTAAAAAAAACTTATGTTCTCAAGCTTTATGTAGCTGGAAACACTCCCCACTCTATTAACGCTTTGAAAACACTTAAAAACATCCTAGAACAAGAATTTCAAGGAGTTTACGCCCTAAAAGTGATTGATGTCCTAAAAAGCCCACAGCTAGCTGAGGAAGACAAAATCTTGGCTACACCAACTTTGTCCAAAGTCTTACCTCCACCTGTCCGAAAAATCATTGGTGACCTTTCGGACAGGGAAAAAGTTTTGATAGGCTTAGATCTTCTTTATGAAGAACTGCGAGAAGAGGAATTAGATTTTTAGTTAAACGTCCAAGACTATAGTAGAGTAGCCTTGAATATTCTAGTCAAACCATTGGGTCTGATTAGAGAAAAAACTTTTTTTGACAATAACAGAAAACATGAATCAATCTAAAAAAACTGAACAAAAGCCTGACACTTTAACATCGGTAGGAGTCCATAAAATAAGGACGATGATCGAAGGTTTCGATGATATTAGTCATGGAGGTTTACCGATTGGGCGCACCACCATCGTCAGCGGAACATCTGGCACCGGAAAAACGCTGTTAGCGATTCAGTTTCTCTATAACGGAATTGCCTATTTTGATGAGCCTGGTGTATTTGTAACTTTTGAAGAATCTCCCACAGATATCATTAAAAATGCTTACAGTTTTGGTTGGGATTTACAACAATTAGTTAATGATGGCAAGCTATTTATTTTAGATGCCTCACCAGATCCAGAAGGACAAGAAGTTGTCGGAAACTTTGACCTTTCTGCCTTAATTGAACGCATTCAATACGCCATTCGTAAATATAAAGCCAAGCGAGTTTCTGTTGATTCAATTACTGCAATCTTTCAACAATACGATGCTGCTTCAGTAGTAAGAAGAGAGATTTTTCGCTTAGTTGCACGTCTCAAACAAATTGGCGTGACAACAGTAATGACAACAGAAAGAGTTGAGGAATATGGTCCAGTAGCCAGATTTGGAGTGGAAGAATTTGTCTCCGATAATGTGGCAATTGTTCGTAACGTCCTAGAAGGGGAACGTCGTCGTCGTACCATAGAAATTCTCAAGCTGCGTGGTACAACCCACATGAAGGGCGAATACCCTTTTACTATGACTAACCAGGGTATTAATATCTTCCCGTTAGGAGCAATGCGCTTGACTCAGCGTTCTTCCAATGTTCGCGTATCTTCAGGTGTTGAAACTCTTGATAAAATGTGCGGTGGTGGTTTTTTCAAAGATTCAATTATTCTGGCAACTGGTGCTACTGGTACTGGCAAAACTTTGCTGGTTAGTAAGTTTATCGAAAATGCTTGCTCGCGAGGCGATCGCGCTATTCTTTTTGCCTATGAAGAATCTCGCGCTCAGTTGTCTCGTAATGCTTATTCCTGGGGTATTGATTTTGAGGAAATGGAACAAAATGGTCTACTAAAAATCCTTTGCACTTACCCAGAATCATCAGGACTAGAAGACCATTTACAAATTATTAAATCGGAAATTGCTGAATTTAAGCCTTCTCGAATTGCGATAGATTCCCTTTCTGCTTTAGCGCGAGGAGTTAGTAATAACGCTTTCCGGCAATTTGTGATTGGCGTTACTGGTTATGCAAAACAAGAAGAAATTACGGGATTTTTCACTAATACTACTGACCAGTTTATGGGGTCTAATTCAATTACAGATTCTCATATTTCCACGATTACTGACACAATTTTGATGCTGCAATACGTGGAAATTCGCGGAGAAATGGCTCGTGCTATCAACGTTTTCAAAATGCGTGGTTCTTGGCACGATACAGGTATTCGTGAGTACACTATTAGTGAAGATGGGCCAGATATCAAGGATTCATTCCGCAACTACGAAAGAATTATCAGTGGTTCTCCCACTCGTATTCCTGTGGATGAAAAGAGCGAACTTTCCCGAATTGTTCGAGGTGTACGCGAAAAATTAGAGGAATAATTTCCTACTTCCGGGAAGCCAGTACATTGATCTTCCTGAACTGTTAAAACGTCTACACCTCGCATACGCAACCCAGCAGTAATTGCTCGGTGTATGTGTTCATCCATGTAGAAAGCTAGACTCACTTCAATAGTCCCTGTGTCCGTAGTCTAACAACAAAAGGAGATTCGCCTGCTTCTTTGCATAACTTTTGGGCATATTCTCCTCGTCGCTGGATATCTAGATCAAGTTCCTCTTTGTTATCCCAGTAATAAGCTAATGCTGAATAAATTTGGCTCATTGTTAAATAGGGATGTTGAAATTGTAACTCTTCAGGACTCCAACCATAGGCGATTTGAGCCATTACTAATTCAACTACTTTCATCGTAGTTCCAGCAATGATTGGGACATTACCTTCATTCAGTTGTACATATTTATGGGGAGTCGTTATAGATGTCATTATTATCTGTCTGATTTGATTCCTCAATTGTAATTATCGCCTTTCCTCTCTCGTCATCAGTCACAACCTTAGTTTCGCAAAATATACTGACTAATAACTTCTTTAAGTTCTTGAGGTGCTTCAATGGCTATAGCTGCTCCCAAATCAGGACGCACAACCCACCACCAAACTAAGGTTTCCATCTGATTGGGTGGCTCTTCATTGGGACACCATTCGATAGACGATTCATTCACGCCAATAATATTGGCACACAGGTCATTGGCGATGGTGACACGTTCATCAAGTTGCTCAAACTGTATGATGTCTTGCCACTCAACTTGATTGGGAATTGAATTTAAAATTGATTGTACGTCTATGGTAAGCATTAAACTATACCTCCAAAAGCTTTAATAACTCTCATACCAAAGTCTTGTTGTTCTTCAAAAGATTGAGTACTCAGCCATTCTCTAACCGTGATATTTGTTGATTCAGTTAGATTAGGTTGTACAGAGTTGTAGAAGTTGGTGATTTCCTGATGAATTGAACCTTTTCCATGTGCAAGTCGGACGAGATTACCTGTATTATGAATGGCTTCAACTCCAAATCTTTGTAGATTTGAGGTAGTTTGCCCGACAATATGATGCCAAGCTTGTCCTGTACCAGCAGCACCCATTGTTCTTTTAAATTCACCAAATGTTTTAAAGCCTTGACCAGACCTTTTAGGGGGAATTACTGCTCTTAATTCTAGTTCTCTAGCCAGTTGTCTAGCTATCTCCTGTCTGGTTTCGTCTGTCACTTATGTTGGTTTGATGGCACGGCTCCATTTTAATCATATCTTTTACGGTGATTGGGTTTTAAAAAGGGCGATTATCACGCAGAATTTGCAGATTCTTACGGATGGTAACAGTATTGGGATGATTTGTTCCTAATCTTCGTTGGGCAATCTCTAAAGCTTGCAGATACAAAGGTTCAGCTTCAGTGTAGCGTCCTTGAGATTTGTAGAGACCTGCCAAGTTGTTGAGACTGGTAGCGACAGCGGGATGGTCTTCTCCCAGAAGGCGTTTTGTCAACTCTAAAGCTTGCAGATACAAAGGTTCAGCTTCAGTGTAGCGTCCTTGAGAATTGTAGAGACCTGCCAAGTTGTTGAGACTGGTAGCGACAGCGGGATGGTCTTCTCCCAGAAGGCGTTTTGTCAACTCTAAAGCTTGCAGATACAAAGGTTCAGCTTCACTGTAGCGTCCTTGAGATTCGTAGAGTGCTGCCAAATTGTTGAGACTGGTAGCGACATTGGGATGGTCTTCTCCCAGAAGGCGTTTCCACAACTCTAAAGCTTGCAGATACAAAGGTTCAGCTTCAGTGTAGCGTCCTTGAGATTTGTAGAGGTATGCCAAGTTGTTGAGACTGGAAGCGACATCGGGATGGTCTTCTCCCAGAAGGCGTTTGGTCAACTCTAAAGCTTGCAGATACAAAGGTTCAGCTTCAGTGTAGCGTCCTTGAGATTTGTAGAGGTATGCCAAGTTGTTGAGACTGGAAGCGACATCGGGATGGTCTTCTCCCAGAAGGCGTTTGGTCAACTCTAAAGCTTGCAGATACAAAGGTTCAGCTTCAGTGTAGCGTCCTTGAGAATTGTAGAGACCTGCCAAGTTGTTGAGACTGGTAGCTAAATCCTCCTCTAAACCAAACTCTTTTTGTAAATCAATTGCTTTGCCAAGATACTGGATTGCTAGAATTTGTTCCTGCTGATAATCCTGCGATTCTCCCTGGTCTAATCTTTTTTTATAAATGCTTCCCATTCTGAAATAAAAATCCGCCAAACTAGGGTCTTTTTTCCCCCTTTGCTGTTCAATTTTTCTAATTAATTCCTGCAAGTCTTTTAGGGGTATCAACGAAGTGCCATCTTCATCTGTACCCAAGAATTTCTGTTCTTCTGGAGTCAAGCGTAAGTCAGTAAATTCTTTCCTTAAAACTGCACTTCTCTTTTTAGAAGCAAACCGAAAAACACCCTTGCGCCAACTCCAAAAATCCAGAGCTTTTTTACTCAAACTTGCCTGAATTTGATTCGTCATCCAGATCACAATTGGAAAAGGAAACTCTCGCATTCCTTCCCGCGTCCACTGTAAATAACCGAAAAAAAGATCTTGCTCTGAGCGTTTTTCACCAAGTTTCAAAAAGTAAAACTGCTCGATACCCGTCACCGTCAAAACCGCTTGTCCACCCTGACGCAGATACTCATCTTTTGCCACTAACTCAGCAATAGCCGCCCTCAGACTAGGTTCCCTGCGTGCTAATGTTACCCGATAGGGACGCATCTCTGGCTGCAATTCTGCCTCATATCGTTGAATTATCTGCTCACGGAAATCAAGCTGATCACATACTGCAATCAACAAGCTCAACTTTCCCTGACTTGCTTCAATTGAAACCAGCAAATCATCATAACTATCTTCATTTTGATCTGTCGTATCTGGGAAAGATTGAGTGTCCATTTAAATGTGTCCTCTTTCTTGCAGCAGTTCAGTCACAATCGGGTGAACATCGTACCAAAGTTTAGCATTCCTATACTCTAAAATATACAAGCCATGTAGTAAATCCAGAAACTTTTGTTCTTTCGGATCATTGGGTCGAGATTCCTTGTAAGTTGTTTCTAAAATCTGGTAATCATCTGTACCAATCCGAGTATCGAAATCAAGACTGAGTTTAGTAATAGCTTCCTTGAGAATTGCCTCATTGATTTTAATATCAGTACGTTCAGGGTAACGCCGAACTAAGCGTAGGCAAATCCGACAACATTCATTGGCAATTCTGATTAACTCCCGCAAGACTCCACCGCTATAAATAATAATTTGCTGGGCTGTTTGTTCTTCAATCAATTCATGGGTGAGCCGTTTGTTGAGAATTTCGCAAAGCCTTGCGGTTGGTTCGGCTTTTGGGACAGCATTCGGTTGACGACGTTCTCCCATAGCAAAGAGTTTTGAGACTGGCATGGGGATAATTTGATTATTCGTCTCTGTCTCAATCAGAGACATCAGAGAAACTTCTCTTAAGGCAGCAATAGGTATGGTAAAAATAATCCTAAAGTTAGGTTGAAATAATGCCTTAATATGCTCTTGGAATACTTCTCTTACCAGTTCCAAGTCTAATTTATCTAAGTCGTCAATAATAACCACAATATCTTGATTTGTTGCTGCATAAACAACAGCAGCAATTTCATTGATGCGAGCAATTAAATCAGAGACTTTGCGGGCAAATTCTTGCTTAATTTCGTTACGAGTAGAGGCATCTGCTTTGAGCTTACCAGAAATTAGTTTGAATAAATTAAAGCCAACCGAACCTTCAGCTTTGTACTCTTCTGTTTTAATCTGAGTCCGATTAGCAAACCATTGATAAAAAGCATCTTTAGTTGTTTGTTTAATGTTGACTTGCCGTTTTTCTGCTTGCTCCATGAGGCGAACTGCAATGGCAAAAAGAATATTAATATGATTGACATCTGACATTTCAATCATGTCGGAAATTGAGAAAATGACAACAAAATATCTGTCCCCAATTCGCCGACTCAACTCAGAAAGTAAGGTAGATTTACCACAGCCACGATGACCTGTGAAAACAATTTTTCCGTCACCTGAAGGACTATCTTCAACCAGTTGTTCTAGTTCTTCAATAACTTCAGTACCGTACTCTACTTTAAATTTTTCTAATTCTTTTTGCTCCAAAAGTGGCAGCAATTCCAAGTTTCTGTAGGCTTCTCGAAAAGACTCTAATAATTCGTTAGGCATGATGTTAGGTTAAATGTGAGCTAACTACTCATATCATGCCGCAGCCTGACAGTTCTAGATTGTTAAGGAAGAAGTCCGACACCCTCAAGGGTGCGGCTACCTGAACAAAGTCCGCCTGCGCGGACTAAATGCCCAAGACTTGTGATAGCCTGCGTAGGCAGGCTTGGTTCCTGTAGCCCCAGGCTTAAGCCTGCGGGGCTTTTGAGCAACTAAATGCCGAACAATGGTGATCTAAGCCCGACACCCTCAAGGGTGCGGAACCACACGAACAAAGTCCGCCTGCGCGGACTAAATGCCCAAGACTTGTGATAGCCTGCGTAGGCAGGCTTGGTTCCTGTAGCCCCAGGCTTAAGCCTGCGGGGCTTTTGAGCAACTAAATGCCGAACAATGGTGATCTAAGCCCGACACCCTCAAGGGTGCGGAACCACACGAACAAAGTCCGCCTGCGCGGACTAAATGCCCAAGACTTGTGATAGCCTGCGTAGGCAGGCTTGGTTCCTGTAGCCCCAGGCTTCAGCCTGCGGGACTTTGATGAGAAGCCACCCCAGAAACCATCGGACTAATCAAACCATTGGCTGTACCAAACAGATTAATGGGATTTCTGCCATCAGTAATCAAAACACTTTGGATACCAAGCCCTTGCAAAAGTTTAGCCTGCATTTCCGGGCCAGCTTGAGCGATCGCCTTCAGTGTTTCCGGGCCAATCGCTTCCACCTTCTGTTTAAACTCCGTACTGGTTATTTGAGCCATCGCAGTTGCTTTTTCAATCTCCAAGTTATTCAGCGCTTTTTGATGAGTTGATTCCGCTTCCTGACGTGCTCTCAATTGTGCCAAATCGACTTCAGAACGAATCCTCGCTGCTTCTGCTTCTTGCTGAGCCAAATTAACAGCTAACTCTCCTTGAATTTGAGCAGCTTCAGCTTTAGCTCTGGCTTCAGCTTTAGCATGACCAGTAGATTCAATTGCCGCATTTTCTGCTTGTAATTCTAGCAAATTTTTGCGTTCAACTTCAGCCGCTCCCCGATCAACAATTGCCTGTCTTTCTAGTCTAGCTCTTGCCTCTTGTTCAATCCTTGCTGCATCATGTCTTGCGGCTGCTTCTTGAGCATCTGTGGTAATTTGAATCGCAATCTGAACCGACTTTTGCAGACTCTTTAATGTCTCTTCATCTACAGGCTCAACTGACTGAATATCAACGTTAAAAATGACAAAATTATTAGTTCTAAAACGGAATTCCTCTCCCACATGACCTTGCTCATCAATGCCAAACACAGCTTGACGGATAATTCTGGCAGAATTGCGGTGAAATTCGTCAAATTTTACGCCAGCTACAGCACCTCGGACGCGAGAGGCGATCGCCTTACAAGCTGTGTCTACAAAATCCGGCACTTGAAACAATTTTGCTGTCGCTTGTTCATCATGTCGATCAACATCAAAATACCAATTGTAAGACAACCTTAGCTGAAGTCTGGCATGATCTGAAGTCTCGACGGTGAACAAATCCGTCATAAAATCTGGCCCTAATAGTAAAGCTAGCGACTTGATGATATGTGCTCGTTTTGGTACTCCTCCTGACAAACTCAACACCGTAAATGCTTCATCTGGCCCCAACATTACTAAATCTGGCCCAAATACAGTTCTAGCTGTTCTTTCCTTGTAGTTATGAATCTGTACTGCAGCATTTTGAGGAACATGAAAAACAACTGCTCTTGTCTTATCTCTTTGCTCTGTATCTTGTTGTTCTTCTAAGCTTTGACTAGCCTCATTCCTTCTAGTCGCCCTAAAATGACGACCTCGCTCAGAAACTGGGTCATTTTTTCGCGACAATAGTTCCTCAACAACCGGCGTTAAGTCTTTTTCCCAAAGTTCTTCATAGGGACTAAGCATATAAGCTTGGGGACCGCTAATAAGCTTGAGTTCACCTGTCTGAATATCACGCACATAAATTCCTTCATTCTTATCAAGAGGAATTGCTTGGCGTCTTTCAATTACTGCTACTTCTGTGCGGGGAATATAATCTCTTGGCCCTGCAATCATCCACATATCACCAGGTTGATGCTGGATTAAATTGTCACCTTCACCTTCACTGAAGGCTTCTTTAGCTCTTAATAAAAGTGATTCCTGTTCCCCAAGAACATAGACTTTTTGGATACCATCTTCCAGTGATTCACCGGGATGTAAAAAGAAGGAAGTTCTTCCCTGACGTACTTCTCGCATTCCCAACTGAGGTTTGCCATCCTCATCAATCGGGTCAACAACAATACACCATTCGCGATCGCCCAAAGTGGTAATTTCTACTTCTCCCACCACTTGTTCATAAACATCGGGAAGGTGAATTTCGGCGTCTTCAAAGGTGACTAACCATTCATCTCCAGCTTTACGTTGCTGACCCAAAACATCAATAAAAGTACGCTTTGCTTTGAGATGTAAAGCTCGGCGTTCCGTCAAAACGTAAGCATTAATCAAGCCAATTACTTCTTCATCTACTCCTGGTAAATATGCTCCTTCTTCTCTGACTAACCATTCTTCGCCGGCTCTACGAATTTGTCCTTGACGAGTTGTACAACTTTGTCGTGCGAGTAGGCGTAGGGCTTGGTTGGACTTAATTACAATGGCGGTGATAGTCTCGATAACTATAACTTCAACGCGGGGAATATAGGTTCCTGGCCCTTCAAATAGCCACTGATCGCCGGCTAAACGGTTAATAGTTTGAGTTTGGGTTTCTCCATCTACTGTTACTGTAATTGTTGCGCTGAAATCTCTAATGGCTTTGAGACGCAATGCTTGATTTCTCTCGACTACCAGCAGTTGGGCGATTTCTTCTTCAATTTCTTCGTCTGGATAGAGAGGGAAAGGATCTTGGGAAAAGCGAATTTCGCGATCGCCGTACCTTAGTCGAATTTGTCCATGCTGATCGGCGATCGGTTGACCTGTTTCGTCTCGGAGAACGGGATTGACAACTATACAATAATGCCGAGGTGGCACTACTATCATTGGTTCGGGTTTTAAGATGAGCCGCTCGTGATCTCGTAGGGTAATGGTTTGAGGGCCAACTTCTAGTTTTGTGACGCCGGTATTGTTGTCTAAAACATGAATGAACTGCTGAGGTTTCAGACGAATTACACCGCTAGTATTCCCTAATGATTCAGTTTTTTTCTCAGTTTGACGCTCAGTTGTATTCATTTCCCAGTCCTCAGAGAAATTGATATGTTTCTAATCCGATGCGTTGATTTTTACTTTAAGCTGTAATGAGGTATAGCAGTTCTCAAAAGACCTAACCCCCAACCCCCTTCCCTACAAGGGAAGGGGGCTAATTTCAAAGCCTCTCTCCTTGCAGGAGAGAGGTTTGGAGAGAGGTTAACACTGTCGTACACACAAATGAGAATCGCTATAGTGTTACCGATGCTGGAGATTTTGTCTTGCCAAGTTTAATTTTTACTACTTAGTTGTATTAGTGTTTTGGATGAGGTTTCCTGTTTAGGCAAGAATCCTATTCTAGTTTGCTCAATTCTAAAATGGCTAGTTATCTGATGCCAGTCTTTACGGTTAATTTATTTGCCAAAAATTGCTACAACAATTATTTGGTGATTGGGGAAATTTTTACAAAAATAAACCTGAAACTTACAACTTCACGGCACAAGGAAATGTTTAGGAAAGGCGATCGTCACGCAAAATTTGCAGATTCTTACGGAAGATAACAGTATTAGGGTGATTTGTTCCTAATCTTCGTTCCGCAATCTCTAAAGCTTGCAGATACAAAGGTTCAGCTTCCGTGTAGCGTCCTTGAGATTCGTAGAGATCTGCCAAATTGTTGAGACTGAGTGCGAAACGGGGATGGTCTTCTCCCAGCAGGTGTTTTCTCAACTCTAAAGCTTGCAGAAACAAAGGTTCTGCTTGTTCATAGCGTCCTTGAGATTTGTAGAGACCTGCCAAATTGTTGAGACTTTGTGCGACATCGGGATGGTCTTCTCCCAGAAGGCGTTTTCTCAACTCTAAAGCTTGCAGATACAAAGGTTCAGCTTCCGTGTAGCGTCCTTGAGATTTGTAGAGATATGCCAAATTGTTGAGACTGAGTGCGAAATGGGGATGGTCTTCTCCCAGCAGGTGTTTTCTCAACTCTAAAGCTTGCAGATACAAAGGTTCAGCTTCAGTGTAGCGTCCTTGAGATTCGTAGAGTGATGCCAAATTGTTGAGACTGAGTGCGAAATAGGGATGGTCTTCTCCCAGAAGGCGTTTGCTCAACTCTAAAGCTTGCAGAAACAAAGGTTCAGCTTCCGTGTAGCGTCCTTGAGATTTGTAGAGATATGCCAAATTGTTGAGACTGTGTGCGACATCGGGATGGTCTTCTCCCAAGCGTGCTTTAGTTGATGACAAGCATTGCTTGCACCACGGTAAAGCCTCGTTGTAGTTTCCTTGACCTTCGTAGAATCCTGCCAAGCCAACAAAGGGACAGATTAAATCATCATCATTCAACCAATCTGTTTGAGTAGTTGCGGCTTCTGCTAGATGAGGAATAATTGGGGTAAAGGCGGCAATTTCTGACAGAATGGGTGTCTCAGGAATGTCCTTTGCTACAGCTACCATCACCTGACAAAACCTCCGCTTCAAGTCATCTGCTTCTGCTGACTTTTCCCGTTTATCCTGAAAGAATTCTCGAATTAGTTCATGTAATTGGTAGGTGTCTTTCTCGGTGCGCTTAATTAGGCTGAATTTTAGCAAAGTTCGTCGGGCTTTTGGCAAGTTTTGACCTAACCCCCCCAGCCCCCCTTCCCTGCGAGGGAAGGGGGGAGTTGGAGTGGAGGGAGTTGGAGTAGGAGTGGAGGGAGTCAGAGTCTTACTCCCCTCTCCTTGCAGGAGAGGGGCTGGGGGAGAGGTCAACACACTTTCCACCAACGACCAAGGAATGGGTGCAGAGGCAAACACAGAAAGCAGATATCCTAAAATTTGGGCATTTTCGTCCAATTCCTGCCAACTCAACTCAAAGGCAGCCGCAACACCCAGCCGCGCCGTCATTTCAGGATGAGTCTCATCCAAGGCTTCACATTTCAGACTCGCTTGCACCAAAAGTTGTTGAATTTCTACTAGGGATAAATCCTCTTCAATATCCAAATATCGCCCCACTAACTCCAATCCCAAGGGCAAATAACCTAACCATTTACAAAGTTTTTCAGCAACATTTAACTGGCTATTTACCCGTTCATCCCCAATATACGACCTCAACATATCCAGTGCTGCATCTGGAGTCAGCACCTGCAAATCTAACCGTTTAATCGGCGAACTCAACTGTAACCGCGTCGTGATCAACACCTTAAAACGCGGATCTGTTGGTGGTAAAAAAGGCTTTACATCCTCATATTTAGTCACATCATCCAGCACTACCAGAACATCTCCCGTCCGCCAATTTCGCCAGCAGTACGCTACCTGATTTGGCAATTCCAAACCATCAGGAATCTGTAACTTTAAATATGTTCTGGCAAAGTTGACAATTTGAGTCCCCACATCCGAACTTCGCGCATTTATCCAGCAAATTCCACCGATGTATTTTTGCTCTGGCAAAGTAGCACGAGCGTACTGCAGCGCCAATTCTGTCTTACCGACGCCACCCATCCCAGCGATCGCAGAAATGGCTACTGTCTGTGTTTCCTGCAATTGCTGATCTAGGGTTTCGAGTGCGTCTTCTCGTCCAACAAATTTGGGAACGCCGCTATAGGGAAGATTTTGAGGCGGATTTAACGTTACCTGTTCCGCTTCAGGCGGCTGTAGTCAGAAGTTGAAGGTTTGTGTCCGATTATCGTTTTCGGTTGTACCTACATTCCCACCATAATTGTTCTTGACGATGTTTTTAATCATCTGATTATATTTAGGTTGAGACTTCACCTCATTGGCGATTGCTTCTACTGTTGCTTTTACTTCATCGTTTTGCTTAGCAGCAGTTTCGACTTCCAGAACAGCTTCACCGAAATATTCTGGATTTTCTGGGACAAGGGCAAGTTTTTCTGATGTCTTGGGAAACTTTTCTTTAATCAATTTCACCAATTTACCACTTTGCTCAAGTGCCTTTTCTCCCAGCACTTCACCACTCTTTTCAAATGCTTTGGTTACGACTAAAGTAGCGATCGCTCCTGCTGTTAGAGAAATAGGTTCCATAATTTAATCCTGGGAAGCTACGGGGTTATAGGGGGGTATATCCCTAGATACAGACTAAATATGTCTTATTCCGCAAGACTTTAGGGAAAAAATAATTACTCAATCTAATCTCCTAGATTTGGGAAGCATCTATGTGTAATTGATACGCTCTCTGTAGTCTGATGGTAGGTTATAGCAGAATTTGTGGGAGCATGATTTCTGTGCAATTAGCCTTCTTGCTTTCATGCCGACGAACGACTCTGAACTGCAAACCCAAGCGCAAAGAATCCTGGATGCGATCGCCTTCACTCCCTTTGAGCAATGTCAGTTCTTGAGCCGAGAGTTTGACAACATTCCTGCTCGTCCTGGTATCTATGCAATCAGGCACAAAACCGATGGGTTGCTCTACATCGGTAAAACCAAGAATCTACGGGGACGCTTCATTGGTGGGCACAAAGCTTTTTTGTGGGCTTGGCTTGACAAATATAGCGATGAAGACATTCGGGTTGCAGTGCAGACAATTTCTTACTGGGGGAACCCTGCGTTACTATTGGAGCTAGAAGCGATTATCTTAAGAGCCACTGAACCTCCCTATAACGTCCAAATTCCAACCGAAAGGTGAAGCTATGCAAGCCAAACTTCAGGAGCAACTTTCCTCTGCTGATGCCAAAGTCATTTTGGGACGCTTACCTGAACGAATTCAAGCGGCTCTAATTGCTCATGCTGCTGAAATTGAATATCCCATCGAAGCAGTCATTGAGATGGCGATCGCCAGTTTTCTCGACACAGAAGCATTAGGCTTTGCAGATTGCAAACCAGGACGTGGACAATAGAACTGTAACGATTGAGAAGATGCGATCAAGATGCTGGACAAATTAAGATCTCACCCTCTCAAATCGAAATCGACGCTTTTGGAGCCGGTGCCCCCCTCAGCATTCCCTCTGTACTGAGATCCTCATCTATTTCTTCCCAGTGAATGCCATAACCGCCACCGCATATTTCCCATTTTGTTCGTTGCTCAGGCGGAGCATTGAGGAGCCTGGGATACCATACTAGAGGTACAGTAATTGTCCGCCCATCCATTAAATCGACGCTGATTGTTTCCTCAGTAAAGTAAACGTTTTTAACTCTCTCGTCCGCTCGAATCGCCAAAATACCCATTCCAAGCCTCCAATAAAATTTCCTGGTTCTCTTGCACGACTAACTGTAACTTCCGCAGTTCTTTTGCACTAAATCCAATATTGTTTGCCAAGCTGATTGGCTCCAACCAAAACTTTGCTGTTGAGTCATCTCGGTCAATGTGTACGTGCTGCGGTTCATTTGGCTCGTGGCTATAGAAGTAAAAGCGGTAGGGGCCGATTCGTAAAACTGTTGGCATACTCTGAAATTATACTCAACTCTCTCAATCTAGCAGCAGCCGTAGTCGTTGGAGGCAGTTAATTAAAGCGATGAAATTTTTAGGAATTGACCTAGGTTGGTCTTCTGGCGCCAGTGGATTATGCTGCTTGGAATGGTCAGATAAAAGCTTAATTTTGTTGGATTTAAATCGACAGCAAACAACAGCAGATATCCTAAGTTGGGTAGACAAATGGACATCACCCAAACAACCCGCATTAATCGCAGTTGACGCACCGACACTCATCCCTAACCTTACGGGTACGCGCTTACCTGACAAACTCACTCACAAACACTTTCGTCAGTATCACGCCGGTTGTTACCCAGCCAATCTTGGACGCCCTTTTGCCCAACACACAGTAAAATTTGGTCTAAGTTTAGAAGCACGAGGTTTTGCTCACGCTGCAGTGATTACACCTCAACAACTTGGTCGTTACCAAATTGAAGTTTATCCTCATCCAGCGATCGTGCATTTGTTTGCTCTAAATCTCATCTTGAAATACAAAAAAGGTAAGCTTGCTGAACGTCGATTAGAACTGATGAAACTGCGACAATATATTCTCGATGTCTTACCGACTTTAGAACCCAGTTTGAAGCTCTCAGATTTGCCCGAAATTCCAACTACAGGTGTCGCTCTCAAAGCAGTTGAAGACCAATTAGATAGCCTAATCTGCGCTTATATCGCCGCTCATTGGTGGTATTGGGGAATTGAGCGTAACTGGGTCTTGGGAGATGTAACTACTGGTTATATTGTTGTTCCGGTGCTCACAGGACAAGCTTCAATATCATAAAAATTATTTATTGTCAAGAAAAAGCTTTTTGCGCCGGTTTCGCCACTAGACTAAGCAAATAAAACCCACAAGAGACATGAGAAAATATTTGCTATTTGGCTCACTAAATTCAATTTACCAGTAACCTGAACTATGAGAACACTGATCATTGACAACTACGATTCCTACACGTTTAACCTATATCAGGCGATCGCCCAAGTGAATGGAGAACTTCCTCTAGTGGTTCGCAATGACCAGTTTGAATGGGAAGACCTGAAAGCATTGAACTTCGATAATGTGGTAATTTCACCTGGCCCCGGTCGTCCAGAAAAGCAATCAGATTTTGGCGTTTGTAGACAGGTGATTGAGAATGTGGATGTGCCCTTGCTAGGAGTTTGTCTGGGGCACCAAGGACTTGGCTACCTATTTGGTGGAACAATCATTCATGCACCAGAAGTTCGACACGGTAGACTCAGTAAAATTTATCATAATGGCTCTGAATTATTCCAAGGCATTCCTAGTTCATTTTCTGTGGTACGCTACCACTCCTTGTTAGTTGCAGATCAATTACCTGATTGTCTAGAAAAGATTGCTTGGACTGAGGAAGGATTGGTGATGGGATTGCGTCATCGGGCTCTACCATTTTGGGGTGTACAGTTTCACCCAGAGTCTATCTGTACAGAATATGGACAAACATTACTAGAAAACTTTAGAAATATCACGCTGCAATTTACAAAAAAATCCTCAAAAAGTCCAGAAAAGCAGTGTTGGACAGGATATGGATCTACTTCTCCTCCTATTAATAAACTATATCAAAAACAGTCACCTAAATTTGAATTTCATAAACGCAAACTGGATATTTGCCCGAATACAGAACAAATATTTGTCCATCTGTTTCAGCAAGCACCAAATGCCTTTTGGTTAGACAGTAGCCGTGTAGAAAACGGTTTATCTCGCTTCTCATTTATGGGTGATGGAAATGGGGCAAACAGTGTATTAGTGCGCTACCATACCAAAACACAAGAACTCATCATCACACAGTCAGATAGTGTGACCAGTCGTACCGAGAGTATTTTTGAGTATCTCAAGCGGGAAATTGACCTCCGACGTTGCCAAGATTTGGAGTTACCGTTTGATTTTAACTGTGGATTTGTTGGCTATTTTGGCTATGAACTCAAGGCAGAATCTGTCCTGCCATTGATGCATTCTTCACCATTACCTGATGCAATTTTCTTACTTGCCGATCGCCTGATTGCCATCGATCACCAAGAACAGTGTCTTTACTTGCTACACCTAGTTAAAAAAGGGCAAACAGAACAGGCAGAAATTTGGTTTGATACTATCACTCAAAAACTCGAAAACCTGACTCCTCTTCATCCCCTGATACCCCAGGGAAATAGTAAGCAAATAAAGTTTCGTTTAAGTCGAAGTTACCAAACTTACATTAATGATATACACCATTGCTTAGACGAAATTTATGAAGGAGAAACCTATCAAGTTTGCCTCACCAATCAGCTTCATACTGATATAACCCCCGATCCATTGACGTTCTACCGCACATTACGTCGCCTCAATCCTGCCCCTTATGCTGCATTTTTGCGCTTTGGGGAAATAGCGATCGCCTGTTCGTCTCCAGAGCGATTTTTGCGGATTGATCAGCAGGGTTGGGTGGAAACTAAGCCTATTAAAGGAACGCTACGACGAGGAGAATTCCCTGAAGAAGATTCCGTCTTTCGGGAACAGTTAAGAAACAGTGAAAAAGACCGAGCTGAGAATCTGATGATTGTGGATTTGTTACGCAATGATTTGGGACGAGTCTGTGAAGTGGGTAGCGTTCACGTACCCAAGTTAATGGATGTAGAAACCTATGCGACGGTGCATCAATTGGTGACAACAGTACGTGGGCATTTGCGACCAGATTTACAAGCATTAGATTGCATTCAGGCGGTATTTCCAGGAGGCTCGATGACAGGTGCACCTAAGATAAGAACCATGCAAATTATTGATCGACTCGAACAAGAAGCAAGGGGAGTGTATTCAGGGGCGATCGGTTTTTTGGGATTGAATGGTTCAGCCGATTTGAATATTGTTATTCGTACTGCTGTTCTGACTCCTAATCAAACTTATATTGGTATCGGTGGCGGTATTGTGGCACTTTCTGACCCTGAGATGGAGTTTCAAGAAACCATGCTTAAAGCGCAAGCCTTAATCCATGCTATGGTTTTCACAGTTCACGGAACATTTGAGCCAGATCATTATCAGATTCTGGGAGTAGAATCAACAATTGATGATAGTTGTAAACTACCTATTTAATGTAATATATAGTGTGGTAAATTAGCAGGAAGACTTAGTTATGAAGCAGCTAGAACCGTTTAGAAAAAAAATTGACGACTTAGATCTTCAGATTATCGAGCTTTTGGGCCAGCGGTTTGACATTTGTAGACAGGTTGCTCATTTAAAAAAGGCAGAAAACATTCCTATGATGCAATCAGGACGCAGTTGAAGAAGTAAAAAACAATTGTCAGGAACTAGCTGTAAAAAACTCAATGAGACCCAGATTTTATGCTGGAAGTTGTACAGCCTAATTATTGAGGAAAGCTGTCGAACGGAAGATGCAATTATTGAAAAAAAATGATTCAAGGAGAATAAAATTTTATGGTTCTGGATACTCGCAATCATGACCCGGCTCAAGAGGTTGCTGCCGAGAAAATCTTGCTTGATCGACTTGATAAGTACTACCTAGATATTATCAATTGGTTTTTTCAAACGATACTGCAAGATTTAACACCAAACAAAATTCTGGATGTTGGTTGCGGAACAGGTCATCTCTTAGAGTTTTGCGAGCGAACTTTGAAAACGACTGTTACTCCATCTTTTTATGGAGTTGATCTCAATCAGTATCTGATTACTAATGCGAACCAGCGTTTTCCATCCTATCAATTTGAAGCAGCAGATGCGACTCACTTGCCTTATCCAAACGAAACTTTTGATCTCGTTTATGTCTCGACTGTACTTGCTCATGTACCAAGTGGTATGGACATTTTAAAGGAAATGGTGCGAGTCACAAAAATAGGTGGAACGATCGCAGTTTTAGATCAAGATTTTGAAACAGCGGTGCTTTATCCAGGTGACAAACAACTCACTCGTAGTGTTCTCAATGCTGCTGCAGATTACTGGAGTGATGGTTGGATTGGTCGAAAATTACCCAGTATGTTTAAACATTTAGGACTGACTGAAATCAAAGTTGATGCTCGTGTTCGCATCGATCGCCACTTTGACCAACCTTTCTTTGAACGAATTCGCAATTGGATTGTTGAAGCAGGGTTTCCGTCAGACCAAGCAGAACGATGGTTTTCAGAGCTTTGTCAACAAGCAAGTATCGATGAGTTCTTATTTACTCGCAATTTCTATGCAGTTGCCGGGATTAAACAGATCAAGAGTCTGAGCGAATAATTCAGTTCTACCAAAAACTCTTAAATGAATACTATTTACTTTGATTCTAGTGTTAGAGATGATCTGAGACGGCAGCGCCTTTATAATGGTCAAATCTTCGCCTTTTCTCCTCGTCCAAGTGTTAGCGCACTCCGACAATTAGTCTGCAATCTGATCGAGGCAACTTTCGGTTCACCGCTACCTCCAATGGTTGAGAAAAATTTGCCAGTTGAGGAATTTTTGGCTGCTGAATCTTCCCTTAAACAGCAGATTATAAATCACCCTCAAATCAAGCAATTGATTCAGTCGTTGCTGCAAGAGTTTGATTGTGACTTGAGCAAAACTTATTTTGATTTACCACAGTTACGAATCGTACCTTTCCGAGGATATTTGCCAAACAATGAAGGACTGTTTCACGATCCGCATAGAGATACTTGGTATGCTGCACCTCAGTGCTTAATTAACTGGTGGATACCCCTCTACGAATTTGAATCTGAAAGTGCATTGGCATTCCATCCCTTGTACTGGAATCAGCCAGTTAACAATGACTCTCGTAACTTTAATCAAGAACAAGATTATAAGACCAACTTTCGCGAGGCTGAATTTCCGCATCCAGAACAAAAGATCGAAATTGAGCCAGAAATTCGGATCGTCTGTCCAACAGGGGGAGTGATTCTCTTTTCAGGAGCACAGATGCACTCTGCAGTTCCCAACACTTCTGGATTGACAAGGTACAGTCTTGATCTAAGAACAGTGCATTTTGATGAGATCGTGACTAGGGGTGGTGCACCCAATATTGACTCTAATTCAACCAGTGCTTTGCTAACAGATTTTATGCGAGGGACAGACCTAGCACATTTTCCTGATGATTTGATGATATCTCACCAGAAGAGTTCCGTAGCTTTGCCAACATTAATCTGAGGCACTACAGGTTACAATTTAGGGTTTGGTTTAAGAGCAAGTTGGTTTCAGTGAGATCAACGGGAGCCTGTGTGGCAAAATTAAAGGCGTATTAACGATTAATTATCAGGTAATAGAAGTGACTGCCCAAGCACCTAGAACTGCCCACCGTCTGGTTTTTCCTTTCACTGCAATTGTGGGTCAGGAAGAAATGAAACTGGCTCTGTTGCTGAATGTGATTGACCCGAAGATTGGCGGAGTGATGATTATGGGCGATCGCGGCACGGGTAAATCTACTACTATTCGGGCATTAGCTGACTTATTGCCGGAAATTGATGTTGTTGCTGATGACCTCTTCAACAGCGACCCCACCGAACCCGATTGGCTGAACGAAAATGGCAATTCACAAATAAGGACAACTGTCAAGAAAAAAGTTCCGATGGTTGACCTACCCTTGGGGGCGACAGAAGACCGAGTTTGCGGCACGATTGACATCGAAAAAGCTTTATCTGAGGGTGTGAAAGCCTTTGAACCGGGACTGCTGGCCAAAGCTAATCGCGGTATCCTCTATGTAGATGAAGTCAATTTGTTGGATGACCACCTTGTAGACGTATTGCTGGACTCTGCTGCTAGTGGCTGGAATACCGTCGAACGGGAAGGGATTTCCATTCGTCACCCTGCACGTTTTGTGTTAGTAGGTTCCGGTAACCCTGAAGAAGGTGAACTACGTCCGCAATTGCTAGATAGATTTGGGATGCATGCGGAAATTCGCACTGTCAAAGAACCAACTTTGCGCGTGCAGATTGTGGAAGAAAGGGCAGAATTTGACCAAAATCCCCAAGAATACCTGCAAAGTCACCAATCAGAGCAAGAAGTCTTGCAAAAACAGATTGTAGCGGCTCAAGAGTTACTTCCTCAAGTTGAGATGGACTACGATTCGCGGGTGAAAATTTCCCAAATCTGTTCAGAACTAGATGTGGATGGTTTGCGGGGTGATATTGTGACCAACCGTGCTGCAAAGGCAATTGCTGCTTTTGAAGGACGTAACGAAGTCACCATTGACGATATCCGTCGTGTCATTACCCTCTGTCTGCGTCACCGCTTGCGGAAAGACCCCCTAGAGTCGATTGATTCTGGCTACAAGGTACAAAAGGTCTTCAGCCGCATTTTTGGGTTAGAGGCGTCTGAGAATGCAGCAGTTACAGCTAACGGTGCTCGCTGAACAAATTCCCGCAGCGTCGAGTCCCTGGGGCTACGGAAACAAAGCCTGCGCAGGCAGGCTTAAAATTTTGTTGGTATTTAGTTCGCTGACAACCAGGAAAGTCATAGGTTGCAGCTTACTAGATGCGTTTGCTTGCCACTATACGAGTAACTCAATAACTCAATAAATAACCAGTCGTAGTTACTAATTGAACTATTTAGCAGTAAGGGTCAAAGGAGCACCCAATCTGAGATTCAAGTCTGTATTAGGTTCGATAGAAATCAGATCGACACTGCTTTTACCGAGGAAGTTTTGAATCAAGCTCAAGACTACACCAGCACCACCACCGATTAAGAGTTCTTCAGTAGCGATCGCCCGGTCACCAGTGACTGCAGAGATAGCAGCAGCAGCAGCAGTACCCAAAGCTGCATTCTTCACAAAAGTCCCAACATTAACGCCCTTCTTAATTGTTTCAGTTTTGGTAATCACATCAGAAGTTGCGTTGATGGCCATCGATTGACCACCCATATTCAGGGTCTTGGCGACAAACTGAGAACCACCTGTAGCAGGACGTAAGTCACCAACAATTTCGCTACCAGCAGCAATTAATACTCTGCCGTCAGAGGTTGTGATGTTGCGGTCTACTGTTAGTGTTAGAGGAACAGTTTCATCTTTGGTGACGAGAATTTTTGACTTTTCGTACTTAACAGGGAGCACAGTTCCAGCAGGAATTGTGACAGTACTTGATACTGGTGCTTGATTGACGATGTATTGCGAGCTGATGGCTTGCGCTGTACCTTGGCTGACGAGTGCTTGGTAGAGGAAAGCTGCGACTTCGGCGCGAGTTGCATTACGAGTCGGGTTCAGGGTTGTCAGGTTAGGATAGTTAACAACCATGCGCTTTTCTGTCGCTGCAGCGATCGGAGCGCGAGCAAAGCCAGAAATGTTGGATGAGTCGTTGTAGTAACTCAGAACAGTTTCTGTTGATTGGCTTGCAGTGTAACTCAGTCCGTTGGAGAGAGAAGTTAAGACTTGCTCGCGAGGAATATTTTGCTCTGGTCTGAAGACGCTACCGGGATAACCAGCTAAAAATCCGGTGGTGTAAGATTCTTGAATCGCCGTATATGCCCAGTATGTAGAGCGTACATCAACGAAATTGATGGGAGTGCGAACGTTAGCCTTTTTGAACTCTTTATTGGCTTTACGCAGCATAGCCGCAAACTGTGCTCTGGTTACGGGAGCATCTGGCTTGAAGGTACCATCAGGGAAACCAGCGATGATATCCCGCTGTGCTAGTTGTGCAATAAAATCTCTGGCCCAATAGCTTGAGGAAACATCAGAAAAACCGGTTGATTGAGCGAAAGAAGGAGCTGCATTGAATATGGGTGCTATTGCACCAGCGCTGATTCCAAGAGCTAAAAGTGCAGCGGTTCCAGATTGCAAGCGGGGGAAGATAGACATTGTAGGCGTTCTCCAAAATTGTTCGTGCTGTTAAGTAACTAGACATGAGGCGGCGATAAATGTTCCTGGAACTTCCCAGCTAGACTTTTTTGGTGAATCAAACAGCAAAATACTCAATTATGACGGTTTTGAGCTGGGTGGTCTCTGCATAACCTATTCTTGAAGACGCCTCTTACGCTCAATAGTTTCCCTGTGGAAAAATTAATGGGGGATTGGTAATGGGGGATTGGGTCATGTCGAAATTTTCTCCTCAAGAGGGCGGGTTTTGTTGAGAGGTTGTCTGTTTTACCATCAGGTTATCTTCTAAACCCGCCCCTACATTACTCCCCAATCCCCAATCCCTAACTCATCACAAACTACCAAAACATCTTGGAAGTTGAGAGCCACCGTCTTTTAAGCGGTGGATGAAAACGACTTCAGGGCTTTAGCCCTCTGTATCCTTATTTGCCTCCTATGAAACAGGCTATAATTTTATAGGAGGTAAAAGCAAGTGTTAAACCTGACCTACGAATTCAAGGTAATCCCAACGCCAGAACAGGTTCAGCTTATCGAACGCACGTTAACGGTGTGCCGGAAAGTTTGGAACTTTGCCTTGCGTGAACGAAAAGATTGGTCGAACTCTCGTAAGTGTCAGATTAATGCTTGCTCTATTTCTGGAGAGTTCATTATTCCTGCCGACACCCCCTATCCCAACTATGCCCAACAATGCAAATCGTTAACTAAAGCCAAGACCGAATTTCCAGAACTGGCAACGGTTAACGCCCAAGCCTTACAACAAGTCCTCAAGAGACTGGAAGCAGCTTTTGTTGATATGAAGCGCAAGGGTATGGGTTTTCCTCGATTCAAGAACCGATACCGGATGCGGTCATTCGTGTATCCTCAACTGGGCAGGGGGCAGCTTCTCTTAGGAAACCAAGTTAAGTTGCCTCAGTTAGGGTGGTTGGAATATGTCAAGTCAAGAGAAATACCAGATGGGTTTGTAGTTAAACAAGCTCGAATCATTGGTAAAGCATCTGGCTATTTCATCCAATTGGCGTTGGAATGTGATGTATCTGTTCCTGATGTCATGGCCTCATGGTCATCCTGTTGGAATTGACCTGGGGTTAGGCAAATTTGTCGCAACTTCTGACGGACTCGTGATTGATAGACCCAGATTTTTAGGCTTGCTGCATCGGAAGCTGAAATTGCTCCAACGCAGACTTAAGCACAAGAAAAAGGGGTCAAATAATCGTCACAAACTCAACAGGAAGATTGCCCGGTTGCATCAGCACATCAGTGATACCCGCAAGGACTGGCACTTCAAATTAGCCCACAAGCTGTGTGACGGTGCTGGGATGATATTCGTTGAGGATATCGACTTCCGAGTATGGGCAAAAGGGCTGTTTGGGAAACACACCCTTGACGCTGGTTTTGGGCAGTTTTTGTCCATCTTGAAGTTTGTGTGCTTCAAGCGCGGCGTGTACTTCGACAAAGTAGATAAGAATTACACCTCACAAGTCTGTCCTCAATGTGATGCACACACAGGCAAAAAAGAACTGTCTGACAGGGTTCACGCTTGTCCTGAATGTGGGTACACAACACATAGAGATGTAGCAGCAGCACAAATTGTCCGTAATCGTGGACTGTCTGGGGTGGGACGCATCCTGGACGAGCAAGAAAATGCCTGTGGAGACGGTCTGGGGGGAACGGGAAACCGTTTACTTAAGAGTCCGAGAAGCAGGAAGAAGAGTGGAGAGGCGTGTCTTAAGACCGCCTCGTAACATCCTTCAAGAATCCCCTTGATTTAATCAAGGGGAGTACGTCAATATCCTTGTTTGTCAATCCAGCCACGGTAGAGTTTTTGAATAGCTTTCAGGACGCTGCTAGTCCCTGGCTTTGACGCTGTAGTGCTTGGATCGAGTAGCTGTAAGCGAGTCAGGAGTCTTGCTTCCTCAATCGCGACATCGCCATCGCTGTAAAATAAGGCACTGATCGCGTCAATCAAACGCTGATAATCTTCCGCACTAGGGCGATCGCCTAAATATTCTTTCATCCAGCTATAACACTCATCAGGTAACACAGTCCTGAGTTCGTACAACAACGGCTGAATCTCCGGATCATCAGCAAGGCCTGCTTCCTTAGCCACTTTCAGCAGATATTCCCGTTCCTCTGGCTGAATTTTGCCATCTATCCAAGCAGCACCAATCAGAATCTTGACTAGCTGTTTAACACTAGAGTTTGCCACCATGACTTTTTTTCTCTAACTAACTGCCCCTATATCTTAATTGTGGAGCTTTAAGGCACTAGAGAACCGCCTGTTTCAGCCTTACCATGAAGAAACCATCCATATAATGTCGGTGAGGCCAGACTTTTATCCAACCTTGGGGGGATGCAAAAGTAGCGAGGGATGAATTAAAGCTCGGTGGCTCAATCAACCAGTGAGGATGACGCTCAAGAAACCCTTGAATCACACCTTCATTTTCTTGGGGATGTACCGTGCAAGTAGCATAAACTAAGATACCTCCTGGCTTCACCCAAGTAGCTGCTTGTGCCAAAAGTTCCCCCTGCAGTACCGAAAGTTCCTGTACCGTCTCCGGAGTGCTGCGCCAACGTATATCCGGGCGTTTGTGGAGAGTTCCTAAACCAGAACAGGGAGCATCCAGCAAGACCCGATCTGCACTAGCGGTGAATTGCGGTAAATTGCGACTATCACCAGCGCAGATTTGAATTGATTTTAGTTGCAGCCGTTGGGCATTTTCTTGCACTTTTTTGAGGCGAGAGGCTGCTCTGTCACACGCCCAAATTATACCTTCATCTTCCATCAATTCCGCAATATGCGTAGTTTTTCCCCCAGGTGCCGCACAAGTATCAATCACAACTTCACCTGCTTGCGGATCTAGCAGATGACTGACTAACCCCGCGCTGCTATCTTGAATACTCCACCAACCCTGATCAAATCCAGGTAGTTGTTGAATTGTACCAATACCCCCAGTGACTCGTAGGGCTTGAGGTATTTGAGGTACCCGCTGAACTTCAACACCTACCTCGTTCATTGCTGCTTCAACTTCTTCCATCGAAACTCTTAGCAGATTCACCCGTAAATCAATCGTTGGAGATTGGTTAAACCATTCACAAAGTTGCTGTGTTTCTTCTCTTCCCAACTGTTCTATCCACATTTTAATCATCCAGTCGGGAAAGCTATACAACACACCCAAACGTTCTACTATTTCCTCTGGTAAATTCAATGGTTCAGTTGAATTTTCAGCCAAACGTACATACTGTCGCAGTAAACCATTAACAAAACCTGTGAGTCCTTGAAATCCATTTTCTTTGGCTAACTCAACTGTCGTATTAACGGCTGCTGAGTCGGGAATTCTATCTTGATAGCGAAGCTGGTATAAGCCGACATGCAGGATTGTACGCAGGTCTGGGGGCTGCTGAGAGGCTTTTTTCTTACCAAGTTGATCGATGATGGCATCAAGCGATCGCGCTCTTCTTACACTTCCGTAAACTAGCTCTGTTACTAAGCCTCGATCAGCACTCTTTAAGGTAGCGTCTCGCAGCACTCTATCAAGAGCAATATCAGTAAAAGCACCCCGTTTATGGATTTCTCGAAGTGCTATAAATGCTAACTGGCGAGGATTTTGCATGGTTACTAATTGTGGAATAATTTCAAACTCCCAAGTCTATAATTGCTGGGATGTGAGTTATGTCAAGATTTGTAAAAAGCACTTGACACCTTTGCAGATATCAAGGAACCTGCTAAAGTAATGGTACTAACTAAAAAAACCTAAATATTTTAGCGCCACTCAAAAGCTGTATCGAGCAGCTCAGAGAGGCTAACCCCCCAAGCTGTCAAGAGCAGTCAGGAGGCTAGAAGCAATGTTATCACGCATCTGGCCACCCCGATTTCTTATTGCAAAATTCGGGGTGGCTAAGTTTTTGGGTTGCTGTCTATCCACCCAAAATCAGGGAGTTCTCTATCATGTCTTTGAACTTAATCACAGCCGGAATCGTAGACCCGACGCAATTTCCAATCGAACAGGTAAAACAGGAAGTCGCGGCCGTGCTGAATATTCCCATCAAACAAATCGAACGCATTGAGTGTTGGCGTCACCAGATTTGGGTGAAAATTGTAGAATCGAAAGCCAAGTTAGTCAGTTATCGCAGCTTACCTTTGTGGCTTGAACAGGGTTTGACTGTGATTGAGAGTTGTAAAGATCGCCCCAGTCTTGATCAGTTAGGAGAAATTTTGCGTACCGAGAGAGAATGGTACGATGAGCATGATCTGTCAGAAGTTGTGCAACTTTGGCGGGATGCTTGGGGAGCAAAAGCCGCACAACTTCGGGAAGAAGCAGCAATTTTAGCAGCCGAAGAGGAACGTCTCAAACCGATTCGTGATCGTGAACAAACAGGATGGGAATGGCAGTCGGCTTGGAAACAAATCTTAAAACATTGTCAGGATTTAAAAGCGTTACTGCGTTTAGCACCGGAAATGAGACAACAAACTGAGCAATTTGAGGATTTGCCAGAAGTGGTGCAGGGGATGCAAGATGTATGGAAGCAGCGTTGGCAGGAACTGAGTCAGCGTAGTGCTTAAATTAGGTAATTGTTCCTGACTGATTGTTAATCAAAACCGAATATTCTTTAGCCGAATAGCAAACCTTTTGAGTCCCCCTACTACTGGTCAGCATTCTGTGCCATTTGTCCAATAACCCGTGAAAACTGACACTATTTTCTATAGCCTATTTCAAGCCTTCCCCAGTATCTTTTTTGAACTCATCAACCGTTCCCCAGAAGAAGCAGTTAGCTATGAATTCACCTCCCGTGAAGTCAAGCAACTTGCTTTTCGCCTAGACGGTTTATTCTTACCCAAAACCAACGAATCCGACAAACCTTTCTACTTAGTTGAAGTTCAGTTCCAGCCAGATGCTTCCTTATACTACCGGATATTTGCTGAACTTTTCCTCTTTTTAAGGCAATACCAACCATCCCATCCTTGGCAAATTGTTGTCATTTATCCCAACCGTAGTATCGAACAAGAAACCAGTTTACAGTTTGCTGAACTCTTAGCTATGAACTGGGTGAGACGAATTTATCTGGATGAACTCCCAGAAGTCCCAGAAACCTCATTAGGGGTAGGAGTTGTTAAACTGGTTGTTGAGTCGGAAGACAGAGCAGGAGAACTTGCAAGATGCTTGATAGAAACAGCGCAGCAACAGCTAACTGATGAAGCTGTCCAACGTGACCTCATTAATCTCATTGAAACTATTATTGTCTACAAATTACCGCAAAAAAGCCGCGAGGAGATTGCAGCTATGTTAGGGTTAAGCGAACTAAAAAAGACTCGATTTTATCAAGAAGTTATCGAAGAAGGTAAACAGGAAGGTAAACAAGAAGGTAAGTTAGAGACAGTGTCAGAATTGCTCCGGTTAGGATTAACTTTAGAGCAGATTGCTGGAGCGCTCAAATTACCCTTGGAATTAGTCCAGCAAGCCGCACAACAAATCCCCAATCAATCTATGTCATTACCTGAGCAAAATACTGATTCTCAATCATCAGAAAAATAGAATTTCTGAGGAGCAATTACCAATTACCAATTACCCAATTTCACATCGATTCCCGATATTTTTCCAAGAGTTGCGGGATGTAATCATAGCCATCAACACCAATGATGGGAATGATTTTCGCTCGCTGTTGTCCCAACAATTTTTGAAAAGTTTCGACTCCCATTTGTCCCTGCAAAATTGTTAGTAATCCCGCTGGTTTACGCCAATCATTAGAACCAATTTGCTCTAAAAGATACGCACCTAAACTACCTGTATAAATCGTTTGTTCCAGATACGCCAAACTATAGCAAGCTTGAGCTAAGTATGATAAATTAATGCCTTGAAGGTACAAATCTCCTGAAAATTGGGCAGATTCCCAACCTTTTTCTAAGTAAGTAATTGCTTGCTGTGGCTGTTCAATTACAACATGAGCAATTCCCAGACTGCTGAAACACATTGCTTTGCTTTGGCTATCCCCCAAACGCTCAGACAATTGCAAACCTTGTTCCAGGTAGTGAATCGCACTCTCATACACCTCTGGTTCTACATTTACCTGTTGCTTGGCTTGAAACACTTCACTGTAGCCGAAATTTGCCAGAGCATTTGCTTCTCCTAACCTGTCTCCATTTTGACGTGAAAAAATTAACGCCCTTTGACTGTAATTAATTGCCTCAGTATAATTTTTTTGAGCAACACAAATTCGGCTCAAATGATTAAGATTGGCAATCTCACAAGCTCTATCTTCCGCATCGCGAGCAATTTCCAAAGCTTGCTGATGGAAGGAAAGTCCTCTGTCATATTGACCTTGAGCGCCTAAAGAATAACCCAATAAAGTGAGAATTCGTGCTTTTTCCTGAGTTCCTTCAACTCGTCGCAAAGGTTCATCCAGGTAGTTCAGCGCATCTCGCAGATAATTCCTACCCAGAAATGCAAAAACACCGCCGTAGAGAGGGAAGTATTCCCGTTGGGAGAAAGTGCGGAGAATTTGTAGAGTTATCTGAAAGCAGCCATTGACAATTGGATCACGTTGTGATCCGTTTAGGTTTTGGTTGAAGGCGCTTGCTAACTGCGACCAAATTACTGCAAAAACAATGAAAGTAGAAATTGAAAGCTTTGCCCCTACTTTGGAGTCATAAACCATTTTGTCAAACCAAGCTACCAGTCCCCGTTGTAAGTATTGGAGAATGACTGTAAGCTCAACCCAAGCACTCAGTTCCAGACTTGGCTGCTTGTTGGCCCATTCGTTGAGGGATTGATTCCGCGCTAGAGTTTGAAATAGTGACTGCGGTAGGGGACTATTCACCTGTTTTGCCCACAAAGCCCAAGGGCCGCGCTGTTCCGGGACTCCTTCAAATCCTAATGAGCCTTGGCTTTGGTCGTAAATCCAGCTTACTAGATAATTTTCCAATCGCTGCCAAGATGCTAAACCGGCGCTGAGTCCTTGGGACAGTTGTAGAATTTCTTTGGCACTTTCGGGGTTAGATGTTTCTAATGCTTTTTGCTGGAGTGTTTTTGCTAGTTGAGCTAGTTGCTGTAAGTTCAGCGTCTGCTGCTGATTGGGGTCGATCGCTCGCAGTAAGTAGCTGAGGCGATCAGGCGATTCGGCGGCAATAATTGCTTGAGTGGCGGCTGTAATAGCTGTAGAGACGCGGTTTTGCTCCTGTACCCTGGAGTATTCGCTACTGATGGTTTTGAGGGCTCTGAGAGTTCTGGTAGCTTTTGCTTGCTTGATTTCGCTAATAGGATTATCTACTTCCTGCTGGGTTGTGCTAAGACGTTCCTCCAAGCAACGCTCAAAGATTTCACCTGTTCCTGTGCTGACTCCTTGAACCAGCATTTGATATACCTGCTCTTTGGAGCGGATCTTGCCTTTCAGGGTTGCTTCCACGATTTCGTCGATTAGCTGGAAGTAGCGATCGCCTAATGGCATACTTTCCGACATAACTGCAAAGCCCCAAAAGAAACTGCCTTTGTCATTGGTCATTGGTCATTGGTCATTGGTCATTGGTCATTGGTCATTTGTCCTTTGTCCTTTGTCCTTTGTCCTTTGTCATTGGTCATTTGTCCTTTGTTGTTTTTTTAACTACTGACCACTGACTACTGACCACTGACTACTGAGTAGGTAAACGAATAGTGAACAAACTGCCTTTACCCAACTCAGACTTAAGTTCAATTGTACCTTGATGAGTCTCTACAATTCTTTTCGACAAATGTAGTCCTAAACCGCTACCAGAGCGTTTGTGACTACCTTGACGAAATCGTTCAAAAAGTATCTTTTGGTCTTCTTCGGAGATACCTGAGCCTGTGTCGCGCACTTCAACAACTACCCACGAGGCGTTAGGCGCTTTTGGGTTAGGGCTATTACTCAGATGCACCTCGACTACACCAGAGTCGGTAAACTTGATAGAATTTCCAATTAAGTTGGTAAAAACTCGGTGAATTTCTAGGCGATCGCCCACCACTTTACTATTAACTTTTTCGGCAATTGTGTATTTCAAGGCAAGCTTTTTCTCATCGGCTAGAGGAGTCAGTTCTTGAACTACTTCCTGTAGTATTTCTTGGACATTTGTAGGGGAGAAGCAAAGGTTTTTGCGGCCTGCTTCATAGCGATAGACTTCTAGCAAAGTATTAACCATCGCCAACAAATTGCGGTTACTACGAGCCATCGTAACAATCGCTTCCTGCATTCCCGCTGACAGTTCTCCCAGCGCTCCCTGTTGAAATAGCATCAGCATTCGCTCTGCTGCTACTATGGGTGTGCGCAAGTCATGAGTCATCCAGGAGACGAATTCTTCTCGTTGGCGGGCAATTTTGTCGCGTTCGTCGATCGCGTGCTTGAGGCGCAAAAGCGATCGCACCCGCGCCAACAATTCATCTACTTCTACCGGCTTGCGAATAAAATCATCAGCACCTGAGTCTAGGCCTTTTACCACACTTGCTTGAGCCGGATCGAAAGCAGTGATCAGCAAAATTGGCATAAAAGGCAATTTTGTATTTTCCCGAATGCGCTTTGTGACTTCAAAGCCATCAATTCCGGGCATCATCACATCCAGGAGTATCAAGTCAGGTGGAGATAAATCAATTTGCTCTAAAGCAACGCGACCATCTTCAGCCAAAGTTATTTTATAGCCCTCTTCTTCCAAAATTGTTTGGACGAGGAACAAGTTATCTGGAGAATCATCTACAACAAGAATGTGGTCAGTTTGAGAGGAGCGAGTTAGAACCGAAGGATTCATTATCTGGAATTCTTACAATAAATTTGGCTAAGCTAAAATTTTTTATTTTTTATTGCTTTTTATATTTTTCACTCTTATGACGGAGTTTGCCTCATCCTCTCGAAAGATTCTTAATAAATTGCTACTAGCAGTAGTTGATTAATTTATTTTCTTGGTTTCTTAAAGAAACGATCTAAGATTGAAAGTTTCCCTTCGCCAAAAAATTTCCTTGAGGACAGGGATTCGGTAAATGGTAGGTTTGCAAGCTAAGCGTGCAAACCGCAACCTACAAACCGTTAACCTTCAACCTCAACAATCACCACAGTGATATTGTCTTTACCACCCTTCTCCTTAGCGCCTTCGATCAGGTGAACAGCAGCCTCTTCCTTTTGCAAATGCTTCTGAAGAGCCGAAGTAATCAAGGTGTCGGAGAGTTCTTCTGTGAGACCATCAGTACACAGTAACAGGCGATCTCCAGATTGGACATCTAGGGGTAGGACATCCACCTCCTGCAAATCCTTACGGCCAAGACATTGAGACAATACATGACGCCAGGGATGTGTCCGCGCTTCCTCTGGAGTCAAGTCACCTGCGCTCATCGCTCGTGCTACCCAAGTGTGGTCTTCAGTAATCTGCTCTAACTTTGAATTGCGCAAGCGATAGAGTCTAGAATCTCCCACATGAGCGAACCAAGGCTGTTCGTTGCGGAAGATAACCACAACGGCGGTTGTACCCATATCCGAGCGCTCTGGATGAGTTTGTTGATCTTGTAAGATCGCCTTATTTGCCTCATACAAGGCTTGCTCTAGCATCTTTTCCGAGGCCTCTGGCGAATCCCAGTGTTGCTCTAAATAAGCCTGAATCGCGTCTGTAGCGAGTTGGCTGGCCTCCTGTCCCCCAGCGTGACCTCCCATTCCGTCGGCCACAATAAAGAATCGGCCCTCTGGGTCACTATAGAAGTCATCCTGGTTGACAGTACGCAGTAATCCCGGATCTGTAAGACCCGTGAAGCGACGTTTCATAAATTATTTGCTGACGTCAAAAACTGTAAAGCAGTTATAACATGCGATCGAAGCGGTCGAGCCGCCTGAGTAAGCGAATCAGGGCAAATGCCGAGATAGCCGCTACAAAGGTAACGACCAACGCCAACCCGACTTTACCATTGACAAACAGAATGGTAGCCGACAGTGTGAAAGCACTAATTAGTAAAGTATAGTTCGTTCCCAACTGAATACTGCTAATTCTTCGTAGGATGCGGTCAGATTCGATAGACCGCACTCGAACACGCAGGTCTCCTCGTTCTAACTTTTCAATAGTATCTTCAATACGCCGAGGCAAATTCAAGGCCGTACTACTAACCTGTGCTGCTTGTCTTCCCAGCTCATTCAGGAAGCTATTACCTTCGGGGGAGTCGCCGTTTGTCATAATTTGCATGGCAAAGGGTTTTGCCACCTCCATAAAATTGAACTCTGGGTCTAAACCTTTCCCGACACCTTCTAAGGTTGAGAACGCTCGCATGACAAAGGTAAAAGTTGCCGGAAAGCGAAAAGGCTGGTCATAAGCAATTTCGTAGAGATCGTCGCTGATGGCGCTCACCGACTGGTTCTCAAACGGCTTATCCATAAAATTATCCAGCATAAACTGGACTGATCGCCGTACTGGTCCCATATCATCAACTGGCGATAATGCACCCAATTCCACCAGAGAAGCAACAACTCGGTCAGCATCTTTTTGGGCAATACCAAAAAGCGTCACCATCAGTTGTTCGCGTACATTTGTCTTAATGCGGCCCATCATGCCGAAATCATAGAAGATCAGGGCGCCGCCTTCAGGACTAACGGCAATATTTCCGGGATGGGGATCAGCATGGAAAAAACCGTCATTGAGCAACTGCTGAAGGTACGCTCTTGCTCCCAGATTAGCAATTAATTTGCGATCCAGACCAGCAGCTTCTAGGGCTTCGTAATGGCTAATTTTAATCCCCGGTAGATATTCAAGAGCTAGAACCCGTGGTGAAGAATAGCGCCAGTATACACGAGGAACTTTCACCCAATCATAAGGGCGGAAATTGCGACGAAATGTATCGGCGTTGCGACCTTCATTGATATAGTCAATTTCTTCCCAGAGAATGCGACAGCACTCTTCATATATTCCCATCCAATCTCGACCGCGCCCCCAATCGGGATGGTTTTGAAAGTAACGAGCAATGCCTTTAAGAATTTGTAAATCAATGGTAAAAAGTTTCCGTAAACCTGGTCTTTGTACCTTGATTACTACTTCTTCTTCGCTGTGCAATTGTGCTTTGTGAACTTGTCCAAGACTAGCAGCAGCAAGAGGAATCGGGTCTAAACTTTTAAAAAGTTCCGTAACTGGTTTACCTAAATCTTGCTTAATGATGGCTTCAACTTGTTCGTAGCTAAAGGCTGGAACTCTGTCTTGTAGCTTCGTCAGTTCTTCTACATACTCGCTGGGAAATAAATCTGCACGAGTGGAAAATAGTTGCCCAACTTTGATAAATGTTGGACCTAAGTCTAAAAATGTGTCTCGAATCCAAATAGCCTGCTTTTTGCGTCTAGCAGTACGTTTTTCTTCTGTGAAACCTCCTGCATAACTCCAGGGTTTGCTATCGAGCCACAACCCATTTAGTAGGGTCAGAACAAAAGACCAAATGTCTACGAAACGACGGTGGCGAGAATAATTTTCTCGATTCCATCGATAAGCTTTGTCGTTGTATCCCTTGCCGATTCCACGCTGGATAGGCACCGTGGTTTCCTTGTATTCCTTGAGGTTGGCGGATTCTTGAGAAAGAGCAGACACTCGGATTCCTAATTTAATTTTTCAAAAAATCAGCTTTATTAAAAATGCTTGAAATTCATTAATAGCGATTTAAATTGTTAGTTGTCGATCTCAAACAAGGCTTGATCACAACTAAAAATTCAAGTAAATAATGTCGAGGTTACCTATCCTCAAACAGATTGATTGCGGTGCTTTTGTAACTCAGCACGCAAAAGGGCAATTTCGGCTCTGAGATCGTCGATCATTGCTTGCAAGTCACCTGATTCTTGACCGACTGGTGCAGTTGTACTATATGTTCGCCCTTGCGTTGCGGCTTCGGCTTCGCGCTCAGCATTAGCCATGACTTGCTCGGTAAATTGCCGCAGTCGCTCCCGTTGTTCAGCATCAAATTTGCCAAGTTCGCTCAGGGCGTTGGTTAGGGCGTCTTCTACCTGCTCGTTCACAGCTTGAGCTAGTGCTCTGCCCATAAAAAAGGCATGAATTACAGAATTACTCATCACAAAATTTCTTTAGCATCTGTAACAAATTATAACGTGATTATCCAGGAGAGTGGCGATTGGACTTAAGCACTATTTGAGAGCTATGTCTAAGTCCTGTCTCAGAAAAATCTATGCTGGTTAGGTCCTCAAGGAATTTTCTTCAGCATCAATCTCTCTCAAGGAGATGAGTCTAGGAACTGACCAAAAGAATGGGTACAAGCCCCGTCCTTCTAGGACGGCTTTAATTTTCCTGAAATCTCCCTTAAATAGTTTAATATGTTATTAGGGCTTAGCTCTTCTCCCTCTGGACTCAAGACACGTTGAAACAGCTACGTTGCGGGTAGGCGCTCCTAACGCTATAAAGGCAATGGTTAAAGTCCAACCTGGAAGCACAAAATATTTAGCCTGTAGATAAAAAAAGTCGCCATAGGGCATTGGGAGACTTTAAACGGACGTAGAGACAGGGTAAGACTACCTCGGTAGCACTGGTCGATGAAACGTCAAGAATCACCGCACTTTTAGGGCGGTGAGTATGTCAAAATAGTCTACCTCAAAGAATATGCCCAAGCTTGGATATTGAAAAATTGATCAAGGAAAGGATAAGATATACACCCTTCAGGCTACTACGGTAGCTCAGCGCTTCGTGGGTTATATCGAACTTAGGCTGGGTTTGGGTCATTCAACCAAGTCAACTGCTACTTCAGGTAGAGCTTTTGATTGCTTAGATCGCGCTGAGTATTACAACTCTCTTTTTTCACAAGCTGGTAGTCAAAACCCCAAAACTTAATATGTAGTGAAACTTCGTTGCAACTAGGCATTAAAAGTAACACCAGGCTAGGAATTATAGCCAAAGATACAAGAACGAGCGGCTTAGTCAAGCGTCCTAGAGCAAGGAATTTCTTGGGATATTTGTCTGGACTGGTTGCTAGACTATGCTTTGACATATGATTAAGATGTGGCTGGCTAAACACAACTAAAGATTGACATTTTTCAGCAGAATTGACGTGATTCTTAGTGTTCATGCTCATGAATTTGTAGAGTTGACTTTGACTTAAAGCCTGTCTTGCTTAAAACTAGGGTTGCACCATCTCTCGGTAATACAAGTAATACAAAAAAGCCTTCATTAGTTAGTAAGGCAATCAAGAAATTGTGCTAAAAAAGTCTCTAGCTCTAGATATTTCTTCCCTAACCGAAGCAGCCGGAGGATAACATTAAATGCGAATTACCGTATCCTTTGGCTCCTCGATTACTTTTTAAATTTAGACTAGCTATGCTTACACACGCAATCTAAGTGTAAGAAGATACACAAAGGTTCAAAAGTGCAAAAGAGTACACAACTGTGCATAATTATTGCAATATTTTGTAGAGAATGAATCAACAGGAATTTACAAAAGCCTTCGAGGAAATGCCACTCCAAAGGAGGAAGGTACTGCAGAAACTATTAGCTGGTGAGACAGATGAGGCGATCGCCAAATCCCTACAGATAGAACAAACCACTGTTAGATCACATATCAAGAAGATTTGCAATGACTTTGGCATTGAACAACCGTTTGCCAATGAACGCCAAAAACGACGCCCTGAGTTAATAGCTCTATTTAAAAAGTACAGACCTGATCTAGTAAGCAATCAGGTGAATAGCGCTACAGTTGAAGCACCGGATGAGCCAGAAAAAGCACACATCCCCACAGAACTAATCTCTTTACCTGCGGGTATTGTCCCGCTGGATTCACCGTTTTATGTGGAAAGAGAAGCAGATAAAATTTGCAGACAAGTTTTGCAGTTTCGTAGAAATTCCAGGGAGTCTCTACCTTTTATTCGGATTAAAGGCTCTAGCGGTATGGGCAAATCTAGCTTGTTAGTGCGACTTCAGAAGTTGTTAGAAACAGAGCTAAATCAAGTCGTAGGTTTTGTGGATTTAGCTAGTGCTGATTTTGATAAAGATGCCTTTAGCAATCTGAACAAACTTTTATATCAATTCACATATGCTATCGCCCAAACTTTTAGTGAATCTGTTCCTAATTTGAATCCCTCTCCTCTCAAAAATAATTGGATTGAAGATGTCGCATCTGGAGTTAATTGCACAACTTATCTACATGACCACATATTTTCCAAGATTAGGCAACCTAAAACCCTATTAATTGATGGTATAGATGCCGTATTAGGACAAGAACAGACTCAGACACCATTTTTGCAATTGCTACGTTCTTGGAATGAAAGAAAGATGAAACAGGTTAGCAAAGCACCTATAGTCTGGTCTAGCATTGTAATTGCCTACTCCACAGAGCCATACCCAGATCATGGTCAGAAAGGCTCAACTATGCAAAATGTAGGGACAGCAATAGATTTACAGGAATTTACTCAAGACCAGGTACTAGCTTTAGCTAAAAGTTACGGATTGGACTGGGATTTAACTGAAGTTAGCTCTTTAATGCAGCTAATTGGTGGTCATCCCACCTTAATCAATCAGGCGCTATATCAAGTTAAGTCTGAGAAAAAAACGCTACTAGATTTGCAATCACAAGCTAGTTTTTTGAATAATCCATTTGGCGATTACTTACTCAAAAAATTAAGCCTTCTCAAAAATAATGAAAACTTATTAACCTGCTTTATCAACCTTCTGAAAGGTGATAAATGTCACGATGCTTTTGCAAAATTTGAACTGGAGCGTTCCGGGCTAATTAAAGTAGAAAATTCTGGGGTAAGCGTTAGATGTGAATTATATCAGCGATATTTTCAGGAACATTTGTAGGTGGTTGATGGATAATAGTAGACAAAGAAAGTTTTACCAAATAAATGGCGGTACTTTACCTCTAGATGCCTGTACCTATGTGGAGCGACAAGCTGATGAAGACTTACAGCGGTTACGGCTGTTATGAGGTACAGTCAGACCTAACCCCCAACCCCCTTCCCTTCGAGGGAATGGGGCTAATGTCAAAGCCTCTCTCCTTTAAGGAGAGAGGTTTGGAGAGAGGTCAATGTACCGCATTACAGAGGAAACCGCTGTATATCAGTTTGCTCAATTAGATCAAGGTGAAACTCGTGTTTGTTGCGTTCTAGCTCCTCGACAAACCGGAAAGTCTAGCTTGATGGCAAGAACAGCCAAACGACTGGAAGACGATGGGTTGATCTGCATCCAAATTAACTTACAAGAGTTAGGAAATGTGGAATCAGATAGGGCATTATGGCGTACACTGCTGCAGCTTATTTGCCAGCAAGTTGTTCTCCCAGAAGGAAACTTAGTTGATAGATTGAATAGCGTTTGGAAACATACACTTGAGTTACAAGCATCGGTACAATTTAAGAATTTTTTAATTGAAGAAATTCTAACAAAGCTCAAAGGCAATAAATTAATTATTTTTTTAGACGAAATTCAAACATTAATCAACTGGAAACTTCAAAACACTTTTATTGGTTTAATTAGGGATCTGTCACAAAATCACAATCAAAAGTTACTTCGCCAGCTAAATTTTATTCTACTTGGAGTTGCTAAACCCTCAGACCTTTTGACAGACTCAGGGTTTGCTTTCAACTTGGGAGAGCAGATTGAACTTGGAAATTTAGAGCAAAAAGACTGTCAGCCACTTCAGCAAGGATTAGAAAAGGTAACCAATAGCCCAGAGACATTACTAAAATCAATCCTTAACTGGACAGGAGGTCAACCCTTCTTAACACAGATGGTTTGCCACCTGGTAGCTAGTTCTTCTAAAATTCTAGATAATTCTGATGTCGAGAGTTATGTTAAAAAAATAGTAACGAATCAGGTAATCAAAAATTGGAGGAAGCAGGATAAACAGTCGCATTTACAAGAAATTGAAAACTGGTTCATTAGGGGGGATTATAGTCAAAAAACAGACAAGTTGAAAGCACTGTCACTTTATAAAAAAATATTGAACAAAGTAACGGTGAAATTTCAAAATAGTATAGAGCAATGGAACTTAATAATCTCAGGAATAGTCGTAAAAGAACAGGGACGATTAAAAGTTACTAATCAGATTTACCATCAAGTTTTTAATAGGACTTGGCTTCAAGAAACAGAAGAGTGTTTACAGGAGAATAAAACTTTAATGGCAGAGCAACTCGACTTAATCTACAACCGTGATGTATTTATGCTAATTGACCAAAGCGCCTCAATGCGCAAAAAAGATGATGGTGTTGAAAAGAAACGTTGGCAGCTCCTAGAAGAGTTGGTAGCAGGTCATGTAGATAGTATTCTCGAAATAGATGGTGAAGAGTCAGACAAACAAGTATGTACTGAAATTTTTATTACTACTTTTAACGTTAATAAGTTTCGAGGTAGCTTGCGACGTGTTACAGATCAATCTCAGGTTAAAGATATTTTTTACGAAAACCGCCCTGATGGAAATACCTATGTTGTTCCTACTCTCCGTAAATGTCGGGAGCAGTGGTTGGCTGGACGCAATCAAGTTACGGTGACAGAGATCGAAGCGGGGAAGGCAAAAGGTGCTTTCTTTATTATCTACACCGACGGTCAGTTTGATGACCCTAAATCTTTTGAGGATTTCATCAAAGAAACTTGTCTAAAAATTGATGATGAGCGCATTGTTAAAGTACTTATTATCGGTCTTGGCAAAGACATTAATGAAAAGGCTTTCGATGCTCTCAATAAAAACCTTCGTGGTAATAAAGACTTTAATGGAAAAAACTGTAGGCTCGTTATATCTGACCTAGCTGATAACTTGGATGATGGTATAATTCCGATGATGCAGCGTCTTTATGATTCAACATATGAGGGAGATGAATGGAGTCCGATAAATTCGCCTAAACCAACATTTCCCCCTGCGCCAGAGTTTGATGTATTTACGTAAAATAAATGTCAGCGTATCAGATCCCCGACTTCTCCCAGAAGTCGGGGATCTCCCCTTCACGAATCATTTCTAAAGAGATGGAGTTTCCCGCAACGGAAGGATTTTGATGATGAGGTTTATTCTTCCCCTTCTTCTTGTTGCCGTAGCTTCTCCAACACACTACGATCTTCTAAGGTCGAAGTATCACCAGTGATTTCCTGTCCTGCTGCTAGTGAACGTAAAAGCCGTCTCATAATTTTCCCGGAACGAGTCTTGGGTAAAGCATCAGAAAAGCGAATTTCACCAGGACGAGCGATCGCCCCAATTTCCTTGATCATGTGATCCTGAAGTTGTTTTTTTAGTTGTTCACTGGGACGATAGCTACTCTCCAAAGTCACAAAAGCCACAATATCTTCACCTTTGAGAGCGTCTGGTTTCCCAACCACAGCCGCTTCTACTACAGCGGGGTGAGATACCAAAGCTGACTCAATTTCCATAGTTCCCAAGCGGTGTCCAGATACATTAATCACATCATCTACTCGACCCATCACCCAAAGGTAATCATCTTCATCCTTGTGGGCACCATCACCGGTGAAATAGAGATACCTGCCATCTTTGGGGGGGATATGCTCCCAATAAGTACTACGGAAGCGTTCAGTATCACCATAGACTGTTCGCATCATGCTGGGCCAGGGATGTTGCACTACTAGATAACCACCAGCATGACCCTTGACTGGCTCACCTTTCTCATCTACAACATCAACTAGAATACCAGGGAAAGGTAAAGTGGCAGAACCTGGTTTTGTCGGTGTACAACCTGGCAAAGGAGTAATCATAATTCCGCCTGTTTCTGTTTGCCACCAAGTATCGACAATCGGACAGCGTTCTCCACCAATTACTGTATGATACCACATCCAAGCCTCTGGATTAATTGGTTCACCAACAGTACCTAGTAATCTTAGCGAAGAGAGATTTCTTGCCTTGGGTAAGTGTTCTCCCATCTTCATGAAAGCCCGAATTGCTGTTGGAGCCGTGTAAAAGATATTGACGCCATGTTTCTGAATTACGTCCCACATACAGCCAGGATTAGAAGGACGAGGTGCGCCTTCATACATCATGGTTGTTGCCCCATTAGACAAGGGTCCATAGACAATGTAACTATGTCCTGTAATCCAGCCCACATCAGCAGTACACCAATATACATCTGTATCTTTGATGTCAAATATCCACTTAGTTGTGATGTGAGTATAGAGGTTATAACCAGCGGTAGTGTGCACAACTCCTTTGGGTTTTCCAGTACTACCAGAAGTGTAGAGGATGAACAACATATCCTCGCTGTCCATTGGTTCGGCTGGACAGTCTAAGGAAACTCCCTGGCGTAAATCATCCCACCAATGATCCCGCCCTATTTTCATCTGTATTTTTTGTTTAGTGCGTTTCACCACTAAAACATTTTGTACAGAGGGAACTTTATCGCTAGATAGGGCTTTATCAACTTGCTCTTTAAGAGGGACAATCGCATCTTTTCGGAACCCTCCATCGGCGGTGATTACGAGTTTTGCTTGTCCATCAATCAGGCGATCGCGCAATGCTTCAGCACTGAAACCACCAAAAACCACTGTATGAGGTGCGCCAATTCTGGCACAAGCTAACATAGCGATCGCAGCTTCAGGAATCATGGGCATATATATACCCACTATGTCGCCCTTTTGCACCCCTAATTGTTTGAGAACATTCGCCATCTGGCAAACTTCTTGATGAAGCTGGTAATAAGTCAGAGTTCGTGTATCACCGTTTTCTCCTTCCCAAATCAGAGCAGCTTTATGTTTTCGCTCGTTAGTGAGATGTCTGTCGAGACAGTTATAAGAAATATTGATTTTTCCGCCCACAAACCACTTAGCGAAGGGTGGTTGCCAGTCTAGTACCGTATCCCACTTCTGAAACCAGTGTAGTTCCTGCTCTGCCAACTGTGCCCAAAAGGCTTGCGGGTCAGCTTTTGCTTCGTCGTAGAGGCCGTTGATACTCCTCTAAGCTTTTGATGTGAGCATCGCGGGAAAATTCTGCGGAGGGCGGGAATTTGCGTTTTTCTCGCAGAATGGATTCGATAGCTGGTTCTGGCATCTTTGAGAATGACTTATAAATTAAGTCTGTCTTAGCTCAGCCATTGATGAGTTGCCAAATTTAGGTATGAAATTCAAAGTCGGGGTTCTGACATGGGCCAATTACTGGTAGGAGGAAAAGATTGCTCGGTGTGCAAAATCGACGAACCGGGCTCACTAGGTTTGTTGACCCGAAGCGCCAAGCCAAATCCAGCACCTGCAGATGCAGCGATCGCACCAGTCATCAGCAATGCTTGTAGTGGTAGTAAGGCTTTGTTCGTTTTACGTTTTGTAGATGCGGTGTTCTGGGACTTACCCTTAATATTTAGTTTAGTTAATAACGTATTGACAAAAGCAGTTTTATACGAATCTTTGGATTTTTCCGTCGCTAATTGAGTAGTTTTACCTTTTTTTGTTGTCTGCTTGACTGATATCTGAGCTTTGGTTTTGGCTACTGAAAGCTCTTGAAGAGCAGGAGTATGCTTGACTCTTTCCTTATACCTGGGAAACAGGGATAGCCAAGCTTCTAAAGTTTGGGGACGTTTGCGAGCCGAGATTTCTAGCCCGCGCGAAATTGCCTGTTTAACAACTAAGCTAATGGATTGTTCTAAGTTTGGCGGAAAAAGTGTCTCTAAGCTATTTTCTGAGGATTGTTTGCTAACATTTGTAGGCTTCTTTAACTGTATCTCTTGTCCCTGTGCGTTAACGGACTCGCTTACAGCAAGCTTTGCTTGGCGGTGACGAACTGGCGCCGGCTCAGGTGCATTTCCTGTTAGCAAACAGTAGAGAGTTGCTGAAGCGGCGTAAATATCTGTAGCCCGTGAGTGCTTCCCGCTAGGATAATACTGTTCCAACGGTGCATACCCAGCACACATTAGACTGGCATGAGATTGCCTCACTCCTGCTGTAAACTCACAGGTAATACCAAACTCACATAGCACCACAGAGTCAGTGTCTTGACGCAGAATAATGTTTTTGGGTCTGACATTGCGGTGTAGCAAACCAGCGTTATGAAGTACGAGCAAGGCGCTGCCAATTTGACGAATATACTTAATTGCTTGATGCTCTGGCAATACCTCAATTTGAATTACTTCAGCCAGACTGTACCCCGGAATATATTCCATCACGATGTAGGGGCGTCCGCTATCTTCAAAATAGTCTAGTACCTGAACTAGATGCGGATGCTTACAGCAACTCAAGCGTTGTCCCAGATCTAGAAATTGTTGCTTAAAGTGCTCAAAACTCGAATGTTGGCACAGATTTTCGCTGAGAGTTTTGATGACGACCGTTTGACCTGACTCGGTATGGGTTGCTTGATATGTGATACCAAACATCCCTTTGCCCAACTGAGTGTCAAGAACGTAGTTGCCGTTATTTAAGGCTGTTTTCGTCATCAAATTCATAAAAATTTACTTACCAGTTGCTTGCCTTATGCTACCTCTTAAGGGTTTCAGGTTAAAAGTTGCCGGTTAAAAATTTCAACCGAATCGTGAGAATCCCCTTCCTCCGCGTAGCAGGGAGGGGAGGGAGAGCGGAGCGGCGGAAGTAGGGAGCCGCCCAAGTCAGCAGAATTTGACATAAGAGAGTAGCCTCGTTGAGCACTTAACAAGCTGAACTTTAGATACAGAAAATTGACCAATCCTGTGCCAGTTGATGTCATAAACAGAAACATTTTTTGTCTTAGCTGAATTGGTATAACCACCAATCCAGCCAGTATAAGACTGCCCCGCCTTTGAGGCGATAGCGAAGCGCTGCTGCAAGCAGATCACCTTGTCTCCAGAACGCAACCCAAAAGGTGTAACGGTTCCACCCTTGCGTTTGCGGTGTTCTAGATGAGTGGGAGAGCCTTTAACTGGATTCTCGAAGTGCAATTGACGACGATACAACTGTGGTCTAGCTATGATGACAAACGGACATTTGGTTATCTCGATTTCCCCTAGCCAATGACCCCCACGAGCATTGTTACTTATCCAGTTTTGCCACTTAATGAAGTGGCTAGCAGCTAGAGTAAGACCATCGTGCGAGTGTGTTTCAGGAGTGGGATTAGCTTTATTGGTTTTATCTTTCGCCAACCCCAACCACTGCCGAAGATTGGAAGTTTGCCAACCTAATTGAGTGCTAGTTGGTTTAATTTCAGATAACCACTCCACCATGATTTTCTGCCCAACCATTGCAGGTGAAAAGCTTTTACTACCCCGTGCTTCTATCCGCTCATAAATAATCTGAGATATGGGATAGAGCTTAAGTAGTTCTTTGACTACTCTTAACTCCATCTGTTTGTTCGCTCGGATACTGGGAACAAGCTTTCTTTGTCTGCGGTTGTCGAATCGCTTCTGACGATGACAGCGTTGATTGTAGGGGAGTTTGCGATTAATTCTCCGTCCACGTCTGGCTCTTCGTAGTATCCGTCTTGTTGTCATCTTTTTGGTGACAGATTTAAACGGTAACTGAAGATGAGCTTTGAATAGAGTTGCTTTTGTACTCTGTAGGCCAATGCCAGTAAAAAGTTTTCCTGGGTCGATACCAAGGGCAATGTCTTGGGTTTCTCTACCAGATGGCTCAGACAATAAACGGACTCCGTAAACCTCCAAATCATTGCGAACAGCAAGGGCTTTTCCTAATTTGATCCAGCGTCTAGCGCGACTGCTTTTGGTCGGCATGGCTGGAGTTCCGTCAGGATTTTGAACTGAAACTCTAATTGTGTTTGACATGGAGATAATCCTGTAAAACAGTTGTATGTTCCTTCCCACAATTCAGCTAGGATGTCCTTTCTACAAGCACTCTTAAACAAAGAGTTTGAACATAGTCCAATGAGAGGGAAACGAGCGGAAGTTCGTGCCTAACTAAATCTCATGTGGTAGACAAGAGTTACCCTTGAAAGTTGTTTCTTTCAAGCCCCTCCCTCAACGAAGTAGGGAGGGGTTCTTGACCTCTCAGCCTTTGAGTGGATAATTCTCTGCCAGAAAAGCTTCAGCATCAGCTTGATCATCAATCAACCCATCCAGCGTAGCCGCTAACAAAGCATCCAAGATTTGTCTGTATTGGGGGCCAGGTTTATAACCCAACTGCTTAAGATCATTACCATTAAGCGGTAATTGAACATCCGTCAAAATACTGAAATATTCCCAAATCTTACGTCTTACTGCTCTGGGACTCTTCACTGCGAGCAAAATCAAGGTGGATAACTTGTACTGACGCAGCAAGCGGACAATTTCACTCTTGAGCCCAGAAACTGAGAGAAACTCTACCACTGACTCTTGTATTTGAGCTAATTGCTGGAGGCGCTCAATACTGTCCGATGGTAGCTGAAGATTTGTGGCCACCTTAGCACGTTCTTCAGGAGCGAGATAAGCAATTAATACTTCCAGCCGGATTTGCCAGTGTTCCAGAGTTTGCTCAGGGTCAAACCGTCGCAGCCAACGGTCAACTAAACGTACTTGCCACCATAGCTTTTCATCTAGCTTAAGAGTGAAATGGAGACAACGCAGCGCTCCCAAAGACGCCAGTAACTGCAAAGCTTTTTCCCAGTAAGGAGCCTGTAAAATATGTTTAAGTTCGGCTTTGAGTCTGGTTTGTAGTGCTGGTGCTTTAGCATTTGCCTTCATTGAGCGCTCGTAGACTCCACTTTCAAGCGCATAGCGGATATAAGCTTCGGTTTGAGGTTCAATTTGAAATCCCAAACGTACCGCAAAGCGCACAGCACGATAAATCCGGGTTGGGTCTTCGATAAAACTGTTAGCGTGGAGTACCCGAATTTGACGCGATCGCAAATCCAACAACCCCCCAAAAAAATCCATCAGAGGAAACGCCCAACCAAGGTCAGAAGTTAGTCGGACAGCCAAAGCATTAATGGTAAAATCTCGTCGATAAAGGTCTTGACGAATCGAACTGGCTTCAACTTCAGGATTAGCCGCAGGGTAGGGATAAAATTCTGTTCGTGCGGTGGCAATATCTATCCAGAGAGAGCCAAGAATGGGGTCATTGTGCCACAACAAGGCAGCAGTTTGAAAAGCCCCGTGAACGTCTAGACGGACGTTTGGGTAAATTTTCTGTAGCGCTTGGGCCAGTATTACTCCAGCACCAGTGTCTGCTGAACGATGAAAGCCATCTACTACCAAGTCAATATCTTTTAGAAAGACGTTATCAGAGCCTTCAACCAGCAATAAGTCTCTTACGGCTCCTCCTACCAAGTAAAGATGCCAGCCCCGTTCCTTGGCTTCCTGGGCGGCTTTGCTAAGCAATTCTTTAAGGGGAGGAACCAAACGCTCCCGAAGATTCCGGATTGCTTCCCTAGAGATTGGAGGGGTGGAATCGGGACTGGGGATAGGACAAGAATCGAATTGGGTCTCCTGTTGATGCAGTTGTCGCAACACGTCGGTGCGAGTCACAATTCCGACTAATTGCCCATTCTCTAAAACTGGTAGACGCCCAATATCGTATGTCACCATCAGCCACTGAAGATCTGGTAGAGGTGTCTGAGGAGTAATTGTTTTTAGATTTTTGGTCATGTAGCCTTTGACCGGCGCATGACCAAAACCGTGATGTAGGGCTAAATCAATATCTCGTCGCGAGATAACTCCTACAAGTTGGTCGTTTTCGTCTACTACCGAAAGTCCTGAATGACCATACCGCAGCAATATTCTCTGTGCTTCGCTAATCGTGGTTTGGGGACGAATTGTGCGTACTGGTGAAGACATGAGTTCCCGTGCGGTTAAAGGTTGGGGAATTTGCTCTTTGAGTTGGTTAACTAGCTGTTCAAGGATTTGTGTGGGATTAACATCTCGGAGTCTCACTGCTGCTGCTTGGGAATGTCCCCCACCACCTAGGGGTTGCAGTAATTCGTTTAAATTTGTCCCTTCAATACGCGATCGCCCAATCACTGTCAAAAGTGACCCTGTTACCCTCTGAGAAATATTAGACACATTCTCCCGTGCTCCCCCATCTCCCCTATCTCCCCCATCTCTCCCATCTCCCCCATCTCCCCCATCTCCCCCATCTCTCCCATCTCCCCCATACTCAGCGGCCAACAGCAGTGCATCACTCTCAGTTAACTCAAGCAGTCGTGTCGCCAAACTGGATAACCCTGGTACGTAGTCATGGGTTTTGAGGATTACCCAGGAAACGGTGTAGCCTAAGTGAGTTTGTGACTGCAAGTTATGTAAGGCTTCGGTCAAAAGTTTTTGTAAGCGAGGAGACAGTCCAGGGTCAACGTATTCGGAGATTTGCCGCACGTTTGCTCCCTGTAGCATCAACCAAGCTAAAGCAGCAGCGTCTCTTGGTGTCGTCTGGTCAAAGGTCAGTGAACCTGTATCAACATGAATACCCAAGGCCATCACTGTTGCTTCTGCGATGGTCAAGGAGATTTCGCTTTGCTGCAACTGCTCAACAATTATGGTAGTTGTCGCTCCTACGGGTTCAATGTGAGTATGTGTAGCGGGAATATCTGTATGAATATCTAGGTGATGGTCGTAGATTTCAATTGAGGTTAACTGAGGTAAGTCTAACCACTGGGCTGCTTTTCCCAGGCGATCGCGCGATGAAGTATCTACTACAATCAGAGACTGAATCTGTTGGGAATTGACAGAGCGGCGTTCAATCAGCGCATACTCATCTCGATGCAATGCCAAAAAATCTCGAACAGCAGGATGAGCGCCACCAGTGAGAACTAATTTAGCTCCTGGTTTTAGGCACGTCAGCCCCACCGCTGCTCCCAAGGCGTCAAAGTCAGCCGTTGTATGACACAAAATCAGATCCATCGTTCAAGCTTTGAGTACTTTTACCAACTGTAAGGAATCTGTAAGTCTGCGCTACGCACAGGAAAAAGGTTGTAGGAATACCGCTTTTCAGGCAGCAGCCTTTAACCATGAAGCTCACCCCACCTTTTTAGAGGTGGGGGTGTCTATGCTAAGAAAGGGACTGTTGAGGTTCCACAAATCACAAAGACAAGCCCAGCTTCTAGGCAAGCGTCCAGAATTTTTACTGGGGCGCTTCTCGTAGTCCTTTCGGCTATCGAGTTTAAGCCAACCTCTCGCGGCGATATTGTAAGACCCGTTCAGGTCGCAGTTGTAACGCTTCCCGCTAGAGAAAGTAGCTAATGCGTAATTCTTATTGTCGCGTTTCACTTTGCCCGACCCATCATAAGCAAGCTTTGAGGTATAGGCAGCAATCACGGTGATTGTTTTGCCGCCTAACTCAGCCCATTTACGTTGGGTCAGATCAACGATTAGGCTTTTGAGCCAACCATGAAACCGTTGCTTCAGGTTAGATCGTTTCCTGCCTCCCTTTGGCTTCCAGCCTTTGAGATCCTCAAACACAATTGCGTCTGCACGCTCTGTCTGAGCAATCTGGGTAATGCGTTTAGAAACGGTATGCCCCATCTGTTGATTGATATTGCGACACTTGCGATAGGTGTTTTTGCAGAATCCTAACCCTAGTTTTCCGCCTTTCCCCATCGTCTTCTTAGCCCGTATCGAAACTGATTTCAGTCGCTTGTCGCGGCGGTCTATGTCTCTTCCAGGATGAATAAATTCACGATGGATTACAGTACCGTCACGGCTCACCACTGAAACAGTAGCAGTCGTATTAATTCCTAAATCAACCGCCACAACCACGCCAGCCCCTTTCACCTTCTCAGGGTGGCACTCAAAGGGAACCGACAAATGGCAAAATTTGTCGTTCACGATCAGCGAGGGTGATTTGATTTGATTGGTCGAAATCTTATGCCGTTCACGCCACGAAGCGATAGGCATGGCGCTCCAAATCCAATCGGTTCCGGTAAACACTTTAATTTCGACTTGCTCGAATCCATGCAGCTTGAAACATTGCCCTTTGTACAGAGCAGGATAACAACCCGCACTACTATTGAGAATTGGGGGTTTTGCATCTCTACGGTTCCGACTTTGCCCAGACTGCCAATCCCGGTATCGAGTCATGTAGCTACTCACCTGTCCTGCTGCAAACATGATTGCAGCGCGGCGTAAATAGCTAGGGAACTTGTGAAACGCTCGGTTAATTTGAGGGTATTTCGGATGAGGATTCTTTGCGGTTCCATGTACCAATCTTTCGACGGCAGGAACGATATTATCACCGCTTAGATTCCCCAAATCAACCCAGTGGGTACAGATCACCGTCACCAAGAACCGACATAAACGGCGGTATTCCTGCACAGTGTTAAGCAGATATTGTCTCTGCTCACTGCTTGGGGCAATGCGCCACTTGTCGGTTCTGATAGCGCGAGCGGTAGCGACGTAGGAGCGTCTGGTTTTAGGTGCTGTTTTTTGTCCCATAGTATTTATAGTGTAGCGCATAGAGTAAAACCATGACAAGAAGCTTAAGAGCTTTTGCTCACAGCTATTGCAGTATTCAGATTCATATGGTGTTTGTTACAAAGTATCGTCACCCCGTCTTGACTGAGCAGATAGAGTCTGACATCATCCAACTGTGTCGAGGGATCTGCGAAAAAAACCGTTCTTACCTCGTAGAAGCAAAAGCAGATTTAGAGATGAAAGACCATATCCATTTGTTAATAGACTTTGCGCCTGATGTCTCTGTGTCGAAGCTGGCTAACACAATGAAGACCGTTACCAGTCGTGAGATTCGGAAGCGTTTTGCAACTGAACTGAAACCTTATTACTGGAAACCTGTTTTTTGGAAGCGCGGCTATTGTGCTGTTTCTGGGGGTGGCGCAACGCTTGAGGTTATTAAGTCCTATATCCAATCTCAGGGTAAGGACGACTAGATCCGGTGTTCGGCTAACCCCCACCTGTTCCGAGGTGGGGGAGTGCGCCTCACTTGAAGTTCAACAAAGCTGGCCTGTAACAGACTTGGTAATTTCAGCAAAAGCGGGTCAAATTTTGGTAGCGTACTAAACAGGAAAGATTTAATATCAGCCCCGAATTGGGCTGAATATTTTCTATCGATTTTTACGCTTGTCTTGGGAGAATAGTAAATGACCATCATATTTCAAATAGCGCTCGCGGCTCTGGTTGCCTTGTCATTCGTCATGGTTGTCGGTGTCCCCGTCGCCTACGCATCCCCTCAAAACTGGTCTCAATCGAAAAATTTGATTTTCTTGGGTTCTGGGGTTTGGGCTGCTCTTGTCATTCTAGTTGGCGTCTTGAATTTTTTGGTGGTTTAGAGTGACTACTCCTGCACTAAATGCTTAGGCATTATAGTGCAGGCTTCCCAGATCGCTATTGGATATTGCTGCCCTACGCCACTTATCTAGGCTCATCACCCCCGACAGCCCGACATGAGTGCCAATTTCTTTCCCCCAAAGTCCTTGGGTACTCAGTTGCTCATAACCTCGGTTACAGATTTCCTGTGCCGAGACTACATCTCTATCAGCTTCGTAACCACATTCTGGGCAACTATGCCATCGCTCTTTCAGTTCTTTCCTGACTTCAATGCGGCAATTTGGACAAGTCTGAGACGTTCCTTTGTGGTTGACCTCGGCAACATATACACCTCGCTGTTTACCCACATAAGAAAGGATAGTTCTGAACTGTCCAAAGGCTGCATCAATGGTGTGCTTACCTAAAAAGCCCTTTGCCATGATTCGGAAATCGATATCTTCCACGAAGATGGTATCAGCCATGTCACACAATTTGTGAGCCAATTTGAACTGATAGTCTTTACGTTTGAAGGCAATGTGGTTATGTTGACGCTCTACCTTGAGCCTAACTTTCTCATAGTTTTTAGAGCGCTTCTTCTTTTTCGACAGTCTGCGTTGTAGCACTTTCAGCCGACGATGCTCTGTGGCAAAGAATTTACGCCCTGGCTCAATGAATCCTTCACTGGTCGCTAGATAATTATTCAACCCAACATCCACCCCAATCAAGTGTCCGTGAGGCATGGGAGCGGGGATAGAGAGATCAGAATGAATGCTGATTACAGCAAACCAGCCCATTGCTTTTTTGAGTATCCTGACTTGTTTGACTACAAACCCTTCTGGGATTGGTCGATGCAAGTTGATTTGAACTTTCCCCAGTTTGGGTAACTTGATTTGCCACCCTGTAATTGGATTAGTGGAAAACTGAGGAAAAAGTATCGACTTCCAGAGTCCATACTTCTTGAATCTCGGAAATCCATAACCCCTTTTCTGGAAAAAGTCCCAGGAATCATGCAATCTTCTAATCGTTGTTTGCAACACCTGAGAAGGCACTGCTGCTAGTCGCGGAAAGTCCTTTTTAGCTTTGGGGAGATTGTTTTGCTGCTGATGGTATCCAGGAAAAGGATAGTCAGCACTCATGATGTACTCTGACTCCAAACTACAGCTATCTATTGGACACTTCCTAGAAGCAATCCAGTCCTTTAGTTCCCTGAGTGCATAGTTATACGCATGACGACAAGTTTCAAGCCATTCGTTCAGTAACTCGACTTGCTGCTCATCGGGTATTAGGCGGTAGGTGTAGTTGAGAGTTATCATGGTTTAATCTTACCACTACTAGCAACAATGGTAAATGCTAATTTTACCGGGATTGACCGGATAAAATTAGCTTGGGGGGTGGCTGTATCCCACCGCTAAAATATCAAAAGCAACGACTTCTTCGTTTTGAATCGCCCTGATTTATAGCGGGGGACTTATCCACCCCCCAAACCCCCCATTAAGTTAAAAGGGTAATCGGCACCAAAGTTTTTAACTTTGCCTGCTTTCGGTACGGAGTCAACCAACAAGCTTAAGGATTGCAACCGCTCAATCCAGTATTCAATAAGTTGGTTGACTGTTTTTTCCAACTTATGCGTAATCCTTAAGCTTGTTGTATCGAGGTTCGGAAAGCTCAACAAAAATTGATTTTTCCTGCATAAATGCATCCAGAATAATAGTGATATATTATATGCTATATTACTCACTGGTCGTTGACCTGCCTGACCGACTAAAGGGCTCTTGAAGTACTAGCGATAGATCAGGGAAAAAACCTCCCCATTTGATAGTCATTGCCCAAGTCCAAGGGATGTTGTACCAATGAAAATCAAACTGCCTTTGGAAGGAGGGCGGCTGCCAGGGTAACATCATGGGGTGTTGCAGGAGTTCGGGTCACAGTGCGTGCCTCAAACCTCCGGAGGACGAGTCAGACTCAAAGCTGATTTAGTTCGGAATTCCTAGCAAGAGGAATCCCTAACAGAGCATCGACCTGTGAAACTGGAAGCTCCCGCTATAACGGTGCGACCTTGAGCGGTGAGTGCTTCAATATTAACAATTTCACACGACAGACATGGCAGTTTTCGAGGGCAACTTTACTTCATCAACACCTCTGCGGTTTGCGATCGTCATCGGTCGCTTTAATGACTTAGTGACGGACAAACTTTTAGCAGGGTGTCAAGATTGCTTGAAGCGCCACGGTGTTGATGTTAATCCCCACGGCACTCAAGTTGACTATATTTGGGTGCCTGGTAGTTTTGAGGTGCCGATGCTGGCTCGCCAAGCAGCGCTCAGCCGTCGTTATGATGCTGTGATTTGCCTTGGTGCCGTCATCCGAGGTCAAACACCTCATTTTGATTATGTCGCTGCTGAAGTCTCCAAGGGGATCGCAGCGGTTGGCATGGAAACTGGCGTGCCAGTAATTTTTGGTATTGTGACAACGGATACCATGCAGCAAGCTCTGGAACGTGCGGGCATCAAGAGTAATAAGGGTTGGGAGTATGCTATTAATGCCTTAGAAATGGCAAGTTTAATGCAGCAGTTTAAGGGCAACCGAGCAGCCTCAGCTTACAATGCCTATGAAACTGGTGCCGTGACTACCCAAGCTCTGCCAATTCCCGCGAATCGGACGCTGGTTTCAGAGTCAACGGTTGAACATACAGAGGCTACTAATTCTTGATTCCCTCAAAGGACACTCATCAACGGATATTTTTGTCAACTGTTGATTGACGCCTGTACCATTAGCTGAAAACTTGCAAACAACAGTTGACAAATTTTTAGAGTTCTGAGAGTATAGATATTAATGCAGTGATGCGGGTATAGCTCAGTGGTAGAGCGTCACCTTGCCAAGGTGAATGTCGCGCGTTCGAATCGCGTTACCCGCTTAAGTAACATAAAAATACCAGTTTTACCCAGACGAAAACCGCTGTAATCAAGCAAACAGCGAGCTTGAGTTTGAGGAAATGCCGAACAGAGATTGGTGAAGATCAAGGAAAGCGCTAATATATAAAAAAATGGGCGCTTACTGTACATCGCCAAAAACGGGGTCTGGGACGCTGCTCCCGCCGTAAGGCTTTTCCATCACACTAGCGTGAGTGACAAACCTTACGACGTATGTTTTGTAGATAATCTTTGCTTGAAGTATTTTGTTCATGAAATAGCGCTTGTGCCATCTCAGAAAACTCAGAAAATTGACTTAAATACTGAGTACCCCTGTCCTTGTAGGCGTCGGGGAGCTTTAGTACCGATTACACTGACAGAAGCATTTGGCTGCAATCGCTGTCAGCAAATTTTCGTTGTCGAAGAAAGTGGGTATGTGATTGAGCAACTGTCCACAAGCTACCCCTACAAAAAAGCTTGGCGTTGGACAGGCCATCGGTGGAGTACGGCAAATTCTAGTCTTGGAGAAAGTTATCTTCCCATAGCGCTGGGAATTGTCTTCGTGCTGCTGATTTTCTGGCTACCGTTGGCCCTGCGCTCTCCCACAGGACTAAGCAACATTATTCTCTGGACATTGCTGGCCGTGCTGCTAGCTTTGCTCCCAGCGTTAATGGTCTGGCTAACTTACCGACGTTAGCAGAATATGGAAATCGACGCTTGTAGCTTTGCGCTTAACCCGACTGATGCTGTGAGTCGTGCTTATCAGGCTTCTCTGGCTCTAGCAACTACCAACGGAATAGACCGCTCTCGTGGCGTCCAAGCGATGGCGCAGGCGCTGCAAAAATCCTTTGATGATATTTTGGAGGCCAACACCCTAGATTTAGAAGCAAGCCGAGAAATGGCTGTGCCAGAGCTAGTTTGGGAGTGGCTAAAGCTGACACCAGAGCGCCTTCAAACCACCATCCAGATCTTACAAAGAATTGGCGAATTATCAGATCCGATCCGGCGGGTGATGAACGCCTCTTATCAACTTGAACACTCTCAGACTTACGCTCAATTGATGCCACTGGGAGTAATTGCTTTAATTTATGAGGCATTTCCAGAGTTGGGGGCGATCGCTGCTGGTTTTTGTATCAAGACTGGCAATAGCCTAATTCTCAGAGGAGGTAGCGAAGCCAGTCAATCTAACCAGGTAATTGCCAAAGCCTTACAAACTGCACTCGATGAAGCTGGTTTGCCAGTGGGATGCTTGGAACTATTGCCATCAGAACAGGGTACTTCGATTCGAGATTTAGTCACTCAAGATCGATATCTAAGTCTGGTTATTCCCTATGGACGACCAACGCTAGTCCAGCAGGTGACGCAGCAAGCAACGGCACCCATTTTGAGGTCGGCAATGGGCAACTGTTACCTTTACTGGTCTGGCACTGGTAGTTTGGGAATGGTAACTTCGGTGATTTTAGACAGTCACGCTAGCGAACCAGACCCCGTGAATGCGATTGAAAAAATTCTCATCAGTCGCTTGTCAAAGCCTTCTTCCTTGGTAATTTTGTGGAAAAGCCTCAAGGAAAAAGGCTTTAAACTTAGAGGCGATGCTGAGCTAGTGGCTGAATTTCCCGAATATTTGACCTTGGCTACAGATGCTGAGTGGAACCAACCTTATCTTGATAAGATTGTGGCTTTTAAAGTAGTAGACACTCTCGAAGAGGCGATCGCCTGGATGAACCACTACAGTAGCGGTCATGCTGATTGCATTGTCACCGAGTCTTACCAAGAAAGTCGCCAGTTTGCTTTAGGTGTCGATAGCGCTTCAGTTTACATTAATTCCTCGCCGCGATTTTCACGCAACCCAAAACGGGGAGATGCAGTTTTTCTGGGGATGTGTAATCAGAAAGGATATCGTCGGGGGATGATTAGCCTTGAGACGCTAACGACACTCAAACAGGTTGTGCAGGGAAATGGAAAATATTAATTAGTTATTGGTTCTTGATTGTGTAGGCTATATTTTGCCAAAATCATGATTTAACTCAGAGCATCCCCATCTGATTATAGCTAAAATTAGTGTAAAAAAATAGACACAAAATAGCCCATCTCTGAAAAGACGTATTTGCGTTCAATAAATGAATTCATTCTCAATAATCTTGAGAATACCCCCCTTTTATTGAGAAAATTCTAGTTATACAAAAATTTACGCGGTTTTTACAAAAGTTTGCAAAAAACAGGACAGGGGGGAACCCTGTCCTGCAAAAACAACTAATAAGATCATGTCCAACTGCATCGGTATTATCAGCTCAGACAGCAGGAGCCTCACCCCATAATCGCTTCGATTTGGTGTGAGAGGAATGCGAGTCAAAGGAAGGGGTTCAATACCCCTTTCTTTGACATTTTCTTGGCTAGAGTTCGCAGGTAATCTCTAAACACGTCATTCTGGGTTCTGGCGGTCATCTCGCAGTATTGTCGCCACACTTCTTTTTCTTCCGGGGTGAGGCGAAAGTTAACATTTTCGGTAAGTTTTGCCATTACTTTGTATTTGATATTCCATTACAATAGTGACATGAAATACACTTACCAGTACAAGGCGCTTCCCACAACCGAACAGAAGCTAGAGTTGAATCTCTGGCGGCGAACCTGCCAGTACTGGTATAATCGCCAACTCGGAGATCGCGTTATGTGGTGGGACTCAAACCGCACACCTGTTGACGCTTGCCCACTGGTGGCGACGCTGCCAGAACTTCGTGACCAACCCAACTACTACAGCCAGAAAAAGTATCTACCAGGACTCAAGAAAGAACCTGTATTAGTGGAGTGGTCTGGGGAAAAGTTAGACTTATCAAGAGTTCCAGCAAACACGTTACAGGAAGTCTGTAAACGAGTTGACTTGGCCTTCCAACGATTTACCGCAGGTGATACAAGCGGAAACCGAAGCGGCAGACCCCGCTTCAAGTCACAATCTCGCTATCGTTCATTTGTGATTGAAGGCGCCTCTTTGGATCTATACTCTTGCTCAATTGGCGGCAAGTTCCTGTACATTAAGGTGCCAAAGATTGGTGTCGTCAAAATTCGTTCTCATCGGCATTTGCCTGATGGTGCAGTTCTCAAGCAATTGCAGTTCATCAAGAACAATGATGGCTGGTTCGTTAATCTTCGGTTGGAAGATCCAACTGTTCCCATTTGCACCAATGACATCATTCCCACTTGGGAAAACTCGCTGGGCATGGACGCTGTGCTGCATGAAGAAGATTACCTAGCAACCAGTGAGAATACCAAGCTTCCCTCCCTGAAGGTGTTGAGGAAAAGCCAGCACAAACTAACTCACGTTTCCTCAAAAAAGAACGCCCGAAAGCGCGGCTCTAAGGCACGTCGAAAGCTGGCGAAAAGAGAGGGCAAACTGCATCAAAAGATTGCCAGACATCGTAAAAATTTCCACTACAAAACCGCCCATAAATTGTTGAGAACGGGCAAGAAAGTTTTCTTCCATGAAGACCTCAACCTAAAAGGTCTGTCAAGGCGCAACGCCCCCAAACAAGACGAAACTGGGGCATACATACCGAATGGACAGTCTGCCAAGTCGGGACTCAATATGAGTTGGTCTGATGCTGCCTTCGGTCAATTCTTTCAAATCCTCGGTCACATAGCTGGAAAAGCTGGAGCCGTAGTGATACCGAAGAATCCCGCTTATACCTCCCAACTCCTTGCTTATCGAGATGAAGTGATCTTCATCGACTGTGGCATTCGCCAGTATTGGGATGAGCTAGAAAATCTCTGGGTTGATCGTGACGTTAATGCTGCGATCAATGTTCTGAGAGTGGGGCTGGACGTGTTCCCCACTATAAAACGCCGTAAAGGTGGAATAGTAATAGTCGGTTCTATCACTAAAGATACCTCCAAGGAAGTTCTACGCATTCTCCGGAGTGCTTGAGAAGCCTACACCAACCTGATTACAGGTATGGTGTAGGAGCGTCACGAAAGGTAATTGGTAGTTAAGTTGTACTCATCAGCCATTACTTATTACCCATTACCCACTCTTCAACAACGAAGCCAAAGGACTTAATATAACTATTCTTTGCCTACCAGTTTAACCTTCTGTGCCAGACCAAACATTTGGAGGAACTGAATAGTCATCCAAGTCATATCAATTTCCCACCATTTCATACCGTGACGAGCGGAATATTGGTAAGCGTGATGATTGTTGTGCCAGCCTTCACCGTAGGTAACCAAAGCCACCCACCAGCAGTTTTTTGAGCAGTCATTAGACTCAAAAGTACGATAGCCAAATTTGTGAGTAGCACTGTTAACAAACCAAGTGCAGTGAAACACAAAAATTAGCCGAACAAAAATTCCCCAAACAACAAAAGACCAGCCGCCTAAAGCATAAAGCAACAGTCCCAAGACAGTTTGGAGAGGAATAAAATATTTATCTAAAAACTGATAGACCGGATCTTCAGCAATGTCTTTCGTAAAGCGAGGAACTTCGTCTTTGGCCGGAGTCTGATAAAACATCCAGCCCATGTGACTCCACCAAAAGCCCTTATTGGAGTCATGAGGATCGAGGCCGGAGTCGGAGTGTAAATGATGGATGCGGTGTAGCCCAACCCAATCAATTACTCCTCCTTGACAGGAAAGGGTGCCACAGAAAACTAGGAAATATTCCAGCCACTTGGGGGTCTGAAAACTACGGTGAGTCACCAAGCGATGCCATCCCAAGGTGATACCCAAGCCACCTGTTACCCAGTGGAGGAAAAGCGCTAAGCCCACTGCTGTCCAGCTAAAGTTGCCGGGGAGCAAAGCAAAAAGCGCTGCGATGTGAATTAGGGCCATGTAGATAATGATGACCCAATCCAAGCGGAGATTATTTGAGGTGGCAATTGTCATGAACTAACCTTCAATGCGAAAATACCTCGTGCCAGTTTATCGGAATTTTGAGGCTGGAATTACAGAGCTACTATTGGTTTTGACTGAGACCAACGCTAACTTCTATAGGGAAGCAGAGACTCTCTAATTTTAACAACTATTAACATTCTTTAACAGAATCTAACTCTTAATGAATAGCTCAGAACATCTACAAGCCGCAGAAAAATCACTATCCCAGATTTTTTCCGGAATTGATACCAAAGTCAAGCAAAATCTTTCAAAAGTACTGAAGGCGTTTCGCCGACACCGGGTTGGCGTTCATCACTTTGCTGGTGTCAGCGGTTACGGCCACGATGATTTGGGGCGTCAGACCTTGGATCAAGTGTTTGCTGAAGTGATGGATGCCGAAGCTGCTGCTGTCCGAGTACAGTTTGTTTCGGGAACTCATGCGATCGCCTGTTGCCTATTTGGGGTGCTGCGTCCCGGTGACGAAATGCTAGCGGTTGCGGGGGCTCCTTACGACACCCTAGAAGAAGTCATTGGTTTACGAGGTCAAAATCAAGGCTCTTTAGCAGATTTTGGCATTAATTACCAGCAGTTAGCTTTAACTAGGGAAGGCACAGTAGATTGGCAAGCCTTGGGACAAGCCATAGGCGATCGCACCCGTTTGGTATTGATTCAGCGCTCCTGTGGCTATTCCTGGCGAGAAAGCCTTTCCATTACCGATATTGAAAAAATTGTTCAGCTAGTCAAGCAACAAAATCCCGACACTATCTGTTTTGTCGATAACTGTTACGGCGAATTTATCGAAGACCGAGAACCACCAGCAGTAGGTGCTGACCTAATCGCTGGTTCCCTAATCAAAAATCCTGGGGGTACAATCGTCACCGCTGGCGGTTATGTAGCTGGTCGGGCTGATTTAGTAGAAGCAGCTAGTTGCCGTCTCACAGCCCCTGGAATTGGCAGTTCTGGTGGTGCTACCTTCGAGCAGAATCGGCTGTTGTTTCAAGGGTTGTTTCTTGCGCCACAAATGGTGGGAGAAGCGCTCAAAGGCAATCACTTAACTGCATATGTATTCCAGCAGTTGGGTTATCCTGTTAAACCTGAGCCGATGGCGCCGCGTCGCGATGTCATTCAAGCAATCCAGTTTGGTTCCCCAGAGAAGCTAATTGCCTTTTGTCGAGCAATTCAGCAAAACTCGCCCATCGGTTCTTATCTCGATCCGGTCCCAGCAGAAATGCCTGGTTATGAGAGTCTGTTGGTCATGGCCGGAGGTACCTTTATTGACGGTAGCACCTCCGAATTTTCAGCAGATGGGCCTCTACGGGAACCATATGTGGCATTTTGTCAAGGGGGTACACACTGGACTCATGTAGCGATCGCCCTTGAAGCTGCGATCGAAGCAGTTGGTCTAGCCTAAGAGATGGGCTGGCGAGCAAGAAAAGCCCAGTAAATACTGGCAAGAAAACTCAGGACTTAGGACTGAACACTCAGCATTCAGAAGTGCCAGTTTCAGAAGCGGCCAGAAGATATTTTTGATGATACCTCTTTCCGATAAGATGAAAAAATGCTTAAAAACAGCTAAGACTGCTACAAAAATTTGAGCAACTAGATTGAGGGAAATTTATGAACCAAGAGATTTTCGACAAAGTTAAGAAAATAGTTGTGGAGCAACTGGAAATTGAAGATCCTAATACGGTAAAGCCTGAAGCTAGCTTTGCCGATGATCTACAGGCAGACTCCCTGGATACAGTAGAACTGGTGATGGCCTTGGAAGAAGAATTTGATATCGAAATTCCTGACGAAGCGGCGGAACAGATTACCACCGTCCAAGCGGCTGTAGACTATATCAGTAAAAAAGTAGAAACTCCTGCTTAAAAAAAGCCCCGGTCTTGTTCCGGAAGTTCTGCGTTCTGGGTGTGTAAGCCCTGTTGTACTGCCATCATGACAAAATTTGAACAAAAACGAGTTGTTGTTACAGGTCTCGGCGCGATCACACCGATAGGCAACACTCTAGCTGAGTATTGGGAAGGGTTATTGAGCGGGCGCAACGGTATTGGTCCGATTACCTTGTTTGACCCATCCAAACACGATTGCCGCTTTGCTGGTGAGGTTAAAGGCTTTGACCCCCACAAATACATGGAGCGTAAGGAAGCAAAGCGTATGGATCGCTTTGCCCAATTTGGGGTATCAGCAAGCAAGCAGGCTCTAGCTGATGCGCAGTTTGTGATCAATGACCTGAACGCAGAACAGGTAGGCGTAATCATTGGTACTGGTATCGGTGGACTGAAAGTATTAGAAGACCAGCAAGAAATCTACTTAAATCGTGGTCCAGATCGCTGTAGTCCGTTTATGATTCCGATGATGATTGCCAACATGGCAGCAGGTCTAACGGCGATTCATACGGGTGCAAAGGGGCCAAATAACTGTACTGTTACTGCTTGTGCTGCGGGTTCTAATGCGATCGGCGATGCTTTTCGCTTGGTACAGCGAGGCTATGCTCAGGCAATGATTTGTGGAGGGACAGAAGCCGCTGTTACACCCCTATCTTTGGCTGGTTTTGCAGCTTGTAAGGCGCTTTCCACTCGCAATGATGACCCACTCCATGCTAGCCGTCCCTTTGACCTGAATCGCGATGGCTTTGTCATGGGCGAAGGTGCTGGGATTTTGCTCTTGGAAGAATTGGAACATGCCCTCAGTCGTGATGCCAAGATTTATGCCGAAATTGTCGGTTACGGTATGACCTGCGATGCCTATCACATTACCTCACCTGTTCCAGGTGGAGAAGGTGCTGCCAGGGCAATACAATTGGCGATGAAAGATGCTGGGATTACTCCAGATCAGGTGAGCTATATCAATGCCCACGGTACCAGTACTCCGGCCAACGACTCGACGGAAACGGCAGCTATTAAAAAAGCTTTAGGTGAGCATGCTTACAAGTTAGCAGTTAGCTCTACTAAATCAATGACCGGTCATCTCTTGGGGGGTTCTGGTGGTATTGAAGCAGTCGCAACTGTAATGGCCGTGGCAAACGATAAAGTACTACCGACAATTAATTTGGTAAACCCAGACCCCGCTTGCGATTTGGATTACGTGCCTAACAACAGCCGTGATCAGACTGTAGAAGTAGCGCTGTCAAATTCTTTTGGGTTCGGCGGTCACAATGTCACGCTAGCATTCAAGAAATACAGGCAGGCTTAAGTGACTTACCACTGCTGAAATCAGAGGCATAAAGGATGAAAGTTTTTCATACTTCATCCTTATTTTCACATTGCCAAAGCTTGCCCATCGATCCCCATCGTGGGATGATGGGTGATAGCCTTGGAGTGACCGAGAGCCATTGAGTTTTAACTCACACAAAGTCTTGCGTTCAACCTTAATTCACGCTTAATCATTAAACAGAAATCATGGCCGTTGCAACCCAATCTCTAGAAGAACTGTGCATTAACTCCATCCGCTTTCTGGCAATTGATGCTGTAGAAAAGGCGAAATCAGGTCACCCCGGACTGCCAATGGGTGCTGCGCCGATGGCGTTCGTGCTGTGGGATAAGTTTATGCGGTTTAACCCCAAAAATCCCAAATGGTTTAACCGCGATCGCTTCGTCCTATCGGCTGGACACGGCTCAATGCTACAGTATGCCCTGCTTTATCTTACGGGCTACGATAGCGTGACGATAGAAGACATCAAGCAGTTCCGTCAGTGGGAATCCAAAACCCCTGGACACCCAGAAAACTTTATGACTGCGGGTGTAGAAGTGACGACAGGCCCACTAGGCCAAGGAATTGCCAACGGTGTTGGTTTGGCAATGGCAGAAGCACATCTGGCCGCTAAGTTCAACAAGCCTGATGCCAAGATTGTTGACCATTACACCTATGTGATTTTAGGTGACGGTTGTAACATGGAAGGCGTTTCCGGTGAAGCTTGTTCTTTTGCAGGACACTTGGGATTGGGTAAGCTGATTGCCCTCTACGACGATAACCATATCTCCATTGACGGTTCTACTGATGTATCCTTCACTGAAGATGTCAGCAAGCGCTTTGAAGCTTATGGTTGGCACGTCCTACATGTCGAAAACGGTAACACTGACTTAGAGGCGATCGCCAAGGCGATCGAAGAAGCCAAAGCTGTCACCGACAAGCCGACCATGATTAAGGTCACCACCCTCATCGGTTATGGTTCCCCCAACAAACAAAACACCGCTGGTATTCACGGTGCTGCATTGGGTACCGACGAAGTGAAACTCACCCGCGATAACCTGGGTTGGGAATATGAGCCTTTTGTAGTTCCTCAAGATGCTCTCAACCACATGGGTAAAGCAGTTGAGCGCGGCGCTAGCTACGAATCTGAGTGGAATAAGACATTTGCCGACTACAAAGCTAAATATGCCCAAGAAGCCGCTGTATTTGAACGTTTACTGAGCGGTCAACTACCCGACGGTTGGGACAAGGTACTACCTTCCTACACCGCTGAAGATAAAGCTCTTCCTACTCGCAAACACTCAGAAACTTGCCTCAACAAACTTGCAGCAGTTTTACCTGAGTTGATTGGTGGTTCCGCTGACTTGACTCATTCTAACTTGACAGAAATCAAGGGTGAAGGCGACTTCCAAAAAGGACATTACCAAAACCGCAACGTCCACTTTGGTGTGCGGGAACATGGTATGGGCGCCATTTGTAACGGTATGTCGCTGCACGGTTCGGGATTAATTCCCTACGGTGCGACTTTCCTGATCTTCACAGATTATATGCGTGCCGCCATCCGCTTGTCTGCCCTGTCTCAAGTTGGCGCGATTTGGGTGATGACCCACGACTCGATTGGACAAGGGGAAGATGGCCCCACCCACCAACCAGTGGAAACTCTGGCTTCTCTGCGAGCTATCCCTAACTTATCAGTATTTCGCCCCGCTGACGGTACTGAATGTTCTGGTGCTTACAAAGTGGCGATTGAAAGAGCGAAGCAACATGCTCCTAGCTTATTGGCTTTCTCTCGTCAAAATCTCCCCAGTTTAGCTGGTACTTCGATGGAAGGTGTGGCTAAGGGAGCATACGCAGTCGTAGATTGTCAAGGGACACCTGACATCATCCTGATTGGTACTGGTTCAGAATTGAACCTCTGCGTCAGCGCAGCCGAGAAACTGACTAGCGAAGGGAAGAAGGTTCGCGTAGTTTCAATGCCGGCTTGGGATTTGTTTGAAGCACAAGATGCGGCTTATAAAGAGTCTATCTTGCCGAAAGCTGTTACTAAGCGTTTGGCTGTAGAAGCTGCTGTTAGCTTTGGCTGGCATAAGTATGTAGGCAATGAAGGCGATACTGTTTGTATCGAC
>JAYFMV010000020.1:0-23145 GCA_042408245.1 Potamolinea sp.
GTATTCCATGTTGCTGTCGCATTGCTAATGATGGAATTTGGTATCTTCCATACTCTTGAATGGTTGCTGGGATTTTACGCAAATGTGGCGATCGCCTGGATTGGTGCACTGGTTGCTGATTTAGTAATCAACAAACCATTAGGACTTAGCCCACCATACATTGAGTTTAAAAGAGCTCATTTGTATAACTTCAATCCGGTTGGTTTCGGTTCGATGATTATTGCTTCAATCGTCTCAATCATCGCCTTTTTTGGATTAATGGGAACTGCAGCCCAAGCTTTCTCTACTTTCATTGCTTTGGGTTTGGCTTTTGTGCTGTCGCCAATTATTGCCATAATTACCCAAAGCAATTACTACATCGCCAGAGGAAATGTCTATTTATCTGATCATACAGAAGATGCGGAATTGATGACTTGTTGTCTCTGTGAGCTTCACTACGAAAAAGAAGATATGGCTTTCTGTCCTGTTTATGACGGTTCGATCTGTTCTCTATGTTGTAGCTTAGATTCTGATTGCCACGATGCTTGCAAAGTTATGTAATGTACACAGTTAACAACCTGGAAGGCTCAAAATAGCTACTTTGTGACATTTTTCCCCGTCAAGTCTAAGGACTTTGGCGGGGATTTTTCTAAAAATTTATCAAGATTTATTGCCAGAGGTAAGAAGTTTTGAACGCTTTCAGTTTTTGCATCTAGGGTTAAGAATAAGGAGGCATCGCAAGCAAATGGATTACCTAATTGTAGGCAGTGGCTTGTCGGCATTGACGTTTGGGGCTTTAATGGCAAACTCCGGTAAGACAGTCCAAGTCTTAGAGGCCCATGAACATCCAGGAGGTTTTGGACATACTTTTACACTGGCTAAAAAGTATACGTTTAATGCTCAACTTCATTATGTTTGGGATTGCGGTGAAGGAGACACCGTGAATTTAGTCCTGAAGAAACTGAATTTGGACAAAGATGTAACCTTCGAGCGCTATGATCCTAACGGTTTTGACCACATGAGAATGCCAGGGTATTCTCTAGATATTCCCTCGGATTCTCAGGAACTCATCCGACGTTTGTCTGCTCTTTTTCCCCAAAATATTGAGCAAATTCGTAACTTCGTCAATGAAGTGCAAAAAACCAGTGAGGGATTAAAGAAATTATCACCTCCAAGAAATCCTCTTGAATTATTCAAGCATTTCGATGCAGTTTCCTGTGCTTTGAGGTATCTCAACAGTACGCTTCAGGATGTTTTCGACAAGTTCAATTTGCCGAAAGAGGTACAAACACTTTTAGCGCTGCAATGGCCTGATTTTTTATTACCTCCAGATCAACTGTCTTTTTACGCTTGGGTGATTTTGTTCACTGGCTATCAAAGAGGTGCTTTTTACCCCACACAGCATTTTGAATATGTGATTAATTCCTTGGTCAAAATCATTGAAAAAAATGGCGGTGAGGTTCTTCTCAATCAGGAGGTTACTAATTTTACAGTCACCAACAAAACAGTAACTGGAGTTAAGGCGATCGATCAAGTCACCAAGCAAATTCGTGAGTTTACTGCTGAAACGATTATCTGCAATATAGATCCTAAAAAAGCAGCCCAGATGATCGGATTAGAAAAGTTTTCTAAGACGGTACGCAAGAAACTTAGTTATGAGTATTCTCCTTCCAATTACATGGCTTATTGTGTAGTCAAGAATCTTGATCTGCGAGACTATGGTTTTGGCAAATGGAATACTTTCCATTCTGGTCATCGGGACTTGAATGAATCGTTTTATCAGATGTATGAAAAGCATGATTTTTCCAATCCCAGTTTTGCGATTACGACGCCTACTTTACTAACCCAAGAGTCTCGTGACTGTCCAGAAGATTGTCAAGTTGTTGAATTTTTGACGGTTGCTAATTATGCTTACTTTAAACAACTGTTAGATACCTCCCGTAAGGCTTACAATCAGAAAAAACAGGAAATTCTGGATTCTATTTTAGATGTGGTTGAAAAACATTACATTCCCAACTTTAGAAAATACATTGTTTTTAAAATCACCGGAAGTCCAACCACAAATGAGCGGTTTTGTTGGTGTCCTAGTGGGAATTCTTATGGTTCCAGTCTGACTCCCCGTAATATGGGAATTGGTAGGCTGAATCACCAGACTTCTTTGAACAATTTCTATTTCTGTAATGCTTCGTCTGGCTATCCAGGGTTTGCTCCTACATTTTGGACTGGAGCAATTTTATATCAACGATTGTCAGGAGATCAGATTTTAGGCAAGGTTTAATAGGGAAGCAAAAAAAACTCACAACTCAAGTCGGATTGTATCGGAATGTAATCACTTTTTTGTAAGAACATCCCATTAGTTCGGTAGTGAGAAGATGAAAATAGCGATTATTGGTGGCGGAGCAAGTGGTATGGTAACGGCATACTTGCTCAATAAAAAAGGTCATCAGGTTACGGTTTTTGAAAAACAACCCATCTTGGGTGGACATATTCGGACATTAAATAAAAACGTTAAACCCAATCAATCTGACTGTGACCAATTTTTGGAATGTGGTGTTCTGGAATTTCCCTGTGCGTTTCATCATTTCCTGGAATTGATGCAAGAGTTGGATGTTGAATTAGAACCGGTTAATATTGGCTCAGGATTGTTTCTGAAAGATGGTAGTCACCTTTTTTCTGGTTTCATGATCCAAAAGAATTACACAGGGATTCAGCGTTTACTTGAATATCTGAAGCTGGATACTTTTTATGCTCGTTCGGCTGGATTGTGGCTAAAAACTCGTTTTACTCAACAGCAGGATTTGTATAATGTGCCAATGTCTGAATACTTGAAAAGTCAGTGTATCCGGAATTGGTGGGTAAAGTTGATGACGATGTATAGCTATTCAATGCCATTTGAATTAATCGACAATTTTCCAGCAGAAATGGCGATTCCTGCTCTAAGAGATTATGTCTTTGTTGACTGGGTGAGGATTAAAGGTGGAGTATATTCCTATATTGAAAAAATCCTGGAACGCTTCCAAGGTGAGATATTGCTCAATGTTGAGGTTTCGGATATTTACCGAGCAACTGATTGGGTTAAAATCAAATTTGCGGATGGTGTGACAGAGATTTTTGATAAGGTTGTTTTTGCCACACCACCGGATCAGGTAATGCAGTTATTATCCGATCCAACAAATGCAGAAGTTAAACGGTTTTCAGCATGGCGGAAAAATCAGGCAAAAACTGTTATTCATACTGATACTTCAATTTATGACGGATACAGGATCAAACAAGGTTCAGAGTTTGATTTTTTCCAAACTGACAAGGGATGGGGATATAATGCTTCTCTCAATCAGCTTTGTGGAGTATCTTCACCGGTTGAATACAGTTTGGCTTTTAACCTGGATGATTTGATTGCTCGCGACAAAATCCTTCATATTCAGGAACATCACACGCCTTTATATACTGTGAAGGCTTTTAGGTACAAAAATGAAGTTATCCTCACTAATGGTGAGCATAATACTTACCATACGGGTGCTTATTTGGGTGATGGATTGCATGAAGGGGCGATCGCTTCTGCTATTCGGGTTGCTGAGTTGATTGGGCCTCCTGGGGAGGTGAGGGAGATGAGGAGAAACGTAGGGGCGGGTTTAGAAGATAACCTAACACGATAACAGATAATCTCTCAACAAAACCCGCCCTCTTCATGGGAGATGGGAAAGGTGAGGAGAAACGTAGGGGCGGGTTTAGAAGATAACTTAACACGACAACAGATAATCTCTCAACAAAACCCGCCCTCTTCATGGGAGATGGGAAAGGTGAGGAGAAACGTAGGGGCGGGTTTAGAAGATAACTTAACACGACAACAGATAATCTCTCAACAAAACCCGCCCTCTTCATGGGAGATGGGAAAGGTGAGGAGAAACGTAGGGGCGGGTTTAGAAGATAACTTAACACGACAACAGATAATCTCTCAACAAAACCCGCCCTCTTCATGGGAGATGGGAAAGGTGAGGAGAAACGTAGGGGCGGGTTTAGAAGATAACTTAACACGACAACAGATAATCTCTCAACAAAACCCGCCCTCTTCATGGGAGATGGGAAAGGTGAGGAGAAACGTAGGGGCGGGTTTAGAAGATAACTTAACACGACAACAGATAATCTCTCAACAAAACCCGCCCTCTTCATGGGAGATGGGAAAGGTGAGGAGAAACGTAGGGGGCGGGTTTAGAAGATAACCTAACACGACAACAGATAATCTCTCAACAAAACCCGCCCTCTTCATGGGAGATGGGAAAGGTGAGGAGAAACGTAGGGGCGGGTTTAGAAGATAACCTAACACGATAACAGATAATCTCTCAACAAAACCCGCCCTCTTCATGGGAGATGGGAAAGGTGAGGAGAAACGTAGGGGCGGGTTTAGAAGATAACCTAACACGATAACAGATAATCTCTCAACAAAACCCGCCCTCTTCATGGGAGATGGGGGAGATGTGGTCAATATTACTCAATCCCCAATCCCCAGTCCCCAATCCTTAGTAACCACCCTCCTCTTCATATTCTGGGGTTTTGGTTTTTTCTGGAATGTTGAGTTTTGGTGCTTTGTAAGGCTGTGGCTCTTCTTTGGCTACAGGAGCATTGTAAGGCTGTGGTTGCTCTTCATCCTCCCAAGCATCACCTTCCACGTCTTCGTACACGTCTACGTAGTCCTTTCCATAGGATTTAGGTGCTTCGTAACGAGTGTTCTTTGGGGGTTCGGCTATTTCATCACCCCAGTTACCATCTTCCTCTTCTTCTTCGTAATAACTAGGCGCTACTGCTTGTCGGCGTATATTTTCACGAGGTTGCTCCTTTCGCCAATCATCATCATCCCACGTTTCTTCAACAGCTATAGGGGTTTGGATCGGTTGAGCGACGGGGGTACGAACAGGAATACCGGTTCCTAGCTGATTCTCGGCCCGGACAGGTGAGGGGTAGTATCCTGACTCTTCTGCGTCGCGTTCCCAAGGTGGTCTCCCAACTCCCAAACGTTCCAAAACGCCTACTGTCAACTGAATCAGTCGCTCTTCTGCTCCTTCAAAGACAATCAAGCGATTCGGACCGCTACTGACAATTTCATCAATTGGTAACTCATAGGTACTGATTACCTGATCGGGAATTTGTGGGACACCCAAAGAGGCAATAATCAGGGAAGAAACTTTGGCGTCTTCAATGTTGAATTTGAAGCTCCTTACTCTACCCAGCATTTCACCAGTTTCTGTAATAACTTCGCTGTTGATTAGGTTGCTGTAAGCCTCAACATCAATATCTTCAATAACGTCTTCATCATCAACTAGGATGGTATCGCCAATTCGTCTAATGCTGCTTAAAAGCATATACCTTGGCATCCCCGCAAGCGCTAATATGTTGTCTCGCAAACCCAGCGCTACTACTTCCCGTCGGTCAATATCTACTAATAGTTCCTTAACGACTCCCAAGCGTTTAGCGGTGTCGATAGTGACTACCTGAGTATTCAAAATATCGGAGCGTTGACGAATTTGTTCAGTTGTCATTATTTCTAGTAGTCCTGAGCTCGACTCCTGGTGAATTTTAATAAAAAATTTAACTCTAAATCCTGCAATTTAATCTACCGAATGGCGCCCCTCGGCGATAGTTTTATTCCTAACACTTGAGTATATGCTCCCCTGGCTTGGGTAACACCAATGGTACGCTCGGAAGACTCTATCATAGGTCTGCGTAGGCTCACAACAATAAACTGGGCTAGCATAGCCTGTTGTTTGATCATTCTAGCTAATCGTTCGACGTTTGCCCCATCGAGAAACATATCAACTTCGTCAAAGGCGTAGAATGGCGATGGACGATAGCGCTGTAGGGCAAAAATAAAGCTGAGAGCGGTGAGTGATTTTTCTCCTCCTGACATGGATGCTAGACGCTGTACAGGTTTCCCTTTGGGATGCGCAACTAAGTTAAGTCCACCGTTGAAGGGATCTTCAGCATCGTCCAATTGCAAGTAGCCGTCACCATCGGAAAGTTCAGCAAAAATTGTTTGGAAGTTGGCGTTAATGGCGTCAAAGGCTTCTTTGAAGGCTCGATATCTCAAGGTAGTAAAGTTCTCCACCCTTAACAACAGTTCGGTACGTTCGGCTTCCAGTGTCGCTAGTTTCTCGGAAAGTTCAGACAACCGATTTTGAGTACGGTCATATTCTTCGAGTGCCAACATATTAACTGGTTCCATTGCCTGTAGCCGTTTTTGACCATTTCTGATTTCTTTTTGCAGATTTTCTAGTTGAGCGGTTAATGTGTCAAAAGCTATAACTTCCCCTGTACTCTCCCCAGATTCTACATTTTCTTGCTTGACAAGATTCGGTATTTCTGGTATAGGGTCAGGTAATTCTGCTTGTTGGACTTCTAACTGAGCTTGAATATTGGTAAGTTCCTCGCGTCTTGTTAATTGGGTTTCCTGGAGTTTTTGTAATTGCCAAGATTGCTGTTGTTGTTGTAGATGTCTTTCTCGCAGATGCTTTTCTTTCGCGTCCCGTTCTTGCTTCACTTCTCCCATTTTTTGCTCTAACTTTGTCAGGGATTCCTGAGTTTGAGCAATTTCCTGACTAATCTCCACTAACTGAACACTAATTATTGATAACTGTTCTTGCAAAGATTGCTGTGTAACTAGATACTCTTCTCTGCGTTTGTAGCCTTCTGTAATTTTTTCCTGGGTACGCTGCTGCTGATTTTCCAAGTCTTGTAGCTGTTTCTCGGATGTTCTGAGTGCTTGTTCACACTCCTGTAACTGCGCTTCCCAACTTTTGATATTACCTTGAATTTGTTGCCACTCATTCGGAGTTTGAGACTGTTCTAATTGGGCTAACTGTTGGCGTAATTGTTGTAACTGAACTTCTCGATTGGGTAACTCAGTATTAAGAATTTGCAAGCTTTCTTGAGCGTTGGTAAGTTCTTGGGTATTTTTAGTTTGAAGCGCACGCACTTGTTCTTGCTGAGTTGTCAAATTCGCAATTTCTTTGCGTAACTGTTCCAAACGAAACTGAGTTTCCTGACGCTTCCCCTTGACTTCATTTAACTCTTGAGTCAGTTCTTTGACCGAAACCGAATCTTGACTAATCAACTCACCACAACGAGCCAAAACTTGTTCAATTTCCTGTAATCTGCTGCTTAAGATTCTAATTTCAGCAGATTCATTTTCATCGCTAGTACCAAAATGCAAACCAGAACGCTGATTACCACTACTACCACCAGTCATGGCACCACTGGCTTCCAGAATTTCCCCTTCTAAAGTAACAATACGGTGTTTACCAAGGAAGGGACGAGCATCATTTAATGTTTCAAAAACTACCGTACTTCCAAACACATAAGCGAAGATATCCCGATAGCGCGAATCGCAGTCAATCAAGTTAACAGCATAGTTAATGAAACCTTGAGCATAGCGCAAATTATTGTTATCAGGGAGTCGGGAAGCTTGAATTTTGTTGAGGGGTAAAAATGTCGCTCTCCCAGCACGTTTTTGCTTTAACAATTCAATCCCAGCAGCAGCGACTCCATCATCTTCTACGACTAAGTTGCCTAAGCGTGTACCCGCAGCAGTTTCTAAGGCTAATTGATAACGAGGTTCAACTCTCCCAAGTTGAGCGACTAAGCCACAAACGCCAGGTATTCCTGTTTGCAAAATGACTTTAGTTGCGTAGGTTCCTTGTGCTTCTTGTTCGGCTTGTGCTTGGGCTTCTAGTTTATCGAGTTTGCGTTGTTTTTCTCGTTGTTCTGAGAGTAAACGAGCTTGGGTTTGCTGCTGAATTTGTAGGTGTTGTTCGGTGGATGTTAGGGATTGAGTGAGTGTTTGAAATTGTTGGGAATATGTTGTTAATTGTTGCTCTAAGTCTGCTGTTTGAGGGTGTTTGGTGGAAATGTCTGGCTCAATTTTTTGTAAAAGTTGGGTTTGTTCTTCAATTTGTTTGCTTAGCTGACTTTGACGTTCTTGTAGCAATGCTTGTTCTCGGCGTTGCGGTTCAAGAATTTGCAGTAAGATTTCTATTTGTCGGTTGAGAGCGGTTTGTTGTTGTACCCAAACTTCGGAAGCAGAAGCGATCGCGTTGGCTTGTTCCCGACTTTGGTTAAGGCTATTTTGTACTTCATCTCTTGCGGCACGTAGAAATTCTAAGTCTCGTGCTTCTGTAAGCTGTTTATCTTCAGTTACCTGTTGCAAGGTTTGCTCATGTTGGGCAATTTCTTCTGTAGTTTTTTTGAGGTTACGCTCGGTTTGTTGTAGGTTATTTTCTAGTTCTTGTTTACGACTAGAGAGTTGACGTTGTTCGGCTTGTTGGTTGGCGATTTTTGCAGCGACAGCGAGTTGTTCTTCTTCTCCCAATGCTTTGACACGGGTGTTGAGTTCGTCAAGTTCGGTAGTGGTTTGGCTAATTTCTGTTGCTAGATTTGTCAGTTGTTGGGTTAGTTGGGTTTCCTGTGTTTCTCCAGCTTCAATCTGACGGTTTAGTGTAGATTCTTGTTGTTGAAGCGATCGCCATTTGAGTACAGCTTCCCACTGTTGTTTTTCTTGGACTTCAGCGCGAAGTTTTTGGTATTTTTCAGCTTTGAGGCGATCGAGTGAAAGGCGATCGCGCTGTGAGGTCAATTCTTTCTCGACGATACGACAGCTATCTTCCCGTTCTTTCACACTGTCGAGAGTTTGTTTAGTTTGAACAATTTTGCGGTCAAATGAGGCAACACCGGCTAATTCATCGATAATTTCCCGTCTTTCTCGCGAATTCATGGAAATGATGCCGGTGACATCTCCTTGCAGTACCACATTGTAGCCTTCTGGATAAACCCGTAGGCGGTTGAGTTTTTCGTGGAGTTCGCTAGCGGTACAGGGTACACCGTTGATGTAGTAAGTCGAGGTGTAAGTACCTTGTTGGGTAACCCGTAAGCGTCGCGTTACACTCCATTCAGCCGCTTTTTTTCTCCCCCCCTTGCTTTGGGTGCGGTCATCAGTGGTTGATGTTGCTTGAGAAGAAGAAGTATTTTCACCCTCATCTTCCCCAGTTTCCCCGTCTCCCCCAGCTCCCCCAGCTTCCTCATCACCCTCATCTACCAGAAAATCCTCTGCGTCGGATAAATCAAAAGTTGCGGTAACACTTGCTTCGACAGTACCGCGACGTTCTTTGTCATGATTTACCAAATCAGGAAGACGTTCGGCTCGCATTCCCTTAGAACTAGCAAGACCGAGGCAAAATAGTAAAGCATCGAGAATATTCGATTTACCCGAACCGTTTGGCCCAGAAACCACAGTAAAACCAGTCAGCAGAGGAATTGATGTCGTACCGCCGAAGGATTTAAAGTTAGTGAGTTCAACGCGCTTGATATGCACCATAGGCGCTGGATTTTAGGGTTGGATGCTGTGGTACGGATGTTCATGTAACAAGTTTTAACAGGGTAACACGGGCATGATGGAGATGAAAGATGGTTGTCAATACCTAAACTATCGCTACGCTCTCGAAGACACCGAACCTGATCGCCAACTCTACCTTGCTGTTCCCATCAGCATTTACGACAACTTTTTCTCAGTTCCTTTCATTCAATCTGTGATCAAAAGAAGCCAAATCAACCTTGTTATTTATAATCCCGCACAGGAGGAAATTGTGCAATGGCAAAACTAGATCAATACCGAAAAGTTGTCCAAACCGCTCTGTCAAAATATGCTCAGATGCGTTCTGGACTCTCTAGCAATCTAGACCTAGAACTACAAACTCTATTTGATATCCAGCACGATCATTACCAATTAGTTTATGTTGGTTGGCATCAAAATAAGCGCGTCTATGGTCCAATTCTGCACCTCGATATCAAAAACGAAAAAGTTTGGTTTCAACTCAACACCACTGAGGATGATATCAGCCAAGATTTGATGGAGTTAGGTGTTCCAAAAGAAGACATCGTGCTAGGTTTTCATTCTCCCTATATGCGCCAGTTTACAGAATTTGCCGTGGGTTGATAGCGCCAGCAAAGCAAATCGGCACCAACGCAGTGTTAGGCGCCCTGTTGACCAGTTTACCGAAGGTTTGTAGCTGTAGAGCCATTCTTGAAACTTCAGATTTACCTTGAAAAATTGGTGTTTCTGCATTCGATGTTAGATGAAGCTATAAAATCCTCAACCAGCCAACTACTAGAAGGAAGATTAAGTTTGCTGACCAAAACAACAGCAGGAGCCAGAGTAAGCTCTGCGAGACTCGATCGCGAACGTTACCACTTTGAGCGTTTACCTTTAAAAACTGTTGACTCTGCCACAGTTGCCCAACTCGAAATGTGGTGTAAATGGTACCAATGATGACTAATATACTAGAAGAAAAAACGTGACTAAAAATTTGTTCGCTGACAATTTGAACAGCCAGAACTAACAAATAGAATCCAAAAACAGTCCGCACGTTGGGGTGACGTATCCACACCAAAAAAGCAATTACAGGCAAGAGCAAGCCAATCACGAGCGCAACTTGGAGCCAAATCTTCAAAAAGCTCCGCTCTGCTTCACTGTAGTCGATCGCAGCTTGAATCGGCAGCAGATTTGCGACTATTAGCCAACCGCTCAGTAGAGTTAGAAGTGTTGCACCGACGATAAATGAAAGTATCGTTTTCCAGGTCATGATAACTGTTTCGTATCAAAAGCCCTCATTACCACCATTGGCAATAAAGGTCAACGGGTGTAATGCAGATGTAATTTTGTCGTTCCGCAAATTTCCGACATTAGGCAAGTCTTGGGTAAAGCTACCTCAACTTCCTCGAAAATTGGAATCGGCAAAGACAATCATTTCAGCCATTGTTTTTATCCTAAATTAGTCGGTGCATAAGCTGTTGCCACATGAACTCAGTCTGCAAAAAAATCTTGGAATTTCACCACTCAAGATCCGCCATTTAAGCTCTGAGTTAAGTTAATAGCCTTACTATTCGATACACACTAAGCGAAGGCTACGCCAACGCCCCTAATGCTTTAAGGGTGATTTTTTGGGCGTCCGTCAAGCTTGTTTTTCCTTGAATATTCAGGCATTCATACAGCAGAATTAAGTTGCATCTTAACTCAAAGAACTTGAGTGGTCGGTCTTCAATAAAAGTTCAAGAATAGGTGAGAAGGAAAGCAAACACGCTTGACTTTATTCCACAGAAAAACAGGGAAGGAAAATATCATGGCACCATTCACAGTCGAAGCAGATATTGAACAATTTACCGAGGCAGATATTGAGAGCCTGGAATTCGCTACAGAAGACTTGGAAGGCATTGGAACTGAGTCAATGGAGTCGATGGAATCGAATTTGGAAGATGTTAAGCCCGAAGCTGTAGCAGAATCACTGGAGAGTTTTATGGAGGGAATGGAGGGAATGGAAGGAATGGAGGGAATTAAAGCAAATCCCTATCGAAATGGCTATGGACGGCCCCGTCGCACTCCCAGCAGTTCTACTAACAAGCAGTTGCTGAAAACCTTCACGGTTATTGTCAAAACATTAATCAAGAAAATCACGAGCAACCCTAAAACTCGTACCAAACTGCAAGGCAGCCATTAAAAAAGGACCACAAGCGGTCGCTCGATTAATTACTCCCGGTGTGACTAAGATGCTCCCAAGCTATTTCCGCTGGATGGCTCCCATCTACGTTCCTCCGGTTACTCGCGTCCTGTTTAACCCTGTCCGCAAACAAGCTGGGGTCAAAGCCGAGGAAGTTGAAGCATCGCCAGAATTGGCATCCGAGTGGGGGTTTTAAATTAGTCTTTTAAAGCTTCTGTTCAACACAGAATAACATTTCGTTGTCTCAATCCCAAACTGATAGCAGTTCTCGGTTGGGTTCAGTACATTTTTGACCTTTCTCCTAAGAAGAAAGAGGCTTTGAATTTAAGTTTTACTCCCCTTCCCTACTTGGGAAGGGGCTGGGGGTTAGGTCTGTATTGGACTCAATAACAAACCGTCATAACTGGCAATAAAATCAACTCAACAAAGGAAACAATCATGGCAAATACTTTATCAATCGAAGCCGATTTTGAACAATTTACTGAGACAGATGCTGAGAGCCTAGAATTCGCTACGGAAGACGTGGAAAGCATTGAAGCTGAGTTAATGGAGGGCAGCAATTTAGAGGATGTTAATTCCGAAAGCGTAGCCGAGTCTCTGGAGAGTTTGATGGAGGGAGTGGAAGCCAATGGGTATGGAAATGGTAACACCAGTTTCAACCAGAGCAAAATTGTGAACAAGCAGTTGCTTAAAACCTTCACAATTATCGTCAAGAAGTTGGTGAAAAAAAGCATGAGTAACGCTAAAACTCGTGCCAAACTGCAAGCTGCTACTCGCAAAGGTCCAACGGCGATCGCCCAACTGCTTACACCCAGCGTGGCTAAGGTGCTGCCAACTTATTTCCGCTGGATGGCTCCCATCTACGTTCCTGGGGTGACTGTTGCTCTGTTTAATCCCCTTTGCAGAGAGGTCGGAGTCAAAGCAGAGGAAGTCGAAGAAGCGCCCGAATTTCTTCCTTTGTTGGGTTTGTTGTTTGGTGCTGTATCAGCGGGAGCGAATGTATACAGGGCTAGGGCTGCTCGTCGTCGTCGATAAGGGGTAAGGTGTGACTCACCAGTTGAGGGAAGAAGGTAACTAAATTTCCCTGCAGACGGACGATATCTGACGACCAACCTCTTGGCGTCTACGTTCTGCGATTTCTCTCCTGATGCGAGGGGGGATTGGGAGCTATTGTCTGTTTTCCCTCTCATTTCATCAATATCAGCAGGTAAAATGCGATGATTTTAGAAGATGATTTTTACCTAACAAATCAGCAACTCGAAACAGCTTCACGGGAAGTTCGTGATAAGTGGGGAGTCGAAGTTGATGAAAAACTTGAAGATTTTTTAGAGTATCAAATCCTAGCTGAAGATGGCGGTCTCGAATGTACTACGCGCCAACGGGTGATTGTTCATTACAAACCGACTAAGTCCTTCGACAATTTCTACGAAGAGTTTATAGATTTGTCAGAATCTTACGAGAAACGCGGGGAAGAATTTGAATTCCAGGAGTTTGATGAATTTGAAAGCTTGTCTAATGAATCGATCGAATCACTCTTGGAAGAGTTGCCAAATGCAGAGACAGGAGAACATTTAAGATTGGGGAATGCTGTCGTGGCAAACCTTACCCCAGCCGAAATTAAACAAATTGCCAGTCGCAGCGATGTAGAACAAATAGAATTTGATAAGCCCTTAAATTTGGAACTTGATCAAAGCGCTGTAGCGGTGGGCGTGGTTGAAGCCAGAACCCAAGGATTAGTTGGCACAGGTAAAGGTATAATCATCGCTGTCCTAGATGGAGAAGTTGACATTAACCATCCTGACCTTAAAGGTCGTGTGGTTCACAAAAAGAATTACACCCAGGAAGATTGGGGAAACCCGCATCCCCATGGAACCCATGTAGCGGGAATCATCGCAGGTAATGGCTCCAAATACAAAGGTATGGCACCTGATGCAGAAATCTGGAGCTATAAAATTTTCCCTACTCAACCTGGAGAATCGAGCGAATCCAGGGGTGCCGATGCTATTGAAGATGTAGTCAAGGATATGCAGCAAGAGAAGCGATTGCGGATTGCCAACTGTAGTTGGGGATCGCCCAGCCCAACGCTTGATGGCAACAGCGTTGTTTCCGAAACTGCTGAACGAGCGACGAAACTGGGCTTAGTGTTAGTGAAAAGCGCGGGGAACGATGGTACTAAAAGACCTGGACCGGGAAGCATCACCCTTCCGGCAGATGCCAGAGGTGATGTGATTGTGGTAGGAGCGTCCAGCCGTGATAGTAAGAGCGTTTTGCCTTTTAGCAGTCGTGGCCCAACGAGTGACGAACGATCCAAGCCGGATATCCTGGCACCTGGTGACTGGATTATGTCTGCCATACCGGGTGGGACCCATAAGAAGATGCCAGGTACCAGTATGGCAGCCCCCCATGTTGCTGGGATTGCTGCCTTGATCTTGGAGCGTTATCCAAAGCTCCAACCTTTGCAGGTCAAGAAAATTCTGATGCAATCTGCCAAGAAACTGGAGTCGTCTGAATTCGATGAGAATGCTCAGGGTGTGGGATTGGTGGATGCTGTCAAAGCGTTGCAGCTAGCAGGACAACCGCTCGCGGAGGCGGAGAAAATTACCCCCAGACAAGCGGTTAAAGAATGGACGCTACTTGAGCAGCTCAATATTACCGTGCGAAACACTGGTGACGAAACAATGCAAGCTGTGAAAGCAAGCTTGGTTGGCCCTGACGGCATTACGGTGAAGAGCGCCCAACAAAGTTATGGTACGTTGCGAGTCGGCGCAGAAGCAACCCGCGATTTTGGGATTGAGGTGCCTTCAAAGTTTAAGTCGCCTCAATGTCAGCTTACTTTAAACCTCAACTTCACCACCCCGACCGGAAAGAAGAAAACTCGCCCCTACAAGCTAACCCATCAATTTCCCAGTCTTCAAAAATAAGTAGTAGTTGAAATCGGCATTTACTTAAAACGTTGCTCTACTGGGCAGCCCACACCTAGTCAGGAGATTGAAAGTCAAGATGAACATTGATTTCACAACGATCGCACGGGGTACTGATAGTGGTTATCAAAGCGCCAGTCAAATGTTGATTAACAACCAAGAACGATGGGTTGATCTTTGGCAACAACACACCTCTAATACCGAGCCACCACCACCTGTTCCCAAAGTGGATTTTACAAGCTACAACGTAGTTGCCGTCTTTGCTGGAGAGAAGTCTAGTGGCGGTTACTCAGTTGAGATTGTGGCTGTCGAAACCAGAAACTTTCAGACCAAAGACTTGCCCTCATTGGTAATTATCGTTCAGTATCGCCAGCCTAATTCTGGAGACTTCGTGACAGAGGCGATGACTTATCCATATCACATGATTAAAATTCCCAAAATCGAGGTGAAAAAGGTTGTTTTTGAACAGGCTTAACTGAGGATTTCAATTCTCTTTAACAATAAGAGTAAAAATCATGAAAGCACAGATAGTTGAACAAATTGAATTTTTTTCAGAAGCAGAACTGGAGAGTTTAGAGTTTTTACCAGAGGAATTAGAAGCTATTGAGGAAGAGCGAGTTCCTGACCTGGAGAGTATATCTTTTGAGGATATTGCTGAAGAGTTAGAAGCTTATTTCGAGGGAGACTTTGAAGGGGAACAGTTGGAACGCCGTGGAGGTCGCAGAAAGCGCGAAAACAGACCTCCACAACTACCAGGGCGAATTAGTGACGGTCAATATAATGCAGCACGTCAAATTCTGATAGATGCTCGTAGCAGGAGTGCCGAGGTGTCACACCCGCGACATGGAAACAGGGACGGCAATCCAGTTGGTTTTGGTTTGCAATTACTTCGGGGTGCCAGACAAGATTTTGCAAATAACCCACTGAAATTACGAATCATACATAGAGCTGCAGCGGCGATGGGGATATATGCTCAGTGGGGTAGATCTGTATGGTAATTAGGAGAGAAAATCATGAAAGCACAGATAAAAGTAATGCGAGCACGTTGATTGGTGCAATGACTTCTGCTTTCTTAGTGTACCGACAGCGCCGTAAAGCTTTTTATTACAATAATAAGAGGAAGTGTCAAAAATGTTTGGTAATGTGGGCCCGGTAGGAGCTAAAAATCTTTCCCTTAACTTGGAGGAACTTGTTCAGAAATACCAGGTGAAAATTAAGGGTTTGATTCATGTTGGCGCTCATTACGGACAAGAATATGAAATTTACCAAAAATTAGGCATAGCTAACCTAATTTTCTTTGAGCCGCTTGGACAAAACTTTGAAATTCTTAAAACTCATGTGGGCGAGAAAGCCAAGCTGTTTCAACTCGCCTTGGGCAATGAAAATAAGAAAGTCAAAATGTATGTCGAAAGTGCCAATAATGGTATGTCATCCTCCATCTTAAAACCCCAGAAACATTTAGAACAATATCCTCAGATTGTTTTTGACCAAGAAGAAATTGTTGAGATGGTCAGACTTGACGATTTCTTGTCCGAAAAAGAGAACTATAATTTCCTCACTATTGACGTTCAAGGCTACGAACTAGAAGTTTTGAAAGGCAGTCGCGAAACCCTCACCAACATATCTGGGATTCTCACGGAGGTAAATCGAGATGAACTCTATTCTAATTGTGTTCGAGTTGAGCAATTAGACGATTTCTTGAAAAATTTTGATTTAACCCGTGTTGAAACTAATTGGGAAGGAGGAACTTGGGGAGATGCTTTTTATCTCAAGAAATAGAAGACCTTGCACCTAAAGCTTTCAGAGTGACTTTTTGAGCGATCGTCAAGCCAATTGCTCCTTGAATATTCATGCCTTCATAGAGGCGATCGACCATCAAGGTTCTCATACAGCGTCCTGTCTTCACGTCCCAGAGTTTAATTGTGCGATCGAGACTACCACTCAATACAATTTGACCATCAGAGCTAAAAAGTATCGAAGTTACCCAACTTGTATGCTCGTCCAACACTTGAAGACAATCCCAGGAACGCAGATTCCACAGTCGAACCGTTTGATCGTCACTTGCACTTGCCAAGATTTTACCATCGGGACTGATGGCAACAGACCACACTCCACCGGTATGTCCCCGCACAACCCGCAAACACTCCCCGGTTTGCACATCCCAAATGCGGATGGTTTGGTCATAACAACCGCTGATCAACAGTTGACCCTTGGGATCAAATGCCAGCGTAAAAACTGCGCCTGTGTGTCCCTGCAATACCCGCAGACACTCTCCGGTTTGCACGTCCCAAATGCGGATGGTTTGGTCAACACTGCCACTGGCTAGAATTTGACCCTTTGGATCAAAGGCGATCGCCCGAACGCTATCCTGATGACCGCGCAACACCCGCAAACATTGATGAGTTTGTACGTCCCACAGTCGCACGGTGCGATCGTAACTACTGCTTGCCAGGATTTGACCCCCCGGACTAAACAGAACTGCCGACACGAGCGCGTCATGACCCAACCACCGAGCGACGAGATGCCCTGTTTGTACATCCCAGATGGCGATCGACGAGCCATCGTCTCCATTGGTCGCCACAGTTTGACCATCCATGCTAAAGCTTTCAGCAGAAGACCAACTGGTCGCTCGCTCGAAGGTTTTGCAGGGACTCAGGGGCTCGCTATCTTCATCAACTTGCAAATTCCACAAGTGGAGCGCTCGATCCTGACTGCCACTGGCAAGGGTTTGACCGTCTGGACTCAGGCTCAGGGAACGAATACCGTTGGTATGTCCGCACCATGTTTTGAGGCTTTGTCCCTCCAGATTCCACAGTCGCACAGTCCGATCCAGGCTGGCACTCACCAGCAGTTGACCGACGATCGCGATCGCAAAAATCTCGCTAGACCCACAGTCCAGAACATTGATACATTGTCCCGATTGAATATTCCAGAGGCGCACAGTGCCATTGTCACTTCCACTGGCCAAAATATCACCATCCGGGCTAAAGGCAATGCTCCAAACCAAATTGGTATGTCCGTGCAGTACCTTGACATCAGGATTTGATGAACTGGCTGTAGCGTGAGGTAGCCCGCTCCACAGTCGAATCGATTCATAACTGCCGGAAGCAAGGGTTTGACCGTCCGGGCTGTACCGCACGCAGCGAACTACATCGGTATCCTCCTGCAATACAGCTAAGCAGTTCCCATCGATCGCATTCCAAATCCGAATCGAGGCATCCTGGCTGCCGCTGGCTAAGGTTTGATTGTCCCGACAGAAGTCAACCCCATGAACGTTTTGCGTGTGCCCTTTCAAGATCTGGAGACATTCCCCTTGCATATTCCACACTCGCACGGTTCGATCGTTACCACCACTGGCTAACATCTGACCGTCGGGACTAAAGCTCACAGACCAAACACAACCTGCATGCCCGGTTAAAACCCGCAAGCACTTTCCCTGACGCACATCCCACAACCGCACCGCAGCATCATTACCGCTGCTGGCTAAGGTATTGCCATCGGGACTGAAGGCAACTGACCACACCCAGTTTGTGTGACCTTTCAAGGTTGCTAATAGTTGAGTTGTGGTGATGTTCCATAGATACACTAAGCCGTTTGAATCACCGACTGCAACGATTTGACCGTCTGGGCTGATGTCGATCGACAGGGTCATCCCTACTGTCTCTGAAAAAATGGATGTGCTTAAATCGGCATTTTCAAAATTGACCCCAGCCAAATTAACCTGCCGCAAGTCGGCTTCGGCGATCGCTAATTCCGAAAAGTCATAACCACTTAAATCTACTTGAAACTGCACCAGAAGATTGATCAGATTGCCTGCGATGTACCCCGGTTTTTGCCGCTGCTGTGCTAATAGTTTCTTTGCTATTGTCTCAATCTCTGACACGCTGCCAAAACGACGCAGGAGCCGTTCGATTGCAGGTTGTACGAGCGACCGCAATTGCATCGATCGCACATAATCTTTTGCCTGCACTCGAAGCAAACAATGACTTTGCAATATGTCAATTTCACCACTTTCAAATTCTGTGCAAACTTGCTGAATAAATCGTGCTGTGACATATTCCATCACGACAGGCTGCAAGAAAAATAACCCATCCGTTTTTTCTATTAAAGATCGCCTCAGCAGCGAGTTTACTTGTTGAGGTACGCTTTGCCTAGAAACAAGATCGATCGTACTTTCGCTAATTTCTGCGATCGAAACGGCTTCGCGGTGAATTGCAAACCAGAACAATGTTTTCTGTTCGTTTTCGCACAGGCGATCGAACTGACGAGCGAGTAAATCGCGGATGTCTTCAAATACAAAACTTCCCCGATCAAGATAAGCTAAAACATCTGTAATGCTGCCGTTAAAAAGTTCTTGGGTAGCTGCTGCCACCATCTTCAGCGCCAAAGGATTGCCGCCATAATGATCGATCAGACTATTCCATTCAGTTTCAGAACCCGTAAATGCTCCCTTTTGTTGAAAGATAGCGCGTCCATCATCAAGGGTGAGTCCACTTAAAAGAAGCGATTTTACTACGCTTTGTTCACCTTCCATCAGGGCAATTTCCCGTGGCTTTTCGCGACTGGTGAGCAACAAACAGCTTTTGTGGGGTGTCTCTCCAATGCTTCTGAGCAATTGTCCGTAGGCTTCATAACCTGATCGCCAAAGTCCTACTTGCTCACTGTGCAAAATAATTTCAGCGTTATCGAGAATCAACAGACAGCGGTGCGATCGCAAATACTGCATTAACTTAGAGAACTTTTCATCAAGCGTGGTGGGAATAACAGGATCTTCCCCGCAGACTGGCATCAAAAATTTCAGCAGACTAGATAGAAGTTCTTCTAATGGTGGCGCGTTGGAGAGACTTCGCCACACCACAATTTCAAATTCTGCCTGCATCTGGAGTGCAGCTTTGATGGCGATCGTACTTTTGCCAATTCCTCCAATTCCTAGAAAAGCGACAAAGCGGCATCGATCGTCCACAATCCACTGCCACAGTTGCGCTAGTTCTGTCTCGCGTCCGTAGAATACCGATGTATCGGCAGCATTGTCCCAATCTTGTTGAGGATTTGCCCGCAGGCTTTCCGAAGCTTCCCCTGACGCAGTGGCGGATGTAAAGTCGGCTGTTGTTAATTCCAACCCAAAGGCCCGGAACAGATATTCTAACGACTGGCGATCGACTCCCTGTTCGCGCTTGAAAATTCGGGAGAGGGTATTGAGGGAGAGTGCGCTGCGATCTCTCAATTCTTCTTGGGTAAAATGCTTGCCCCAAGTCTCTTGGGCTTCTGCTTGCTGTTTTGCTGCTTGAAATCGTTGCCATCCTATCGGTGATAAGATTACGCCTCGCATCCGCCCTGCAGCGGAACTATTGTTCTTATATTTGGACACTTTGGAATAATCCATAGGCAAAGCAGCCGCAGTAGATGATAGAGCGAGTCTTAAGCGAGAGCTTTAGTCTTAACAGTTACTTGAGTGTTATATGAACATACTTGCTAAAGAGTAGCATGGATCACTTCTGCCCTTTACTCCATCCCAAGCTATGTCTGAAAGCTATGTCTTTAGGAAGATAATTTTTTAGAAATATATGTCTTTAGAAATATAAAATTTAACTTACATCTTAACTCAAATAACTTGAGTGTTCTAAATTCGATAAGCCTTGCACAATGGAGAAAACGAGCCAAGGTAAGAGCAAAGTCAATAGGTATGATTTAATCCACTAATTACTAATTGAACGATCAGGTAAAGCAGAAAATAGGAGAAAACCACTATGAAAATGACCAACTCTCGTTGCATGATTCCCATTGCCAAGTCTCCCCAAGAATACCAAGTTTATCGGATTAGTCCTGATTCCAGTAATAAGTTAGCAATAGCCTTCGATCCGCTCAGAGATAATGTCTCATTTACCTGCTGTATCGAAATTTTCGATGTCGGCGGCAAGACACCTCCCAACCGACATATGTACGCGGCGGAAATGTTTTTCATCCTCAAAGGAGAAGGACGGGCAACTTGTGATGGCAAGACGATACCAATTCAGGAAGGTGATAGTCTGTTAGTGCCTCCAACTGGAATTCATACAATCGAAAACACGGGGAAAAGTCGCTTGTATACGCTGACAATTATGGTGCCAAATGAAGAGTTTGCTGAACTAATTCGCAGTGGGATACCAGCAGAACTGGATGAGGAAGATTTAGCTGTACTGCGAGGAAAAGTTTTACCAGTTTTATCTTAGCGGTGCACTAAAGTATGAAAGCTCATAAATCCTGAAATTACTCAGGAGCGCAGTTACTCGTCTGTTCCTAGATAACAAGGTAGGAGGAAACGACCAATGGCTTTTCTACAGCCTAAAGAAACTCACAAATGGATATTTATCTATATTTTGTGAACTGTTCTAAATTGTTCTAAGTTGGTTAAATTGATCAACTTTCCATCAAAAAAATCCGTAGCGGATTAAAATGAATTAGCCAAGGTAAGGGTCTGTCTTTGAGAATATTCCATTTTTCTTTCGGTACTTCCGCTTCTAAGTTGTAGTCTTTAAGGTGGCTAGCAGGACGATAAAGCTTGAGATAAAGTGTTACTCGATGAGGTGTTTCGCTAGTTTGGACAAGCCAGACAGGGAAGGTATTCTCAACAGTTGGGTCATCGGTAAAAACCAGATGATTTGCACGAATGCCCACATAAGTCAAGGTTTTTGGGATAGGCTCAATAATTTGTAAAGTACAGCCCCAATCCACAGCCTCCACTAGCTGTGGTGAAAGAGCACGGGCCTGGGAGAAGTTCTTACACCCAGTTAGTTGAGCGACGGTGAAAGTTGCCGGTCGTTCGAAGATATTCTCTTTGGGGCCAGTAGCGATCGCCTTTCCTTCCGACAGTACCAAAAGATTCTTACAGACTCGGTAAGCTTCTTCCAAATTGTGGGTGACAAACAAAGTCACTCCCTGATACGTAGTCAAAAGCGAAATCAACTGCTTCTCCATCTGACTACGCAAGTGAGTATCGAGTGCACAAAACGGTTCATCAAGCAACAAAGCTACAGGTTCAATAGCCAAAGCCCTGGCCAAAGCAACTCGCTGTTGCTGACCTCCAGAAAGTTGATGGGGTCTTCGGTCTTCCATACCTTGTAGTTGAACTTGAGCGAGTTGTTCTGCTACTCTTCGTTGACGTTCAGATTTGGGCAATTTTTGCAAGCCGAAGGCGATGTTTTGAGCTACTGTCAGGTGAGGAAACAAAGCGTAATTTTGAAACAAAAAGCCAATCTGACGCTGACTACTGGGCAAATTGATACCTTTTTGGGAATCGAAAAGCACCTTACCGTTCAAAACGATACGACCGCTAGAAGGAGTTTCTAAACCTGCAATACAGCGCAAAGTCATGCTTTTTCCGGAACCAGAAGCACCCAAAATTCCCAGTGTTTCACGATCAGTACAGAAAGCAACAGACAGTTTAAAGCTGGAGAGATCCTTGTGAATTTCCAGAAACAATCCAGAATCGGTTGTCGAAAATCCAGAATCTAGAGTCACTGCTTCCCGATGAAGTGTTAAGGGTTTTTGGTGACGGTGTTGAGATTTAGACCATAAATTGACAAGAGCGATCGCACCCAGAGAAATTGCCAAAATAATTAACACCCAGAGCAAAGCTTCCCCCATATTCCCTGCTTCCACAGCAAAAAAAATCGCCATTGGGATAGTCTTTGTTTTTCCTGGGATATTTCCAGCTAACATCAGCGTCGCACCAAATTCACCCAAGGCTCTAGCAAAGGCTAAAATCGTCCCAGCCATGATCCCAGGGGTTGCTAGGGGTAAAGTGACTTGCCAAAAAACTGTCCCTTCAGAGGCTCCCAGAGTGCGGGCTGCAAGGAGGATGTTACTATCGATTTGCTCAAAGGCAGCATAAGCCGTTTTGTACATTAACGGAAAAGCCACCACTGTTGCTGCAATTAAGGTCGCTGGCCAGGAAAAAATTAGGGTTACTCCAAAATACTGCAACGGCAGACCAATTAGACCGTTTTTCCCAAACAGTAATAGTAATAAAAATCCCACTACAGTTGGCGGTAAAACGAGGGGTGAAATGAAAAATCCCTCAATTAAAGCCTTTGCTTTACCGCGATAGCCAATCATCCAGTAGGCTGCTGCAATTCCCAGAAAAAAGGTGATGAGGGTGGCTAGGGATGCAGTTTTTAGCGATATCCATAGGGGAGATAAGTCAAATTGCATTGCCAGGATTCTCCCAATTTTTTGTTAACTAACCAGCTTATATTCATTTGATGATGGTATTTCTAATTAGCTTGAGGAGCAAGCCGTTTAAATCCATACTTTTCCCATACATCTGTTGATTGTTTGCTGTCGAGAAACTGGATGAATTCTCTGGCTACAGTCTGATTTTGGCTGAGTTTCAGTACAGCGACGGGATAGACAATCGACGAATGTAAGTTATCTGCTGCTATCGCTACTACTCTGACTTTATTTGATAGTTTGGCGTCGGTTTCATAGACGATCCCAGCATCAACATTTCCTGTTTCTACATAATTGAGAACCTGACGGACATCTTTAGCGAAGACGGTTTTGGGTTTTACTTTGTCAAAAATACCCAGGGAAGTTAGGACTTCTTGAGCGTATTTCCCTGCTGGTACGCTTGCCGGTTCAGCGACAGCTACTTGCTTGACATTGCTATCTGTCAGGTTTTTCCAGTCAGAAATTGCTACACCATTTGTGGGGATAATCAATACTATTTTGTT